>DATIPO010000174.1:0-1861 GCA_035471925.1 Acidobacteriota bacterium
GTTCTCTGTGCCTCTGTGGCTTTGAAAATGGCCGTTGAAGAGACTCCTGTACCCAGCGAGATCGGACGGGCGGGAGAGCATGACATCCGGATCGACTGGCGCGATGGCCACCGGTCCGTCTATCCGGCGCGCATGCTGCGCCAGAACTGCCCTTGCGCCATGTGCGTGGACGAACTGACAGGCGTCCGCACGTTGGATCCCTCTTCAGTTCCCGAAGACATCGCTCCTCAATCGCTGGAACTGGTGGGCCGCTACGCCATCCGCATCTACTGGAGCGACCAGCACTCCAGCGGAATCTACACCTTCAAGTTGCTGCGCCGCCTCTGCCCTTGCGAGGCGTGCCGCCATTAGGAAGAGATCGCCTGGGAAGGAAAAACGACTTTTTTGAGGCGCAGCCCGGAAGAACCTCAAAAAAGTCGTTTTTCCTTCCCAGGCACTCTCAATCTGGAATGCCGAGTGCTGCAAAGTGTCGAATTGCCGCCTCTTCGCACCGTCTACCTGGCTCTTGTAACTGCCACCAGCGTCCTTGAGGGCGTCTGCGATTCCTCAGAGCGCCTCAACGTGTCGAAGACCCCTTTTTTCGGAATGACTGCCGGAAGCGGCGAGTTCTACACCATGGGCCGCAAAGTGGGACACATCGGACAGACGGTGGGCCGCAATGACATCCGCTATTGATCGGCATTCCAGATTGAGAGTGCCTGGGAAGGAAAAACGACTTTTTTGAGGTTCTTCCGGGCTGCGCCTCAAAAAAGTCGTTTTTCCTTCCCAGGCACTCTCTTGCTCAAGAATCTGCCAGGGTCAGAACTTCCTTCAACTCCTCTGCATTCAGGGCATCCAGGTCTTGCTGCGACTTGATCAGGCAGCCGATGGTCTGGCGCAGGCTCTGCGAATCGATCTGCTCCTTTCCCAGAGCCGTCAAAGCCATGGCCCAATCGAGGGTCTCGGCCACGCCCGGCGAGCGGGAAAGCTTCTTGCGCCGCAGCGCTTGGACGACCTTGACCACTTGGGCCGCCAACTGCCGGTCGATTCCGGGCAGGCGCTTGCGGACGATGGCCAACTCCTTGTCAAGCGACGGGTACTCGATCCAGCAGTAGAGGCAGCGCCGCTTGAGGGCATCGCTCAGGTCGCGGGTGCGGTTGGAGGTCAGGATGACATGGGGCTTGTGGCGGGCGTGGATGGTCCCTAACTCCGGGATGCTGATCTGAAAGGCGGAGAGCAGCTCGAGCAAGAAGGCTTCAAACTCTTCGTCGGCCCGGTCGATTTCGTCGATGAGCAGCACGGGCGGGCCGTCCTGGGCGGTTATGGAACGCAGCAAGGGCCTTTCGAGCAGGAATTGGCGTCCGAAGACGTGGGCCTCCTTTTCTTCCAGGCTGCTGTCCGAGCCTTTTTGGAGCTGAATGGCCAGCAGCTGCTTCTGATAGTTCCATTCATAGACCGCCGAGTGGACGTCCAGCCCTTCGTAGCACTGCAGACGGATGAGCTCGCAGCCCAGCCAGCCAGCCAGGGCATTGGCCACTTCGGTCTTGCCCACTCCGGCGTGCCCCTCGATGAGAAGGGGGCGTCCCAGCCGCAGCAGCAAAAAGATCACAGTGGCCAGCTCTTCGTCCGCGACATAGCCCTGCGACTCGAGTCCTTGGGCAATTGAACGGGGGTGCTGCTCCTTCATAGTTGCCGTGTTCCGTCTAATCCATTTGGGGAGCCCGCGAAAGGACGCGAAAGGCCTCGCGAAATTTCGCGAAAACTCAGCCGTCTTCGCCGCTTGCCATGCGTTTCAGGACACCCGGCCGTCCCTTCTTCCTGATTCCTGACTCCTTCCGGACCTAGTCCCCAAAAGCGATTCCCAGCGAACGGGCGGCTTTGA
>DATIPO010000175.1:0-18194 GCA_035471925.1 Acidobacteriota bacterium
GCCGCGTCGATCGTCCGGGCGAAGGGCTCCATCCAATCAGGCAATCCTTCCGTCGGCGACCGAAACGCTTCCTCCATCATTTCGTAAGTCACCCGGCCAAAGAGCAAGGCATCGGCTTGCTCGAGGTTGTCGACCGCGTGAGAATGCAACTCTTCGTCCGCAGGAATTACACGATGAGCGCAGCAGCCGTCCAACGTGACGTTGATGGAATACCGAAGAGGTCGCATTTCGTAAGTGTACCGGCGATGGCCGAGACGTCCAGTGCCGCCCGGCAGTGATTCGGCGGATCGGCATGTGCTTCTCCTCTCCCCGAAGGCCGTCCACTCGAGCACGCTTCAACCGTGCCATGAGCGCCTGCCGATCCGAACCGCTGGGGGCTCATGCCTTGCCCATCTGTCTCTAGCGTCGTCTTTGTGTCGGCGCACTTCCCGGCTTGACCGAGTCTTCTTCCCTCGCCGCATCCGGCACGGCCTCGCTGATGACCGAGCCGCGGCGGGCGAAAGAAATGCCCTGCCGCGACTTGGTATCGATCATGACCGCTTCGATGATCGGTTCCGTGACAGGCGAATTGGCATACCACTCAACAAGAAAGTTCGCTCCGCTGCCGCCAGAGGCATCGTCCCGCTCGACGACCACTTCGGTCGTACCCAGAGCCGGAAGGCGCACGGGTTTGGTGAGATACGATCTGACCTCGTTGCCGCGCGTATTGAAATAGCGGACCGACTTGACGATGATTTCCGTGTCCAAGCTCGTGTTGCGGACGCTGAGTGTGATCGTCAGCAGATGTGGAACGCCGGATTGGTGATAGACGTGCGAGTAGGCGGGTACGTAAACGACCTGACCCTCGACCGGATTGGCCGCCAGGTGATACAGGTCAAAGCGTGGCAGGTCGTCGGCCTCCAGGGCCTCGGGCGGATTGTGCCTGAGAGTCTCCTCGAAGGCGTCAAGGCGCTGGTCCAGGTAGATCGTGTAGACGATCAGCGGCACGAAAAACGCCACTAAGGCACCGATCAACAGTCTCACCTGTCGCCTCAGCGGGTCTGCGTCTCTGACGGTCATGGCTGACTCCGAATCGTGCAGACAGCTTAACATGGCGGGCCAGCCTTATGGCGGGCCGTGGCTAAAAGACTGACCTGCGGATATGCCTATCTGCCCTGGCTAACGACGAAGTGCTCGCTGGGATCCCAACGCGTCTTGTGCGTCGGTCAATGCCGTGAACTGTCTTAAGAAGCTCCGAGTCCACCTCAAGAAGGCCCGGAACGCCGGTGGCGCCATCACCGAGCGGGATCCCCCGCAGCGCCTTGTCGGGCGGCCTCATGGGCCACCCGCAGAAAACGGTCTGCGTGTCTCTGTATTCGGTCAGCCTTGCACTGCCGACAGAGCGTCGGCTGCCGCTTGCCCGTCAGCAGGACGAGCTGGCCGCCACAAGCATCGCAGCTCTGGTGCTTAAGTTCCACGAAGGGTTCCAACCAGTCGCATCGGAGGTCAGGCCGCAGTCCGGAAAGCCGCGCGAATTCCTCCCATGGATAGAACCCTGCGATGTGAAGCTCCTGAAGGTAGGGCAAACCGGCGAGCACATCCAACGATCCATCCAGACACTGAATGTTGGTCAAGTAGAGGACCCGCAGCTCGCTTAGCTCAGCAAGGCCGGCGAACGAATCCACCTTCATGCGCGTCCAGGTCGAACCGGAAACATCGAGAGCCTTGAGTCCGGGCTGAGTAGAGAGCGACTCAAGGGAATGGACGCGCGGGAGCCCTTGCAGCCGCAAGTGAGACAGCGCAGGCACATGAGCGAGCCAATCCAGAGATTCGACCCTCGTCGCCCCATCCACTCCGAGTGCATCCAAACTGCCTAAAGCCCCAAGGGCTTCGAGGCTTGGCACGCGCACGTCCTCAAGGTACAGCGCCTCTAGCTGTTGGCACTGAGCGAGGATCTCCAAGCGCTCGTCGCCGATGCCAAAGCACCAGAGAACTCGGACCGCCGCGTGGCTGGCAAGCCGCTCGAACCCGACGGCGTCCGCAGTAAGTCGTAACGCGTGCTCGTCTCCAACTAGCCGGGCAACATCTTGCGTTGCCGGCGGGAACTTGAGTTTCGCGGGAAACAGCTTGCAGTCAGTACTCATGGGTTTTCCACCCGGGCGCTTGGCTTCAGGCGCTGGCCTCGACACCGGCCCGTCGTCCCCCCGATACCTACGGCCCAACCGAACCAAGACTTCGAATCCCGAGGCTGTCCGTCGATCTTACCTCAACCGTCAATTCGTCCGCGGCCCGGAGCGCATCATCCATGGAAATATTGATATAATCAACTTAGCCTCAGATCAAAAATTAAAAATTCTAATCTCATGCTTGATTTTTTTGACTTTGTGCGATAGGTTAGATCGAAGAAGGAGCGAACCCGATGGATATCTCGAAAGCTCTTTGCCCCGAATGCCGGGCACCCATGAAGATTCGGCGTCTCGTCTGTCCCCAGGGCCACGTGGCCATGGAGGGAGAATTCGAAGTGCCGACGCTGGCCCGGCTGAGCCTGGAGGAGCAGCTCTTTGTGACCGCCTTCGTACGCTGCCACGGTTCGATCAAGCGGATGGAGGAACTGTTCGAAATCAGCTATCCGACGGTCAAGAACCGCTTGAACGCCATTGTGGGCAAGCTTGATCGAAGCTTCGACGCCCCGGCCTCAAACCTCCAAGTCCTTGAGCGCCTTGAGAAAGGCGGGATGACGGTGGAAGAAGCGCTGGCGGAGCTCAGCTGAGAAACGGGGCTTCAATTTGAAACCGGTTAGTTGCCTACGGGCAGCCGGAAAGGAGAACAACCATGTCTGCGGAACGACGCAAGGTGCTGGAAATGCTGGCGGCCGGCAAGATCACGCCGGAAGAGGCGGAGCGGATTCTCAATCGTCTGGCCTCACCTGCCAGACCGGAAGATGCTTTCGATAACAAGGCGCTGGGGGCAGCCGACAGCGAGCAGAGCGAAGGACGTCCGAAGATTCCACGCTTTTTCCGAGTCGTCGTGGACTCGCCCGATGGAGATGGCGTCGACATCCGGCTGCCCATAGGCCTCATCCGGACCGGTCTCAAGCTGTCGACCCTGATGCCGGGGAGAGTCAGCAACCGCCTTTCCGAGCGCGGCATCGACCTTTCCCACTTGGGCGAGCTGGACGACGAAGCTCTGATCAAAGAGCTCGCTGCGCTCCAGATCGACGTCGACGCCGGGGACGGCGAGAGCGTCCGCATCTTCTGCGAGTAGAGCGGCGGGGATGGATGGCCTACCTTGGCAAGCGGACGACCTCGTCGAAGTAGAATTGCTCTGGGTTCCCTCTGGCGAAGGCGAGGAGCTCTTGGTCGAGGTCCACTTGGGATTCAAGCTTGTAGAAGAGTTCGTCGAGATCTTTGAATAATGGCTTCAAGCCTTCGAATGCGCCCTGCCTTCGTTCGCGATCAAGAGGAGGATCGCCGCCGAAGCGCCGGACCGACCGCAGAAGCACGTCAGCGAAGGCGTCCAAACCGGCCGCGCGGAAGCCGTCCAGGGCATCTTTCCACACGATTCCGGTTGAGTTGAAGTAGAACTGGGAGTGGCCGCCGTTGTTGACCTCCATTCGGTACGCATCGATCGCGAAGAGGCCGCGCTGACCCGCACTAAACACGGCAAGTGACCGTTCGTACGCTTCGGGACCATTGTAGATGTCGACGGACCAATGGAGCGGCTCGATGACCTTGGACAGGTCGTCGCCCTCAAGCACTTGGGCATCGACTACAACGCGCTTGGCCCTGGAGGAGGGCTTTTTCAGGAGGGCGATGGTGGCGCCCCAGCCGCCGCGTTCCACGGGGGCGTCGCGGAAGGATAACACCCGCGGGTGGCGGGAGAGGAGCGACTGCACGCGGCGGCGTTGGACGCCCTTGCCGCGGCCGTGGATGAGCCGGACTTCGGTGAAGCCCTTCCCCACCGCCTCCTGTAAGTAGGCATCGACGACGTCGGGAATCTCCTTGGGCGGAAAGTGGTGAAGGTCGAGGAAGTCCTCCACGGGCATCTCGATGACTTTCGGGAAGTCCTCGTCTCCCCACTCATCGGCCTCCTCGATTGGCTCGGCGCCGCTCTCTTCAGCAGCCTCGCTCTCCCAGCCCAACAACCGTTTCAGCCAGTTCATCGCCCAAGTGTATCCCGCCTTTGTGAGTTGGGCACTTGGAGGTTGGGAGTTGCGCAGCCTAGGGATGTCCGTTGGAATCCAGATAGAGGAAGGGCGGGATGGTGAGGCCGACGACTTCATCGCCTCCGGTGGCGCTTTCGGCTTCGGCCAGCGCCGATGGCAGGTCGGGAGCCCAGCCCACGCCCAGCTTCTTGGCCGCCGTGTTGTCGGGCGGACCGACCAGGATCACCTTGGACAAATACTTGAGAGGATAGGTGGCCCAGTACCACACCGTGAAAGGATGAAATCCGTGATGGGCCCAGCGGTTGCGGTAGGCGTCGATGAAATCAGGGTCGTGAGCGTATTTTTCCTGGTACTTGCGCTGCATTTCGAAGGGTTCGGTGGTGTCGGTCAGCACCTCTTCGTAGAACCGCTTGTAGGCGTAGTGATAATCAGGGTGAAAGACCTCGAAGCAAGGATTAAGGATGATCACCGCTCCGCCCCTCTTGATGAAGGGCTCTCCGTAGAACCAGTTGAAGACATATCCCAGCACGTCGGAAACCACCAGCACCGGATTGATGCGGGCGCCTACCGAGTAAGGACTCAGATCAGGCAACCCGAAAACCAGCGTATCGAACTGTCTCTGATTGGGAACCGCCAACTGCGGACGCAGCGCCGCCAGCGTCTTGCGGTGGACGTCGTCGATGGCCCCGGCATTGATCTCCAGCGGCGAATAGACCGACTTCATGCTGGAGAAGATCCCCCTGCGGACAGGTTCCGGCAGCACCTTCATGGACAGCGGAGTGGTCGCCTTGAGGCCCTTTTCCACCAGGTTGCAATGCTCGGGCGACTTGCCCAGATAGCGCAAGTGGCCTGGATAAAGCGCTCCGTTCATGGCCGCTTCCATGACCATGATCTTGGCGTGCTGCGAAATCACCTTGCTGATGCGGCGGATGCTGCAATGCATCTGTGAGCCCTCGGGCTGCATCACGTGAGGCGAGTCGGCGGTCATCTTGGGATGGTGATGAGCAGCGATGGAGCGATAGGTCCCGAATCCCACTGCCACCGACTTGTGCCCTCCGTTGAGGGGAATCTGGACAGTGTCGACGTAGATGACCAAGTCGCATTCCACCACCGCGCGGCTGGTTTCCACCGGCTCGCCTTCATCGGTCTCGCCCAGTTCCACGATGTCGTCTGGATCCTCAGCGTCGAAGTTCTTAAGCTGGTCGGGAAAGAACTCGTTCATGATCCCCTTGCCCAGCATGTACTCCAACTCGTGGCGCTTCATCTTGCGATGGAGGGCGATGGCGCAGCGCATCTGGATGTTGTCCTTCTCGACTCCGTAGGAATAGAGCATCTTCAACAGCGTCTCGATGCACAACTGGCGGATATCGGGCCGGCGCATGGGCGGAAAGGGCTGGCAGTTGTCGTCGAAGGCAATCAGGACCTTGCTGTCCCCGTCCACCAAGTCCTTGAGGGGAGCCATCCCCTCAGGATGCTCAAAGGCCCGGCGGACCTGCTCGGGAATCTCGCGGCGGGGGATACCCGGAATGACGGGGGGCGGGTAGATGACCTCTCCATTGTCTGGCAAATGAGCGTTGAGCAGATTGTTGCCGGAGTAGGTGAGGTACTTCATGGGCGCCTATCTTACCCGATTCAGGAGCGCCCGTAGACAGGAACCACGGCACCTCTGGTGGACTTGTTGTCGGGAGAGGCCAGGAAGGTGATGGTGCGGGCTACGTCATTAACCGTGGGCCACATGTTGTAGTCGGCCTCGGGCATCGAACGGCGGTTGGCCGGTGTGTCCATGATGGAAGGGGCCACGGCGTTGACCCAGATGCGTTCGGACGCCAGTTCTTCGCCCAGCGACTGGGTCAGCGCGGCCACCACGCTCTTGGCGGCGGTATAGGCGGCCATCCCGGCTCCGCTGCGGGGTTCCAGCGCCGGACGGGCAGCCACGTTGACCAGGCGTCCTCCGTCCTCTCCCTCGCGCATGCGCTTAACGGCCTCGCGGCAGCAGAGAAAGCAGGTGACGGCGTTGAGCATCATCTGGCTCTGAAAGTCGTCCAGGCTGGTTTGGGCCAGCTCGGACATCGAGAAGCCGCCAGTGCAATGGATCGAGGCCCATAACCCGGGGAGGCCACCGTAGTACTTCTGAGCCACCGACTCGTCAGCGAAATCGATGCCCTGGCTGACCGACACCCGTTCATGGTCGCGCAAATCAAAGGATTCCAGCTCTTCAGGACGATAACAGGGAACGTGACAAGTCGCCCCTCCTTTAACCAAGCGCCCCACGACCGCTTTGCCCAGAGATCCCGTGCCTCCGGTGACCACCACGTGACGACTCGTGAAATCCTCGCACATTGTGCCCCCTGCAATGTCTAAAGCGGACTGGCGAACGCGTTTGATGGCGACATGATAGCAGGGATCGTTTTTTGGCGTGCAGGCCGAGAAATGCCCCGGTCTCAGCGCCCCTCGGGCCGGGGGATGCGGATCACCACTTTGCCGGTGACATGGCCGCTCTCGCTGCGCTGGTGGGCCTGAGCGATGTCCTCCAGCTCGAAAGTGCTGTCGATGACCGGACGCAGTTGGGCCGATTGGATGAAGCTGTTGAGCAAGCGCAAGTCCTCTCCCACCGGCTTGACTTTGATGATGGCGCACTTCTTGCCGGGACGCAGGGCCGTCCACAGGGCCCACCACAAATTGCCGGCCGAGGGCAAGGTTGTGATGTAGCGTCCGCCGGACTCCAGGCAGGAGCGCGACTTGGAGTAGGAATGAGCGTCGACAGCGTCGAAGACGATGTGATAGCGGCGGGCGTCCTGGAACGGATCGCGCTGGGTGTAGTCGATGACGTCGTCGGCGCCAAGGTCTCTGACCAGCTCCAGATTGCGGGTCCCGCAGACTCCGGTGACCCTGGCCTTGAGCGCCTTGGCGATTTGGACGGCGAAATGTCCGACTCCCCCCGAAGCGCCCACCACAAGCACCTTCTGCCCGGCCTGGAGTCCGCCCAAATCACGTAAAGCCTGCAAGGCCGTCAGAGCGGCCAGCGGGACGGCGGCGGCTTCTTCCACGGACAGGCTTTCCGGCTTGGGAGCCACGGCCGAGGCCGCCAGTGCCGTGAACTGGGCGTAGGCGCGTCCCGTCCAGCCGTCGGAGCGGGCGTAGACCCGGTCACCGGGCTGGAACCCGCTGACTTGGCGGCCGCTCTCAACCACCCGTCCGCACAAGTCGAATCCCAGCACCCTGGGGAAGCGCCACAGCAGGAAGGGCGCCAAGTATCCCCTGCGGATCTTCCAGTCCACCGGATTGACAGAGGACGCATGGTTCTCCACCAGGATCTGAGCCTCTCCGCACCGCGGGCGAGGAACGTCTTCGATCCTGAGGACATCCGGTGACCCGTAGCGGCGGATGACGACGGCCTTCATGCCCCCATCCTAACGGCTGTTCCCCGCCGGCCCAACTCTGCGGCGACCGCCTGGCCCTCTGCGACGCCAGCCATCGGCGGCCTCATGGGGTAGTCTTGGAGAGCAGAATGGAAGAGAAGAAGATCGTTCCCGCGCGACAGGTCCGCCATGAAATCGAGGTGCGCCGTTCGCGTTTCATCGCCACTTTGGCGCCGGCCTCCAGCGCGGACCAGGCCAAGAGCTTCATCGGGGACGTGCGAAGCGAGTTCTCCGACGCCACTCACAACGTCCCCGCCTACCTGATCGGCCACGGATCGACCGTCACTGCCCATTGCAACGACGACGGCGAGCCCGCGGGGACCGCCGGACGTCCCATGCTGGCCGTGCTCAAAGGCAGCGGCCTGGGCGACGTCGCCGCCGTTGTCACCCGCTACTACGGGGGCGTCAAGCTGGGGACGGGAGGCTTGGTGAGGGCCTACTCGGAATGCGTCCGCCAAGCTCTGGAGCGCCTCCCCCGGGCTCAAAAAATCGCCACCCACCGGGTCGAAGTCGATCTTCCCTACCCCGTCCACCAACCCTTCAAGCAGATTCTCCCTGACCTCCAAGCCCAGGTCTTGCAGGAAGATTTCTCCGACAACGTGACTCTTCGCCTGTGCCTGCCCGTTTCCCGCTTTGCAGACCTCCAACGGCGCCTCGCAGACCTGACCGCCGGTTCCACGAAGGCCCAGATCGTTGAGACCGTCGAGGATGACATCGTTCCCACCAACGATCGCTAGCGCGCAAGCCTCTCGCAGGGGAGGGCAAAGCGGCAGGCTTGTGGGTTGGAGTCAAGGAATCCACACCCAACTGGCCGGGGAAAAGTCGCCCCCAGGCGGCACCCTGCCGTACGCCAGAACGAGGCAACCCGCCGGGGATTCATCAGCCGCCCAAGTTGCCGATGATCTCCACCAATCCGACCCAGCTTCCCAGCATGCTGCCCAGGCCTGAGAAAAGGAAGACCAGGAAAATGCGCAGGAGGCGGCTGCGCCACCAGCGGGCGGGGCGCACGATGTCCTCGGCCACCGACTTGAACTCGTGCACCCGAGGGGGACGCGCGAAGGCCTGCACGAAAGCCGTCACATAGGCGGCTCCGATGAGGGGAGTGAGGCTGGTGAAAGGGGCCGAGAGAGCAGCAGCGGCCACGGCCAGCGGATGGCCCAGGGCCAGAGCGGCGCCGATGCCGCTGGGAATGGCGTTGGCCAGGAACCAGTAAAGGGCGTTGTCCCCGGCCTCCTGAGCCCCTTGGGTGAATCCGATGTAGGCGATCGATCCCAGAATCAGGACGGGAATGGCCCAGCCAACCCACTTCCACACCGGTGAGGCAGGGGGAATCGTGTTGATGCGCTTGAGGTCGTGAGTTTGTCCCGATTCCAGCCGGTTTCGGATGCCCTTGAGGTGTCCGGCGCCCACCACGCACACGATGCGCTGGCCTTCAGCCTCCTTGGTGCGCTGAGCCAGATAAGTGTCGCGTTCGTCGATGAGGACGGTCTTGAGTGTGGGCATGGCCTCGCCCAACTCCTTCATCAATTCTGAGATGACGTCGCCTTTGAGGATTTCCTGCAGTTGCTCTTCGGAGATGTCGCGGTCATCGAAAAGGCTGGCCATGATGGACGCCAGCAGCATGAACTTCTTGTGCACCGGCGTGCAGCGCCAGGCCCGGCGCAGGGTGACCTTGACGTCGCGGTCACAGAGGTGGACGGGAATGTCGTTGCCTTCAGCTACTTTGACGGCCTCAAGCAACTCGGTTCCCGGCATCACTCCCAGCTTCATCCCCAGCCGCTTCTGATAGGAGAACAGCATCAGGTTGACGATCAGCGCGCTGAGTTGCTTGTTGCGGATGATCTCGCGCAGGTCCAGGGATTCCCAGCGGCGCTCCTGGGTCAGGGCCTTGTAGCGCTGGGGATCGAGTTCCACGCAGACGGCGTCCGGACTCTCGTGCTCGATCACGCGTCGGACCAAGTCGGCCGACTCGCGCGAGACATGCGCCGTCCCCACCAAGATGAAGGTACGTCCTTCGATGTCGAGAAACTGAACTTGGTCGGAAGGATAAGCGTCAGGACCGCTGGCGACAAGACTATCCTCAACCTGTTCCTCCTCCGGCTCATCGTGCCTTGCTGACTCCTCCGGGGCCTCTGGCGAGGACTCCGAAGCAGGTTTCGGCCCGTTGGCGGCTTCCCTGCCCTCGTCTGCTTCCAGTTGTCGAGGCTGCTTGTCGGTGGCGATGCTGACCCCCTATAAAAACAAGAAGAGCAAAAATACCATGAAAAGAGAAAATTGCGGGCTGTCACCTGCAACTGTTAAGAATCTGGGACATCTCCCGTCTGTAAGTGTGCAAGCGCAGAAATTCATTTGAGGATTACGAGCCATTATTTGAATCGCTAAACGAGGAATCAAAGAGATGAAGAAAACCATCGCCGCTTTCAGCGTTCTGACCCTGGCGGCCGCCATGTTTTTGCAGGCCGCCGCCCCTGCTCCCGCCGTTTTGACGCCTGACGCAGTGGTCATGCAGGTTGCCGACGGACTGGCCGCCGGCCAGCCGATCGTCGTCTGGCAAGCCATGCCGGCCAGCTATCAGGCCGACGTGACCGAGTTGGTCCACACCTTCGCCGATCGCATGGATCCGGACATCTGGAACCGCACTTTCGGCGTCATGGGCAAGGTTTCCCTGGTGATGACCGAGAAAAAGGACTACATCCTGGACAATCCCATGTTTGCCCAGCAAGGCGACAAGATCCAGGAAGTACAGCAGCAGTGGGATCGCATCGCCTTTTTCCTGTCCACCCTGTCGAAGAGCGATTTGGGCGACATCGACCGGCTGCGTACCGCCAATCCTGAAGCCTTCTTGGCCGGCACAGGCTCGGCCCTGATGAGCGAGTTCCTGACCATGGCCGCCACCCGCCAGTCGGACAACCCGTGGGAAAGCAACTTCATCCAGTCGATGTCCAACATCCAGGCTACCTTGATCAGCATCAACGGCGATTTCGCCGTGGTCAACATCACCGGACCTGACAACAAGTCCAAAGACGTTAACTTCGTCAAGGTTGAGGGCAAGTGGGTGCCTGAAGAGATGGCTCTGGAATGGCCCGATGTCATCGAGGAAGCCCGCTCCAACCTGGCATCGCTCCAGCCCGAGAGGCTGAGCGAGAACAAGGATCAGGTGCTGGCGGCGCTGATGACGGTTGACAGCTCACTCGATCAAATGCTGTCGGCCCAGACCTACACCGATTTCAACAACGCCTTGCAGGGCTTGATCGGCGCGGGAATGATGCACTTCATGACGCTCCAGCAGGAGCTCGAAAACCGCGAAGCCGATGCTTCCCAGCCCAGCCGGGAAAGGCGTCCCGAGAACTAAATCCGAGAGGTAGAGGATTCAAGGCCCAAGACCGGACCCCAACTTCGGTCTTGGGCCTTTTTCTTGTCTGGGTGTGCAGCCGCATCGCCTCTCATGGCACCATAGGCCGCCATGGCGCACTTGGACGATGTGTTTTTTGAACTCGACCTTCCTCCTGAGCGGCCCTTCCAGGTCGTTTCCTTGGGCATGAATGCCGTGGACTGGATCTGTCGGCTGCCCGTCTATCCTCCCCACAACAGCAAGATCAAGTTGGACGAGCTGCTCAAGCTCGGGGGCGGTCCGGCCGCCACGGCGGGGGCCTTGTGCGGACGTTGGGGACTTGGCACCAAGTACGTCGGACGGGTCGGCGACGACGACGTGGGACGCTTCAGTCTGGCCGACCTGCGCTCCGAGCCGATGGATTGCTCGGATGTCGAAGTCATCGAGGGCGCCGACAGCCAACTGGCCGTCATCCTGGTGGACCGCCCCAGCGGCGAGCGCACCGTGCTGTGGCAGCGCGACCCGCGCCTCGACTATCATCCCGGCCAATTGCGTCCCCAGCAGATTACCTGCGGACAAGTCCTGCACATGGACGGCAACGAGCTTCCCGCCCGAGCCGAAGCCGCCCGTTGGGCCCAAGCGGCAGGAATGCCGGTTTGCCTCGACATCGACCGACCCGGCCCCGGCGACCGGGAACTGCTGCAATCGGTCGACTTCGCCCTGCCCACCGAAGCCTTCGTCAAGCGCTTCGCCTCCACCGACGACTGGCGAGAAGGACTCATGGCCGTCAAGGACGCCTGTCCCGGGTGGGTCGGCTGCACGCGGGGACGACAAGGCGTGGCAGTGGCCTGGGAAAACCGCATCGTCGAGGTGCCCAGCTTCGACATCCGGCCCCTGGAATCCACCGGGGCGGGCGATGTCTTCCACGGCGCCTTCGTCTACAGCCTTTTCCAGAGCGGCTGGAGCCTGCGCCGAAAGCTGCGCTTCTCCTGTGCGGCGGGAGCCCTGTCCTGCACCCGCGTGGGCGCCCGCGGGGGAATCCCTCCCTTGCAGGAGGTCCTTCAACTGCTGGAAGACAACAGCGGCTAAAGGCGCAGCCGAGCGGGCTTTCGTGATGGCGGGGGCATCCTCTATCCTAGGACGCATGAGATGGTGGTGGTCGCGCAAAGTCAGTTTGCGGCGGTGCGTCGTTCCCGAAGGGCACTTTTGGATGGGTTCCGAGAAAGGATTCGACGAGCAGCCCGTCCACGAAGTCTACGTTTCGGCCTTCGAGATGGCGGTCACGCCCGTGACCAACCGCGACTACGGCATCTTCCTCAAGCAATCCAAGGTCGATCCGCCCCAGTGGTGGCAGGACTCCGACTTCAATGATCCTGACCAGCCGGTTGTGGGCGTGAACTGGTACGAGGCCCAGCAGTACTGCGAATGGCTCTCCGAGCGCCGCAAAAGCAAGATCCGCCTGCCCACCGAGGCCGAGTGGGAGAAAGCGGCCCGAGGCGGCCACAAGGGACTCGACTATCCCTGGGGCAATGAGGCCAAAGGCAGCGGACTGCCCCAAACCGAAGGTCCTCTGAAAGGACCCATGAAGGTCCAACAGGGACGTCCCAACGGCTACGGCCTCTACGACATGGTCTTCAACATCTGCCAGTGGTGCCTGGACGGCTACGATCCCGACTACTACGCCGAGTCCCCCGCTGAAAACCCCAGGGGCTCGGCCGACGACGAGCAACGCGTGGCCCGGGGAGCCAGTTGGAACGGCGAGGAACTGCTGGCCCGCTGCTCCGAACGGACCCGTCTGGCCCCCTATTTCCGCTGCAACGACTTCGGATTCCGCTGGGTGATGACCTTCTAGGCCGCATTTCTAGGGGGTTGTCGTCGCGGGGGGCCGCCGCCGCCATGATGACAAGCGCCGCGCGCGAGGTCAGCGCAACTGATCGGCCTGGTAACGGCAGCGGGCCAGCAGGGTGGGATCCTCAGGCGTGCGGGGTTCCAGTTGGGCGGCCTTTTCGTAGTGCTCCCTAGCTTCCTCGTTAAGACCCGCCTTTTGCAGAGCCCGGGCCAGCTCGTAGCGGTAAAGGATCGACTCCGGACGCAGTTCAACGGCCTTGCGGTAGGCTTCAACCGCCATCTTCAAGTCGCCCTCCTCGGGCAGTCCTCCGAAGAACAAGTTGGCCGCCGTGCGTTCCAGGAATCCGGCGGTGGCGATGCGGTAGCGCCAGCTTCCCAGGACGAACCAGGCCCGATGGTCCTGCGGATTCTTCTCCAAGGCCTTTTCAAGGTAGATCCGCATCTGGTCGGCCAGCTTGACCTTTTCACGGGCCCCTGCCAGCAGCGCTTGCCCGCCCAAGGCCCAAGCCATGGCGAAATTGGACTCGGCATCCTCGGGCTTGAGTTCGAGGGCCTGGCGCGCCCGCTCGAAGGAGCGCTGGTAGAGTCGCTCCTGTTCCTCCCCGTTGGAGAACTTGCCCACCATGCCGCCGCTGTAGGCAGCTCCGCAGAGGGCTTGAAAATGGTCGGGCTGGCGTTCCAGGACCTTCTCGTAGAGCCGAAGGGCCGCCTGATACTCGAAGTCCTCGACATGGCGACGGGCTTCGTCCAGCCAAGTGGCAATGGGGTCTTCCTGCAAGAAGGAGGCTTGGGCGCCAAGCGCTCCCAAGGTCAGCCACAGCCATGCCGCCAGCGGCCCGAGTATCCAGGCTGTTCGGGAAGTCTTGCGAGCCATACCCGTCTCCACCTTGTCTGCCTTTCCCCTCTTCGCCCCGAAGAGACTGCGGCCTTGGATTCGTGGCTCCTTCTTAGACGGCTTGCGGAGCTTCCCCGTTCATCGGTAGGGTGGCCCCGCTCGCCCGTCCGCCGCTTGAAGTTCGGCGGTGCAGGAAGTATGAATGATGAATAGATGATACGCAAGTTGTTGCCAGGGTCACCAGGTGGCCGACGAGTCCGCCCACTAGGTCTGCGAGGATGTGGACGCCACTTGTCTTGACCGCCGCCACGACTTGGTCGTCCCCGTCCGCGTCCGCTGACCGGTCGAACCTTTTGGCCGTTTTTGCGGTCTGAATGAGGTGGAGGAGAAGACCAACCCCTGGAGGAAATTCATGAAACGACCCATCTGGATCCTCGCGGTCCTGCTGGCCGGAGGCCCGTTCGCAGGAGCCCTGGCCGCAGCCCCGGCGGACGGATTGAGCGTTGCCGTCCACTACGTCAGCGACCGGCACCAACGCAGCCGTCATTTCCGCAACCGACGCCACAACCGGCGCGGAACCCGCTATCGCAGCCGCAACTTCCGGCGGGGACAGTACCGCAACTACCGCCCGCGGCGCATCCGCAGCTTCTCCAACCGGCTGCGCTTAAAGCTGCGCCGCGGCCGCTCCTACTACAAACGTGACTACCGCCGCTCCTGCCGGCCCTATTACCGCTACCGCAGGTGACCGTTTCCATCCATTGCCGTCTCCGCGGGGAGAAGCTCCCGCGGGGACGGCCCCCCTCTCTTCCCCACTGGTCGGGGGATTTCACGCAGCGTGGGTGCCTTAGCCCAGGCTAAACTCTCTTTCTCATCATTTGAAACCCGCCAATCACAGCAAAAAGCGACCTCTGCCTGTTGTGGAGAGAACATTGCTTCCCGCTCGTAAGCAAATTTGGAGGTCGCCCTCATGATCGAAAAATCAAAATCCGGACAGCCGGCTCCGTCGGTTCCCGTGAATGATCTGGCGGCCATCGCTCAGATGGCGGCTGGTCTAGCTCATGAGATCCGAAACCCGCTGGCCGGAATCCAGGGCGTAATCGAAGTCCTGCGTGACCAAAGCCGCGACCCCACTCAACATCAGGTCCTGTGTGAGGTCCTCGACGAGGTAGGACGCATCGACCAGCTAGTCCGTGAACTCATCTGCTTTGCCAAACCCCAGTACCAGCAGTTGCGTCCGCTGCGCCTGGATGGGATGGTCGACCAGGTGGCCCGGCGCCTCAGTCGGGAACGCGACGGCTGCCTGAGCATCGAGGTGGCCGGCGATCCGCGCTGCGTCAGCAAGCAGGTCATGGCTGATGAAGAGTGCCTGACCAAAGTCCTCGAACACCTGATCACCAATTCTCTCGACGCGGTCGAGGGCCAAGGCACTCTGAAGCTGGTCTTTTCCTGCGGCCCCGACGGCCTGACGCTGCGCTTTGAAGACGACGGACCGGGCATCCCCGCCGACATCAAAGACAAGATCTTCGATCCCTTCTACACAACCAAACCCACGGGGACGGGCCTGGGACTCGCCTTGTGCCGCCGCCTGATTCAGGAACAGGGAGGCGCCCTGAATCTGGACGCGGAATTCTCGGATGGAGCTGCCTTCGTGCTTACGCTGCCCCTGTCTGAGGAGGAGGACCGACCCGCTTGCCAACCCCCGTGCGGACTCGCCGGATGAGTAACGTCGGTCATTCGGGTTACCATAGTAGACTAGGGAGGAAAATGGGATCCAAAACAGTACTTGTAGTCGATGACGAAAAACTCGTCCGCTGGTCGATTCGTCAGAAATTGGAGGCCGCCGGCTTCGACGTCGAAGAGGCGGAAAGTGCCGGAGAGGCCCTGCAGCTCTTCCAGGAACACCTGCCTGACCTGGTGACCCTCGACGTGCGGCTGCCCGACGACAACGGCCTCAAGGTGCTGCTGGAAATGAAGCGTCTGGCTCCCTCGGTGGCCGTCATCATGATTACCGCCTACGGCGCCGTCGACGACGCCGTCAAAGCCCTGCAGATCGGCGCCTTCGACTTCCTGGAAAAGCCCATCAATTTCGAACGCCTCCTCCATTCCATCCACAACGCCTTGGAAGCCACGACCCTGCGCAGCGAGGTCGAACGGAACAAAGAGGAGCAGCGCCAGACTTACTCGCTAGACCGCATTATCGGCGAGTCCGAGCCCATGAGGAAGGTCAAAGGACTGGTGGCCAAGGTGGCCGCCAGCGAAGCCAACACCCTGCTCGTGCAAGGTGAAAGCGGGACGGGCAAAGACCTGGTGGCCAAAGCGCTTCACTTCGAAAGCCGGAGACACCGGCGGCCCTTCACGGTGCTCAACTGCGCCGCCATCCCCGAACAACTTCTTGAGAATGAACTCTTCGGACACGAACGGGGAGCCTTCACCGACGCCAAGACCATGAAGAAGGGACTGCTGGAAATGACCGACGGCGGCACCATCTTCTTCGACGAGATCAGCGAAATGCCCCTCAACCTGCAAGCCAAGCTGCTGCGGGTGCTGGAAGACTACACCTTCCGCCGGGTGGGAGGGGTCAAAGACATCCGCGTCGACCTGCGCGTGGTGTGCGCCAGCAACAAGAATCTCAACGAACTGGTACGCAAAGAGAAATTCCGCGAAGACCTCTTCTACCGACTCTCAGTCATCCCCATCCTGCTGCCGCCTCTGAGAGAGCGCAAGGATGATCTCGACCTGCTGGTACGCCACTTCATCGACCTCTACAACGACAACTTCAAGAAAGGCGTCAAGGGAGTCACTTCCAAGGCCCGCCGGATGCTCAGTGAATACGATTGGCCGGGGAACGTGCGGGAACTGAAGAACGCCATCGAGCGGGCCATGATCCTTCAGGACGGCGATCAAATCGACGTCGACCTGATTCCCCTCAACGTTTCCAACGGCGCCAAACAGCCCGCCATCGGCAGCGAGGGCTTCAACTTCAGCATCCCCTCCTCGGGCATCAATCTCTACGATGTCGAAAAGGAGCTGATCGCCAAAGCTCTGGAAAAAGTCCACGGCAATCAGTCGCAGGCTTCACGGCTCCTCTCCATTACCCGCGATACCCTGCGCTACAAAATGAAGAAGTATGGCTTGAACAAAAACTAGTCCAACAGGTGGAAAATGTCCCCGGAACCGAGGTCCTGATAGTGGGCTAAGGGCCGCAGTTCGGTTGAGGACATTCCCCCAACACGCGTCTGGGAAGGACACCGGGCCGCTCTCGTCTGATCGGCGCAAACCCCTAAGACATCTAGACTTAGAAGATTTTGTTGGCGGACGCTTGGGTATTGGTACTGGGCTTGCCTTCCACTACTGCGCCTGGGGCTTCAAGCCTCAGGTTTCATTTCGGCGAACACTACCATGTTGGAACCCAATACGCATCGCACAGGAACGCGCTACAATGTCGGGCTTTGGTATCGACCCCTGGCAAAAGACGACGCCCATACTGGAGTGAATGCTGAAATGATAGAGACGATCATCTTCGCCACGGATTTCTCGGGAGCCTCCCGGAAAACGCTCAAATACACGGGCGCTTTAGCCCGCCGCACACAAGCTCAAATTATCGGGGCCCATGCCCTTAAACCTCCTTCTTCCATCTACACCCAACCGCCTGACAAGAAGCAGAAATGGGAAGAAGAGCATCGGACCCGCCTTGAGCAGTTCATGAAGAGTGCTTATTTGCAGGGAGTCGAGGTGGAGTCGGTTCTGGTTTCCGGTTCGCCCGCCAAGGCATTGGCCGGACTGGCCCGAACCGAGAAGGCTGACTTGGTGGTGGTTTCCAAGAGCAGCCGAACGGCTTTCGAGAAGTTCTTCGTAGGCTCGGTGACCGAAATCCTGGTGGGAGAGCTCCCCTGTCCCGTGCTGGTGGTGCCGGAAGGCGCCGTTACGGCCAACTGGGAGCCCATCCTCTGTCCCTTTGATTTCTCCCACAACTCGAGGCTGGCTCTGGAATACGCCTCCAAACTGGCCAAGGCCTACGAAGCCGGCTTGGCCGTTCTTCACGTGGAGGCGGGTGAAATCGACCTTCAAGAAGCCCACCGCAGAGTGGACGAGGCGCTGAGAATCTACGACGCTCCGGCCGGCACGCGCAAGATTGTGGTCGAGAGCAAAAAACCCGGGCGGACCATTGTGGAAACAGCCGCCCAACTGAAGAGCGACTTGGTCATCATGGGCCGCCGAGGCAACAACCAAGGCGATTACGTGGGTGCGGGAACGACCGCACACCAAGTCTTGAGGGAAGAGACCTTCCCACTGCTGATCATTCCTCCCGAGGGCCTCTAAGCGGCCCCACAAGCGGAGGCAAAAAAGGAGTCGAGGCGCATGAGACGCCGCAACCGGCCTGGAAGGTTCTTGCAGCCTGCGGTTTCGCGGGTCTCGGCGGCTTGCGCTCCTGAACGTCGCGCACCGGCGCGAGGCGACCAACCGAAACGGGGTGTAACGACAGCAAACACCCGCGCAAAACGGGTGTCCCCAATGTCCAACCGGACATCTTTTGCAAACGCTACCGCCAAAGTTTACCCAAAGACCTACCTTTGAGAGCCCCTTCCTTTGCCACACCCCGTTTCGGCCGGCCGCCCC
>DATIPO010000176.1:0-5085 GCA_035471925.1 Acidobacteriota bacterium
TGCACCTGGGGCGCTTGAGCCCGAAGCTGGTCGGGTCGACCGAGCGCTCTCCAAGCCCTATGGAAATAACGACCTGCACCGCTTGCCCAGCGCCTGGGCTGCTTCAGAGCCTCGCTGAGGCGAAGGTGCGGTGGCGGGTGAAGGTCAGGACGCTCAGGGCCGCCAAGACTATGCTCAGAGCCAGGAAGAGCAGATTGCCCCAGAGACCGGCGAAGGGGTTATGGGCGGCGGCGAAGTCGATGAAGGAGGCGATGTCGACGTAGGGACGCTCTCCTTGCGACAGCATGACCCACAGTCCCATGCTCAGAAACACCGAACCCGCCAAAAGAAACGTCACCAGCACAAGCGCCATCCGGGCTCTGCTGAGGGAAACCAGGACCACATCGGTGAGAAGAAAGAAGATCGAGTAAATGGCCAACAGGGCCCCAACCAAGATGATGAATGAGCGCAGTTCAGCCAGTCCGGCCGGACCGGCGGCCAGGCGGGCCAACAGGAAGACGACTCCCCAAGCCAAAATAGGCACGAGGACGACCGCCACCCTGACCACTGCGATTTGATGGAGAGGGACGGGCAGCAGCACGTGCAGCCGATCCCGCTTCTCGCTGCTGCGAATCGACAGAATGCTCTGGCTCAGGGGCAACGCCACGATGAACAGCATGAAGAAGAGCGAGCTGTCGGCGGCCAGAACGATGATCGGCATCAGGACGAATCCGGCCGCGAGCACCCACCAGTTGTAACGAAGTTCGGCATTAAGCAGCTTCCACATGATCGGCTCCTTTCAGGATGTGAACCGCGATTTCATCGATCCCCAAGCGGGTCTCAAGGACGTCGCGCGCGCCCAGTTCGCTCAACTGCCGCAGCGTCGATTCGTGGTCCGAACTGATGACTTGATGGTCCCTTCCATCCCGCTGGTGACTCACGGCAGCAGCCAACTGAGGAGGCTCGTCCGCAGCGCTGAACGAGATGCGGCGCCACTTGGTCACCAAGTCCTCCTTGCTGGTCCGCAGGACGAGCCGTCCATCCACCAGGAACGCCAGTTCGTCCACCAGGCGGGCGATATCGGACAGGATGTGAGTCGAGTAGAGAATCGAGCGCTCCCCGCTTTCCAGCAGTCCGTAAAGGGTGTCGAGCACCTCGGTGCGGACGACCGGGTCCAGGCCTCCCGTGGGTTCATCGAGCAAAAGAAGGCGAGGAGAACGGGCCAGCACTCCGATCAAGGCCAGCTTCACGCGGTTACCCTTGGAGAGATGCTTGACTTTGCGTTCCAAGGGGACCCTGAAACGACGAGCCAAGTCGGCCTCCAGCGAGCGCGACCAGTTGGGGAAGAACTGCGACAAGAAGCCGAGATTCTTCTCCCCCGACCAGTTCTCGTAGAAGCTCAGAACCTCGCCGACGTAGCCCAAGTCTGATTTCCAGGCATCGTCGCCCGCGCCTGGGACTCCCCCCAGAATGCGGACTTCACCGGCCTCAGGCCGCAGCAGTCCGGCTAAACAGTTGATGGTCGTCGATTTGCCGGAACCGTTGGGGCCGACGAAGCCCAAGACCGTCCCCGGTTCCAGCTCCAGGTCCAAAGGGCCCAACTGAAAGCCGGGGAAGCGCTTGACCAAGCCCCTGCACTGGAAAAGCTTTTGATCTGTATTCATGATTTAATCCTCCCGTTCCAAGACCTCGCGCAGGGCCTTTTCGATCTCCTCGTCCGTCAGACCCTCGTGGCGGGCGACTTTGACGGCGGGAGCCAATTCGTCTTTGAGGCGGCTCAGCGACATGCGCCGCTTCGACTCGGACTTCAAGTCGGCGACGAAGAATCCTTTGCCCCTGCGGGCGTGAATCAGTCCTTCTCGCACCAAGCTCTCGTAGGCCCTTTGCACCGTGATCACGCTGACCTGATTACGGCGGGCCAACTCACGGATCGAAGGCAAACTGTCGGCGGCCTCCAGATCTCCGTTCAGGATCTTGGCCCGTACGAGCCGGGCGATCTGACTCTGAAGCGGCTCCTGGGAGAGGTCGGTGATGTTGAGCAGCATGGGCACCTTTCTAAGCCGATTTCAGGAGGTCGCCCTGAGACAAAGACTTGGTTGGCAGCGCCGGAGCCTGGCGCCGAGAAAGGTTGTCGCGGGCCTCGACGCAGCCGTCCAGCC
Organism: Acidobacteriota bacterium; assembly: GCA_035471925.1. Classification (GTDB taxonomy): domain Bacteria; phylum Acidobacteriota; class UBA6911; order RPQK01; family DATIPO01; genus JANQFM01. The sequence goes on from DATIPO010000176.1 coordinate 2,139, forward strand.
GCGGGCGTTTCATGACCAGCAGCGTGCGGTCGTCCTGCCACCAGCCCGCCTGATGAAAGGACTCCAGTCTGGCCCCGATCGACTCCACAACCTCGCCTGCAGGCTTGGCCCGGTTATCGGCCAGCGCCTGACGCAGCCGTTTGAGTCCAAACTCCTCGCCCTGAGGATTGCGGGCCTCGGTCAGGCCATCGGAATAGACCATCAGGCTGTCGCCCTCGTCCATCACGATGCTCTCGACCGTATGGCCGGCACGAGCGAACATGCCCAGCGGAAATCCTGTGGCCCCCAGAAGCTCCGCGCCTCCCTCGGCTCTGCAAACCACAGCGGGATTGTGTCCGGCATTGACATAACGAAGCCGACCGCCGGCCAGATCGAACTGAGCGTAGAAGAGCGTGACAAAGTTCTCCGACGACGAGAACTCGTGGAGATATCGGTTGAGAAGCTCCATCATCTCGCCTATGGAAGATCCGCGAAGGGCCTCAATCTTCAAGATGGCCTGAATCTGCGCCACCAGCAAAGCCGCCGGAATTCCCTTGCCGCAGGCGTCGGCGACCACCAACGCCAAGCGGTTCGATCCAAGCGGCAGGACGTCGAAAAAATCTCCTCCCACGATCAGCGACGGATGGCAGAATCCCGCCAACTGAAGTTCGGAATGGAAGGGCAGCCTGCGGGGAAGCAGGGCCCTTTGTATCTGCCCAGCCTTCTTCAGTTCGCCCTCCAACCGCCGGTAGCGCCCGTCCTCGAACCGCTCTAGGCGGTCAATGCCTGTTGAGGACACCGGCACCCAACTGCGGAAGAGATCCGCGATTCTTTCGGCCGGCATTGGAGGCGCGATCTTGTAGACGGTCCCGCCCTCTTGTGAAGCCGAGTCGATCACGCCCAGACCTTCCAACTCGCGGAAAGCACGCCCAACCGTTCCGGTGCTCAAGCGGTGGCTTTTCGCAAGCGTCCCTGCCGAGGGCAGAACCTCACCCGGCACCAGATCTCCGCGGACGATGCGTTCCAGAACCTGCCGAGCAATCTGGAGATGGATGGGCTGATTGGACAATTCCGTCAGATTGAGAAGCATGGCATTTCTCCGGGCCATCTACTGTATATACACACTATAGACAGTATAAGCAGGCAAAACCCACCTGTCAAGCACGTGCCCAAAAAAAGCAGGACCTTAGCCCTGCTGACGCCTGCGGATTTGGATCAGGGTTTCGTAGGCCGGGAAACCGCGGGCCGGTTCGGCGGTTTTGACGGCGCGGATGATGGCATGGGAGACGGCTTCGGCGGCCAGGTGTCCAACCTGGGAAAGGTTGAAGTCGGCCAAGGCGCCCGTGGAGAGGGCGAAGATGGTATCTCCGTCAGCCGGGGTGTGGGCCGGACGGACCGCGCGGGCCAGTCCGTCGTGGGCCATGTCGGCGATCTTGGCGGCTTGAGACTTGGTCAGGGCGGCGTTGGTGGCAACGATAGCCAGGGTGGTGTTTTGACCAGGGGCATCCTCTAGCGTTTGGTTTCCGGTGGGCTTGCTAGCGGTGGAACTGCTGTTGGCACCGGAGGCGTCGCTGGCCTGCTGTCCCGATCTCGAAACAGCTTGATCACCTGAGGACCCGGCTTGAGTGGCGGATGAATCCTCTGCGCTGGACGAGGGGTTGCTGTTGCCCGAGGACGAGTTGCCTTCGTTGGAGGATTCCTCCTCTTCGGACTGCTCGGCGCCGGGGATCTTGTTTTCGCGCAGGTGTTTGGCGATGTCGGCGAAGTCGGCGGAGCGGCGGTCCTGACGGGCGCCTGCGATGATCGCACCGGTGGACGGGTCGATGATGTCTCCCACAGCGTTGGCCACAGCCAGGGCAGCCACGGTCAGGTCGCCAACGCTAATGGAATAGCTGCCCAGTCCGCCCTTCATGGCTCGGTCGACACCCAGCATCTTGCCCACGCTGGCACCCGCACCGACTCCCAGGCTGCCTTCTTGGATGTGTCCGCCGGTGGCGTTCTTGCAGGCCTGATAGCCCTCGGCTTTGCCGGGACGGATGTCGGTGTTGCGTCCGTGCAGGTCGAAGATGATGGCGGCCGGGACGATGGGGACGATGGCGTCCCCCACGGGGTAGCCGATTCCCTTCTCCTCCAGGTACTGCATGACGCCTGAGGCCGTGTCGAGTCCGTAGGCGCTGCCCCCCGAGAGGATGACTCCGTGGACCGCCTGCACCGAGTTGGCGGGGTCGAGGAGATCGGTTTCGCGGGTGCCGGGGGCCGCTCCGCGCACCGAGACGCCCCCCACGGCACCTTCCTCGCAGAGAACCACCGTGCAGCCGGTGGAGCGCCGCGATTCGGTGTAGTGTCCGACCCGGAAGCCTGGGATGTCGGTGATTCCTCCCGCGTAGGTGTTTTGTTCGGTCTCGTCCTTGGGTGCGGGGGCGGACGACCCGGAGCTATGGGAGGCTGAGGCGGCGGCGATGGGCAAAGTCATGGCTAGACGGCTGAAACGGCGGCGGTTCATGATGTTGATTTTCGCTGCTCAGGGCATGCTAGTGCAACTTCGGCACATTCTGCCGCCGGAAATCTCCGCCCTTTGGGAGTTGGACCCTTGGGCATTGGAAATTGAAAAATAAGGGCAAGTCGAGCTGTAAGCCGAATTTTGTGTCCCGCCGAAGCAGGCGGTGATCATTCCTCTAGGAATGCGGTTGCCCGCATCCTCAAGCAGCCTACCCGCTCCCTCGGCGTCCCGCAAGGGACGCAGAGACGGGCCGTCTCAGGCGGGGAGCCTATTTGGCCTTGCACCGCGTGGGGTTTGCCGTGCCTTCGATGTCGCCATCGAAGCGGTGAGCTCTTACCTCGCCGTTTCACCCTTACCCCGGCCGAAGCCGGGGCGGTTTGTTTTCTGTGGCACTTTCCGTAGGGTCGCCCCTCCTTCCCGTTAGGAAGCACGCTGCCCTGTGGTGTTCGGACTTTCCTCTCCCCGGGT
>DATIPO010000177.1:0-4797 GCA_035471925.1 Acidobacteriota bacterium
GCCACCTGCGGCAGCTTCTTAAACGCGACCGGCGGGGGCTGATCGTGAGCATGATCCACAAGTTCGACCTGATGCCTGCCGACATCAACCCCCGCGAGAACATCTTCGTGCTGGTGGACGAAGCCCACCGCACCACAGGCGGCAAGCTGGGCAACTACCTGATGGGGGCTCTGCCCAACGCCACCTACCTGGGCTTTACAGGAACGCCCATCGACAAGACCTCCTACGGCCAGGGCACCTTCGTTGTCTTCGGCAAGGACGATCCGCCCGAGGGCTATCTGGACAAGTACTCGATCGCCGAATCCATCGAAGACGGCACTACGGTGCGGCTGCACTACACCCTGGCTCCCAGCAATCTGCTGGTGGACCGGGAGATGCTGGAGGAAGAGTTCCTCAACCAGAAAGAGGCCGAGGGGATCAGCGACATCGAGGTCCTCAACCGCGTTTTGGAGCGGGCCGTCAACCTGCGCAACATGCTCAAAAACGAAAGACGGGTGCAGGACGTGGCCCGCTATGTCGCCCGTCACTACCGGGAGCATGTGGAGCCGATGGGCTACAAAGCCTTCCTGGTGGCGGTAGACCGGGAAGCCTGTGCGCTCTACAAGGAGGCCCTGGACGAGCACCTGCCCAACGAGTATTCCACGGTGGTCTACAGTCCAGGCCAAAACGATGAGGAGCTGCTGGCAAAACATCAGTTATCCGAAGACGAAGAGAAGCGGGTCCGCAAAGCTTTCCGCCGACCCGCCGAATTGCCCAAGATCCTGATCGTGACCGAAAAGCTGCTAACCGGCTTCGACGCCCCGATTCTCTACTGCATGTATCTCGACAAGCCCATGCGCGATCACGTGCTCTTGCAGGCCATCGCCCGCGTCAACCGTCCCTACGAGGACAATCGCGGCCACAAGAAGCCCTCCGGCTTCATCCTGGATTTCGTGGGAATTTTCGACCACCTGGAGAAAGCCCTGGCCTTCGACTCGGCGGACATCGCCGGGGTGGTGGACGACATCCAGATGCTGAAGGACAGCTTTCGGGAAATGATGGAGAGGGGCGCGAAGGAGTTCCTTGGGATGCTGGAGGGCAAAGCGGCTGACAAGGCGGTCGATGCACTGCTGGAGCATTTCCGGGACGAAGAGCCCAGAGAGGAGTTTTTCGAGTTCTTCCGTCAACTGTCGGCCACCTACGAAGTGCTCTCGCCCGACGCATTTCTGCGGCCCTTCCTGGAGGACTATCGGGCGCTCGGAACGATGTACCGGATATTGAAAGAAAACTTCGAGCCCGGCATCCGGCTGGAGCGGGAACTCCTCAAGAAGACCGGACAACTGGTCCGGGAGCACACCCAGTCGGGCAAGATCCGGGAAACGCTTGAGATCTACGAGATCGACGGCGACACGTTGCGCAAGATCGAAGAATCCCAGGCCAGCGATACGGTGAAGGTGTTCAACCTGCTGCGCAGCCTGCACGATGCGGCAAAGAAGTCAGGCAAAGACAACCCGGTGCTTATCGACATCGGCAAGCGGGCCGAAGTGATTGCGGATTTGTTCAAACAGCGCCAGAAGACCACTCAGCAGGCCTTGGAGGCCCTGAAACAGCTTGCCGCCGAAGCCCACGAGTCCAACCGGGAAACGCGCCGTCATGCGGGTGAATATGGCCCTTTTCTCTTCTGGCTTCGCAATGCCGGAATTGAGGAGCCAAGGGCCAAAGCAAAAAGAATGAACGAGATCCTCCAGGACTATCCCCACTGGAGGACCAGCGCCACACACCGGAGGCGCTTCAAACAGGAACTTTACAAAGTCCTGCTGAGGGACCTCCTCAAGGAAGGCAAGGGGGTGTCGGACGCCAAGGACTGGGTGGACCGCATCACGAGCGCCCTAGAGGAGGCCGAAAGGTGATCACAGCCGAGCGCTTCAAGAAGCAAGTCCTGGAGATCGCCGACGAGATCGGCATCGAGCCGCGCGAGGTCCACGTGCGGAAGATGACGCGCAAATGGGGCAGTTGCTCGACTACGGGTCGGCTGACCTTTGCCACGGCCCTGCTGGAGCAGTGCCCGGCCAAGCGGCGCGAAGTCATCGTCCACGAACTACTGCACCTGCGTTATCCGAATCATGGCAGGATGTTCCGGTTGATGTTAGAGCGGCATACGAAGGAAGTGGCCGGATCGCTGATCGAGTGAGTAGTCCATTTGGCCTTCCTATGAGAGTGGGCAGACCTTCGCTGGCCGCACATCCTGAGTGCTCGCCTTCCAGGATTCTGAGACGAAAACACGCCTGTTCCGTTCGCTCTCAAACGCTAACTAACTACCTATGAAACCTGGGTCTTTCGCCCTTTCCCCAGTTTCAATGACTACCATCGATTCACATTCGCAACAGGCGACAAACAGGCAACAGGCAGGATGAGGCTTGGTGGTTCGTGAAATCAGTCTAATTGAAAGCCAATGGAGGCCAAAAGATCACCCGGCGTCGTTGCGTCGTCGCCTTTTGGGTTAACAGAGGTTCGCCAAAAATCCATCATCCCAGCACCATTGATCGGCTCAATGGCAAAACCGTTCGGTGGGGATAATGAGACGATCCTGCCGCGGACGGAGATGTCGGAATTAGGCTGCCAGAAGTCATCAAACCGCCCAGCTAGCAATCGCTGGGGAGACTCCACCGGATTTTGGGACTAGAACCGCACGACCACTGAAATCTACCTGCACTCCATCGGGCAATCCGAGCGCGAGGCCGTGGGATTTTCGAGCGGGTGCACGAAAAAGTCTCACACGGCCAGCCAAGAGCCGATCTCCGGTGTCCAAGCAATCACGCTAAACCACTGAAAACAATAGGGAAAGTGTTGGTGGGTCGTGCTGGGATCGAACCAGGCGACCCTCTGATTAAAAGAGAGCCCCTTGAGCTTCACCGAACCCCGCACTAGCCGCTAACTCGCTGAAAAAAGACCACTTGCTCGATTCCAAAATTTTGCCGATTTTCCAAGCTGAGGCACATTTTGGACCATTTTTCTCACACAGAATCCCGAAAAGTCTCACACGGATGCCTTCGAATCGAATACTTGAGAAGGACCTCGAAACGGGGTGGTCACACACTTGACGCAATGACCTTCTATACACCTCGTCGCTGCCACTCAGCAGGATCTCGCTTCGCATGCAGCACTGCCAGCACGACGACGAGATTCTCTTCAACTGCGTAATAGACCGCATAGGGAAATCGTGCGAGCAGCGCCCTACGAATGCCGAACCGGAGGACTTGATACTTGAAGGCTTGCAGAATGCGGTCGTAACAAGCGCGCAACTGATCAAGGAGTTTGTAACCAAGCCCCGGCTTCTCCGAGTGGTACCACTCAAATGCCGCTTCCACGTCCTGGTCCACAAGCGGCTGGGCAACGACTCGATAGTTCGTCACCGACGATCCTTCCCAAGCCTGTCGATCACCTCGGTCGCTGGCCGGGCTGCCTCGGGATTCTCGCGGTGTGCCTGGAGGCGCCGGCGGGCGAGCTCCAGGTGGCTATCGGGCACTGGGATATCCTCGGGCCGTTCGGAAAGTCGATCCCACAAGCCTTGCAGGTACTCAATCTGCTCAGACTTCGAGAGATCCCCGAAGCCCGGAGGGTCTGGAATTGAACTCTGCGCCATGGTCACTCCTCGGCAGCAAGTATACCGCATAGGGATGCTGAATCGTGCTTCCCCTAAGTGCTGGGACAAATAGTGTACAAGAGGCTCCCGGCCCACACTACCCGCCACTGCCGATTACAAATCGGACCCCGCGATCTTCGTTCACTGCTGCACGGGGATGCCTTTTTCAACGCGATGCGGTGCCCGGTGTCGCTGCAACCAAGTCGTTGGCGGGGATCGATCCTTGACGGGCATGCTGCCTCTCATCGTCTGCGCCGATGTGAAAAGGGGCCAGCCTCGGTGGTTGAATGCTAGCCTCTGGGATTGAACCGGACTCTCTTCATGGACCTCAGTCGCCGTGCATTTCGTCGCTCAGACGGTCGTCGACGCGGACTACCATCGGGCCAAGCGTTACGCCGGGCATCTCCACCAACTCCACGATGGACCCGCAGCGCCAAGCTGAGCTAGGGCTGTTTCGGGCCTTGGCCAGCAAGGCTGGGAGTCTGTGGGTGCTGATCCAACAATTGGCGCCTCACGCCCTGGACGAAGAAATCATGCTAGACGTGGTCGGCAAGCTGCAAGAGGTGAACCTTGCTCCTTGACGCCACTCGGTCTGAAGTCTAGGGTTTTAATGGTCCTTTGTCCTGCTCAATGTGCTCGCCTACGGTCGCCCCGATTTCTTCTCGCGCCTGCTGGCGGATGATCTCCCGCCAGCGACGCAGATCCTCCTTGTCGGGCCAGGCCATGTGGGCGAACGTTAGAAAGTGCGCTTTTCTGAACCTTTGGCCGGTAAGGTAGGTCATTCAGCATCATCGGCGCCCGTCAGTCGCATCTCCTCATCATCGTGCGCTGTCCAGCGCGCTTTTTCCCAGGTTGTGAGGTATTTTGAGGTCTAGCGGAGAGGACCCCGGCCGCTCAATGGCCGGGGTCCGGTTGTGGCAGTCAAGGTTGGTTGACCGGATCAGCCACCCGGGTATTGTACCCCGCCATGACTCTGGCTGTGGTCCAGTCCCGCCGGGGACCGGATCATGCCCGATCAGCCGAGGGTTTTCCGCCAGCGCCGCTGCTGCTTCAGCGCTTGCCTGAGGGTTTTCTACATCTGCCGTTCCTGTGACCGGGGCCAGCGCTACTGCTGTGAGCCGTGCCGGCTTCAGGCCCGGCGGCGGCAGCGCCGGGAGGCCAACCGCCGCCATCAG
>DATIPO010000178.1:0-41926 GCA_035471925.1 Acidobacteriota bacterium
GTGGAGCCGGTGGCGCGGGTGATGAGGGGGACGGGTTCGTGGAGGCTGCCTTGGCGGTGGATCTTCTCGCGCAGCCAGTCGAGCAGGGAACCCATTTGGCCGGTGGCGATTTGGCTGTCCAGGTCGGTGATTTCTTCTTGGGCGCGGGCATGGAGTTGGGCGGCGTAGACGTTGCCCAGCAGGTAGGTCGGGAAATAGCCGACCAGCCCCTGCGACCAATGGGTGTCTTGGAGGACGCCCTGGGCAGCATCGCGGGGACGGATACCCAAGTACTCATCCATTGTGTCATTCCAGACCTCTTCCAGGTCTTCAACTTCCAGGTCGCCTGCCACTAGGGCCTTCTCGATCTCGTAGCGCAGAATAATGTGGAGGCCGTAGGTGACCTCGTCGGCCTCGACCCGGATGAAGGAAGCCTCCACGAGGTTGACGGCGTGGACCCAGTCGTCAAGTCCCACATCGGAGAAGTTGAGGGACTTCTCGGCCAGCTTGGGCAGCCAGTGGCTCCAGAAGGCCCGGCCGCGGGCGATGACGTTCTCCCACAAGCGCGACTGCGATTCGTGGACGCCCAGCGAAACCGCCGACATGACCGGCTGTCCGAAACGGGAGGCTTCCAGGCCCTGTTCGTAGAGCCCGTGGCCGCACTCGTGGATCATTCCGAAGAAGGCCTTGGTCAATTCCTTTTCCGAGTAGCGGGTCGTCATGCGGACGTCCAGCGGCGAGATGCCCACGCAGAACGGATGGGGTGAAATGTCGAGGCGTCCGGCCTGCCAGTCGAATCCCATGTCGCTAAGCACCGAACGCCCGAATTCCCTTTGCACCCCGATGGCCACGGGACGTTCCAGCAAGCGGCGGTCAGGCTGGTTGGGCGAATCCTGAATGCCGCGCAGCAGATTGCTCAGGCGCGGACGCAGGACGGCAAACAACTCGTCCAACTGAGCGCTGGTCATCCCCGGCTCGTAAGTGTCGTGCAGCGCGTCATAAAGGGCGGCACCCTTAGCGGACGAGCTTTCTTGAGGCTCCGCAGCAGAAGCGTCGTTGCCGCCAGCCTGACCCTGCGAATGGCCGCCGGTCAGGCCGTCGCTTTGCGAAGCCCGCCCTGGATAGGCCCCTTCTTCTGAGCGGCCATCCGAGGAGCCGCCTCTCCGAGCACCGCCATCGAGCAGGCACTCGGCCTCGCGGCGCTTAAGGTTGACCATCTTTTCAAGATGAGGCGAGAAGGCCGGGAAGTTGGAGTCCTCGCGGGCTTCGACCCAAGCCTCGTAGGCCAGCGATCCGGTCAGGGCCAGTTCCCGCACCAACTCCGACGGCAGCCGAACGGCCTTGTCGTAGTCGCGTTTGAGTTCGCGGACGGAAGCTGCGTCCCACTCGTCGAGTCCCTCGGACTGGGAAAGCTCTTGAAGCAACTCGCCCAACTCGGGGTCGGTCAAGCGCTCGTGTCGCATGGAGGCCAGCGCCGAGATCTGACGGGCCCGATGAGGACCTCCCTTTTTGGGCATCATGACTTCCTGATCCCAGGCCAGGCCATCCATGATTCCGCGCAGTGCTTCCAATTCCTCACTGCGTTCCAGCAATTTCTTCAACGCGGCTTGTTGTTCCATGAGGTCAGCATTCTAGCGAGTTTGCGTATTGCCTGAGACGGGTTCAAAGAATCAGGAGGGCTTCTCAAAGCTGCCAGCCATCCGCGGCCCTGGCGGAGGAGGGCGTACAGCTCTTGGCCGTGAGCCCCAGCTTTCGCTGCTTTGATCGAGACTCAGGGGTGCTAGCGACTCAATGCAGGGCAAGTCTCGTGAATTTGCCTCAAAGGGTCGAACTTATTTACAATAGCTGCATCGAAAAAGGATGAGATGAGAAGTCCAACCTTCATTCTACTCGCAATGCTGCTGGTTGGCGTCGGCGGGCCTTTTTGCCAGGCGGTATTGGCCTACCAGGTCGACTCCACGCAAATCGAGGGCAAGGCCGAAGAACTCCTGGCGGACGAGCGCTTTGAAGAAGCGGTCGAAGTCTATCGTGAGGTGTTGAAGCTGAATCCCGATAGCTTCACGGCCCACTACAACCTGGCCAGAGCCCTGCATGCGCTTGGACGCGACGAGCAAGCCGAGCTGGAACTCGTGCGGGCCCGGGAAGACGCCCCCGAGAACGCCGACTTCCATAATCTTCTGGGCGAGATGTTTTACGATTTGGGGAGCTACGACGCAGCCTTGCAGTCGTTTGCCGAGGCCCAACGCATCGAACCCAGCCACGCCCGGGCATCCACCAATTTAGGTCGCGTGCTCGACCGGATGGGACGCGCTCGAGAGGCCGCTAAGGCTGAAGAAGGCGCCGCCGGAATCGATCCCGACGACGCCAAAGCGCTTTTCAACCGCGGCTTGGAGAAGATGACCCAGAGGGAATATTCGCAGGCGGTCAACCTGTTCCGCAAAGCCGTGGAGGCCGATCCTGGACTGGCCGACGCCCATTACTCGCTGGCCGTCTCGCTGTCCGAGCTAGGCCGCTATCGTGAAGCCGTGGACTCCTTCAAAAAGGCGGCCGACCTGAATCCCGAGGACGCCGACATCTACTTCGCTCTGGGGAAGCTGCACTACAACTATCAGCAGTATCAGGCGGCGGTGGAGGTCCTCAAGACAGCCGTTCGCCTTGACCCCTCAACGGCGGAGCACCACTACACTTTGGGATTGGCCTTGGCGGATGCTTCGCGTCACAGCGAGGCCATCCAGGCTTTCGAGCGGGCGATCGCCATCAAGGCCACGGCCGATGCCTATTCGGCCCTGGGCAATTCGCAGTACATGATGCGCATGCTCAGCCAGGCCGTGTCGTCCTACCGCAAGGCCGTCAAGTGGGCCCCCAACTCGGCCGAGGCCCATTACGGGCTGGGATTGACCTACGTGGCCATGCGCAACTACCCGGGCGCCCGCAAGCAGTACGAGATTCTCACCAAGTTGCGCCCCTCCTACGCCCGCACCCTGAAGCGCTACCTGCCTGAGCCGCAGTAGCACGGCTTGAGACAAACGCTATTGCACCCTTTCGGGGTTTCAATCAGGGGGATTCGTGGTACCCAGGGTGACGCTCAGCCGCTTTGCGGCCTCGCTCTACCCTGGGCTAGCCTATGGCTCGCCTTCAGCGAGCCCCGACTCAACCTCGACGGTAAAGGAATGAGCGGGCGAGGACGATCTCCATTGAAGACCCGTGCGGCCCAGGACGGCGGCTAATGGCCGGCTGCGGCGGCAAGGGGGCGAGGGATTTTGTGGTCGTGGGCGGCTTGAGTGCTGCGGGGGCGGACGAGGCGGAAGTGCGAGGCCTGGGTGTCCCAGTGGCGCAGCAGCAGGTCGGCCAAGGAGCTGTTGGTCAGTCGCAAGTGACGACGCAGGAGGCGATGGAGTTGGCGGCAGTCGTCCTCGGCGTTGACTGATTCGGCTTGTGCGCTGCCCGCGTTGAGGTTGCAGTCGAGCTGCTGCCGAGGATCGTAAACGTAGGCCTTGCCGCCCGTCATTCCGGCTGCGAAATTGGGGCCCACCGGTCCCAAGATAAGCACCACCCCGCCCGTCATGTATTCGCAGCCGTGGGTTCCGCAGCCCTCGGCCACGGCCGCCGCGCCCGAGTTGCGGACGGCGAAGCGCTGTCCCACTCCTCCGGCGGCGTAGAACTCGCCTCCAGTGGCTCCGTAGAGCAGGGTGTTGCCCGCGATGGAGCGGCCGCAGGAGGTGGGATGAGTTCCCGCGGCAGTCAGCATCCCGTCGGGCGGACGCAGGACCAGGGTGCCTCCAGACATCCCTTTGCCCACGTAGTCGTTGGCCGATCCGATCAGCGTCAGGTGCATGCCCTGGCAGCAGAAGGCTCCGAAACTGAGTCCCGCCACGCCTTGGAAGTAGGCCTTGATGGCACCGTCGAATCTCCGACCGCCAAGACGGCGGCGAGCCAGCATCCCGGCCAAGTCGGCGCCCACTGAACGGCGGGTATTGTCGATAGGAAAGAAGAAGCGAGCCGCCTCCTGCAACGGCATAACCGATGGAAGCGCCCGGTCGCTGACGAGAGTACTCCCCGCATTGGGTTTAGCGCTGGCACTGCGCGGGACTCGCTGCGCATCGGAGTCGGTTCCAGGCTCCTGATACTGATCGTTCCCCACCATGCGCCCCGCCGATGAGCCAGCCGGGCGGCGCACTCGTTCCTGGGCCTGGGCCTGCTCCAAGGCGACGTCGGCCACGGCATGCTCCCGCAGGACACGCTCAGCGGCGGATAGGAGCGGACTCACGGTCTCCGGCTCGGACAGGCGGCGTACTTCGGGCTCAGCCTCGCGCCGCAATAGCGCAGACAAATCGAGCCGGTCGGCCCGCGGATGGTCGGCGATCCTGCGGACGCGCAGCAAATCGGTGCGTCCGACCGCGTCCCCGAGGCTGCGCAGACCCAAGCGCGACAGCAGCCGGCGGACTTCCTCGGCCAGTGAACGCATGAAGTTCACCACCCGCTCAGGATCTTTGAGGAAACGCTCCCGCAATTCGGGACGCTGGGTGGCCACGCCCACGGGACAGGTGTTTTCATGGCAGAGACGGGCCATGACGCATCCGGCCGCCACCAGCACCACGCTGCCGAAGCCGAAGCGGTCGGCACCCAGCAAGGCCGCCATGAGGACGTCGCGTCCCGACTTGAGCCCGCCGTCCACCGTCAGAAGGCTGCGCGAGCGCAGCCCGTTGCGGGTCAGCGTCTGGTGAGTCTCGGCCAATCCCAGTTCCCAGGGCGTGCCGGCGTACTTGATCGATCCGCGGGGAGAGGCGCCCGTGCCCCCGTCGTGTCCGCTGATGAAGACCGAGTCGGCTCCCGCCTTGACCACGCCCGCCGCGATGGTGCCCACGCCGCTCTCCGATACCAGCTTGACGCTGACTCGCGCGCCCGGATGGACCGTCTTGAGGTCGTCGATCAATTGAGAGAGGTCTTCGATGCTGTAGATGTCGTGATGAGGAGGCGGCGAAATCAGCTCGGTGCCGGGACGGCAGTGGCGCAACTCGGCGATGAGATCGTTCACCTTGTGTCCCGGCAGATGTCCGCCTTCACCCGGCTTCGATCCCTGGGCGATCTTGATCTGCAGTTCGTCAGCCGACACCAGGTACTCGGCGGTGACGCCGAAGCGCCCCGAAGCCACCTGCTTGACGCGGCTGTTTCGGTCGTCCTCAGTGCCGCGGGACAGCAACCGCTGCCGTGATTCGCCGCCTTCGCCGCTGTTGCTGAGGCCTCCCAGGCGGTTCATAGCCAGGGCCAGTGTCTCGTGGGCCTCGGGAGAAAGCGCTCCCAAAGACATGGCGGCAGTGGAAAAACGGCAGCAGATCGCGTCCGCCGGCTCGACTTCCTCAAGCGGAATAACCCTCTCTTTTTCCACTTGGAAGTCGAGCAGGTCGCGAAGCGACACCGGCGGACGCAACTTGAGCAACTCTTGAAAATCGGAATACGCCCCAGGACGTCCCTGAGCCACGGCCTGCACCTTTTTGACCAAGTTGGGATTGAGGTCGTGATGCTCCTCCCCGCGGCGGAAGCGGTGCAGCCCTCCCAAGGGCAGCCGCACCGGATCGTCTTGGTATGCCTGACGATGGCGGACGCGCAGCTCCCGCTCGATCTCGGCGTATCCGATGCCTCCGATGGGCGAAGGCGTGCCGCTGAAGCACTCCTCCACGACTTGGGGACCCAGGCCCAGGATTTCAAAGACCTGCGCCCCCTGGTAACCGGAAAGGGTGCAGATGCCCATTTTGGACATGATCTTGAGCAGGCCCTTTTCCAACGCGCAGCGGTAGGACTCGGCTTGCGATTCCTGCAGCGACTCCAGCACCAGCCAGGGACAGACCGCTGACGCCCCATACCCGACGAGGACAGCCATGTGGTGATCATCGCGCACGTCGGCAGCTTCACACACCAGACTGACCCGCCCCCGCAGTCGGCGTCGGTGGAGATGATGATGGACGGCGCCCAAAGCCAAGGGCGAGGGGACGGCGATGCGGCGGCGATCGATGTTGCGGTCGCTCAGCAGCAACAGCCAGTCCCCCCGCAGGGAGGCTTCTTCAGCCTGGCGGCGGAGCCGGTCCAAGGCTGTGCGAAGGCCTTCCTCTTCTCCGAAGCTGGCGTCCAACATGTGGAAGGGCGTTTCGGACTTCAGACGGCTCAGCATCGGAGAAGAAACGAAGGGCGTCTCAAGGCGAATCTTTTCACAGTGGCGGGCCGTCCGGCGCAGCGGATCGCGCATGGGGCCCAGATAGGAGTGCAGCGACATCACCGAGCGTTCGCGCAGCGAGTCCATGGCGGGATTGGTGACTTGAGCGAAGCGCTGTCGAAAATAGTGCGAGAGCGGACGGGGCTGAGCCGACAGCACGGCCAGTGGCGTATCGTCGCCCATGGAACCGATGGGTTCTTTGCCCGTCTCGACCATGGGATCGAGGATGAAATCCCATTCCTCCTTGCTGTATCCCATAGCCTTCTGCACCCGCAGGCGCTCGTCCGCGGGCAACCGCGAGGAGGGGCAAAGAGGCTCGCTGTCAACCGACAATCGGCGCAGACCGCGCTCAAGATAGAGCCCCCAAGGACGCTTGCTGGAGGCTTGGCGCAAGATCTCCGACTGATGGATCAGGCGTCCCTCGTCAAAGTCGACGGCCAGCATCTCTCCGGGACGGCAATCCGCGCTCTCGGCGATGTCGTAGGGGCTGACATCGAAGAGTCCCACCTCGGAACCGGCCAGCACCAAGCCGTCGTGGCTGCGCTGATAGCGCAGGGGACGGAACCCGTTGCGGTCCAAAGCAGCCCCCAGCTTGATGCCGTCGCTGAAAACCAGCGCCGAAGGACCGTCCCAAGGCTCCTGCAGGCAGGCGTGGTAACGATAGAAATCACGTACCTCCCGTGGCATGTCGGGATGCGCCTGATCAGCCTGCGGGACCAGAGCCGAAACTGCTTCCAGCAGGTCCCATCCGCTGAGGACCAGGAATTCCAAGACGTTGTCCAAGCTCATGGAATCGGAGGCCTCGGCCTCCAGCACGGGCCGCAGGTCGTCGAGGTGAGGGCCCCACACCGAGTTCCCCAGCAAGGACTCGCGGCATGTCCACCAGAAACGGTTGCCGTGCAGCGTGTTGATTTCGCCGTTATGGGCCAGCATGCGGAAGGGCTGGGCCAACCGCCAGGAGGGAAAAGTGTTGGTGCTGAAACGCTGATGAAAGACGGCGAAATGAGAGACGAATTCGGAGCGCAGCAGATCGGGGTAGAAGGCGCTCAAGTCGCGAGCCCTGATGAGCCCCTTGTAGACCATTACGCGGCCCGACAGCGAAGGCACAGTACATCCGGAAAGGGCCTGCAAGCGGCGGCGCAGCAGGTAGAGATTGCGTTCGTCCAGCGCGCCCCGGAAGGGGTTGCCATCCAGTTCGCGGGCCAGCTCGCCTTGGGTCCGTCCGGGCTTGAGGATAAGGTGAAAAATCGCAGGCTGGGAGCGGGAGGCCAACTCGCCCAACGCCTCTACGCACAGCGGGACGGGCCGCCATTCGACCACCTCCAAGCCACGCGCGGCGGCGAGTTGGGAAGCCGCTTCCTGCACCTGCGGAAGGTCTTCATCGACGAAAACGACACCCACAGCCGTCCCCGACCCGAACAGGGCGGGAGGAATCGCCGTCATCAGGCCCGAACCGTCCCCGCTGATGCCGTCGGCGGCCAGGGCTCCCCGATGATCGATGCGGCGCAGGGCTTCTAACCCGGACTCGACCACGCTGCGCTTGGCCAGCCCGGACAGGTCGGCCACAAAGCCCACCCCGCATCCGTCATGCTCGTACTCGGGACGATAGAGCCCCCTCCATCGGTTCGACATCGTCTGCTCATTCAAGCAGCATCCAGGCCATAAGTAAAATAGAAAGATTCTATCTTTGCCATCGAATAATTAGATGTCCAGATTGAAGGCGTCTTGAGACCAGGATCCTTTGCGAGTGGTCTTTCGGAGGCTTTGGGCCAAGCGTTCCAGAAAGCGGCGGCGCTTCATTTCCCGGCAGCCCAGACGTCTGAGGTGGGCCGAGGGAAGCTGACAGTCGATGAGGTCGAAGTCCCATTCGGCCAGCCCCCGGCTGAGGGCCGCCAGCGCGACTTTGGAGGCGTCCGAAACCAGCGAAAACATCGACTCGCCGAAGAACATGCCCCCCAACGAGACTCCGTAGAGTCCGCCCACTAGGCGATCCTCCTGCCAAGTCTCCAGACAATGGGCGAATCCGGCCTTGTGGAGGCGCTGGTAGGCCTGCAGCATGTCGTCCAGAATCCAAGTGGACTGACGGCCGGGGCGCGGATTGTGGGCGCAGTGCCCGATGACCTTGTTGAAGGAGGTGTCGGTGCGGATCTCAAAGCGCTGCTGGCGGATGACCTTGGCCAGTGTGCGCGAGATGTGCATGCGTCCCGGGCGCAGCACCATGCGGGGATCGGGCGACCACCAGAGGATGTCGCTCTCCTCCGAATACCAAGGGAAGATGCCCATCGAATAGGCGGTCAGCAGACGTTCCACCGAAAGATCGCCGCCCACGGCCAGCAGTCCGTCGGGCTCCGACCACTGAGGGGGAGGAAAGACGATTTCGGGGCCGAGCTGGTAGACGGGCATCAAATATCGAAGATCAGTTCTCCGCCCTTGACGCGGACTTTCACCGTTCCCCCCGATGCGAGATTCCCGAAGAGCAATTCGTCGGAAAGCCGGTCCTTGACCTCGGTCTGAATCAGGCGGTGCAGGGGACGCGCCCCAAACTTGGGATCGTATCCTTTCTCGGCCAGCCAGGAGCGGGCCGCGGGCGTCACCTTGAGCTTGACCTTGCGCTCGATAAGCTGCAACTGCACTTCGCGGATGAACTTGTCGACTACTTTGGCGATAACTGCGGGCGAGAGGCTGGAGAAATGCACGACCCGGTCAAGCCGGTTGCGGAACTCGGGACTGAACGCCTTCTCCATGGCTTTCTTAGACTTGGAACGCCGCTCCGACTCGCCTCCCGAAGGCGAGTCGAATCCGATCAGTTCCGAACTCACTTCGCGGGCCCCCACATTGGAGGTCATGATGAGGATGACGTTGCGGAAGTCAGCCTTTCGCCCGTTGTTGTCAGTAAGGACAGCCCGGTCCATCACCTGCAGCAGGATGTTGAAGACCTCTTGATGGGCCTTTTCCATCTCGTCCAGCAGCAGGACGGCGTAGGGATGCTTGCGCACCTCCTCGGTCAGCAGTCCGCCCTGGTCGTATCCCACATAGCCGGGGGGTGCTCCGATCAGCCGGGCCACCGAATGGCGCTCCATGTACTCGCTCATGTCAAAGCGCATGAAGTGCACGCCCAGGATTGAGGCCAATTGCTTGGCCACCTCGGTCTTGCCCACGCCGGTGGGACCGGTGAAGAGAAAGCATCCCACCGGACGCTCGGGATTTCCCAGTCCCGCGCGGGCGCGCTTGATGGCCGAACAGACCGAATGAATGGCTTCGTCCTGCCCGAAAACCACCGTTTTCAGTTCATCTTCCAGCGCCGCCAGCCGCTGCTTGTCGGAGGTGTTGACGCTGCGGGTGGGGATTTGGGCGATGTCGGCCACGATCTTCTCGATGTCGTGAGGCAAGACCATCTTGCGCCGCTTGCCCTTGGGACGAAGGCGCATGACGGCGCCCGCTTCGTCGATGACATCGATGGCCTTGTCGGGCAAGTAGCGGTCGTTGATGTGCTTGTGAGACAGCTCGCTGGCCGCCTTGAGCGCCGTCTCGGCGTACTGGATGTGATGGTAGTCCTCGTAATAGGACTTGAGTCCTTTGAGGATCAGGAAAGTCTCCTTGACGCTGGGTTCGCGGACATCGATCTTCTGGAAGCGCCTTTGCAGGGCCCGGTCGCGCTCGAAGTGGCGCTTGTATTCCTCGTAGGTGGTCGAGCCGATGCAGCGCACTTCACCCGAGGCCAGCACGGGCTTGAGGATGTTGGAAGCGTCCATCGAACCGTCGGAGGTGGCTCCGGCACCCACCACGGTGTGAATCTCGTCAATGAAGAGAATCACGTTTTCGCGTTCGGCGATGCCTTTGAGGACCGACTTCAAGCGCTGCTCGAAATCGCCCCGGAACTTGGTGCCCGCCAGCAGGGCCGGGAGATCGAGGGCCAGAATGGTGGCGCTCTTGAGCAGATCGGGGACGCGTCCTTCGTGGATGCGCCGGGCCAGCCCTTCCACCAGCGCCGTCTTGCCCACGCCGGGGTCGCCTACGAAGATGGGGTTGTTCTTGCGCCGACGGCACAGCACCTGGACGGTGCGCTTGAGCTCGCCATGGCGTCCGATGAGCGGATCGATGAGGCCTTCGGAGGCTTTGGCCACCAAGTCGACCGTGAAGGTCTTGACGGGATCCTGGGCCCTCCGTCCCCGCCCGTAGACGGTTTCCTCAGCCTCGCTTTCCTCGTCTTCATCCAACTGAGCGGCAGACTCGTCGAAGCTCTCTTCCGATCCGTCCTTGCCCAAGCCGTGGGAGATGTAGTTGAGGACGTCCAGGCGGGTCAGTTCCTGGGAACTCAGGAAATAGGCTGCATGGGTCTCGTCTTCCTCCAGGATGGCGGCCAGCAGGTCCCCCGCATCGACTTCTTTCTTGCCCGAAAAGTGGACGTGTGTGAAGGCCCGGTGCATGACCCTCTCGAAGGCCACGGTCTGCTCCAACACGTAGTCTTCCTCACCCTCGACCCGGGCCAGATCTTGGGCCACGAAGTCTTCCAGGTCGCTGCGCAGTTGGCGGAGATCGACTCCGCAATTGACCAGCACCTCGACGCCGTACTCGTCCTGCAACAAGGCCAGCAGCAAGTGCTCCACCGAGAAATACTCATGGCGCTGATCGTGAGCCTTGCGAAAGGCCGACTCCAGTAGGGCTTCTAAGGGCTTGCTCAACATGTGTATTCGTCTCGCCTGTCTTTCGCCAGTCTATTCGGGCTCCATCGAACATCTCAAGGGATAGCCGCTTTTCTTGGCCCGGCTGTGGACGGCCTTGACCTTGGTTTCTGCCACTTGAGGCGGATAAAGGCCCGCCATCCCAACTCCCCTGTAATGGACGTTGAGCATGATTTGGACGGCCTCGGGCTCGCTCTTGCGAAAAACGCTGCGGAGGATTTCGACCACGAAGTCCATGCTGGTGTAGTCGTCGTTGTGGAGCAGGACCCTGAACATGCGGGGCTTGGTAATCTTACGCCGAGTCTTCGGCTTGATTACTGTGGCCGGATTCGATCCGCTCTGACTCATGCGCCATCTTCCCTCCGCCGGCATTTGCCGCCCGGACTTCCCTCAATTCTACACAAAAGCCGGCGGAGGATTAAGGGAATCGCGGGCCGGATGTCCGAGCCGCGACAACCTGCTCTCAGCGCACCTGCCCGGCCGGCAGGCTGGAAAGCTGGAATCCCTGCGAGGTGCGCAGGGAAGTGACGACGATGGGCAAGTCGGCGCGGATGCGCAGTGATCCCTCGAAAGTCTCGCCCACATCGTCGGGAAACAGCTCCTCAATAAAGCGGGCCAGCCGCTGCCCCCCGTCCAGCATGAAGGAGCCGAATCCCGCTTCAACGCCGTCCGCATCGAGAAGGGTCAGAATCACCTGCACCGAATCCTCGGAAGGATTGGCGACGGCTACGGCAGTGCTGAAAACCACCGGAGTCACGCCGTCGACGGGCGAGATGGCCATGTCTCGCTGGACGAAAACCAAGGCTTCGCCCACGGGGGCGCTCTGTCCCACACCAGCCTCGAAAAGCACGGCTCCCGCCTCGGAAAACTGAAAGAGGGAACTGCCCCGCAGGGGACGGTCGGCGCTGACCCGGGCCCAACCGCTGCGCAAAGTGTCTCCATCGGCTGTCTGCACCCGCAGTGAAGAACGGCCAGGGATGGTGAAGTCGACGCTGGAAACCGTACCGATGACGTTTTGCACGGGCAGGTTCAAGGGCTCACCGCCAGCCCCGACGAAGTCGACTTGTCCCGAAGCCTCCTGAGCGCTCAGATTGACCAGCGTCAGCAAGGTCGACTGGCCTTCGCCGTCGGCGACTTGGGCAAAGTAGATCTCACCCGAAGGTTCCCAGATCTGAAGGGACTGAGCGAAGAGCAGCAGAAGCTGCCCATCGTCGGCCAGCACGGCCCGCAAGTCGGGTGCGGGACGGCTGTCGAGCAGAACTCCGCTGAAGGCGTCGCGGATGAGCAGGCGGCCTTCCTGCCAATAGATCAAGTTGTTGTTGGCCAACGAGGGGAAGCGGAGGGGCCCCTCGCCTCCGGCAATCGTCTCCAACAAGTCCCCGCTGTCGGGGTCGTGGATGCGGATCTCGGCGTCGCCTTGACCGTTGTCGTCGAGAAAGACGAAGAGGCGGTCGTAGGCCAAAGCTACCCCTTGGGCCGACAGCGTGAAATCTCCTGTTTCGACCCAGGCCAGTGTCTGGTCGGAGACCCGGATGGCGCCATAGGCTCCTCCCGAAGGATTGGTCACAAAGACGTACTTCTCGCTGGCCGTCAGCCAGGAACCGTCTGACCCGATGAAGGCCAATGACCACAGGGGACTTCCGTCGTCCAGACGCAGGGCCGTCAAAGCTCCGTCACTTTGCAACAAATAGGCGCGGTCGCCCTGGGCAACCAGCGGAGCCTGGGCCACGGTGGTCTCCGATTCCCACAGAGTGATGCCGCTAGAGGCTTGGCGAGCCACGATCTTCTGGCTCCCGGCATAGAGAGCCAAATCACCGCTGACCACGGGATGGCGGCCCTGGGAGCTGCCGATGGTTTCGTCCTGCCAGATTTCGCCCAGCGTCGATACCCGAATGGCCTTGACCGTAGAGGTGGCCGGACCTCCCAGCAAGAGAATATTGTTGGCGTAGGAGGGCGTGAAGTCGAGAGTCTCAGCCGAACCCGGAAAAGTCGTCGTCAGCAGAGGGGTCAGGGTGTTGCCCGCTCCCCGCAGATCGAAGAGACTGTAGCGGACCGGATTGGGGTCGACCTCGGCCTCGCCCACCACGAGAAAGTCCTCAAAGGCTACGCAGCTTTCGGCACTGGCCACGCCGCCCAAAGTCACTTCGCGCACCAGGCGCAGGGGAGGGTTGAAGTCGCCCATGTGTTGGTTCAGACCCGTCCGCTGCGGGTTGTAGGCAGCAGTGGCTTGATCACCCACGTTTTGGGCCGCCAGAGGGACGGTCAAGAAGAGAAGAAGAATGATGCACAGTGTGCAGAATCGCATTTTTGAAATCCTCCTAAAGCGGGCCATGAAAGAGTCGTCACCGCTGGCTCCATCATGCACCAAGCCCCTGCTGTTTCCAACTAAAAAGCGAAAAAATACGCCGCCGGGGCCCGCCAAGCTGTATCGAACCGCCTCATACGCCGAGAGCATAGGGCAACTGCCCCTGGTCGCTGAAACTTGACGTGTGCGTGAAGTGGCTGGCCGCCTAGCGGCCCTAGTCGTATCGAGCCGCCTCAGACCGCCGAATGCATAGGGGCGACCGCCCCTGGTCGCTGAATCTTGACTTGTGCGTGGAGTGGCTGGCCGCCCAGCGGCCTTAGTCATCCTTGCGCAGATCGAGATCCTTCATCTTTTGTTGAAGGCTCTGGCGGTGGATTCCGATGGCTTGTGCGGTGTGGGTGATGTTGTGATCGTGCTCCCTCAACTGCCAGCGCAGGTAACGCTTCTCGAACTCCTCACGGGCCTCCTTGAAGTCGAGCTGAAAAAAGGGCTCCAGTTGTTGTCCCGAGGTGTCCACGCCGCTGCCTGGGAGGTAATGAACCACCTCGTCGGGCAGATCTTCGACCTGGATGGTTTCCTGGTTGCCCAGAACCACCAGGCGTTCCACGATATTGCGCAGTTGGCGAACGTTTCCGGGAAAATGGAAGGCGCTCAAGCGGGCCATGGCCTCGTCGCTGAACTCAGGCTGTGGACGCTCGTGCTTGGCCGCAAAGATCTGGCTGAAATACTGGACCAGGGCGGGAATGTCCTGGCGGCGCAGCCGCAGTGGCGGGACTTCGATCTGGACGACTTCCAGACGGTAGTAGAGGTCTTCCCGGAAGTCGCCCTCCGAGACCATCTGCTTGAGGTCGCGGTTGGTGGCGCTGATCAGACGCACGTCGACCTCGATGCTGCGGTCTCCGCCCAGGCGCTCGATGCGCCCGTCCTCCAGCACGCGCAGGATCTTAGCCTGGGTTTCGGCGGGCATGTCGCCCACTTCGTCGAGAAACAGCGTCCCCCCGTCGGCCTGCTCGAATTTGCCGGTGCGGCTCTGGGTGGCACCGGTGAAGGCGCCTTTCTCGTGGCCGAACAGTTCGCTCTCGATGAGATTCTCAGGGATGGCGGCGCAATTGACGCAGACCAGACGCTTGTCGGAGCGCGGGCTGCGGCGGTGGATTTCGCGGGCCACCAGTTCCTTGCCCGAGCCGCTTTCGCCGGTGAGCAGGATGGTGACGTCGGTTTCGGCCACCTTTTCCACCAGTTGGTAGACCTGCTTCATGGCTTCGCTGCTGCCGATCAAGTCTCCGTAGCCGCTGGCGGCGGCCAGTTCGGCCTTGAGGTTGACGTTCTCCTGGCGCAGCTCGATCTGCTGGGCCGCGTTGCGCACGATCAAGCGCAGTTCGTCGATGTCGAAAGGCTTCGCCACGTAGTGGAAGGCGCCCCGCTGCATGGCTTCCACCGCGATCTTCTCGTTGCCGTGGGCCGTAATGACGATGACCATCGGAGGGTCAGAGCGGGCCATCAGTTCGTCCAGCAGGTCGAAACCGTCCTCGCCCTCCAGGCGCAAGTCGAGCAGGACCAGCTCAGGTCGTTCTTCCTCGAAGATGCGGCGGGCGGCGGTGAGATTTCCGGCCTCAAAAACCTTGCCCCGCACCTTCAGGGTCTTGCGCATGCCGTAGCGGGCGGTTTCTTCATCGTCGACGATCAGTATCTTCATGCTTGTTCTTTCCGAAACCGCCCGTCAGGCTTGATCCGAGGTCTCCGAACATCAGCCTGAAGGAGGCCCCCCGCTGGGTCGGCTCCAGTTCGACCCGTCCGCCCAGGCGTTCCACTTGCTGCTTGACGATGGCCAAGCCCAGTCCCGTGCCCTTGGACTTGTCGCTGACGAAGGGCTCGAAGAGCTGAGGGCGGATGGAGGAGGGTATCCCCCGCCCGTTGTCGCGCACCCGTATCCACCACCGATTGTGCTCGACCCGGCCCTCCAGCGCAATCTCGTCCCCGGGCTTGCAGGCCTCCATGGCGTTGCCCAGCAGATTGCCCAGCACCTCCTCCAGGACGCGTGGACGGCTGCGGACTTCGCCCCCGGCGGGCTGGACGTCGAGGCTCAGCAGAAGCCGCCGCGACTCGATCTCGCCGCGGAACAAGCCGGCCACTTTCTCCAGCAACGCCTCCAGATCGACTCTCTCGTAGCGGTCTCGATCATCGCCTTCCTTCTTGAGGCGGGAAAAGCGCAGCAGGCTGGTGACGGTTTCGGAGAGGCGGTCGACTTCGGCGATCATCATGGCGACTTCGCCCCGCTGCTCCTCAGTCAAATTGTCGGACTCGCGCCAAAGCTGCATCAGCGTCTTCATCGAACTGAGCGGATTCTTGACGTTGTGGGCCACGGTCGCCGCCATGCGTCCCAGGTCTTCGAGGTGCGATTTCTCGGCCAGCTTCTCCTCCATGCGCCGACGCTCTTCGTCTGCTACGGCGGCGTTGAGCAGGCGCTCCATCCAGCGCGCGGCGGCCGTGAAGGAGAGCAAAATCCCTCCCAAGAGCACTCCCCGCGCCAGCATGGCCCAGGAGGCCGAAGAAGGCTCCAACGAAATCGCCACCAAACGCTCCAGGCTCAGATAGAGCACGATGCCGGCTGCCGTCACCAGCAGGGCCGCCGGCCTCCTCATGCTGCGTAAGCGCAAGAAGCGGTGGCGGAAGACGAAGTAGGCGATGAGTCCGCCGGGGGCCAACGCCCCCAGTTTTGAGAGGGAAAGAAGCCAGGCCTGGAGCGCCGACGATCCCCATCCTTGAACTGGCCAGGACCAAGGATAAGCCAGCAGGTTGAATAGTGGAAGGAGCAGGAAAAGCGGGGGCAGAAGCGCAAACAAGCGCCGTTCGGCACCGCGCGGAAGCACCATTCTGATGCGCACTTGGAGGTAGGCCGAATGTAGGTAGGAAAGGGCAAGAAGAAGCAGGTAAGGCAGGACCAATCCACGCAACGCCGGCCAAGGCAGATCAGAGGGCGAAGCTTGGACCAGACGCTGCAAACCCCAGGGCGACAGCACGGCTCCAAGCACGAGAAGTCCCAGAGACATCCGGAAGCCTCTTTGCTGCCAGAGGGAAGGATGACGCAGGCGGCGAAAGTAGACCCAATGGGTCCCCAACACGAGAGGCGGCAACAGAGCCAGTCCGGCGTAGGCACTGAGCAGCAGAGGACGCTGCAGTCCAGGCGCCGGTGCGGACACAAGGTGGGCCCCCGCATTGCCGCCGAACCAGAGCATCACGGCGGCGGTCAGCAACAGGAGCGCCAGCCGCAAGCGGTCGCGGGGGTGACCGAGCAGAGTCAAGAAAAGATAGAGATAGAGGAGAAGCCCCAGCGCACCCCCCGCCGTCTCCATCAATATGCGGCTGTCCATCCCTTTCTCCGCTCAGCATCTTAGCAAGCGGGATGAGAAGATGGGGAGTTGGCGGATCCCCGCGAGGAGGACCCGCCGTATCCGTTGAGTCTCCGCATCCTGCTTGAGGCGCGGGTTCGCAAAGTGAAGCTTCGGCCCAGCGAGATAGGACTCGACAGGGCAGAGGCGATCTTCTAAGGTGTTCGAATGAGCAAATCCAGTCTCCCCGATCCTTCCGGCGGACGCGAGCCGTCAGTCGATCCGCTTGAAGCGGAAGACGCCGAGGACCGCCGGCCCTCCTTGGGACAGTCTCTGATTCCGGTGGTCTTCCTGATCGCCATGCTGGCCGCTTCGGTTTACCTTTTCGGCGGCGACTCCTCTTACGGACCCAACCAGATCGCCCTCCTGCTGGCGGCGAGCGTTGGCTTTTTGGTGGGCATGTCCAACGGCTTCGGCTGGAAGGAAATGGAACAAGGCGTGGTCCACAGCATCGGCTTGGCCATGGGAGCCATTCTGATTCTGCTGGTGGTGGGCTCGCTGATCGGGACCTGGATCATGGCCGGCATCGTCCCTACCATGATCTACTACGGGTTGCAGGTGCTGCACCCGTCCATCTTTTTGCCGGCGGCCTGCATCATTTGCGCCGTGGTTTCCTTAGCGACGGGCAGTTCCTGGACGACGGTCAGCACCATCGGCATTGCCTTGATCGGCATCGCCGGAGCGCTCGACCTGAGTTTGGCCCTAGCCGCTGGAGCCATCATTTCGGGAGCCTATTTCGGCGATAAGCTGTCTCCCTTGTCTGACACCACCAATCTGGCCCCGGCGATGGTGGGCACGGACCTCTTCACCCACATCCGCCACATGCTTTGGACCACCGTGCCCAGCATGGTGATCGCCCTGATTCTCTATACCGTGATCGGCATCTTCAGCCACACCAGTGGACAGGCGCCTGATTTGGGCAGCTTCCTGACTGCGCTGCAGGACTCCTTCACTATCGGCTGGTATCTGCTCATCCCGCCCGCCATCGTGCTGCTGCTGGTGCTGCGCAAGGTTCCCGCCTTCCCGGCTTTGCTGATCGGAGCCCTGGTGGGCGGACTCTTCGCCATTATTTTTCAGACCGACTTGGTCTTGCGCTTCGCCGATCCCGAAGGGCAGCTTCATCCAGCCTGGGCGCTGGTCAAGGGCTTTTGGACGGCCCTTCACGGCGATCTCTCCGCCACGCCCCTGATCGCCAGCGGAAACGAAGACTTGGACGCCCTTCTCAACCGGGGAGGCATGTATTCCATGCTCAACACCGTCTGGCTGATTCTGTCCGCCATGGTCTTCGGCGGGGTCATGGAAGTGACGGGAATGCTGCAGCGGCTCTCCCAGGCCATCCTGGGATTCGCCCACAGCACCGGGACGCTGATCACCGCCACGCTGGCCACCAGCATCGGATCGAACATCATCGCCTCCGACCAGTACATCGCCATCGTGCTGCCGGGACGCATGTTCCGGGCCGAGTTCGAGCGCCGCGGACTCCACCCCAAGAACTTGTCGCGCTGCATGGAGGACGCCGGCACCCTGACGTCTCCGCTCATCCCCTGGAATACCTGCGGCGCCTTTATGTCGGCGACGCTTTCGGTGGCCACCTTCACCTATCTGCCCTTCTGCTTCGTCAACCTGCTTAATCCGGTCATCTCGGCCTTTTACGGCTTCACCGGCTTCACCATCGAGCGCATTGAGCCGGAGGGGAAACGCGACCTCAATCAGGCCGCCTGAAGAGCGCAGGATCCAACCCGCAAAAGCGATCATTGTTAGAATAGGCCCCCGTTTGTCCGCCAAGCGGACGGCGGCACAAAGGAGACAGACTGCATGGCAAGTTCCTATGACGCACTGGTGGTGGTTTCATTCGGCGGACCGGAAGCGATGGAAGATGTGATGCCCTTCCTGGAAAACGTGCTGCGGGGCAAAAACGTCCCCCGCGAACGCATGCTGGAGGTGGCCGAACACTACAAGATGTTCGACGGCGTAAGTCCCATCAACGAGCAGAACCGGGACTTGATCGAAGCCCTCAAGAAAGAATTCGAAGAACACCAACTCGACCTGCCCATTTATTGGGGCAACCGAAACTGGCATCCTCTGCTGCCCGATACGCTGCAGCAAATGTCAGAAGACGGAGTGGAACGGTCGCTGGCCTTTTTCACCTCGGCCTACAGTTCCTACTCGGGCTGCCGGCAGTATCGCGAGAACATTCAAGAGGCCCGGCGCCAAGTGGGCGAGAGAGCTCCAGTGATCGACAAGATGCGGGTCTTCTTCAACCATCCCGGCTTCATCGAGGCTAACGCAGACTATGTCGGCGCGGCTTTGAAGAAACTCTCCGGACAGGGACGCGAGGCCATGATTCTCTTCACGGCCCACAGCATTCCCACCGGCATGGCCGAGAACTGCCGCTACGAAGACCAGTTGCGGGAGGCCTCGCGCCTGGTGGCCGAAGCTGTAGGACACGAGCAGTACCGGCTGGTCTACCAGAGCCGCAGCGGCCCCCCTCAGCAGCCTTGGCTGGAACCCGACATCTGCGATGCGCTGGACGAGGTGCATGAGCAGGGCGTCCGTCAAGTGGTGATCTCGCCCATCGGCTTCGTTTCCGACCACCTGGAAGTCGTCTACGACCTCGACCACGAAGCGGCTGAGCACTGTGAAGAACTGGGGATCGAGATGGCGCGTGCCCCGTCGGCGGGAGTTCATCCGGCCTTCGTCTCCATGGTGCGCGAACTGGTGCAGGAGCGCATCCTTGACGGCCAACCCCGGGCGCTGGGTCCCCTGGGGCTGAGTCCTCACCAGTGCAAGCCCGACTGCTGCCTCTACCAGCCGCGGCGTCCGGCCATGAGCGCAGCCCGCGGCTGAGGCTGGACGCAAGCGGTTGGACGTCCTTGAAAGCGAGGAACAACGGCGTAATCCAGGACCACTCCTGCGATCAGAAGACTTGAGCCAACCGACGCTAGTGCACGTTCAAGGCCCTACGTCGAGGAAGAGCAATGCGCTGATCGGCCCGCAAAGGGCCGACCAAGTTACAACTCCAAGGCTGACAAGCCACTGGTGCCGATGAATTCATGCACGACTCAGTTTTAGCGGAGATGGTCGGGAGAACGGAGCAAGTCCGATGAACACGCTCAACGATGCCCACTGTCATTTCTTCTCGCGAGGATTCTTCGAGGCGCTCTCCCGGGGGCTGGAGCGCTTCTCGGGTCCTGATCGAGCGGCCCAGGTGGTCGCTGAGCTGGAGTGGGAAGCGCCCGGCGAATCCTGCAAGCTGGCCCGCCGCTGGGCAGACGAACTCGACCGCCATCAAGTGGACCGCTGCGTCCTGATCGCCAGCGTGCCCGGCGACGAGGACTCGGTGGCTGAAGCGGTCAAGGCTTATCCGCGGCGGTTCGTCGGCTTTTTCATGGTCGACCCCACGGCACCCGACGCCGCTCAACGGACCGAAGAGGCGCTAACCCGCAAGGGACTCAGGGGCGTCTGCCTCTTTCCCGCCATGCAACGCTTCCGAGTCGATCAAGAGCCGGCCCGCCGCATCTTCGAGATTGCCGCCGGGGTGGATGGGGCGGCGGTCTTTGTCCACTGCGGCGTCCTCACCGTGGGAGTGCGCAAAAAGCTGGGTCTCAAGAGTCCTTTCGACATCCGCTGCGGCAACCCGCTCGACTTGCACCGGGTGGCCGTCGACTTTCCCCGACTGCCGGTGATCATTCCCCACTTCGGAGCGGGCTTCTTGCGCGAGGCCCTGATGGTCGCCGACCTCTGCCCCAACATCCATTTCGATACCTCCAGCTCCAATGGCTGGGTGCGCTATTGTGGGCTGTCGCTGGAAGAAGCCTTCCGCCGATCGCTCTCAGTGCTAGGAGCCGGACGCCTGCTCTTCGGCAGCGACTCCTCCTTTTTCCCCCGCGGCTATCAGCGCCAAGTGCTGGACGCGCAACTGAACGTCCTGAGCAACCTGGAAGTGCCGGGGCCCGACCGTCAGCGTATCCTGGCCGACAACTTCAACCACCTCTTCCCGCCCGGCTGATGCGGACAATCGCTGCGACCGGGTCTTTCGTCCGTACTCCGCTGAAGGCGCGTCCCAGGTCAGCCCAACAAGGGGACCAGGTTCAAGTCCGGGCTCGCTGAAGGCGAGCCATAGGCTAGCCCAGGGTAGAGCGAAGTCGCGGAGCGACTGAGCGGCACCCTGGGTGGTCAGCCACACCTAGAAAAACCCTGTAGAGGGTGGAATAGCGCCCGTTTGGGTGAGCCTGGCGCAAGGCCGTCGCCAGCGCCAGGATGGCACGATGGATAAAGCGGTTTCAAGACTCCTGGCCCGAGGCTTTGAGGAGAAGTTCCTTGGTGGTGAGGTAAACGGCTTCTTCGTCATCGATGGAGGGGACTTTGACTTCGATGACTTCGTTGGCGGCCGTCTCCACGTACTTGCCCACGTAGTCGGCCTGAATGGGTAATTCGCGGTGGCCGCGGTCGATGAGGACCACCAGCTTGACCTTGCGTGGGCGCCCGTAGTCGAGGATGCTCTCCAGCGCGGCACGGGTTGTGCGTCCGGTGTAGAGCACGTCGTCCACCAGAATGATGTCCCGCTCGGCCACGTCGAAGCCCAACGAGGAACTGCCCACAACGGGATGCGAGTCGACCTTGGAGAGGTCGTCGCGATAGAAGTTGATGTCGAGGATTCCCAAATCGACCGTCCGTCCCGTGAGGGTTTCAATCTTGTCGCGAAGCGCCTCGGCCAGCGGGACGCCCCGACGGCGGATGCCCACTAAGGCCAGGCTGTCGAGACTCTGCTGGTCTTCAATGATCTCGGCGGAGATGCGGGAAAGGGCCAAGTCGATGTCCTTAGCCGTCATCACCTGTCTTAGGTACTGGCTTTCCATTTCAGCGCTCTTGCGGTTGATCGGGCGGCTGGCTGGAGGGGTCTTGCTGGCCGTCCTGCCCACCTTCGCCGGTTTCTTCCGACAGGAGAGGCGGTTCCAGCTCTTCGATTTTCAACTCGGCCGTCCGGGCTTGGGTGCTGTTGGGATACTCGGCTTGCAGGATGCGGTACTGCTCGAGGGCTGCGTCGGTGTCCCCCTTCTCTTCGTAGATCTGAGCCAAGGTCAGGATGGTTCCCTCGACGGGAAAGTTGACGGCCGTCTCGTCGAGGATCTGCTGGCAATATCCGATGGCCTCATCCAGATTTCCTTCCGAGTGAGCCTTTTCAGCCAGACGCCGCGCGGCCAGGTTGCGTACTTCCAGGGCGGCGGCATCCTGGCTGAGCTGGCGATAGAGCTCAAACGACTCGTCGCTCTTTCCCTGCTCTTCCTGGATGACGGCGATGTAGAGGCGGGCCCAGGGTCCCACGCTGCTGCCCGAATAGGAGCCAGCCACCGAGCGGAAGGCTTCCAGCGACGCCTCAAGCCTCTCCTCGTCGCTGTCGTAACGGTAGCGGATGCTGCCCGCCGGAGCATCCTGGGCTTCGTCGCCCACGGGAGCGTTGAAGTGGTCGAGCGCGTCTGAGAAGGCCGAGTTAGCCTCCCGGTTAACGCTTTCCTGATAGACGTTCCATCCCCATCCGGCCAGAATCACGGCCACCAAAACGGCCAAGCCGCCGATAAGTTGGAGTTGATGGGCCAGCAGCCAGTCGAACACCGTTTCCAGCGTCGAGCGAACTTCGTCTTGTTTGATCTCTTTTCGAGTCAGTCCCACGGGAACTACCCTCTCTTGTTGCCTTGAAGTGCGCCTGGCAGGACTCGAACCTGCGACACACGGGTTAGGAACCCGTTGCTCTATCCTCCTGAGCTACAGGCGCGTGCGAAAAAGCACAGTCTAGCAGAATTCGGTCCTGATTGTGCAACTGGAAAGGGGCCGAGGACACCGGTTCTGCCGCTCTTCCGGCGCATCAGCGGAGGCGGCGGTATGATAGGGATGATGACAGTGGGCACCTACAACCGTGCTTTGGCCTCTTATGCCTTCGCTGAGGAGCTTTCCCGCGGACGAAGGTACAGCGAGCCTGCCCATCCCTACCGCAGCGACTACCAGCGCGACCGCGACCGGGTCATCCACACCAAGGCCTTCCGCCGCCTGGAAAACAAGACTCAGGTCTTCGGACCCGACTATTCCGACCATTTCCGCAACCGCCTCACCCATACTCTGGAAGTCTCTCAGATCGCCCGCACCATCAGCCAAGTCCTGGGACTCAATACCGACCTGTGCGAAGCCTTGGCGCTCAGCCACGACATCGGTCATCCGCCTTTCAGCCACGAAGGCGAAGGCGTCCTCAACGCCCTGATGAAGAGCTACGGTTCGGGATTCGACCACAACCTTCACGCCTTGACCATCGTGGAGGACTTCGAGTCGCGCTACGCTTCCTTCCGGGGACTCAACCTGACGTTCGAGGTGCGTGAAGGCATCGTCAAGCACAGCCGCGACTACGATGGAAGCGAAAATCTGTGGGTCGACGTCAGTCCTTACCTGATCGGACTGCGCCCGCCTCTGGAATCTCAGGTGATCGACGTGGCTGACGAGATCGCCTATAACGCGGCCGATCTCGACGACGGATACGAGTCGGGATTGCTGCCGCTGCCCGAAATCCTGCGGGGATCAGAGCTCTTCGCCCAGCTCTATTCAGAAAACAGCCGGCGTTTTGCTGACGCATCTGAGAAGTTGCGCATGCGCGAAACCCAGCGGCGTCTGATCGATCACTTGGTGACCTCCCTTGTGGAAGCCACCAAAGGGCGTCTGAGGCGTCTGAAGATCAACTCGGTGGATGCGGTGCGGCGTTATCCCCGCCGTTTGGTGGGCTTTGACGAGGAAAACTCCCGGCTCAACCACGAAATCAAAACCCTGCTGCGTCGAGGACTCTACAACCACCCTTCCCTGGCCCCGGTCCGCCGGGAGGCCCGCAGCAAAGTCGAACGCCTCTTCCACTTCTACATGCAGGATCCGTCCCGGCTCCCCGAGCATCATTACCGGAGGGTGCGCCGCGACCGCATCGCCGTCCACACGGCAGTCTGCCACTACATTGCCGGCATGACCGATCTTTACGCCGAGAAAATGTGCCGGGGCATGACATCCTCGCCATGAGGAGAGTTGCCGCCTTTTGGGGTACAATTGAAGTCTTATGGGCAAGCGATGGTCCACCGATATACGCCACTTCTTGCAGGGGGAAGCCGCCTTGGGGCCCGAATCGGAACTGCATTTGCGCCTCTATCTGACCGAAATCGTAAAGGCCGCCACAGCCCTCAATGCAAGGCAAAGCCGGGCCACGGCTCTGCGCTGCCGCCGTCATCGTCAGCGCTCGCGCTGTCCGGGACGCCTAGAAGTGCGCCTGCAGGATCTGCCGGCCGAGATTCAATGGCTTTGCCCCAGTTGCGGCGAAAGCGGCGTGATCCTGAACTGGCCCCGCTCTCCTTGGGATTTGAGCCGCAAGCGGCGCTCCTCGGCCTCGGCGCCGGTTTCTGTCACCCTTGAAGACAAGTGTTTCCGCGATCTGCGCTCCATCGATTTCATTGATCCCTCCAGCGAACTGTTGGTCTATTCAGCCCGTCCCGAAGAAGGCACAGTGCGGCTGTCAGGTGAGACGGCCCAGTTCAAAGGGCTCATCGCCGACCTTGAGGCGGCTGCCGAACGCGAACGCATGGAAACACGCCGCGACCGCCTTGGACGTCTGAGCGAGATCTTGAGGGCTCATCTGGACAACTTGACGGCCAACAGCAGCGGACTGATCCGTCCCGGGCCGCTGCCCCGTGGCTTGACCGCGCAGGCCTCGTCAAACGGGGGCGCGGTGGTGGAGTGGGCCCCGCTGCTCGCGGAGGAAGAGGAAGAAGAAGCCTGGGCGGGACTCTCGGTGCAGCAGTTGGACCGGTTGCAGAAGAACGACTGGGAGTCGCCCGGCGCCGCCTTGCGCTTTCATCCCCACCAGTTGGGCCTGCAAGCTCAGCATGTGCCTCTGATGCGCAATTTGCTCCTGTTCCTGCAATACTTCGAGCGTTCGGACTCTGGCCGCAGCACTCGGGGCCGCAGCACTCGGGCCAGCAATCTCAACCGCAAGACCGTCAGCGATCTGCTGGCCGCGCTGCCCCTGGCTGAGGAGGTCCGTCCAGAGGCCGAATCGGGCAAGCGGCCCTGGAACGAGGCCGACTTCGCCCCGCTGCACCTGCTGCGCCTGCTGGCTCAGAAAGCGGGGCTGATCAGCCTCGCCAAGGGCCGCTTCGTGCTGACCGCGAAGGGCCTGGAGATGCTCGATCCTTCAGCCAGCGGGGATCTCTACATGCTGGCCTTCCGCACCTACTACCGCCAACTGGACTTGGACTCGCTGGACCGTCTGCCCGACTGTCCCGAAGTGGCGGAGGGTATCGGCTACGCCCTTTACAGCCTCGGCATCTCGGCCCGGACGTGGATTGAAACCGGCGAGTTGGCACATCTGCTGCTGCTGCCGGAAGCGCTAGCCCGCCTCTCTCTTCACAGCCGCGACCTGGACTACGGCCCCTACCTGGTGGAGGCGCGCATCCTCTCACCCCTGCAAGACTTCGGACTCCTGGAACGGCGCGACTGCCCCGCCCTCTCCACCTCCAGCGCCAGCGAAGTCCGCCTCACGGAACTCTTCGACCGCCTGCTGGAGTTCAACATTTAGCCCGCAGGCCGCAGACGCCGTGATGACAAGGCCTCGCGACCGAGGCCCTGCAAACGTAGTGCAGGGTACGTTGAGCAGGCCGACCGAGCTCACCGCACTCAGCGCGGATAGAAGCAGTGGCGCAGACCACCCGTGAGAAATACGGCCAGGGCCGCCAGATCCTACTCCTGGGCGGGCTGCAGGCCTTCCAGGCGGAAGGGGGTGCCTTGCATGTGGATGGTGACGGCCTCGGGATCGGGCCGTCCCCGCGCCCTGAGCCGGGCACCCTCCTGGAACCAGGGCTGATCGCGGTAGTCCTCGACGTCCAAGAGCAAAAACTCGCCGTCCTCGGTTTTCAAGATCCATCCGCCGGCCTCGACGGCAGCGGCCAGAGTCCCCTCGATTTCCTCCACTTGCCCCTCGTCTGCTTGAGGCTCCTCTTGAGCCGGTGGAGAGGGCGAAGGGGAAGCATCCTCGTCCTGCGGCGTCTGGGGGGAAGCGCAGGACGCTGACAGCAGGCAGGCCAACAGCAACATTCCGAGGTTCTTCATGGCACCCAGTCTACCGCAGTCCACCGAGTGAGCCGGGCTAGCGCGGGGATGGGGGGCGCACCTGGGCTTTGATGCGGACTGGGGCGGTCCGGGGCCGGCCATCCTGGCCCCTCCGGCGCACTGCGAAGGAGGCGGCGTTTTGGGTCGTCAGGTCGATCTCCAGCCCGCTCACGGTTTCTCCGGCGCCTACCTGCACCGAGGTGATCAGTCCCTCGCCGTCGCGGACGGTCCCGCACAGATCGCCCGTCTCGCAGATAATGCCGTTGCCGTCCAGGTCGGTACCGGCGATCAGATCATAGCGGCCATTGAAGACCAGCAGGCCGAAAGTCTCTCCGGCGGGAGCACTGAACAGGGTCAACTGGGTGGGCGGATCGACAGCGGCCAGCGTCAGCGAGGGGTCGAGCGGACCGGGAGGCTGTCCGTCGACCGTGAAGGTGCCTTCGACGCGTCCGCTGATGCGCTGGGGCGGCACGGCGGAAAGGGCCGTCAGCGCCCCGCCGCTGAGAAATCCGAAGAGCTCGAAGGAGAAAACGGGCCGGTCGGAGCGCACTCGGATGGAGCCTCCGGCCTGGTCGGGAAATCCGTCGATCAACTCGAAGAGCTGACGGGGAAGGTGCTCTCCCGGCTGCAGGACGATTTCGGCCTGCCCGGTGGGGAAGCCGAAGAGATCGAAGACTTCGATGCTGACGTTGGCAACCTCGTCGTTGGGATTGAGGAAAGTGATTCCCGTCAGGGCTCCGGGGGTGCCGGCTGAGGCGTCCTCAGCGATCTGGGCCACCTGTGAGTAAACGATATCGTCGACAGGAATGATCTGGAGCTCCACTGAGGAAAGGAAGCTGCCGTCAGGCGAGCCGAAGGTCACGTCGCCTACCAGTCCGGTGATATCGGCGTCGATCCGCACCCATCCCACGAACTCGCCTTGCAGTCCGAAGAGTTCGGCAGCGCCTTCCTTAAGGATTCCGCCAGCCGGCAGGACACGCTGGACGGCGACCGGCTGGGCTTCGGGTGGCGCATCGCTGGTGGGTGTGACGGTCAGGGTCAGATCGGCGTCGCTGGAAGTGGGGTTGACCAGGGTCACGGTAGAGGTCAGGCCACCGGTGGCGATCTGGGCCCCGAAGAGCGATGAGCCGAAGTCGAAGGCCTCCGGCATGGAGGGAATGGCGTTGCGTCCGCCGGTGGCTTGCTGGTCGCCGAACTGCTCGAATCCCACGATGCCGCTGCCGGCCGAGGCTGTGGCCAGCACATAGGCGTCCTCGGGGACAGGCCCGCCGAAGAGGTCGTCCACGGCGATGATCAACTGGCTTCCCAGATTGGGAAAGGGCGGTAGGAGGCGGTTGGCGCTTTCCAGCAGGCTGCCGTCGGCCCCTCTGAGTTCGAAGTCCACTTCCAGGTCCTCATCAATGGGGCCGAAGCCGACCACCGACAGCTCGGTCGAGGATCCGTCGGACTGCACCACCTCGGGAAAGACGATCTGACCGCTCAACTGTCCGCCCACCAGCGCTTCGGCCCCGTCGATGCGGGATGCAGAGGGATTGGAGGTCAGGAAGAAGCCGACTACCGATATGTCGGATGTGATGGCCAGGACCCAGGCAGCGCCCTGCAGCGCCGCCTCGCCGAAGATCTCCTCTAAATTGCGGGCCTCCTGGGCTCCCGGAGGGATGACCAGGGGAACACCGTTGGGATCGACCAAGCTCTCCCCTAGCTCATCGAGGAGGAGAAGAGTGACCTGAGCCGTCTCATCAGAGGGATTGGCGAAGGCCAATCCGGTCACCTCGCCCGCATTCTGGACGGCCCGAGGGACGATGAGAAAAAGGACGTCGTCTTGAGCCATCAGTCCGCCGCCCGTCAGGAGCGAGAGGACAAGGGTGAGGACGAGCGACACGCGAAATGGGGGATGCTTCATGGTCCAGACTCCTAAGCCGATGTTGCCGGGTTCCCCGCTTTAGATGCAAGTTACGGGAAAAGGGATGAGGTGTTTCACAATGCTCCCCCTGAGCAGGGCGGTCAGCGGCGTCCTTCCGCCCGCCGCCGCAGGCCCGCTCACGGGGCAATTCACTTCCGTATAATGTGCGGGTGAGCAGCAGCGGCGAACTGTCTTATTCGGGAATTGCGTTCGGGGGCGCCCTGGGGTACTCGGGGCGCTTCGAGCTGGAATCGTCCTTCACGCCCTCTTCTGATCAGGCCCAGGCCATCGACGCCCTGTGCCGGGGAGCCGACGAGGGTGAGGACCATCAGGTGCTTCTGGGTGTCACCGGCTCGGGCAAGACCTTCACCATGGCTAAGGTGGTGGAAGAGCTCAACCGTCCCACCCTGGTGCTGAGCCACAACAAGACCCTGGCGGCCCAGCTCTACCAGGAATTCAAGAAGTTCTTCCCTTCCAACGCCGTCGAGTACTTCGTCAGCTACTACGATTACTACCAGCCCGAAGCCTACATCGCCTCCACCGACACCTACATCGAAAAAGAGGCGCTCATCAACGACGAC
This sequence comes from Acidobacteriota bacterium, assembly GCA_035471925.1. Lineage (GTDB taxonomy): Bacteria > Acidobacteriota > UBA6911 > RPQK01 > DATIPO01 > JANQFM01. The sequence goes on from DATIPO010000178.1 coordinate 28,174, forward strand.
ATCGAGCGCATGCGCCACTCCGCCACCCGCTCCCTGTTCGAGCGGCGCGACACCATTATCGTGGCCAGCGTGAGCTGCATCTACGGACTGGGCTCGCCCGAGGCTTACTACGGAATGCTCTTGATGCTCAAGCGGGGCGACGTCATCGACCGCCGCGAGATCCTCAAGAAGCTGGTGGAGATCCAGTACAAGCGCAATGACTACGACTTGGTCAGGGGCAGCTTCCGGGTGCGGGGAGACGTCATCGAGATCATCCCCTCCTACGAAGACTACGGCGTAAGGGTAGAACTGTTCGGCGACGAGATCGAGTCGCTGGAACAGTTCGATCCGCTGACGGGAGAATTGGTGCACGAACACGAACGGGTGCCGATTTACCCCAATTCCCACTATGTCATCCCGCGCGAACGCTGGAATGCGGCGGTCGAAAGCATCAAGGACGAGTTGGGGGAATTCCGCACGGGACTGGAAAAGGAAGGCCGGCTGATGGAGGCACAGCGCATCCACCAGCGCACCATGTTCGATCTGGAGATGATCAAGACGGTGGGCTACTGCCGGGGCATCGAGAACTACTCCCGTCACCTGACGGGACGCGCTCCCGGAGAGCCCTCGCCCACCCTGATGGACTACCTGCCCGACGACGCCCTCTTCTTCATCGACGAGAGCCACGTGACGGTTCCCCAGGTCAGGGGGATGTACCACGGCGACCGCTCGCGCAAGCTCAACCTGGTCGAGTACGGATTCCGCCTGCCCTCGGCGCTCGACAACCGTCCCCTCAACTTCGAGGAGTTCGAAGAGCGGCTTCCCCAGGCCATCCACGTCTCGGCCACGCCCGGACCTTACGAGCTGGAGAAGACCGGGGGCGAGATCGTGGAGCAGATCGTCCGTCCCACGGGACTGATGGATCCGCGCATCGAGGTGCGTCCGGTCAAGGGGCAGATCGACGATCTGCTGGAGGAAATACGCCAGCGTGCCGAGCGCGGGGAGCGGGTCCTGGTCACCACCCTGACCAAGCGCATGGCCGAGGAACTGACCGAGTACTACACCGAAGTGGGGGTGGCGGTCCGCTATCTGCACTCTGAAATCGACACCCTCGACCGCGTCAAGATCCTGCGCGATCTGCGGCTGGGACGATTCGACGTGCTGGTGGGAGTCAACCTGCTGCGCGAGGGCCTGGATCTGCCCGAAGTCTCCCTTGTAGCCATCTTGGACGCCGACAAGGAAGGCTACCTGCGCAGCGCCACTTCCCTGATTCAAACCTCAGGACGGGCCGCCCGCAATGTCAACGGCATGGTCATCATGTATGCCGACCGCATCACCGATTCCATGTCGCAGTGCATCGAGGAGACGGAACGGCGCCGCGAGATTCAGCAGGTCTACAACAAAGAGCACGGCATCACTCCCACCACCATCATCAAGGCCGTCGATTCCGACTTGCTGGAAATGGCCATGGCCGATTACTACACCGTCCCGGCGGTGCAGGAAGGCTTGCCCGACGTCGACTCGGTGGAAGAACTGGAAGCCAAGATCGGGCAGTTGGAAAAAGAGATGAAAGAGGCCGCCCAAGCTTTCGAGTTTGAGAAGGCCGCCCAGTTGCGCGACCGCATCAAAGAACTCAAATCACTGGAAATCGAAGGCTGAACAGGTCGTTTACTCCATGCGCATCGAACCCGCCAAGAACCTTCAGGGCGAGCCTCGGCTGCCCGGCGACAAGTCCATCTCGCACCGCTACGCCATCCTCTCGGCCATGGCCGAGGGACGGGGAAGGCTGCAAAACTACTCCGATTCCGACGACTGCGCGGCCACCTTGGAGTGCGTCGCGGCGCTGGGGGCCGAGGTCGAGCAAGAAGGACGCGAGGTCTGCGTCCAGGGCCGCGGCTGGAAGCACTGGAGGCAGCCGAAAAGCCCCTTGCAGGCCCGCAACAGCGGTACTCTGATGCGGTTGCTGACGGGTCCTCTGTCCGGCATGCCTTTCGATTCGGTCTTTGAAGGCGACGAGTCGCTGTCAGGACGGCCCATGGAGCGCATCATGCGTCCGCTGAGCGAAATGGGCGGACGCATCGGCTCGCGTCCCGGGGGGCTGCCGCCCCTGCACATCAAGGGCCGAGAGCTGCGGGGCATCCGCTACAGTCCGCCGGTGGCCAGCGCCCAGGTCAAGAGCTGCGTCCTCTTGGCCGGCTTGGTGGCCCAAGGATCGACCGAAGTGGTGGAACAGACTCACACCCGCGACCATACCGAACGCTGCCTGCCCTTTTTCGGCGCCGATTTCGCCTCACGGCAGGGCGTCCTGCGGGTGGCGGGCGGAAAGCCGCTCAAAGCCGTCGACTTCACCGTCCCGGGCGATTTCTCGGCCGCCGTTTTCTTCATCGTGGCAGCTCTGATGGTGCCCGGGGCCCGGTTGCGCATTCCCCAAGTGGGCGTGAACCCCTCGCGCAGCGGACTGCTCGATTTGCTGGAGCAAGCCCAAGTCAAAATCGAGCGCGCCAATCCTCGCGAATACAACGGCGAGCCCGTCTGCGACCTGGAACTCAAGCATCAGTCTCATGTGCTGGAGCATTTTCCCAGCCAACTCCGAGGGCGCTGGATCCCCAACCTCATCGACGAGATCCCGGCGTTGGCCGTCCTGGGCACCCGCCTCAAAGCCGGATTCACGGTGCGCGACGCCGAAGAGCTGCGCAAGAAGGAGTGCGACCGCATCCGGGCCGTGACAGAAAACCTCTCGGCCCTAGGGGTGCAGTGCGAGGAGTTCCCCGACGGCTTCCATATCCCGCCGGGACAGCAGATTCAGGGGGGGACGGTGAAGACCTACGGCGATCACCGCATCGCCATGGCCTTCGCCGTGGCCGGGCTCATTGCCCGGCAGGCTGTGGAAATCGACGATCCCTCCTGCGCCGCCGTCTCCTTCCCCGGCTTTTTCGACAACCTGAAGAGTCTGGCGCGATGATCTGGCCGTTGACGTGACGAGATGAAGGCCGAGCAACACATCTTCCTGGTGGGATTCATGGGCTGCGGCAAGTCCACTGTCGGGCGCCTCTTGGCCCATCGTCTGGCGCGCCCATTCATCGACCTTGATGGGGAAATCGAGGAGGCGGCTGGACGCAGCATCGCCCGCATCTTCGCCGAGGACGGTGAAGCGGCCTTCCGCCGATTGGAGAGTCGGGCGCTAGGCCAAGTAGCCGGGCGTCCGCCGGCGGTCGTGGCCCTGGGCGGAGGCGCCTTCTGCCAATCCGGCAACCGCAAGAAAGTGGCCGAGAGCGGCTCCAGCCTTTGGCTGCAAGCGCCCGTCGAGATCCTTTTGCAGCGGGTCGGCGGAGACCAGGGGCGTCCTCTGGCTCAGGACGAAGAGCGCTTCCGCTCCCTTTACCGAAGCCGTCTGGACGATTACCGCAAAGCCGATTTCCACCTGCCCACCCAGGGCCTGAGTCCCGCCCAAGTGGCCGATGCCGCCCTGCGGGCGTTGGATATTTGACTTCAATTCTGCCTTCGCTTCCCTTAAAATGGCCTGCATGCGTCTTTTCTCGCCGCTGCTGGTGCTCATCCTGACCCTGATCGCCATGACCGCCGTCCTGGGCCCCGCCCAAGCCGAGGCCGCCCAAAGCGGGGCCGCCCTGACCGAGGCCTCCCGCACCGGGGCTCCGGAGCCCGACTTCACTGTTTCGCTGGCCGACTTGGCCCAGGACTTCCCCTACCAGGGATTCGAAAAGGAAATCGCTTTCTGGATCCGCGTGTTTACCGAGTGGGACGAGCGGCGCATCGTCTTCCACGACATGCGCGACTTGGAGCTCATTTATGAGGTCCGTGTCATGAACAAGGGCGTTCGGGACGACGACGAAGAGTACCGGCGACAACGCGATCTGCTCAAGGACGCCCGCGATGAAATGGAAGACCGCCTGGCTGAAATCGGACGCTGGGGACTGGACTCCTCCCGACTCACGCCCCGACACCGCTCGCTGATCGCCGTCGTCGAGGCCCGCGGGATGCAGCTTGAGCCAGCCACCTTCCGGGAGTTGAGCGACCGCGTCCGCTACCAGCGCGGAGTGCGCGACAAGTACATCGAGGGATTGGTCCGCTCACGCCGCTACCTGGATCGCATGGAGGAGATCTTCCAAGATCATGGACTGCCCAAAGTCCTGGCCCTGATGGGGCATGTGGAGTCGTCCTTCGACTTCAACGCCTACTCCAAGGTGGGCGCAGCCGGGATCTGGCAGTTCATGCGCTCCACTGGACGGCGCTACATGCGCATCAACCGCTACATCGACGAACGGCGCGATCCCATCAAAGCCACTCACGCCGCCGCCCGCTACATCCTCGAGAATCACGAGAAGCTGGGACATTGGCCTTTTACCGTGACCGCCTACAACCACGGTCCCTACGGAATGCTGCGAGCCCTCAAACGCCACGGGACGGATTTCCGCAACACGGTCGACAGCTACCAGTCGCGCACCTTCGGCTTCGCCAGCCGCAACTTCTATCCCTCTTTTCTGGCCGCCGTCCATGTCGACCGCAACTACCGCTACTACTTCGGCGAGGTGGAGTTCGACGCGCCTGCCGCCTACGACACCATCCGCCTCAAGAACGGCTATCACGTCTCTCATTTGGCCAAGCTGTCGGCGGTCGACCTGGAAGAACTGCAGTCCTACAACCCCCACCTGACCCGCTACGTGTGGACGCGCCACAAGGTCATTCCGGCCGGAGTGGAACTGCACTTGCCCGCCGGCACCCGGGAAGAAGTCGAAAAAGCCCTCTCAGCCTTCAAGCCCACCTCCAGCCCGGTCACGGTGGCGGCCGACGGCTCCATGCTCTACCGCGTGCGCAGCGGCAACACCCTGGGCTGGATCGCCCAGAGCTTCGGCACGTCCGTCCGCAGCCTGATGCGCTGGAACGGCTTATCCAACCCTCACCGCATCTATGCCGGCCAACTGCTGGTGGTCGCCCCTCCCAGCCCCCTGGGCCAAAGCAGCCGCACCGACGCCTCAGGCCCTTCGAAATAGGGGGCGGGCGGCTCAGCCTTCTCCCTGACGCGATTTGCCGAACCGCAGCCGCCAAGCCGCTTAAAAGTCGGCCGCCAGTGGGCACAGGGTTATGGCACTGATCCTTGGGAACCATGGCAGCTCAGACCCCTCCGAATGAGCGCTGTTTGCGCATCTGCGCTGGCTTTGCAGCGCTTGGCCACGGACCTGGGACCGAGCCGGTGAAAGCTGCGCCTCGTCCTTTTAGTCAACCATTGGCGTCCTCCGTACGTCTATAAGGACGTTGCCGGTGATCGGGAAACCGCGAATCCTGACCGGCAATTCAGGCGTTGCAGCGTCTGGACGAGCCTGCCCCGGGCCGTTCCTCCGCCCTCTGCCCGGGGCTCTCGCGGTGGCTCTGGCCAAGAATGCAACCGCTTGCGTGGCTTGTTGATGGAAATCTTGACTTGCCGCAGGTGTTCGATTTTGGGACAATTGGTGTCGCGAACGAACATCGAACCGCTGTCGGCAGTACGCCGCTTTTTCTCTGAGAACGAGCGCTGTGGGGAAATGCGGCCCTGCAGGGGCCTATGGCATGCCAGTTGCGTTCATGAAGGGCGGAGGAACTTCAGCATGAGTATGGATATACCTCGCGGTAAAGGGCATAAGCGGAAAAAGACGATTTTACGAATTCTCTATGCCATCGTCGGCTTGGCGGCGGTGCTCGGGATTACCTATTACCTGTCTCAGTTGGAACCGGCTGCGCCCAGCGTCGATCAGGCCACCCTGTGGACGGACCGGGTACGGAAACAGGATCTGGTGGTGAAAGTGCGCGGAGCCGGAACACTGGTTCCCGAGGAAGAGCGCTTCGTGCCCGCCACTGTCTCGGGACGCATCGAGGTCATTCACGTCAAACCGGGCGTGGCCCTGCAGCCCGACACCGTCATCCTGGAGCTCAGCAACCCGGAGTTGGAGCGCGACGAAGTCGACGCCCGCTTGCGCTATGGGGCTGCCAAGGCCAATTACCGAAACCTCGAAGTGCAGCTTCAGCAGCAGTTGCTGCAGAACAAGGCTTCGGCGGCCCAGATCTCAGCCGATTATGAGCGGGCCAGCATGGAAGCCGACCTCAACAAGGAGTTGCTGGCCGAGGGGCTGATCGACAACCTCACCTACGAGAAGAGCCGCATTGAGGCCCGCAACCTCAAGACTCGGAACGATCTTGAGCAAGAGCGGCTTGAGAACTTCGCTAAGACAGTTGAAGCGCAGTTGGAGGCTCAGAATGCTGAAGTGGCCACCACGAAGGCGTTGTGGGACCTGCGCAAGGAGCAGCTCAAGTCTCTAAGCGTGCGCGCCGGCATCCGGGGCCAGCTGCAGGAAGTCCCGGTCGAAGTGGGGCAGCAGGTTAATCCCGGAGAGAATCTGGCCCGCATCGCCCAACCCGAGAAGCTGATGGCTGAAGTCCGCATCGCTGAGACCCAGGCCAATGAAATCGCCATTGGGCAATATGCCGAGATCGACACCCGCAACGGGGTCATTCCCGGACACGTGGTGCGCATCGATCCCGCCGCCGCCCAAGGCGTGGTGCAGGTCGACGTGGCCCTCGACGGAGAGCTGCCGCAGGGCGCGCGTCCGCAATTAAGCGTGGACGGCACCATTCAAATCGACAAGTTGGAGAACGTCCTGGTCATGGGACGTCCCGCCTACGGGCAGGCCGACCAGACCATCGGGCTCTTCAAAATCAACGAACAGGAACAGACCGCGACCCGCGTCCAGGTCCAGTTGGGACGCAGTTCGGTCAACGAAATCGAAGTCAAGGCTGGATTGAAGGAAGGCGACGTGGTCATCCTCTCGGATACCTCGCAGCACGACGATTACGACAAAATCCGTCTCAACTAGCTAGGGAGGCCAATCAATGGCACTGATCGAACTCAAAGGCGTCAAAAAAGTCTTTTACACCGACGAAGTGGAAACCCATGCCCTGGCGGGCATCGAAATGGAGATCGAGGAAGGCGAATACATCGCCGTCTCGGGTCCCTCAGGCTGCGGCAAGTCGACGCTGCTGTCGATTCTGGGACTGCTGGATACGCCCACCGAAGGCGAGTATCACCTCAACGGCAATTCGGTGGCCAACCTCAGCCTCTCCGACCGGGCCAAAATCCGCAACAAGGAAATCGGCTTCATCTTCCAGAACTTCAACCTCATCGGCGACCTCAACGTCTATGAGAACGTTGAACTGCCCCTGACCTACCGGCGCATGCCCGGTTCCGAACGCAAAGAGCGTGTGCAGTGGGCCCTCGACCGGGTGGGAATGTCGCACCGCATGAAGCACTATCCTTCCCAGCTCTCAGGCGGTCAACAACAGCGCGTGGCCGTAGCCCGGGCCCTGGTGGGCAAGCCCTCCATCCTGCTGGCCGACGAGCCCACGGGTAACTTGGACTCCCGCAACGGTGAGGCGGTCATGGAGTTGCTGCAGGACCTGCACAACGACGGCGCCACCATCTGCATGGTGACTCACGATCCGCGTTATGCGGCTCACGCCGAGCGCGAAGTGCACCTCTTCGACGGACAGATCGTGGAAGAAGGACACATCGAAGCCGCCGTCTAACAGTCCGTCAGGCAGCCCCTCCAGTGAATGCCGTCAGGGCGTCCTTGAGGGAGCCTGGAGACTCGACTCACGCGCACTCGACAGCAAGCGGCCCGGCAGGCCCGAAAGCGGGCTTCCTGGTCCTGAGTCCACGTTCTTTCTGCGGTGTTTCGCAGCCCAGGCGGCGATGATGCCGTCAAGTGAAAATGGGGGATCGGGAGCCGGGTCCGGGCCGCTATTTCCGCCCCACCCGCCCCTTTCCCGCCACCAGCACCAGGCCGCCGAGCATTTGCCGGCGGCTCGGCATCAGTCGGCTGATCGGTGCCGAATCCGCCTGCTGACGGGCCCAGGCTGTTAAGATCTGCCATGCCATGCAAGTCAGTAGTCCCGACGGTAAGCGTCCGATGCAATGGACTCTTTAGACGACTTTTTGGAGTAACGATATGAAAACCAGCAAGACCCTGATTCTGATCGCTTCCCTGCTGTTCTTCTGCGTGCCCCTGGCGGCCCAGGAACCAGAGCAGGAGGAGGAGCGGTCGCCTCTGGAAATCTCCCGCCAGCTTCAGGCTGAGCAACTGGAAGTCCCGCCCCCCTACCGCGAGAAGGTGGAGGACACCGGCCAGACCATCATGGAGCTGAGCCTGCAGGACGCCATCCGTCTGGCTCTTCTTCACAATCTCGACATCGCCATCGAGAATTTCAACGAAGAACTGACCCGCGAGCAGATTGTTTCGACGCGAGGCTTCTACGATCCGAACCTCAGCTTCACAATCGGCTACGAAGACGCTGAAGCACCCACTATCTCTCAACTGGATGCCGGTGAGGGCCAAGCCGTGCGGCAGGCCAAAGACTTCAGGTATACGGCCTCCTGGCTGCAGAATCTCCCCAACGGATCGAATTTCCAAGTCAGCTATTTCAGCAACCGAAACGACTCCAACAACGAGTTTCTCTTCGCCAATCCCGCCTATAATTCCAGCTTCTCTTTCGACTTCACTCAGCCGCTGTGGCGGGGATTCCGCGAGACTTCGACGCAGCGTCAACTCAAATTGAGCAATCTCAATCTGGAACTGAACGACCTGCAATTCGAGGTGCAGGTCGCCAACGTGATCCAGCAGGTGCAGGACCGCTATTGGGAACTGGTCTTCGCCATCAACAATTACGAGACGCGGCGCCAGGGCATGTCTTTGGCCATCACCCAGCACCAGAACAACCAGAAACGCGTCAACATCGGCGTTTCCGCTCCGATCGAAATCACCTCCTCAAGAGCTGAAGTGGCCTTGCGCGAACAGGAAATGATCAGTTCCGAGGTGCAAATCATCAACGCTCAAAACCGCCTCAAGCAGTTGATGTCCGACGACCCCATGGCCTCCATTTGGTCGGTGACGCTGTTTCCCACCGACTCGCCGCGGACGCCCGAGGTCGACATGTCGATGGATCAGTCGATTGATTTGGCTTTGCAGAACCGGCCCGAGTTGAAACAGGTTGAGACCAATATTGAGCAGAACACCATCAACCAGAAATTCTACCAGCGCGAATTGAAGCCCCAGGTAGACCTCCGCTTCAGCTACACGTCCCGGGCGGCGGGAGGCGGCGACATGAGCGGCCTGGGGGACGTCTTCACCGAGGCCTTCTCCTTCGATTTCAACACCTGGGCGGTCTTCGCCGATGTCCGCATTCCCCTGGGCAACCGACAGATGCAAGGTCAACTGGCTCAGTCGCGCATTCGCGAACGCCAGAACCTGAGCCGGCTCAAGAACGCTCAGCAGGGAATCATCGTGGAAGTCCGCAACGCCTACGAAGGCCTCAAGACCCAGAAAAAACGTCTACAATCGGCGCGCTTGGCCAAGGAACTCTCCCAGGAGCAGTTACGGGGCGAGAACAAGCGCTTTCAAGCCGGGCTCTCCACCAACTTCCAGGTGCTGCGCTTCCAACGCGACCTGACCAGTGCCGAAGCCCAGGAGCTGCGCGCCTTGATCGACTACGAGCAGGCCGTCACGGCCCTCATGCGCGCCACTCACCAGATTATCGAGCAAAGCCAAGTCTCGCTGGCACGGCAGCAGGAACAACAGTAAGAAAAGCGCCCGCGGAGGGGCCCGAATTCCCATTTTCGGACACTCTTCGCCTCTTTCGCGGGCAGTTTCCCTCCTGTTTGGCCTAAAATGGCATCGTCATGCCCGAAAAGGACCGTCCCCGCGTACTGATCGCCGACGACCAGCCCGATGTTTTGGAAGCGCTCCGGCTGCTCTTCAAGGGAGAGAAGTACCGCGTCGACTCCGTCGATTCCCCCCAGTCCATCCTTGATCACGTCAAAAAGCACGACTACGACTGTCTGCTGATGGACCTCAACTACGCCCGCGACACCACCTCGGGCCGTGAAGGACTCGACCTGCTTCCCCAGATTCAGGCCTTGGACGGCACCCTCCCGGTTGTGGTGATGACGGCCTGGAGCAGCATCGACATCGCCGTCGAAGCCATGCGCCGCGGGGCCCGCGACTTCGTGGAGAAGCCCTGGGACAATCCTCGCCTGCTCAGCATCATCCAAAACCAGATCGAGCTGGGACAGGCCCTGAGGCGGGAAGAGGTGCTGAAGGCTGAGAACGAGCTGCTAAGGGGCGAGGACAAGCCCCACTTCATCGCCGAATCGGGTGCCATGAAGCCTGTCCTGCAGATCATCGAACGGGTGGGACCGGCCGACGCCAACATCCTCATCACGGGCGAGAACGGCAGCGGCAAAGGCGTCGTGGCCAAGGTCATCCACGCCGTCTCTTCGCGCGCCTCCAAGCCCTTGGTGACCGTCAACATGGGGGGACTCTCGGAAGGCGTCTTCGAAAGCGAGATGTTCGGGCACGTCAAAGGGGCCTACACCGACGCCAAGAGCGACCGCGTGGGACGCTTTGAAATGGCCGACGGCGGAACGCTCTTCATGGATGAGATCGCCAACATCCCGCTCTCTCAGCAAGCCAAGCTGCTGCGGGTCCTGGAGACTGGCGAATTCGAGCGGGTGGGCTCGTCCAAGACCAAGGAAGTGGACGTGCGCGTCATCTCGGCCACCAATTCCGACCTCGACGAAGAAGTGGAGGAGGGACGCTTCCGCCAGGACCTGCTCTTCCGCCTCAACACCGTGGAAATCCCGCTGCCGCCGCTGCGCGACCGCCGAGAGGACATTCCGCTGCTGGCCAAGCACTTCCTCACCACCCACAACAAGCGCTACCGCAAAGAGCTGGAGGGTTTCGAGGACGGTGCCCTCAAGGCTATGCGCGAGTACGCCTGGCCGGGAAACATCCGCGAGCTTGACCACGCTGTGGAGCGGGCCACGCTGATGGCCCAAGGACGCTGCATCCAGGCCCAGGACCTGGGACTGCGGGGCGGACGCGAAGCGGCTCCACGCCTGCAAGACCTGACCCTGGAGGAAGCCGAAGAGCATCTCATTAAAGAAGCCCTGGAACGCGCCGACGGCAACGTCAGCCAAGCCGCCAAAGCTCTGGGACTGAGCCGCAGCGCTCTTTACCGCCGCTTGGAGAGGATCCGAACGTGAGCGACAGCCGCCTCGATCACCGCATCGAGATCGCCCCTCCCGACCTCTCGACCCAGCCGCCCGACCGCGGACACCTGCTCAAGCACGAAACGCGCGTCACCCTGCTGGCCCTTCTGGGCGGACTCCCGGCCTTGGGACTTTCCATGTACCTGATCTGGTGGGGAGACTACTCGGCCAAAGTCCAGTGGACCGTATCGGTGGTCCTGGCCGTGGTGTGGATCGGCTGCGCCGTGGCCCTGCGCGAGCGCGTCGTCTTTCCCCTTCAGACGGTCTCCAACATGCTGGCGGCGCTGCGTGAGGGCGACTACTCCATCCGCATCCGTCCGGGACGCTACGACGATGCCGTGGGATCGGCGGCCATCGAGGTCAACGTGCTGGGTTCGACACTCAAACGCCAGCGCCTGGACATGGTCGACGCCACCAATCTGCTGAGGGCCGTGATGGCCGAGATCGACGTGGCCGTCTTCGCCTTTGATCAGGAAAACCGCCTGCGCCTCATCAACCGCGCCGCCGAACGCCTGCTGGCCCAGCCCGAGGAGCGCATCCTGGGGCGCACCGCCGCCGAACTGGGTTTGGCCAAAGCCCTGACCGGCAAGCCCGTCCGCACCCTCAACAAAACCTTCCCCGGCGGCATCGGACGCTGGGGCATGCGCCGCAGCAGCTTTCGCGAGGGAGGACTGCCCCATACCCTGGTGGTAATGACCGACCTGTCGCAGGCCCTGCGCGAGGAGGAGCGCCAGGCCTGGCAGCGTCTGGTGCGGGTGCTGGGACACGAACTCAACAACTCGCTCACCCCCATCAAGTCGATGGCCGGATCGCTCTCCACCCTGCTGGCGCTCGAACCCCTGCCCGACGACTGGCAGGAAGACACCAAACGCGGACTGTCGGTCATCAGTACACGGGCCGACTCGCTCATCCGCTTCATGAGCTCCTATTCACGCCTGGCCCGCCTGCCCCAGCCCGAACTGGCTCCCATGGAGGTGGCCGCCCTGGCCCAGCGGGTGGCCGGACTGGAGACGCGGGCCGAGGTCAAGGTGCTGGAGGGTCCCAAAATCACATTGGAAGCAGACGACGCCCAACTGGAGCAGGTGCTGATCAACCTCATCAAGAACGCCGCCGAGGCCTCCGACGGCCAGGGCACGGTGGAAGTGGGTTGGAAGACCACCGGAGCCGTCCTGGAGATCTTCGTCCGCGACCAAGGCCCCGGCCTTTCCGACACGGCCAACCTGTTCGTCCCCTTCTACACCACCAAGAAAGGCGGCAGCGGCATCGGCTTGGTCCTCAGCCGCCAGATTGCCGAAGCCCACGGCGGCGCCCTGACCCTGGAGAACCGCCACGACCGCACCGGCTGCATTGCTCGACTTCGCTTGCCTCTACCTGAGGAAGACGAAGAGTAGCGTTCGAACTCCGCAAATCGAACCTCGGACTTCCCCTGAACACGCCAGATGGAAGAGACCGCCCTCCGCACCAACAAGGGAGCGCTTGCGGGTGCCGCTGTTCCACCCTTATTGCAGGGTTCTTTTTTGGGGGGCTATCCTTGACTGAGCAAGACGAAGAGCAGCGTTCGAACTTCGCAAATCGAACCTCGGACTTCCCCTGAACACGCCGCTCCTGCACGTGCGATTATTCCACCCTTACAACAGGGTTCTTGTTTTGAGCTGCCCTGGACCCAGGGTGCCGCTCGGTCGCTCCGCGTCCTCGCTTTACCCTGGGCTGGCCTATGGCTCGCCTTCAGCGAGCCCCGACTCGGATTCTTGCCTCACATCAGCGAGTGTCGACTGGGATTCTTGCCCCACATCAGCGAGCCCCGACTCGGATTCTTGCCCCACATCAGCGAGTGTCGACTGGGATTCTTGCCCCACCCCTACGAGTGTGCTTGGTATGGCCGGGAAAAGGCGGCGTGGATTTCTTGCCCCACCTCAGCGAGTGTCGACTTGGATCCTTGCCCCACCCCGACGACTATGCTTGGGGTGGGCGGGAAAGGGCCGCAGGGGTGGATTTTTTGCCCGCCTCAGCGAGGGTCGACTTGGATCTTGCCGCCACCCTACGAGTGTGATTGGGGTAGTCGGGAGGGGCCGCAGGCGTCAAGGACGCAGGGGTAGCGTGTCGTCGTAGGTGGCGAAGGAGGCGCGGCGGCCGTATTTCTCGAAGGCGTATTCGGCTATCTTGCGCGCCTCTTGGGGGAAGCCGGCGGGCAGAGGCAGCGGTCCGCCCCACTCGTAGATGTAGTGCTTGGCCAGGTAATCGGCTTGGCGAAGGGCCAATTGCTGGTCGCCGTCAGCAAGGGCCAGCGATGCTTGCAGGCGGTTGGCCTTGACTCCCCCGCCCTCTTCCTCGGTGCTGAGGATGTAGAGCGGTTCACCCGTCCAGTTGGAGATGAAATACCAGTCGTTGCCGACTTGGTAGACATCCCACTTGTCTTCCATGACGCGGGCTCGGTGAATAGGTCCCGGAGAGGACTCGCGGGCTGGAAAGCTCAGATCGCACTCGATGCTGACGGCCTCGTCGGGGGTGCGTCCCTGAAAATCGGAAGGCTGAGCCTCGCGCAAGCGCAAAAAGCGCGCCGCCACCGAGGGATTGTCGGAATTGGCTGGTGCCGAGCGCGTGTAGCTGCGGCAGTCGAGCATGCGAACGCCGTACTCGTTGTTCTCCGCGGCCACCCATCCCAGCTTATGAAACGACCCCTCC
>DATIPO010000179.1:0-12810 GCA_035471925.1 Acidobacteriota bacterium
CCCAGGTTCTTGCTCCACAGCAGGTCGCCGTCCATGTCGTAGACGTAGAGTCCCTGCGAGCCGAAGAAGGCAGCCACCCGTCGGCCGTCGGTAGCGGGGGAGGAACTGGCATAGGTCGATTTGATGTGGCGCTTGAAGTCGGGAGTTCCTTCATAGGCGGTGCGGACCCAGATGGTGCGTCCGCTGCGGGCGTCCAGGCAGTAGACCTGCCAGCGGTGGACCTGGGAAACGTCGTCGGCGGCGGTGCCGGCGCCGTAGAGTCCATGCTTGTAGCTGGCCTGGGCTTCGAGGTTGACGGCGGTGGTCAGGAAGAGCCGGTTTCCCCACACGATGGGGCTGGAATGGGCCAAGCCCGGGATTTCGCGCTTCCAGGCGATGTTGCGGCCGCTGTCGCCGTCCCACTCCAGGGGAAGGTCTTGCTCCTCCAGGATGCCCGAGGCATCCGGTCCGCGGAAGGAGGGCCAGTATCCCCGATCCCCTCCTTCGTCATTGCCCTGCCCTATCGTTCCGGCGGCAGCCAGCCAAAGCAAGGCAAACAGACCCAGACCCATTCGAATTCCCACCATCAGGCCATGACATCTCATGCGCCTATGTTGCCTTGTCGCGCCGAAGGCGTCAAAGGACTCAACGACTCACCCGCCGCGGGCAGACATTTCGCCGCGCGGCCCGCATCATCCTGGATCTGCGGCTCGCCCGGCTGGAGACGTCCATGAGCCTCTCGGCCTCCCCTGACAATCGCTCCGGCTGGACCTTTTGGGCTAAGGGCAGGCACTTCACCCAAACTCGCCCCTCCGGGGCCCTGGTCCATGCTGGCGGCCCCTCGTCCTCATGCTGCTTGGCGGTGTTCAGTGCCGTTCCAGCATGGTAGGCTGCGGGGGATGATCTACGAGCAGCATCGCCCGGCGGGTCCGCTGGGCCAGTTCGTCGAGTTTTTCTGGTTCCACGAGGGCTACGATCCGGGCCATACCCGCGAGAAGGTGCTGCCCGACGGGTCGATCGAACTGATCATCGACTTGGAGGACACCCCCAAGAGGCTGTATGCCTCAGAGGACTCCCGGCAAGCCACGGAATACCGGGGCGCCTGGATCTCGGGCGAGCAGAAGGAATACATCGTCATCGAGGCTTCGCCTCATTCGTCGATGGCGGGCATCCATTTCCGTCCGGGCGGCGCTTGGCCCTTCTTTGACTTCCCTATCTCAGAGCTGACCAACCAAGTAGTGCAGCTCGACCTGATCTGGGGACGCAACATCGCACGGCTACGGGAGCAGCTCCTGGAGGCTAAGTCAGTGGAAGTCAAGTTTCAGGTGATGGAAGCCTTCCTCCTCGGCTTGGCCAAAGACAGGCTGGAGCCCGACTGCACCATCGCCTTCGCCGTTGAGAAGATCACCCGCCGTCCCCAGCATCTCATCATCGGTGATCTAATCGAAGAGGTCGGCTACAGCCACCGCCACTTCCTTTCGCGCTTCAAGAAGCAAGTGGGGGTCACGCCCAAGTTTCTGACCCGGGTCTTCAAGTTTCAGCACGTTCTCAGAAGCCTGGACGGATTCAAATCAACAGACATCAACTGGGCCGAGTTGTCCTTCGATTGGGGCTACTATGACCAAGCCCATTTCATCAATGACTTCCGCAGCCTTTCGGGTTTGCGTCCCACCGAGTACCTGGAGCGCTGGTGGGAGTATCCCAACTTCCTTCCTCTCGACCTGCCGGACTAGCCCGGATGTCTTACAGGTGGTCTGCCGCGGTGCCGCATCCATCCCCCCTGACTGCGTTGCGCTCGGTCGCCCACTCCTTGCATCACGGCGCCTGCGTCCCTCCTGACGACAACCCGGGAGAAATGCGGGCTTGAGACATCCCCCTCACGTCAAGGTCAATTTTTTCCAATACAGTGGGCCCCTTGACTTGGCAAGATCTGCGGCGAATCAGAAACATCAGGGCGGCGTCTGCCGCGTGGAAAGGATTGAGACCGATGGAAATCAACTACTGGGCCGTCTTGGCGGCCGCACTCTCGATGTTCGTGCTTGGAGGATTGTGGTATTCGCCGATCTTGTTCGGGCGGGCCTGGATGAAAGCCAACAACCTCAGCGAGCAAGATCTGGAAGGGGGTAACCCGGCTAAGATCTACGGCGTCGCCTTCGTCTTTTCTCTTCTCATGTCGGCCAACTTGGCCGCCTTTCTCAGCGATCCCGCCACCGACATGGCTTGGGGCGCGACGGCGGGCTTTCTGGCCGGTTTCGGCTGGGTGGCGCTCGGAGTGGGTGTGATCAGCCTCTTTGAAAGGCGTCCCTGGAGCTACCTGCTGGTCAACGGCGGATACATGACCATTGCCTTCACCGTCATGGGACTGATCTTGGGAGCCTGGCGCTGATCTAGTGCTGCTGGTCGGAAGTTCTGAACCACGACATTTTTCCATCCCGTCCCGGCAAGGGGCAGCGGACTCAACGCTGAAGAGCGTGCAACAGCACCTCCAGCCGGTTCAAAATCTATAGCATGCTGCCTTAGTCGGCTTTGAGGACGCGCAGGGGATCTAAGCGGGAAGCACGGCGGGCGGGTCGCAGGCAGGCGACCAAGGCTGCGGCCACCATGGTAAGAGCGGCGGCAATGAGAGCCACTGCGTCGGATCCGCTGATCCCGTAAAGCTGGCTGGCGATGAAGTGCTTGAGGGCGAAGACGGCGGGTAGGCCCAGCAGCAGTCCCAGCAAAGCCGGACGCAGACCCAGTCCGAGAATGAGGCGGCGCACTTGGCCGGGCGCCGCTCCCAGCGCCATGCGGATGCCGATCTCGTGACTGCGCTGCTGCACCGAACGTGCAGTCACTCCGTAGATGCCCACAGCCGCCAGCAACAGCGCGCAGAGGGCGAAACAGGTCAGAAGCACCAGTTGGAACCGCTGCTGCCGCAGTGAAGACGCCAAAACGTCCCGTCCGCTGCGCACGGCGAAGACCGGCAGGCGCGGATCGATCTCGGCCACCGCCGAACGCAGCGAGTCGACGGTGGGACCCTGACCGGATGCCGTCCGCAGGGCCATGGTCATGCCCCAATTGCCGAAATGTCCCGACATTGCCTGGGAGAAGGTGGTATAGAGGACGGGACGGCGTTGCCCCTGCAGGGAGGCGTAGGAGACCGATCCGACAACCCCCACGACGGTAGACCAAACGGCATCCTCGTCCTCGGGATCGAAAATCGTCAGACGCTGTCCCAAGGGGGACTCCTCCGGCCAGTAGCGACGGGCAGCCTCTTCATCGATGACCACCGCCGCAACAGCGCCGTCGCGGTCGGCCTCATTCAGCGGCCGACCCTCCAGCAAGGGAATGCCCATGGTCTGGAAGTAGCCCGGCGTGACCACCCGCTCCAATGCGTTGGGACGGTCGGAGGGGTCGGAGTAGTGGCGTCCTTCCACGCTGAAAGTGGTATTCCACCAGTTGCCCGCCAGAGGTCCGCGGTTGACGCCGCTGGCCGATTCCACGCCGGGCATCGCCTCCAGCCGGTCCAGCAGGCGCTGGTAAAAGCCTCCTGCCCGTCGCCGGTCGCGCTGCAGGCGGGCGATGATTTCGGCGCGCTCGCCTTGCAAAGAAACGTTCATGGGCGGCTCCACCCGGAAGGTGAGAAGGCGGTCCGGTTCGAATCCGGGATCGATGTCGGTCAGCTTGGCGAAGCTGCGAAGGAAGAGTCCGGCTCCCGCCAGCACCACTACGGCCAAGGCCACCTCGGCTACCACAAGCAGCGAGCGCAGGCGTCCTCCGCCCGAGGAGTCGGAGCGTCCGCCGCCGCGCAGGACGTTGGCGGGACCCGTCCGGGTAGCCATCAAAGCCGGCAGAATGCCGAAGAGAAGTCCGGCGGCCAGCGCCAGTCCCAAGGTGAAGAGCAGCATGCGGAGATCAACGCCGATGCGCTCGGGACGCGGCAGCCCGTCCATTTGGCTGAAGAGCGACAAGGCGGCGTAAGCCACGCCCAACCCCAGCAGTCCGCCAGCCAGCGAGAGCAGGGTGGTTTCGGTCAGCATCTGGCGGACGAGGCGCAGACGTCCGGCGCCCAAAGCCCGCCGCACCGCCACTTCGCGCGAGCGCTCGGCCCCGCGTCCCAGGAAGAGGTTGGCCACGTTGACGCAGCAGATCAGCAGCATCATGGCGGTCACGCCCCACAACAACTTGAGAGGATCGCGAAGGTCGCCGAAAAGCAACTCCTGCCAGGGTGTGACAACGGCTCCCCAGTCCTTGTTGGAGTCGGGATACTCCTGGGCCAAGCTTCGGGCCAGCGCCGCCATCTCGGCCGAAGCCTGCTCCAGGCTCACGCCCTCCTCGAGGCGGGCCAGTGCTCTCAGCCAGCGGGCGCCCCGGCGGTCGACCCCGAAGTCTATGGCCAGCGGCTTCCAAAGTTGAAGGTCGTCCTCGGGAAGGTCGAGCAGTGCAGGGGCTATCCCGATCACCTCATAGGACTCGCCGTCCAGCGACAGAGTGTTTCCCAGCACATCGAGATTCCCGCCCAGCCGGGTCTTCCAAAAGGACTCGCCGACGATTACCACACGGTCCTGGCCGGGACGGTCTTCTTCCGGCCCAAAGTAACGCCCGGCCACAGGCTCCAGTCCCGCCACGGCGAAGAAGTCGGCCGAAACCGCCCCTACGCGGACTCGCTCGGCGCGTCCTTCATGGAGCAGGCTGACAGGGGCCACATTGTAGGCGGCCAGGGCCTGGAAGGACTGGGCCCGCTGCTTCCAGTCGAGCCAGTTTTGCGACGACACGCCGAAATGCGTCCAGCCGCGGGGCAGGTTCTGTTCGTCCACCGCCACCAGCCGGTCGCTCCGGGGATAAGGCAGCGGACGCAGCAAGAGTCCGTCGATGATGCTGAAGATGGAGGCATTAGCTCCGATCCCCAGCGCCAAGGTCACCAACACCACGCCCACGAAGGCCGGACGCCGTGTGAGGCTGTTGAGGGCGAATTTCACATCCTGGATGAGTCGTTCCATCGTACTGTCTTGTCTCCCGCTGGGCTGGCCGCTCGAAGCCATCTCCGCGGACGTGCCGCGACGCAGCTCAAGCTGGTAACGCCGCCAATTGACCTGCAGCAGCCTCCGTCCGCCACGCGGCGAAGGGATGCCGCCTTCCACTCTGGACCTGCTGGCATCGGATCCAACGTGCCGCTGCTTCGTTCGGGCGTTGCGGCGCGGTGCAGGACGCTTCCTTTCATCTTCGACTTCGAACAGTTGCTCGATCTCGAGGTCCAGCAAATCCAACATGCGGCGGCGCACTTCTCGTCCGGGATGCAGGCGGCGTCCATTCACCATCTGCGACAAATAGGCCTTGCTCACGCCCAGCCGCAGCGCCCATGCGTTTTGGCTCAACCTGCTCTCATCAAGAGCACGCCTCAAGCAGCCGGGCTTCAGGCGGATACCTCGCCCACTGACACCATGCCGGCCCGTGCGCCGCTTTTCCTCTTCCAACTTGACCCTCCAGACTCAGCTAAGTCAACGGACACTGCTCGAAAAGCGTTTGCCCGCTAACACCTTTTAGTCTCAGCAGGACGCTCGTTGGTTGGGGGCAGAATGGCTCAAGCCGTCGCCCCAGTTGATTCACAGCCGGAAGCGTAGGCATTCAAAATCGTGGCCGTACGAAGGAGAGGGTGGGCGGTCGGCTTGGAGGCGGGGAGACCGGGCTCAGCATCCCAGGGTAGACCCATCGTTTTCCCCTTGCCTCTATAATACAATTCTGTATAATACAAACCCATAGCATGAAACCTGCCCATTTTCACATCCTGGTGGCCTTGGCGGCCCGCGACCTGCATGGGGCCGAGATCAAGCGCGAAGTGCTTCGCTTAAGCCAGGGAGAACTCACGCTTTGGCCCACGACTCTTTATTCCTCGCTGGACGAGCTGGCATCGCGTCAGTGGATTGAAGAGTTGGACCATTCGCCCGGCGGAGCCAGCGAAAGACGGCGCTACTACCGCATCAGCGACACAGGACGCGAGGCCATGGCTCAGGAAACGCGACGGCTCTCCAAGCTGGTGGAGGCGGCCTGCCGGCACAACCCCGTCCAAGGCGAGGAAGCATGACGCGCCTCCTGCTGCACCTCCACGGCTGGCTTCTGCGCAGCTTCCCCGCCCCATTCCGTCTGCGCCACCGCGAGCACATTCAATCTCTGGTGGAGGAATCCCTGCATCAGGCGCGCCGAGAGCATGGCTGCTGGCGGGCCTTGTCGGTTTGGCTTTCGATCACCTTCGACACGCTTGTGGTGCGCCTGTCCTCATTCACCCAAGCGGGGGGAGAGCCAGAACCGTCCCCGCCTCCTCTCAGACCCCCCCGAAGAGCAAAGGACCTCAACCTCATGGAAGGCCTCATTCAAGACATCCGCTTCGGACTGCGCAGCTTGCGCAGCCACCCTGTTTTCGCCATGACCGCGATTCTGACGCTGGCCATCGGCATCGGCGCCAATGCGGCCACCTTCAATCTCGTGGACGTCCTGTTGTGGCGGCCGGGACACCTCGAAAACCCCGATCAACTGGCCGGACTCTACCTCCGCCGCTCTGACCAGCCGAACTCCTACCGGGGCTTTTCCTATCCCAATTTCCAGGACCTGCGAGAGTTGACCGGCAACGTCTTCGAAGAGCTGGCGGCGCAGGAAATCGCCATGGTGGGCATCGAAGACGGCGACATGGCCCGAAGACGCCTGGCCTCCATCGTCACGGCCAATTACTTCAGCGCCTTGGGAGTCTCGCCGGTCCTGGGGCGTCCCTTTAATGCCGAGGAGGAGCGTCCTGGCTCCCAAATCGCCAGCGCCGTCATCAGCTACGGACTCTACACGCGGCTGGGCGGCGATCCAGCGCTGCTGGGGAGCCAACTTGGCATCAACGGACGCGACTTCAGCGTCGTGGGAGTGACTCCGCCCGGCTTCAGCGGCATCACCGCCATATGGTCGCCCGACGTCTGGCTGCCTCTGGGCACCTACGAGATGGTCGTCAACGACTTCATGAACCGGGCGGGAGCCCGGTTGAGCGAGCGTGGGAATCATGCCCTGATGGTCTTCGGCCGACTCAGGAAAGGACTGCGCCCCGAAGACGCCGAGAATATGCTGCGTCCCGCCGTGGCGCGCTTGGCCGAAGCCCATCCTAAGGTCAATGAGAAGGTCGAGTTAATGGTGGGCCCTGTGGGCCGCCTCACGATGGGAACCGCCCCTCCCAGCGACGACGCCCTTAACGGGGCGGCCACAGCTTTCATGCTCATGGCTGCGATGGTCCTGCTTGTGGCCTGCCTCAACATCTCAAGCCTGCAGAGAGGACGCTGGACCCACCGGCGAGGCGAATTCGCCATCCGCCTAGCCCTGGGCGGCGGACGCATGCGGCTGGTCCGTCAGGTGCTGACCGAGTGCCTGCTCCTGGCAGTGGCCGGAGGAGCCGCCGGACTGGCCTTCGCCTTTTGGATCCCCTGGCTGATGTCCTCGGTTCTGAGTTCCAGAATACCGCTGGTGCAGGTCGTGATCGACGCCTCCCCCGACTGGCGGGTTGTGGCGGCGGCTTTGGCCTTCAGCCTCCTGAGCATTCCGCTCTTCGGACTGCGGCTGGCCTGGCGGCTCTCGCATCAAGACTTGCGCCAATCCCTGCCCGGTCAAGGGCAGGCATCACGCCGCCAGAGGGGCGGATGGCTGCGCTCCAACCTCCCCGTCCTGGCCCAGGTGGCCCTTTCGCTGGTGCTGCTGGTAGCGGCGGGGCTGTTCTTGGCCTCGGCCCGCAACGCCGCCGACCCCGAGTCGCTTCTCGACCTCGACTCCAGCCTGGTGATGGAAATCGATCCCAGTCTGGCTGGACTGAGTACTGAGGAGAGCCGGGGCATCTACGCCGACCTGGAACGCCGTCTGGCGACTCTGCCCGGCGTGGAGGCGGTGAGCCGCGCCGGATACATTCCCTATGGTATGGCCGTGTCGGGCAGGAGCGTGGCACCCGCCTCGGAAGTAGGTGCCGACGGGACCATGCCCGATGATGCGGTGGGGGCCGGCTTCAACATGATCGGCGGACAGTATTTCCAGGTCCTGGGAGTGGGACTGCTGCGGGGGCGTCCATTTGGCGCCGCGGAAGCCGACTCCGCCGAGTCCGCTCCGGTCACCATCATAGATACCGCCTTGGCCGAAAGGCTGTGGCCAGGAGAAGATCCGATGGGGCGGTTCCTGCGGGTCGCCGGCATAGACCGCGATTTGGAAGTGGTGGGCGTGGTCCCTACGCTGCGCGACCGCCATTTCGGAGCGGTGGAACGTCCTCACGTTTACGTGCCGGCCTCTCAGGTCTTCCAGTCCAACCAGCACATCCATGTCCGCTCCGCCGCCGGAGTGCGGACCGACTGGGCCTCCCTCTCCGAGCAGGTGCGGCGTGAAGTTCGGCTGGCAGCCCCTCAAGTTCCCGTCCTCTCGCTGCGCACCCTGCGCGAGCACGTCGAGTCCAGTCTGGGATTGTGGGTCTTCAGGGCGGGAGCCGTGTGCTTCTCGGTGCTGGGTGGCCTGGCCCTCTTCCTGGCCTTAGTGGGAGTCTACGGGGTGCGTGCCTACCAGGTGGCCCGCCGGCGCAAGGAGATCGGCATCCGCATGGCCCTGGGAGCCGCCCGAGGCAACATCACCTGGATGGTGCTGCGCGACGGCCTGCTGCTGGCCGCGGCCGGCTGCGGCGCGGGATTGCTCTTGGCCCTGGGCGTGTCTCAAGGATTGCAGTCGATGCTCTTCCAAGTCAGCGCCACCGAGCCGTCCGGATTCCTCTTGGCGCCCATGCTGCTGACCGCGGCGGTCTTGCTGGCCTGCTACCTCCCAGCCCGGCGCGCCGCCAAGGTCAACGCCACCAGCATCCTGCGAATGGAGTGATGAAGATCCCCAGCGGGTTCCTGAAGTCAGTCTGCTCTAGTGGTTTGTCAGCTTTGGCCATTAGTACAGTAAAGGGTAAACGCCGACAACCAAGGACGCCAATTAGACGACTGGCCGAGCAGATCGGTCTTTCCCCCGATTACGAGCTAAGCTGGAAGCACGGCCGCCGCAGTCAGCGCCGTCGCAATTTGGGCGTTTGCCCGCTACAGGATGCTCTGGCATTCTGAAGGCTGGGAAGCCTGAGAGTCGAGGCATCATCACATGCGGCGTCCTCCTGCATGGCTGGCGAAGATCCTTCTGTCCCTGGGGGGGTTGGTTCTTGCCTTGAGCTTGCTTGAGGTCGGGCTGCGGCTGGATGGATACGATCGCAACACGAGTCCCCACTGGCGCTACGACTCCGAGTTCGGCTGGACCTCCGATCCCGATGGGCTTTCCATGGCGGGCAAGCCCATCAGGGACGTCCTGCCCTCAGGCTTTCGCCACCACGTCCGCAAAACGGCCAAACCTCGCGGCGTCAAGAGGCTGCTGATCCTGGGCGACTCCTTCACTCTGGCCTCAAGATTCCCTTATGCACACACCTATCCGGGGCGGCTTGAGGCCTGGCTCAACCAAGGGCAGGAAGGCGAGTCGTGGCAAGTCCTCAGTCTCAACGCCGACGACTGGGGAAACGCCCAGCAGCTCCTGGCGCTGACACGCCATGGATTGCAATACGCTCCCGATGCGGTCGTGCTGCAAGTCTTTCCCTTAAATGACTTCTGCAACAATTCCTTGATCCTGGCCCATACCTGCAGCCATCAAGATGACCACCGGCCCTACTTCGTCTTCGACCGCCAAGGAGGCAATCCATCGACAGCGCAACTGCGTCTGACGTCCGTCAGCCCGACTCGAACCTGGCTGCGGGACAGGCTTTTCTTCTTTGCTGCGGCTGAAAACACCGTCATGCCCGTTTGGCGGGGCTGGCCGGGCAGCGTCGACGAGAGTCCCGAGGCTCACCAGCGCCGCCAGGACTACTTCCAAAATCAAGCCGAGCGAGTCGGGCTCCGCTATCCGGGCGTCATCTATTCATTGCTGCCCGAACCCCACCAGCCTCCCCCCATTCGCCAAGCCTGGGGGATCACCGAACGGATTTTCCAGCGTATCCGCCAAGTGCTGGACGAACGCGGCATTCCGCTGCTGGTCATGGTGGTGCCCTTTTCTCAGACCTTCCAAGAACGATGGCCGGATTTCGCCCAGCTCTTCCAAGTACCCCTTCAAGCCGATCACGGCACGGGCTGGGTGGAAGAGCGCTTCCGCTCCTGGGGAGTGCCCGTGATCTCCGTCCGCCAGTGCATTCTGGCGGGTGAAACGCCCTCCCAGGACTTCTTCATCTCGCCGGATGACGGCCACTTCAACCCATTCGGCCACTTCATGGCGGCGCAGTGGATTCTGGGAGAACTTCACCGGCTCCAGGTCACCGCGGCCACGCCCCCCGGTTCCAGCCTGCCCTCCACCGACCTTCTTCAAGAGGAGGCGCCTCCAAGCTTGGTCCTGCTTGGATTCGACGGAATCTCGACGGACGGCTATGGCCGCTGGAGGCTGGCCATGGGCCCCCGCGCCGAGATCGCCTTCCAAGCCGCCGCCGGCCAAGCCATGCAACTGCAATTCAGGCTGCATAACCTGATCGTAGGCCAGCGTGTAAGCCTGCTCATCAACCATGATCAAGCCCTGCCTCCGATGCCGCTGGACTCGCTGGGAAAACAAGAACCTCACTCGATCAGCTTCCAAACCATCGCCGGCCTCAACGTGATCAGCTTCCTGTCCGACGACTGGAATTGGGGCCGATCCGTCTACTTTGAAAGGGACAACCGCCCTATCGCCCTCAACTTCAGCTCTCTCAAACTGAGTCCGCAAACCAAGCTGGACCAATCCCAACCAGCAAAGTGACTGGAGTCAGCCCTCCAAGCTGCCCAAGACAGACGAGGCTGCCCCATGTTGGCAAGACTGTTCCGTGTGAACGCGCTGGCCACATAGCGGCCCTGACAGTCGTTCTTCGAACCAGGCGAAAGCGGGGGTCTCCGCCCAAGAGGCCCCCTTTGAGCAAACAAACTCCTCTCTGGGCAACCGGCTGCACACGGTCGTGCTCCTTGCGGATCAGTCGATTCGACCAAGTGGCGAACCGATCCGAGAGTCCTCAGAAAATGCTTGCTGTTATCTTGGTACATTGGTATATTAGTATCCATGAACGAGAAGAGACGACCTAAAGTACAGCGGGTTCAGACCGGCGTCCGCATCGAGAAGCGCATCTTGAAGGTCCTCAAGGGACTGGCGGAATACCACGACATCACCCTGGGGGATTTGTTGGAGGGGATTGTCCTTCATACCTTCGAGGGCAAATGTGCGCTTCGAGACGAGTCGTTGCGGGTGGTCAACGATCTCAAGCGGGTCTACAAACTGGACTTGAAAGCCGAAGACAGCCACCACTTGGTCGAGGAGGAATGAAAATGAGCAGTGCCGCAACCTCAAGCAAGGCGGGGCGCGCCGGACTCAGCGAGGTTGATCTCAAGCTCATAGGAGCTCTCGAGGATCTGACGCTTTCGCCCGAGGACTTCGGTCACGTCAACCACGTGCGGGCGGCCTGGACCTATCTGAGCCGCTTGCCGCTCGACCGGGCGCTTGTGCGCTTCAGAGAGACGCTGAAGCGTTTCGCCAAACATATCGGCAAGCCGGATCTCTACCACGAAACCATCACCGCGGCTTACTTCTACCTCATCCACGAACGCATGCAGGGATACGAGGACGAGTCGTGGCAGGCCTTCCGTCGCCGCAACCCCGATCTGCTGCGCTGGAAGGGAGGACTGCTGGAGCGCCTCTACAGTCCCCGCCGCCTGCAGAGCGAGCTGGCCCGCCGCCACTTCATTCTGCCCGACGTGACCCTTGGGTCGGGGAAGAGCCGAGAGCGGTCCGATACCGGCGCTTGAGAACCCGCGCCTTGGGTCAGCGAAAGCGCGTCGAGGGAGGCATCCGCCGGTCGGTCGATCAGAAGCAAGATGGCCGACCCTGGCCGAGCGGATCTGCTCTATAAGCTTGCTGGCCGCTAGCGGTCCTCACCCTCCTCCTTGCGGATCTCCTTCATGGTGCGTCCTGTTTTGACCGACTTGGGTTCGGTCGAGGTGGGTCGGCGGCGCGCGTCGGCTTCTTGATCATCCATCTTGATGAGCAGCCAGCGTTGCTCCTCGCCGCCGGTTCGGATCAGAGCATAGCCGCCTCTGATCTTCTCTCCCTCAAGCCACACTGTGGCATGGCCGTCTTCGAGCTGCTCGGCCACCGACGGGACCGGTTCGTCGTCATCTGCCTCGTCTTGCTTGAGGTTGCGGTAGCTGCCGCGGTCCCAGACCATCACCGTACCGCCTCCGTACTCGCCTTCCGGAATGACGCCCTCAAAATCAGCATACTCCAGCGGATGGTCCTCGGTGGGAATGGCCAGACGTTTGTCGGAGGGATCGGTGGAGGGCCCCTTGGGAACCGACCATGACTTGAGAACCCCCTCGACCTCAAGCCTGAAATCGAAGTGATCGGTGGAGGCGTCGTGATGCTGAATCACGAAGATCGGGCGCCTCTCGGCCCACTCGAAGTCCACCTCTTCTCCCTTAGGTTCAGTGGTCCTGTCAAAGTTCCTTTTCTCGCCGTAGCGCTGAAGCTTCTCTCTTGCCTTCGTCATGGCGGGCCTCCTTTGCGCCAAGCCTTACCCTACTGGCCTGGTGATTGCAAGCATTCTGGCAGGGGGTGTTTTCTCCCAGCGACGGAGTTTCGAGTTGCCGGAGGCGCTCCCGGAATAAGGAGGCAACCCATGACGATCGAAAGATACCTGCGCATGGCTGCTGGATTCTTCGTGCTGCTCAGCCTGGGACTGGGGTTCTGGGTCAGCGAGTACTGGTATTTGTTCACCGCCTTCGTCGGCCTCAATCTCTTGCAGTCAGCTTTCACCAACTGGTGCCCCATGATGAC
>DATIPO010000180.1:0-1933 GCA_035471925.1 Acidobacteriota bacterium
GTAGCTGCCATAGACGATGATGGGATACTCCCGGCGCAGTTGGATCAGCTTGCGGTAGTAGTGAAACACCGGCATGGTTCAAAAAGGGTGGTTTTAGGGTAACACCGACATAGGTATACACTGACCTCGCCTGGGAGGCGAGGGATGAAGAATTCTGAGTTGAGAGCAGAAAAGCTAGACGGCTTACGAAGCGCGCTGGAAGCGCGTGAAGCCGAGCATTTCGAGCCAGTGGGGGTGTGCCTGACCGGTCAAGAGTTCGGCTGGGGTTTTACCGACCCGGTGAGGCTGCTGACTGCGTTTGAAGGGGGAATGGTTGAGGAAAAAGCGCAGCAAATCTAGATACCGGGGTCCGATCTGGCGACGCAGGAAGAAGTAGTTGCGCAGCCGACTGTTGAAGTTCTCCACCAGGGAACTGGCCCGGTGCAGGCGCGCTCGCAGCTCAAGCAGGGCCTGTTGGAGGGGATGGAACTGGCCCTGAAGCGCGCGATGCAGTTCGCCGGCCCGCAGCCAATAGTCGGGGGTGGTGGTTGGGATGGTCTGCAGGGCCAGGATCTGGCGCAGTCGGGCAACCGGTACGGCGAAGCGCTGGGCCAGGGTCTGGAGTTCCTGATCCAGGCGGGGGGCGAAGGCCAGTAGGGTGTCGCGCTGATTGACCAAGGTTTGGCGGACCGGTTGAATGCGTTTGGTATCGAGCGCTTCCAGGGCCTGGAGGCACTCCATCACAAAGTCGTAGAGGCTCAGGCGCGTAGGGGTATCGGGACCGGCCAGGGCGAGAATGTCGTGCTGCATCCACCCGCTCAGAATGCGCACTTCCGAGGCCAGGCGGATGGCGGTGACTTCGCGGGCACGGGCGTGGGCCAGTCGTGTGGAGAAGGTACGTCCCCGGTGGCGGTGCTTGGCCTTGTCCATCTGCCGCGCCAGCGCCTCGCGTCGGGCGATGGCGGCGTAGGCGCGCCGTTCCAAGGTGGCGCTGAGCTTGGTGAGTTCCCGAAGGCCGTGAAACACATCCCCATTGCAGGGTATCTGCGGCCAGGCCAACGCTTGGCCGGCCCGCAAGCCGCGCGCACCATCGGCGATGGTGTAGTCGGGCTGCAGACCCTGCTCGGCCAACTCCAACAGGTGAATCCCCCAGGTCTCGGCGTCGCGGTGTTCAACCGGCGCCAGCAGGTAACAGTAGGTGGAATCCAGATCGATGCCTACCAATACCGGCTGGCCGGCCTGAAACAGCTCATCGTGGCCGGCGCTGCGTATCCCGCAGAGCTCCTGGGCAGCATTGACCTGCTGGGCAGCCGTCACCGCTTCCTGGACGATATGATGGACCGTGCCCAGCGACAGCGGACAATCGAGCAAGTCCTGAAAGAAGGCCATCACGCCCCGAAATGAGCTGTGACAGAGCAGGATCAGCCCCAGCACGACCTGCCGCAGCCAGGCCTTGGTAACCGGCAAATAAAACAACACGTCATCATCGTTCGCTGGCGAGGCAAACGCCTGTTCCAAGGCCTGGGCGCCCTGGGCCGCTTGCTGATACACGAATTTGCGGCTCACCTGATGGCGCCTGGCCAGTTCGCCGATCGGTTCGCTACCCGCCAGCGCCTGCAGTGCCAGTTGTTGGCGTTGCTCGCCATTCAGCGCATGGGCAGCACAGCTCACAGCAGGGGTTGACGAGTCACAAGGCAACGGCGTATTAGTCACCAAGGTAGCCATGTTGATGATCTCCTAAAGAGGGGGAGGGGCAAAATCTCACTCTAGCGGAAATCTCAGCACTGGCTACCCTGCAAAACTGTTACCTTGAATTGAACCAAGCCGTTGAACGGCGCCGCTGCGTGCCCCCACAATCAGATCGGTGCCGGAAATGGTATTGGCGAAACTGGCCCTGGCCTCATGGCGGATCTTCTCGACGCCTAGCAACAGGGTCACGCTCAGGGCGATGGCG
>DATIPO010000181.1:0-2125 GCA_035471925.1 Acidobacteriota bacterium
GATGGCAGCCTTCATCGGTTGTAATGAGTTGCTGCATGGGGCTACGTGTCTACAACGAGGCTTTCGCTGCTGTTTAGAAGGGGGCCGAAGCCCCCTAGTTGGCTACTCGCCCGTATGCATCGGCGGTGCCTGATAGCAGCGCTCCAGCCGCGTCCTAACGCGCTCCACGCTGTCCCATTCGTAGCCGTGGCCTGGATTGCGGGCTTGACGGCAGGCCTTGGCCGCAGATTTCCCTCTTTTGATGAGAGACATCGGCACGGCTAAGAAGGGCTCCCGCCTTACGTCGCGACTTCCACTTCCCCAATTGCTCATATGAGGAGATGCTCTAAGAGGTATCCTTTGACCCCTTGACTCTTTCGCGACAGCGTTCAAGAAAACGCGGGTCCTCTCGCCGACGAAGCTCTTTTTTCGCCCCAAACTCAGTAGCAGTAACGATCCGTCAGTAAATTGGTGAAACGGTAGAAAGTGTACTTATCGAAAATTAAAGAAATTGCTAACCTCTTCTTGACAACGCAGGTTGCTCTGGCTTATAATCACTGCATTTCCAAAAACAATGGCGACTTCTCTACATCTCATCGGTTCGAGAGAGTAGGGGAGGGCCGGAGGACTTGCCGGGACCCCTGGTTGCTTGTCTCCTACCCGGCGCAGGGAGCCGTTGAATTTGAAGGGAGTAATGTAAACATGAGCCGCTTCATCGAAAAGAGTGCAACCGCCAAGGTCAAGAAGACCTTTCTTGCTCCGATTCTGCTATCCGTCCTCGCCGCGGCAGCGGCAGTGGCCTTTCTATTCGCCTCAGAACATTCATGGGTTCACGGTGGATTGGAGGAAGGTGTTGAGCCCTCTGCGTTCCAGTCGGCCGAGGCGGAAGACGAAATAGTCCGGGAGTATCTGGATTTTCTCAATGAGTTCAGCGGAAGGCGGCGATTGAACGTCTTCTTCGTCAATCAGCAAGCTGCCGCTTATGGCTTGCAGCTCAGGTATGTCAACACAGGCCGGGGCAACCTCACCTACGCGCGCCGGGACATCTCCGCGACGGGGCGTTTGCCGCTAATGGCCGTGCGAGTCTATGACTCCAGCTTGGGGGAAGGATCGGACCTCGGGCTCGGCTGGCGGCTAAGCGCGGCGGAGACCATCGAGGTGGGCAGAGACGGCAGCCTGACGCTGACGGACGAATCAGCCTCGCGCATCCGTTTTCTGCCCGATTCTCGCAGCGGCCTCTACCGCGAAGCCGTGCTCGCTCCTTCTCCAATCGAGGGGATTCTCCGGGAGAGCGTAGGTACACTCAAGGTGCGGATGCGCAGCGGGCTTGTCAAGACTTTTGGCCGGCTGGGGAGTCCCTACCGCCTGACCCGCGTCCAGGATCGCCACGGCAATTGGATCGGTCTCGACTATGACGAGCACAGCCGTTTGAGCGCTATGCGGGGTTCCAACGGGCGCAGCATCCGGTTCCAGCGTAACGGGGCAGGCCGTATTGCGGCGGCTGAGGACGAGCTGGGCCGCAGGGTCGAGTACATCTACGACTCGCAGGGGAGGCTTTCGGCGGCCATGGATTTGGGCGGAAACCGGTGGAGCTACGTTTACGGCCAGGGCGGACGCCTGGTCCAAGCTCTCGACCCCCTGGGAATGCCGCTGCTGGAGGCCAGCTACGACGAGGCGGGACGCGTCAGCGCGTTGCGCACCGCCCGAAGCCACTTCCGCTACCGATACGAAGGCGGGCGCACTTTGGCGAGCGACGCTCACGACGCCACCAGCGTCTTCACTCACAACGAGGACGGGGTGACAGTGCAGGTGGAGAATTCAGTGGGCGTCATAAGCCGGGTCGAGCTGGACGGCGCGGGCGAAGCCGAGCGCCTGTGGGTCGACGGCAGAGTGACGTGGGAGGCCGACAACGACCTCTTGGGGAGGCCGCGGACCGTCAGGTTGCATGAACCAGGTCAAGAGATCCGGCGCGTGCAGTTCACCTATGACGAAACCGGACGGGTGGCCGCCTCAAGCCAGGAAGGGATCCGGATGCGCCACGATCCCTTGCTGCGGGAAACGAGCCGCACGGAAGACGGCGAGGAGACGCTTTACGGCTACAACGATCAGGGAGATCTGAGCAGCCTGGTCCTGGGGGACCGCCATT
>DATIPO010000182.1:0-12939 GCA_035471925.1 Acidobacteriota bacterium
TTCGCCGTTCGTGATTCGCCATTCGAACTTGTTCATCTGTCTTCCAGGCGCGGGGCCAGTCCGCCCCACATGCTTTCCAGAGCCGAGCGGGCGTCCCGCACCGCTCTGACTCCGGCCGGTTCGACTGCCACGTAGCGGCGGCCCTTGCCGCCCCGTTCGGGCAGCGGATCGCCCAAATGCGACGACACCAGCCCTTTCGTCTCCAACCTCTGCAAGGTCACGTAGACGGAGGCCCGCTGGACCACGCGTCCGGTGCGCCGCTGGATCTCATCGACGATGGAGACGGCATAAGCCTCGCTCTTGCCCAACCGCAGGGCGGCCAGCAAGACCAGCAGTTCGAATTCTCCCAAGCGCTGCCCGCTCAAATGACGTTCCTCCTGTCGGGGCCTCTGGTCATAATGTTGACAATGTCACTTTAACAGCAACAGGGATTTACCGGCAACCCCCTGGTGCGCCCGACTCCTTTTAAAACGTCGGGAGCAGAAAAACGGCCCTTGGCCGAAACCGAAGTCTCGGCCATACCCTTCTGCTCGCTGGTGCAGCCGGGATTCCCGTGCGAGGATCTTTGCTATTGCGACATGGATCCGCATTGGGACGTGGTTCCGGCCTGGTGCTGCGAATCGTCCGCTTACATCTGTGAATGACCGCAAACTGTGGGGCCGGGTCCTCAGGCCCGGCCTCCTCCTTCGTCCCGCCGAACCGGATCTAGAGCCCATTTCCAGGGCACGGCTCCCGGCTCGTCAGGATTTGAAGCTCGGACTGGTGGTTGCAGCTCCGACGACAGTAGAATGAATAGTCCAATCCCCCAATGAGGACGGAGGAGCCGACTGATCATGTCCGCCAAGCTGCTTTTTGCCAACCCGACCCTGATCGTCCCTGACGTGACCGCCGCGGCCGAGTATTATCGCGATTGCCTGGGATTTGAAATCCTGGGCATTTGGGGTAGCGGATATTCCATCGTCGAGCGTGGCGGCGTGATTCTCCACTTCGCCGGCATGGACGAGGAACACCGCCAGTCGGCGCCCGTCGTCCCCAACCAGAAATTCACCGACCGCTGGGCCATGTGGGACATCTATGTCCACACTGACGCGGTTGAAGCTCTCTACCAGGAACTGAAGGCCAAGGGTGCCGAGGTGCCCCAGGAGCCGTACGATGCCAACCACGGCAACCGCGAATTCCACATCCTGGACCTGAACGGCTACAGGCTGGCCTTCGGACAAGACCTGGAGTCGATCCAATCGGACGGTGAGAGCGCTTCGGCAGATGAGCCCGCCAGCTAAGGTCTGCACTTGCCACCGAGGCGTCCCATCTGTTAATTTATCAATGTTGAATAAATGCGCCGCCGGCGTAAGATGGGAGATTAGAGGCTGATGAAGGCACGAATTTGGATGGTGGGAATCGCTGTGGTCGCTCTCGTTTTGGTCTTGTCCGGCGGCTGGCTTTGGCGTGGGGCCGTCGCCAGTTCGCCTTTAGCCGAAAAGGTGAATTACGACGATCAAGGACGGCTGCTCTTTCCCCAGGACTGGCGGCGCTGGGTGTTGGTAGGCTCTTCACTGGGACTGGGATACTCGGACAGAGAGGGCCCGGCCGGGCAGCAGGCCTTTCACCACGTTTTGATGGAGCCTTCGGCCTTTCAGCACTTCGAGCGTACCGGCGAGTTTGCCGAGAAGACCATGTTCGCACTGGCTATCTATTCCCAGGGCAGCCGCGAGTCCATTGCCCGGGCGGGTTCATACACCAAAGACTTGATGGCGGTGGAGATCGCCCTCAAGGACAGTGAGCGCTTCGATGAAGGCTGGGCTTACTTCGGCTTCGGCACCGGAAGGCCCGCCTCTCAGGCCATCGACCAATCAGGCTGCTGGTCCTGCCACAATCAGCACGGTCAGCGCGACAATGTCTTCATGCAGTTCTACCCCGTCCTGCGGGAGGCTGATCCGACCGCCGGTCGTTAGGAGGTTGGCCGCGGCTTGGAGCGGCCTCGGTGCTGGTTGAGTTTATTGGAGGGAGTCCGTGCGAAGCGGTAGGGGGACCGGCTTGCGGGCCAGGAGGTAGAGGGTGCCGGGGATTTTTCCGCCGCAGAGCCGTGGATCGTCCGCGCCATCAATCTTTGCTGTCTAGGGCAGACAAGCTTGATTAAAGAATTTTACTTCATTGATCTGCTTAAACAAATGTCGGCATCGTCTGATAGCCTTCTTGAGGTGATGACCAAGGGAAGAAAGAGCGAACAAGAAAGGCATCAATTCGGGGGCGACTGGACTGCGGCAAAGCTCGATGTCTTGGCAGGATACCTAGAGGCTTACACCACTGCACTGAAGCGAACGCCGTTTAAATTGGGCTACATTGACGCGTTCGCCGGAACAGGCTACCGGGAGGCGAAAGGCTGCTCGGAAGAGGTCCAATCGGAGCAGTCGCTGCTTTTTCCCGACCTGGCTCAACCTGAACCCCAGGAATTGCTGGAAGGCTCTGCGCTCAGGGCCCTGAAGACTGAGCCTCGATTTGACCGCTACATTTTTATCGAACGCAGTGCAGGCCGCTGCTCGCAACTTGAGCAATTGCGCCAAGATTTCCCCCAACTTGCCCGGGAGATCATAGTGCGCAAGGGAGAGGCCAATGAGGAGATTCGAGAAATGTGCCGCCACAATTGGAGTGCCCACCGGGCCGTCCTTTTCCTCGATCCTTATGGGATGCAGGTTGAATGGAAGACGATCGAGGCGGTTGCGTCGACTAAGGCCATCGACTTGTGGCTCCTCTTTCCTCTAGGGATCGGGGTAAACCGGCTGCTGACTAAATCGAGTAAGATCCCAGATTCTTGGAGGCAGAGGTTGAACTTGCTGTTAGGAACTGATCAATGGTATGAAGAGTTCTATCAGGTCGAGGTGTCTGCAACTCTCTTCGGAGCCCAACAAGCACGGGTGATCAAGGCCTCCATGGCAACCATTGGCCGTTACTTCAACGAGCGGCTCAAGGGAGTATTCGCCGGCGTGGCAGAACCCCCAGGCGTGTTGCGGAACTCCTCCAACAACCCGCTCTACTTGCTTTGTTTCGCTGTCGGTAATGATCATGGGAAGGGCATCGCACTGCGGATCGCCAACCATCTGCTGAAGGAGCTTCGGTGATGGCCAAATCGACGATAGAATGGACCGAGTCGACCTGGAATCCGATTACAGGCTGCAGCAAAATCAGTCCCGGTTGCAAGCATTGTTATGCCGAACGGATGGCGGGGCGACTCCGAGCCATGGGACAGGAGAATTATGCAAATGGCTTTGAACTGACAATGCAGCCCCACATGCTGCAGCGTCCTCTCCGGTGGAAGTCTCCCCAGACGATTTTTGTGAATTCGATGAGTGACCTCTTCCACCAAAATGTTCCATTCGACTACATCGAACGAGTCTTCGAGGTCATGAAAAGGGCCCATTGGCATCGTTTTCAAGTGCTGACCAAGCGGGCGGACCGTCTTGCAAGGCTCGCCGCCAGACTTGATTGGGCGTCCAATATCTGGATGGGTGTCAGTGTCGAGAATGACCAGTTCAAACAGAGGATCGACTCGCTGCGGGGCATCGGTGCTGAGGTTAAGTTCCTCTCCCTTGAGCCCTTGATTGGACCCTTGCCCAACCTCGACCTAGCAGGTATAGATTGGGTCATCGTCGGTGGAGAGTCCGGTCCTGCGGCGCGTCCCATCAAGAAGGAGTGGGTTGTCGATTTGCGGGACCAATGCCGTCATGCAGGAGTGCCTTTCTTCTTCAAGCAGTGGGGAGGTCCAAACAAGAAGAAAAGCGGAAGGAAGCTTGAAGGGCGCATCTGGGATGAGATGCCTGAGACTTAGGTCGCAGGCATTCCTCCAAGGCTAGTGGTAGCGAGCCGCCTCTTACCGCCCAAGTGAATACGAGCCCCAGTGAAATGTTCGCAGGATTTGACTCGTGTGTGGACTTGTTGGACACGCAGTAACAGTGGCCCAAGTGCTTCAAGTTGCAGGATGCAGTCATCCAAGATGGCACGGGTCCGTCCGAAGGGGCGGGAGCCTTCCGGTCCGTGCGCCTGCCGAAGCTGAAGAGTGCAATCATGTCGGTTGAGTCTAATGACGGGCGGTCGTGGGGAGGAGTGGCTGTGCCGGCTTGCGGGCCAGGAGGTAGAGGGTGCCGGGGGTGGTGCCCATCTCGGTGACTTCGAAACCGGCTTCGATCACCCTGGAGCGCCAGCGTTCGTGGTCAGTGCGGCCGCCGTAGTAGCCATGGTGGACGAAAAAGGGGTAGGCCACGCGGATCCAGATATCGGGGTTGATCACGATGAGGAGGAACTCTCCCTGCGGCCGCAAGACCCGATGGACTTCCGACAGCGAGTTCTTCATGCCCTCGCGGCTCAGGTGGTCGATGGCGTAGGCGCTGACTGCAGCGTCGAAAGAGGAGTCCTCGAAGGGCATCTCGCGCATGTCGCCGGCCTGGGCCGTTATGCGGTCCTCGACCCCGGCGATGGCGGCGTTGGCCATGAGCCGGTCAGGCGTGTTGTCGGCGATGCCGTAGTAGCCGTCGTAAAGGTCGAGCGCCACCACCTGGGTGTCAGGACGCGCTTGCAGCACCATCAGTGAGGAGCGCCCTGAACCCGCTCCGGCGTCCAGCACGCGTCCGGCCCCCTCTGACAGGAAGTTCTCGGTGGGCAGTTCCATGGGCAGGTTGACCCGCATGGCGAATTGGACAATGAGAAGGCCCGCCACTCCCCATACCGCAACCGCCGTTGCCGGGGCCAGCACCCACCGGGACCAATTGCGGTTCCAGGCCATTAGAGCCAGCAGAGCGAATGGCACGATGGCGATCAGGTGTCCGTAGTTCCAGGCCCACCCGTATCCGAACTCGTATGTGAAGGGGTTCATCAGTTGCTCCTTATTTGCGGTCGCCCAAAAAATCGTCGTCGTGAAATTCAAAGACCTCTTCCAGCGCCACACCGAAGACGGCTGCGATGCGAAAGGCCACTTCAAGCGAGGGCGAATACTTGCCCAATTCAATGGCGTTGATGGTTTGGCGGGTGACGCCCACCCGCCGGGCCAGTTGCTGCTGCGTCATTTCGTGGTTCTCGAAGCGCAGCCGGCGGATCTGATTGCTGATCGGCAGCTTTCCCATGTCACATCCAGCCCCGGTGTCCGGCGATACGCAGGAGGTTCTTGACGATTTCTCCGACCACGAAGGCCAGCAGCACGAGAAAACCGATGGCGACCTTATTGGCCTCAAGATGGATGGTCGCCACCGCACCCAGCGAACCGATCACATAGACGTAATGGGCCACCCGCACGGCTCTGTAGTCAATCAGCCGCTCGCGTTCGTCTTTGGGTGCCTTAGCCTCCTCCGGCGCCTGCAACGCCACCGCCACGTGAGCCACAGCCTCGACCGCCACCAGAACCAGGATGCAGTAGAAGAGCGCATGCACCATGGCCGGGTTGGAGGGAGGATTCAGCGTCCAGGGCAGGTGCAGAAAAAAGAAGCCCGCCACCAGCAGAATCGAAATCAGGAATATCCAAGCACTCTTCTCGCGGAACGACATGTCTTCATCTCCAAAGTACCAAGGGCAGCAATGTATAAAATTTTTTACATGCTGTCAACTAAATTGTACTCGGCTCCGTTGCCGATTCGACTCCGAGCGGGACGCCGCTCGCAAAACAAATGCACAGGTTGGGAATGGAAAAGTCCGGGATGGGCAGGCTCCACCTGGGTGCCCGGCTATGAAAAGATTGCCAGGCTGAGGTACGATTTCAATTCTGTGATGAGGTAGAGCTCCCTGCTAGCGGAGAAGAGCCCAATGATGTCTGCCGTGTTCAATAAGCTGAATCTCAAGGCCCAGAACGAGATCGTGGTGGTCAACGCCCCGGCCAGTTTCGAGCCTGAGTTGGCCACTCTTTCGGACGTCGAGGTGATTCGCGAAGCGGACAAGGCGGCATCGCTGGAATTCGCCCTGGCTTTTGTGACGCGCCAGGATGAACTCAACCGCATCGCAGAGACGCTGGCGGACAAAGCCAAAGGCGATGCTCTCCTGTGGTTCGCATACCCTAAAAAGTCTTCCAAGCGCTACACCTGCGACTTCAATCGCGACACGGGTTGGGACAGAATCATGGAACTTGGTTTCAGGCCTGTCCGAGCGGTTGCAATCGATGAGGACTGGTCGGCGCTGCGATTCAGAAGGCGCGAGTACGTGAAGTCTTCCAAACCAAGCCGGTGAAGCGCGCCTGCAGTACGCTGCTCAGACCCGCCGCTGTACCCGAGTCAGGCTCGGCGCGCCGGTGCCATCTAGGGGCAGACGGCGCCGGAGTCGGCCCAGGCTTGGAAGAGTTCTCCCAGCCGTTCTTGGCTTCCGGGGGGAGGGGTGCGGCCCTGGCCTGGGTGCCAGGCCCAGCCCACCAATCCGTCCTCGGCCATGTGCTCGACGACTTCCTTGAGCGATTTGCCGCCGTTGCGTTCGCTGTCCTTTAGTTGCTGGCAGATCTCGCTCAGGGACTTGCCCTCCCAGCCCATGCTGGCCGGAGCCAGACGCCAGGGAGTGTGTCCCGGAACACCTGCCGGATCGAAGTTTTCCGATGCATGGCAGCCGATGCAGCGCATACCGGCCACCCCCGTGCCCCCCAAGCCCCGTTCCACCCGGGGCATGTGCGGACGTCCATCGTCGCCCTGAAGCGGACGCTCTCCCGCGGGATGGCAGTTGATGCAGCGGGGGTGCTGCAGCACCTTGCCCGTCTCGCGGAAGATCGCTGCCGAACGCTGCGATTCGTCCTCGATGGAGGCGAAGGCGCTGACCGCACGCAATTCCTTGCCTGATGACTCCGATTGCTCCGTCCCCGCGCCTTGAAGCAGCAACAGCGTTGCCGCCACAATCACTGCCGAGAGCAGCAGAGACACAACTGGTAAACGGTTCTTCATGGCTTCAGGCCTCCTTGGACAGCGACCTGCGGAAAGGCAGGCGGCGGACGGTCTTGCCGGTCAGCGCGGCCAGGGCGTTCGCCACCGCCGGGGCGATGGGCGGGACGCCCGGCTCGCCCACGCCGGTAGGGTGTTCCCCGGAAGGCACGATGTGCACCTCCACCTCCGGCATGTCCTCGATGCGCAGCGGCCAGTAGTCGTGGAAGTTGCTCTGCTGGACGCGTCCCTCCACAAGGTCGATTTCGTTGTAGAGGGCCGCGCCCAAGCCGAAGCCGATGCCGCCCTCCATTTGGGCCCGGATGACGTTGGGATTGATGGCGATGCCGCAGTCCACCGCGCAGACCACCTTGTGGACGCGGGGCAAACCGTCCTTACCCAGTGAGACCTCGGCCACTTGGGCTACGAAGCTGCTGAACGACTCCTGCAGCGCCACCCCTCGGGCGCGTCCCTCAGGCATCGAGCCGCCCCACCCGGCCTTCTCGGCAGCCAGCTTGAGCACTCCCGCGTGACGTGGATGCTGGGACAGCAGCTTGAGGCGCCACTCCACCGGGTCGTGACCGGCCTTGCGGGCCACTTCGTCGAAAAAGGTCTCGGTGGAGTAGGCGTTGTGCGTATGTCCCACCGAGCGCCACCACAGCACAGGCACCTTGATGTCGGTCACGGTGTGCAACGTCACGCGCAGGTTGGGGATGGCGTAGGGGAGCGTTCGGCCGCCTTCAACCGAGGTGCGGTCGATGCCGTTCTGGATCTGGCCCTCGAAAGGAGTGCCCGCCACGATCGACTGGCCGGCCACGGTGTGATCCCAGGACGTAATGTTGCCATCCGAGTCGAGGCCGGCCCGGAGGCGGTGCACGTAAAGAGGACGGTAGCGTCCGCCCTGAATGTCGTCTTCCCGGGTCCACATCACCTTGAGCGGATATTGGCCGCCCGTCGCCTTGAGCACCTGGGCCGCCTCGGCCGCCATGTCGCCCACAGGTGTGGCGCGGCGTCCGAAGCTGCCGCCCCCGAAGAGCGTGTTGATCTTGACTTGGTCGGGCTTAATGCCGAAGACGCCGGCCACCGCACCCTGGTCGATGGTCTGGGCTTGCGACCCGAACCACATCTCGACGCCCTGGGAGGTGCGTTCCAGCACGCAGTCATTGGGCTCCATGGGGGCGTGGGCCAAGTAGGGAAAGACGTATTCCGCCTCGAGCGTTTGGCGGGCGTCGGCCAGGGCTTTTTCGGCATCCCCGTCGTTGCGCGCCACGGCGCCCGGCATTTGGGCCAAGCGGCTGTATCGGGCAATCAAATCCTGCGAACTGCTTTTCTCGGCTTGGCTCTCGTCCCACTCCACCTTCAGGGCGTCGCGTCCCTTTTTGGCCTGCCAGAAGCCTTCCGCCACCACGGCCACGCCCTGAGGAATCTGATGGACGGCCGTGACGCCCTCCACGGCACGCGCCTTGGAGTCGTCGAAGGAAGCGACCCGGCCTCCGAAGCGGGGCGGATGCTTGACCACAGCCACCTTCATCCCCGGACGCTCGACGTCCAGGGTGAAGAGGGCCTGACCGCTGATCTTGGCGGGAGTGTCGAGTTTGGGCACTTCCTGTCCGATGAGGTTGAAGTCCTCGGGATCCTTGAGCGACGGCTCTTGGTCGAGGGTGATCTCCGCGGCCTCTTCGACAAGGTCGCCGAAGGAAGCCGAGCGCCCGGAACCGTCGTGACGCACGAGGCCCTTGTCGACGGATATCTCGTCGGCCGACACCTCCCACCTGCGGGCCGCGGCTTGAACCAGAACGGCCCGGGCCTGGGCGCCGGCTTTGCGCAACTGGTTCCAGGAATTGGCGATGGCCGTCGAACCTCCGGTGACCTGGACGTTGGGGAAAAAGGTATTGGAGTAGACGACGGCGTCGGCGGGCGAATGCTCGGCCCGCATCTGGCTCCAATCGGCGTCCAGTTCCTCGGCCACGATGGTGGCCAGTCCGGTGAAGGTTCCCTGTCCGAATTCGATGTGCTTGCTGAGGATGGTGACGGTGTTGTCGGGCGCGATGCGCACGAAGGCGTTGGGGGCCAACTCGCCCTCGGCGCTCAGGGCTGAAGCCCGTGAGGACCCGAAGGGCACTCTGAGTCCGATGACAAGTCCGGCGGCTCCGCCCGCCGCCAAGCGCAAGAATTGGCGCCGGTCAGGAGATGTGGCTGATGGATTGGCTCGAATCATAGCTTCAGCCCTCCAGGCTTTGGGCCGCTTGGCGGACGGCCCGGCGGATGTTGGGGTAAGTGCAGCAGCGGCACACGTTGCCCGTCATGGCGGCTTCGATGTCCTCGTCCTCGGGATTGGCCTTCTGCGACAGCAGGGCCACGGCGGTCATGATCTGCCCCGACTGACAGTATCCGCACTGGGGGACGTCCAGGCCCCGCCAGGCTTCTTGGACGGCCTCGGCGGCATCGCCTGAGAGTCCTTCGATGGTGACCACCCTTCCTCCGGCGGCTGCCGAGACAGGCATGACGCAGGACCGGGTGGCGCGTCCGTTGAGGTGGACGGTACAGGCCCCGCACTGGGCGATGCCGCAGCCGTACTTGGTCCCCGTGAGCTTGAAATGCTCGCGCAGGACCCACAGGAGCGGTGTCTGCGGGTCGCCCTCGAATTGCATTTGTTTTCCGTTGATTCTCAATCGCATGGGGGCTGCTCCTGATTGGACTGGAAATAATGTCTCCGGCAGAGAGAGGGTTAGCCTAAAAAGTTTACACGAGGAGACAGGGGTCCTGCACGCCTCGGTTCGATTCCGGTTATGCGCCTCTGACCTCACACGTTGGCGTGCGCCTTGTCGGCAATCTCCCATTCCGACTCCTGCTCCATTTGGCCGCTCCAGCGCTTGATGTGGTCTTCGTCGACGCCCAGATAGCGGAGGGTTTCGGCGGCCAGGGTCTTGTCGTCGGGGTCTTCGGGGGCCACGCAGACCACGGCGCCCAGTTCCTGGAGCGGGGCGGCCTGCGACTCGTCCGACACGCGGGTGATGATGGCCAGTCCTGGACGGCGTTTGCGAAGCCGGCGGATGACCTCGGCCGACTCCTCCGGCGTGGTGCGGCCCAGAATGAGGACGTTGGCCGACTCGTCCATGCTTTCCACCAGGCGCGGATCCATGAGGTTGCCGTAGCCGGCCAGGAATCCCTTGGCGCGGGCCCGCACTACGGCGGGACGGTCAATGTCGAGGACGCGGTAACCGTGTCCGGCGGCGGTGAGGGCGCTGGCTACGGCCAGTTCCGGATCGCCGGCGCCGCTGATCAGCACATGGTGGATCTTGTCGGCCTTGGCGGCCTCGCTGTCCGAGTCGAGTCGGCGGGCCTCCAGCGCCGAACCCAGGCGGTCGCCCAAAGGCGCCAGGGCGGGCGTGGCGGCCATGCTCAGCACGACGGCGGCGGTCAAGATGGAGCCCGTCGATTGCGTCAGCGCTCCTGCCGCCAGCAGCAGACCGAAGATGACGAAGGCGAACTCGCTGCCTTGGGCCATCACGAATCCCATGCGGATGGAGAGTCCGCCGGGCGCGCCGCTGAGGCGAGCCGAAAATACCACCAGAAGTCCCTTGAGGGCGATCAGCGCCAAGGTCAGTGCCAGCGTGGTCCACAAGGCTTGGGCCACCACCGAGAGGTCGAGCGACATGCCCACGGTGATGAAGAAGAGCCCCAACAGCAAGCCGCGAAAGGGCTTGAGCTCGGTCTTGATCATGTAGCAGTACTCTGACTCGGAGAGCAGCATTCCTCCTAGAAAAGCTCCTAGGGGGAGGGAAAGTCCCGCCATTCCGGTGATGCCCGCTGTGGCCACCACCACCAGCAAGGCGGCGGCGGTGAAGGCTTCGTCGAGTCCGGATGAAGTGATCCAGGCGAAGGCGGGGCGCAGCATGCGTCCGATGACCGCGACGGCGGCAATGGCCAGCGCCGCCTTGCCCAGCGAGGCCCAGAGACCGGTCTCAGCGGCGTGATCGCCTCCGAACTGCGATCCCACAACGGCCAGCAGGACGATGGCCACCACGTCCTGAAAGATGAGCAGCGCAGTGGCTTTGCGGGCCAGAGGCGTGCCCCGCTCGCCCCGGTCCTGTAGGGTCTGCAAGGCGACCGCCGTGGAGGAAAGCGCCAGAGATCCTGCCACCACCACGGCTATCAGGGGTGGGTATTCCAAGTACCATAGCGCGCCTCCGATTGCCGCTGCCGTGGTCCCCCATTGAAGGGGGCCCAGCCCCAAGAAATCGCGCCGGCTGCCCCACAGCTCCTTGAGCGAAAAGTGAAGGCCGATGTCGAAGAGCAGGAAGATGACCCCGAATTCCGCCAGAAGGGCGACGGTTTCGTTCATCTCGACCAGCCCGGTGGCCGAAGGACCGACGATCACCCCGCCCAGGAAGTAACCCAAGATGGCGGGGGCTCCCAAACGCGGAAGCAGGGTTGTGGAGACGATGCCGGCCATCAGCAAAACGGCTAGCGGTATCAGTGAATGGAGGTAGTCGTGCATAGAAGCAGGGCAGCAAGCGAGCCGGCCTGGCGTTCAAAAAATGAAGCGTCCGCTCGGCCATGAGGGTTATCTGTACGGCTTGGGGCCCAGGCGGAAGTTTACCCGAATTCGTGGCCTTAGGCAGGGATGGACGTCCGCCCGAGTCGGAGTGATAACATCAAGGAGGCATGGCTTATTACCTCGTGACCGCGACACCCAAGTCCCAAGATCTGGACCGACTTGAGGAAAACCTCCGCCAAGACCGCTACGCCTCGCTCAGGCCCTTCGGCCAAACCCTATCCCATTCCCTGCGCAACGCCCGCCTCACCAAAGAGGGCTATGCCGTGTGGGAAGAGGAAGATTACTGCACGCCTCCCCTCAAGCAGGAACGGGAAGCGGCTCTGGATGAGTTCTTCGACGACATTCAAGTCGAGCACGTCAAGAAAGGCCAGGGCTGGGAACGCATTCAAGGCCTGCCTCATCTCTTTCCCGAGCTTCCTGATGCCTGACCTTGGTCCTCTGCGGTTATGCAGGAGCGATCGTGCCTTACTCGTTGCGCAGGGCCACGATGGGGTTGACGCGGGTGGCGCGGCGAGCCGGTCCCAGGCAGGCAGCCAGTCCGACCGCCAGCAGGACGGCGGCGATGACCAGGAAGGTGAAGGGGTCTTTGTTGCCCACACCGAAAAGCAGCGATTCCATGAAGCGGGTCAGGGGGACAGCGGCGATGAGCCCCAGCAGCAGTCCGGCTCCCACAAGGAGTCCGCCTTCGCGCAGGACTTGCAGCAGGATGCGCTGGCGCGGTGCCCCCACGGCCATGCGGATGCCGATTTCATGCGTCCGGCGTCCCACCGAGTAGCTGATGACCCCGTAAATGCCGACAGCCGCCAGAATCAGCGCCAGAACGGAAAAGGCCGCCAGCAGGCTGGTGTTGAAGCGCTCTTGGGAGAGCGTCCCGGCCACCATTTCGGTCATAAGGCGGGGCTGATGGAGGGGAACCTCGGGGTCAAGGCGATGCAAAGCGTCGCTCAGGGTCTTAACCGCCTGATTGGGCTCGCCGGAGCCGCGCAGCACCAGGGTCATGCTTCCCCAGGAGCGGTTGAGCGGACGGTACCAGATGGGGATGGGTCCTCTGCGGGCTCCCGCATGGTAGACGTCGCCCACCACCCCCACCACCGTCAGCCAGTCGGACGAGGAATTCAGTCCGCCGGGCTTGATTCGGCGTCCCACCGCTTCTTCTTCGCCCCAGTACTTGCGCACCAGGGATTGGCTGAGGATGGTGACGGGGCGGTCCTCAAGGGCGTCGCGCCGCTCGAAGTAGCGTCCGCTGATGAGGGGGATGCCCAGTGCTTTGAAGTAGTCGCTGGAAGTTATCCTGTACTGGATGAAGTCGGGGACGTCCGGGTCGGGAGGAGTGTAGCCTTCGGCGGCGATCGACCAATCCGAGGTATTGCCTGACATGGGGACGAGATTGACGACGCCGGCAGAGAGAACTGCCGGCCGGGCCTGCAGATCGTCCAGCAATTGGTGGTAGAACTGCATGCGGCTTTGTCCGCCCTGATACCGGTCGGGCGGCAGGCTGACCCGGGC
>DATIPO010000183.1:0-18823 GCA_035471925.1 Acidobacteriota bacterium
GCCAGCGCCACCGTCAGCAGGGTCAGGGTAACCGCCGCCACCGTGGGCAAGTCGAAGGAGCCGACCTGGTAGAGCATGTCGGAGATAAAGCTCGAAA
This sequence comes from Acidobacteriota bacterium, assembly GCA_035471925.1. Lineage (GTDB taxonomy): Bacteria > Acidobacteriota > UBA6911 > RPQK01 > DATIPO01 > JANQFM01. The sequence goes on from DATIPO010000183.1 coordinate 98, forward strand.
GAGCCCACGATGCGGCCAGCCCCAGGACAAGTCCCAGCAGCGTCAGGCGCAGTCCCCCAGCCAGGACCTGGCGGAAGACGTGACGGCGCTCGGCGCCCAGCGCCATGCGGATGCCGACCTCTTTGCGGCGCCGGGCCACGCTGTAGGAGATGACGCCGTAGATGCCCACAGCGGCCAGCAGCAGGGCGGCCGATGCGAAGGCGATCATGAGCAGCGAGCGAAAGCGCTGCGTCCCCAGCGAGGCGTCCAGCCGCTCCTGCATGGTTTGGACATCGCTGAGCGGAATTTCGGGATGCAGTTTCTTCACCTCGTTGCGGATCTGCGGCGTCAGCGCGGCCGGCGGCAAGTGAGTCCGCACCACCAGGAAGGCGAAGGTGGGCGGCGGCGAGAAGGCCGTCAAGGGCATGTACCAGGTAGGACTGAAATCTTCATGCAGTCCCCGGTGGCGCACGTTCTCAACCACGCCTACGATTTCGGCCCAGCCAGAGTCGTCCGGAGCGCCGGCCCAGCGGATGTGCTTGCCCAGGGCCGAATCGCCGGCAAAGTAACGGCGCTGGAAGGCTTCGTCCACGACGGCTACGGGACGGCCGTCGGGGCGGTCGGAGTCCTTGAAGGCGCGTCCCCCCACAACCTCCAGGCCCAGCGTCGAGAAGTAGTGGGTATCGACGACATTGACGATCTCGACGTGGGCCGCCTGACCCTCCGCCAGCGGACGCTCGCGCAGTACGAAGTCGTTGGAGAACCAATAGCCGTCGGGCGGCAGTCCTGTGGCCAGTCCGGCTTGGGCGACGCCCGGGAGGCTCTGTACGGTTTCGGTTAAGCGCAGCAGGAGTTGGCGTCGCTTCTCGGCTTCTTCGGCCGAGGAATCCTGAGCGAAGAGTCCGCCGCCGCCCCCCGGTAGCGAGATGCGGGCGGTCAACAGGTTGTCGGGCGCGAATCCGGCGTCCACCCGTTGCAGGGAAAAGAAGCTGCGCATCAGCAATCCGGCGCCCAGCAGCAACATCAGGGCCAGGGCGAACTCGCTCACCACCAGGGCCGAGCGCAGGCGCAGCCGGGCTCCCCGTTCAGTCTCTCCGCGTCCTGCTCCTGCCAGTCCCGAATGCCTCTCCCGGCCCAGCAGAAAGACGGCCGGGGCGGCTCCGAAAGCCAGTCCGCAGGCAGTGGATGCGGCCAGCGTAAAAAAGAGGACGCGCAGGTCGACGGTGGCCGGCTCCAGGCCCGGGAATCCAGGCAGCAACTGGCTCGAAGGCAACAGGGCCAGCAGTGCGTAGGCCAGGGCCGTCCCCAGGACGCCTCCCGCCAAAGCCAGCAGCAGGCTCTCGGTGAGGAGCTGCCGCAGGAGGCGTTTCCGTCCGGCGCCCAAGCTCGTGCGGACGGCCATCTCGCGTCCCCGCGAGGCGGCCCGTCCCAGCATCAGATTGGCCACGTTGACGCAGGCCATGAGCATCACCAGTCCCACCGCGCCCCAAAGCAGGAGCAAGGTGGAGCGGGTGTGCCCCATCAGCCGCTCCTGCAGGGGCGTGATGCGGTAGAGCCGCCGCGAGTCGACGCTGTCGGAGTATTGCTGGGGGACGCTGCGCGAGATGGAGTCCAGTTCGGCCTCCATGGCGGCCCGGGTCTGCCCCGGTTTAAGCCGTGCCAGGCCTCGCAGGAAGAAGGGTCCGCGGCGCGGGGGCGGCTGGACTTCGAGGGGCACCACCACGTCGGCTTGAAAATGACCCGGAAAGCGGAAGCCGGGGGCCAGCAGACCCACCACCTGGTAGTCTTCGCCGTCCAGCCTGACGGTGCCTCCCACGGGCGAATCACCTGCCAGGTCCTGCCACAGGCTGGAGCGCAGCAAGGCCACCCGGTTGCGTCCGGGCTGGTCTTCGCCGTGGTTGAATGAGCGTCCCTTGAGGGGCTGCGTTCCCAGGGTTTGGAAAAACCCCGCGTCCACGTTGGCACCCACGATGCGCCGCACCACCTCGTCCGCCGTCAGCGTATAGGAGCTGGCGGAGTAGGCCGAAAAGTCGAAGCTCCGGGCCTCTTTCAAGCCCAGAAAATCGGCCATCGAAATGGGGCCGACGCCCACGCGCTCGCTCTCCAGGCGCAGGTCGTAGAGCCGCTGCGGCTGAGGATATTCGAGCGGACGCAGCAGCACCGAATCGACCAGGCTGAAGATGGCCGTATTGGCGCCGATTCCCACAGCCATGGTGAGCAGGGCCAGCAAGCTTACGCCGGGCCAGCGCCGCATCAGGCGCAAGGAAAAAACGAGGTCTTGTAGCAAGGTCTGCATGAGATGTGGTCTCCTTCGTCCCCTTTCCCCGGCGAGGGAGGGGCCTTGCCGGCCGCCTCTGCGGAGCAGGGCGCGCCAGGTTTCCGCCCAGTACCAGCCCCAAGCACGCAGTGCCCCCTTTTCGCGCCTGACCTCGGCGTATTCTTCGTTGAGGTCGCCCAGCAGGTACTCGCGGTAGGTGGCGGGGAGAGAGCGCTCCAGCAACCAGAAAGCCGCTCGGGGCGGGACGGCTTCGCCTGGCCTTCTTGGGGGCGGGCGGTGGTGAGGCTTTCGTGGCATGTGATGATGGGCTTAACTGGCCGGTTTGCGGCACTCCAGTAGGGCGTTCAGCGCGACTCCAACTGTTCTTCCAGGCCTTGGACCATATTCCGGTAGCTGCGGTAAGCATCCTTGAGCTCCCGCGCCCCCGCAGCCTCGAGCTGAAACGACTTCTTGCGCCGTCCGCCTCTTTGCGGAGTCGGATCCTCCAGGCGGGAACGAAGAAGGCCTTTCTGCTCCAGGCGGTCCAAAGTGGTGTAGACGGCGCTGATAGAGACCTTGCGCCCGGTGCGCTTTGCGATCTCCCGCCGGATGGTGCGCCCGTAGGCGTCGTGATCCAGTCTAAGCACGGCCAGCAGAACCTTTTCCTCAAACTCTCCCAGCATATGTTCCACATTGTGGACCAAATAAATGGGAGAGTCAATCCTTTTCTCTCTGCGCACTGCTGATCGGGTTGGCAGCACTAGAGGTCCGAGGACCATCGGGGCATACCGTCCTGTCGGCAAAGGGCCTCGTGACCCCGCCGGAAGGCCTCCTCGTTGAGAGGAATCATGGCGCAGTCCGACTTGAGGGCGGAGCGGATGACGTGGAAGAAGGTGTCCTCGGGAAAGAGCCCGCAGGCGGCCTGCAGCGCGCCCAAGGCGACGACGTTTTTGACCAGCGCCCTTCCCAGTTCGTAGGCGATCTGGGTGAAGGGGACGCCGTAGGCCCGTACGCCGCGGGGAAAGGCAGGCGGGCTCTTGATCGCCGAGCTGTCGAAGACGAGCGTTCCTCCCTCGGCCACCTGAGGGGCGAATTTCTCCAGGCTGGGGGCGTTGAAGGCAACCAGCAGATGGGGTTCGGGAGAGGACGGCGAGAGCACCTCGCGGCGGGCGATGTGGACGTCGGCATAAGATGTCCCGCCGCGTGACTCGGGTCCGTAGCTGGGAATGTGGGTGGAGTCGAAGCCTTCGTTAATAGCCGCCCGCGACAGCAGCAGGCCCGCAGTTTGGGCTCCGTCGCCGCCGGCGCCGGCCAGCTTGACGGCGATGTCCTCGGGATGGATGTGAGCGGGAAAGCGTCCTGCGGCGAAGCGGGGAGCCTCTTCGGCACCGGCGCCGATGATGTCAAGCACGCGTCCGCTCTCGAAGACGGGCTCGCCGAATTGGAACCCGTCCTCTGCCTCGAGCTCTTTTTTGACGCCCAGCGGAAAGACGGGAAGCATTTCATCGCGCACCCATTCTTCCGCTTCCCGGGGGGTCTTCTTGAGATGAGTCGGGCACTCGGAAAGGACTTCCACCAAGGCGAATCCCTTGCCCTCGGTCTGCAGGCGGACGGCTTTGAGAATGGCTTTCTTGGCCCGGTAGCGCTGCTTGTTGTCGAACAGGGCCACCCGCTCGATGTAGACAGGGCCGTCCAGTTGGGCCAGCATCTCGGAGACGCGCAACGGCAGTCCCATGAGGCGCTGTCGCCCTTGCGGCGACGTGGTGGTCCACTGGCCCATGAGTGTGGTGGGCGCCATCTGTCCCCCCGTCATGCCGTAGATGGCGTTGTTGACGAAGACGACAGTGATGGGCAGGCCCGCCTGAGCCGCCTGAATGATCTCGGCCAGTCCGATGGAGGCCAGGTCTCCATCTCCCTGGTAGGCGATGACCGTGGCCCTGGGATTGGCCAGTTTGTGTCCCAGCGCAACGGCTGGGGCCCGCCCGTGAGCGGCCTGGGTATTCCCCACGTCCAGGTAGTAGTAGAGGAAGACGGCGCATCCCACCGGCGAAACCAAGACCGTGTCGTCTTGAATGCCCAATTCGTCGATGGCCTCGGCCAGATATTTGTGGATCAAGCCGTGCCCGCAGCCGGGGCAGTAATGGGTGGAATGCCCTTTCAAACCTTCGCCGTGGGCGTGGCGCGAGAACTCGGGGTAGAAGGCGGTGACGCTCATGATGCCTTGACCTCCGCGTCGAGGACGGCGGACGCGATTTCGGATTGTTGTGGAAGCACGCCTCCGTAGCGGCGCACCTGCTCCAGCGGGGGATGGCTGAGTCGCCCGCGGGCCAGCGCCAGCAGCATTTCGTCCTGCAGTTGGCCGTTGCCGGCCTCCACCACGACGATGCGGCGGGTCCGGGGCAGCAGCGGCTTGAGCTGGTCGACGGGGAATGGCCAGAGGGTGACCGGACGGAATAGCCCGGCCTTGATTCCTCGGCGGCGCAACGTTTCCACGGCTCCCTTGGCCAGACGCGCCGGCGTGTTGCAAGCCACCAGCAGCACATCGGCATCGCCGCAGCGGAAGCACTCGGCCCGCTGCTCCTTCTCGCTCATGGCCCGGTATTTCTCGATCAAATGCAGGTTGTGGGCCTCCAGATCAGCCTCGCCCAGCATGATCGAGCAAATCAGGTTGCCGCGGTGGCGGCGGTCGCCCCAGACGCTCCAATTGGGGCGTCCCGGCCGCCTCATGACCTTGGGCAGGGCCACCTTCCCGGTGATCTGTCCCAGATAACCGTCGCCCAGAACGATGACCGGATTGCGGTATTTGAAGGTCAGCTCGAAAGCCAGCATGGTCAGGTCTAGCATTTCCTGCGGCGTCGAGGGCGCCAGCACCAGGGCGTGGGTGTTGCCATGGCCCAATCCGCGGCAGGCCAGCTTGATGTCGGCTTGCTCGGGAGCGATGTTGCCCAGCCCGGGTCCTCCCCGCATGACGTTGACGAAGACGCCCGGGACCTCGGCTCCGATCATGTAGGAGATGCCTTCAAGCATGAGGCTGAAACCCGGCGAGGAAGTGAACGTCATGCAGGGCAGGCCCGCTCCGCCCGTCCCGTACATCATGTTGACGGTGGCCACCTCGCTGACGGCCTGAAAGTAGACTCCGTCGAGCAGGGGCAGCAGTTTGGCCATCAACTCGGAGCCCTCGGTGGAGGGCGTAATCGGGTATCCGAAGAAGTGGCGGCAGCCTGCCAGGATGGCTCCGATGGCGGAAGCGTAGGTGCCTTTGATGACCAGCGGCTGGCTGGGTCCCAGTTGCACCATCCGGTCGGGTACCGACTTGGCCGGACGGGGAGGACGTGGGCGGGATCCGAACATCTTCTCCGGGTCTTGCAGCTCGTAACCGGACTCGCCTTGCCGGACGGCCGGTTCCATTTCGGCGCGCAAGCCGTAAGGCTCGGGACAGGCTGTGATGCACAGTCCGCAGCCGTTACAGCGCTCCAGGTCGAGTTGGACGGGAATAAAGCCGCTATGAGGATCGATTTCGTCGGCCAATGAAATGCAGCCTTTAGGACAGGAGTCGATGCAACGGCCGCATCCTTTGCAATAGTCGGGAAGCAGGAAGGGCTTGGGCCGCTCCTTCTTGGCGGATAAACGGGTGGGCATCGCTTTCCTCCTTGAGAAAGGTTGGAAGGGGACGTGAGCCGCCGGTGGACATCACCCATGCCCAGATGGAGCAAGAGGCGTGCCACTCGTTCTGCAGGCGGAGCCGCGGTTCGCTGTCACGGCAAGGACTGGCCTCTGCAGGCGCTTCCCGGAACAAGACGGAGAGTCGGAGGGCTCAGGTCTGATGAGGAGCCGGGGGAATCGGCCCAGATCGCGGCTTTTCCCCCATTCCGCTATCGGGGACGGGGCGGTGGCCTGGGCGGGGGTTTCTGTTTGCGGATCCATTCGAGCAGCGGATCCTCGGCATCGATTTGGCAGGGGATGACAAAACGGCGCACTTCCTGGCCCAGGGTCACGACCAGGGTGACTTGCAGCCCCTCTTGAGGAGACTTGGCGGCGGTTTCCGCTTGCCGGCTGGAGGCGGAGCGGTAAAGCGCGATGCGGCGTACCCCGCCGGAGGGGACGGTCCGGTCCTCGGGCAGTTTTACTTCCAACCAACGAGGATCAGCCTCCACCTCCGCGATATGGGCCTGCTGGGGCAGTCCGTTGAGGATCGCGATGACCGCCGGCTGATCAGAGCCGCGATAAAAACGCAGCCTTTCGGGCAAGACCTGCAAGCGGCGGGGCAGGGAAGCATTCCTGCCGATGGCTTGGCCGACCTTTTGGCGCTGCTCTTCCAGAGAGGGAATGCGGACTCTCCACCCTTCTTCGGTGTGAATCCAGTCCTCACGCGCCAGAGAGGGGGCCAAGACGCCCCCGGGAAGATGCCTCTTGAAACGCGTGCTCACCAGGTAATGATGAGAATCGAGCTTGCGGTACTCTTCAATCGTCCACTCTTGCAAGGCGGGTTCGTTGCGCTTGAGGAAGGCCTTGAGGGTCTGGGGATGGACATGGGGCAAGGCCCGCGCCTTGTCGCCCCGGGCGAGCCCCTCCCAGTAATCCTCGACCGCCTCCCGAAGCTCGGCGGGAGGCGGCTGAGGAGATTGCAAAACGGTCGCCAGGTAGAGCCCGAGAAGAAGCTCCATGGCATTATTGACCGGTTTCGACGGCTACCGGCATGCCTCCTGCGGACGGTTCCATGAGGAAGGACTGGGAGGCGCCGGCCAGGGAGAAGGCATTGAAGTAGGTGCCCGCCACGGCATCGAAGTGGCCGATGACCCAGGCGTATCCGGCGAAGTCGCGGTCGGCGGGTACACGGTCCGGAAACAGCGCCGCCAGAATCTCGCTCAATTGCACCGTCCAGGTGCCTCCCGGAGAAAGCGTTCCGTCCGGGTTGAGGCCCGCGCCTACGTCGGGATTCTCGGTGGTGTGGAACTTGTATGTGGTTCCGATGCTGTTGAAGAGGTAGATGGATATGCCCCCGGATTCGTCTCCTCCGCTCGGAAACCCTTCGCCGACCGGCGCGCCCAGGATGTTGCTGACCGACATCGAAGTGTTGGCTAGAGCACCATCGTCAATGGACGCGATGAAGGTCGCCAGCACCGCCGATTCGCTGGTCGTGCTGACGGTGCCGAACATGGTGATTTCACTATCCTGGGCCAGAACGCCGGTGCCGGATAGCACCAATAGGGCTAAACCCAAGACCAAACCCCTCATTGCCTTTTTCATGTGCTGTGCCTCCTTGTGTTGCTGCAGTTTCGCCCTCTGGCTGGCTCTCATGCAAATAGTAGTACTGACGTTGATCTAAATGCTAATTCTTTCGCTAAAAGGGCGTCGCTTTCCGCTGTCGGATAAGTGACAAGCGGGCGGCTTATCCAACAGTATCCACTCGATCAGCGCAGATCAGTGGGTCTCCGGAAAACCAACACTTTCTAACACGTAAGTCAGCGGGAATCAAGGGTCTAGCCGACAGTAGCCAGCAGTGTGTTTCATGGGCCGCTCATTTATCATTAGTAAAGGCGAATCAAGTTACAAGAGAAATCAACAAACTGTCTAAAAACCAACAGCAAATCTCCCTACTTTTTCCTACCCTACTGTGCTATAGACTGAGGGCAAGGTAGCAGCCATCAAGGGAAACAAGCAGCAGCCAGCGTCCAATAGGGTTGATGACGGTCACTCGCTGTTGCCGCTGGACTCACTCCGTTTCCGAGTCTGGAGCAAGTTCCTTGGCCGCTCGCGGAGATGCCTCCGCACATACAAGTTGCCGGTTTGTCGAGTTGTCTCTTCTGAGGCCTCTGGGCCGACATCAGTAGTAGGTTCAAAACGGAAGAAGGAGCGCATGAGGAAAACGGAACTATTATACCCCCACCAATCTCCCTCCCGTCGCTGGATCAGGTTCGCATGGGCGTTCGTGGCGGTGGCGCTTTCTCTGGGCATTGTGTCCTGGGAATACCTGCTGAACACGATACTTAACCCTGAAGTGAACTGGAATTTGGCGGGAGTCACGGCCCACATGGGCCTGGATGTGGTGCTGGTATTGCCTGTCGTGGCTTTGGCTTTGTGGGGCGGGTTGTGGCTGTCTCGCCGGCTGGGAATGAAGCAAAGCCGCCGCGGGGACTTTTTCGGAATCGCTGCCGTTGTGGCGCTGCTCCTGGTGGCGTTGATGCTGCCCGTGACCAGCGGCCGGGACGTCCTCCACGAGTGGCTGGGACAGACTTACGGCCTTTTTCTGGCGGAAGTGCGGACCACCGTGGTGACTTCGGAACTGACCGTTCAGGAAGCCACTCAGCTCTGTTCTTTCAGTTCCGTCAATAATCCCAGCCTGGCGCGCGACGGCTACCAGGACTGGACCTTGAGCCTTGGCAGCCGGGTCCTGGCGGGCGCCAGGCAGACGCTGGTCCAGTTGGTGGCGTTTCTGCCTCTGCTGCTGGCCGGACTCCTGCTGCTCAGCCGCCGCCAGAGGCGTCGTTGGCAACCCGCTCCCGCCGGCCTTTTTCCCGCCGGCAGTTTGCTGCGGGGCGCTGCGGTTGCCTTTGCCCTGCTCTTGTCCATGCTTCTTATCCAGGGTTTGCGAGACGGCGGCGCGGAGGTCTCGGCGGCCCAGGTCGGCGCCGATCCCAACTCCTGCGAGGCGGACGGGCCGGTCAAGGAGTACAACGTTTCGGCCATCGACGTGACCATTACCCTCAATGCCTGGGGAGATCATGTCGAGAGCGCCTATATGTATGCCTTGAACGCCAACATTCCCGCCATCAGGGCTTTCGAGCAGGGGCTTGAGGAAGACCGCGAACTGGCGGAAGGGCCCGGAGTAAGGCGGGTCAGTCCCGGCTTGCGCAAGGATCCCATCCAACCCTTGGTGATCCGCGCCAACCTGGGTGATTGTCTGCGCGTCAACTTCACCAACGCGCTGAACACGCGCCAGCGGGCTTCCATGCACATCCTGGGTCTGCCTCATGAGGTGGACAGCGCCGGCAGCGCCGTGGGCAACAATCCCGACACCATGGCCGCGCCGGGCCAGACCCTGACCTACGAGATTCCCATTCCCAACGACCCCAACGCCGAGCGCGCCTACTACTTTCACGATCACGGCGCCGGGCGGCGCCGTCAGAACATGGGGCTGTTCGGAGCCATCGTGGTCGAGCCCAGGGGCGCCACCTACCTCGACGTAGAGACCGGCGAGCCGCTGGACACCGAAACCGGCAGCAACTGGGAAGCCATCATCATCGACCCCAATGTGGATAATCGTTCCGACGGCAAGAGCTTCCGCGAATTCGTGATCTTCTATCACGAGATCGGGACCGAAGCCTTCACGGACATCCGTGACCGCGACAACTTCAAGGTTCCTCTGGTGGACGAGTTGGCCGGAGTCTACCGGCCGGGGGCCCGAGCCCTCAATTATCGCTCCGAGCCTTTCCGCAACCGCATCGCTTTCGACGAAGACGTCAACGGCGACTTGGCCGGCAACGGCAAGGCCTTGGGATACGCCTCCTATCCTTTCGGCGATCCCGCCACGCCGATCCCCCGCTCCTACGTGGGCGAGGGCGTCAAGACGCGTCTCTTGCACGGCGGATCGGAAGTCTTCCACGTGCATCACCTGCACGGCGGCGGCGACCGCTGGCGGCGCAATCCCAATGCCGACCCCAACAACGACTTCTGGAAGGGCCTGACCAAGGTGCCCAACCAGAAAATCACCTCCATTCACCTCGATTCCCAGTCCATCGGCCCCGGCACCAGCTACAACCTGGAGCACGAGTGCGGAGCCGGCGGATGCCAGCAGGGGGTGGGCGAGTTCCTCTACCACTGCCACATCGGACATCACTACATCGCCGGCATGTGGAGCTTCTGGAGGGTCTTCGGCACGGTTCAGGACGAAGACACCAACATTCACGGAAATCCCCTTGCGGTGGTGCCTGATCTCTTCCAGGCCGACAATCCCTTCAGCAACGATGAGGCGCCTTCCAACACGCTGCCCGAGTTCGGGGTTTCAGCCGGCGAACTGATCGGTCTGGCGGTGGACGACGGCCGAGTCATCGTGCCCGATGCCGATCTGACGGATCCCGGCACCGAGATCGGCCTGCTGGACTGGATCAGCAGCCAGTTGCCGCCTCCGGGCGAGCCAATTGATGCCCGTGACGCCACCGTCTGGAACTGGGTGGCCGATGGCCAGGGAGCCGCCACCCGCATACTGGGCGAACCCGACGAGGACATGCCTTTCCCGGGCTGGGTCTCCGACATTCCGGGCCAGCGCCCCGAGGTGCTCTTCAATCCCAAGAACGGCCGTTACACTTGGCCTCTCTTCCGTCCTCAGGCCGCCGCGCGTCCGCCCTTTACGGCGCGCCATACCGGCGCCCCCTGGCTGGGCGAGGAGATGAACGAGGGCCGAATCGACGGGTTGTGCGCCGTCAACGGCGTGCATCCGGCGGTGGACGTGGGAGAGACGGCCGTCAAGCGTTTCTACCCGGTCAGCGCCATCACGCTGCCCATTCAGGTGACTCGCGACAAAGTCGATGCGGAGGGCCAGATCTTCGTTCTCAACGAGATCGAGGAGGACGTGAGGGAAGGCCGCCGTCCGGCGGAGCCCTTGGCCATCCGTTCCAACGTGGGCGATTGCGTGGAGATCATCCTCACCAACAAGATCCCCGACGCGCCCATCAACAAGAACTTCTCCAAGGTCAACATCCACAGCCATTTCGTGCAGTTCGACACCCAGGCTTCCGACGGCGTCATCACCGGTTTTTCCTATGAGCAGTCGGTGCGTCCCATCGAGAGCGAGGGCCGTCATCTGACCAGCCGCGCCAACGCCGGCGACAGAATACTTTTCGTCAACCATGTCGACCGTCTGCGTCCCGGCATCTGGCTGGGCATTGGACTGGGCGAGGCGACCTGCGGTGTCAGCGATCAGGGACAGCCGCTGCCCTGCACCGAGATCCGCCGCATCGTCGACATTCCCGACGACAACACCATCGTGCTGGATGAGCCGCTGGTCAATGCCCACAGCGTCGATGAGGCGGTGGGCGTGGAGTTCGTGCGCTACCACTGGTACTCGGACGTCGACTTCGGAACCGTCTTCTTCCACACTCACGTGGAATTCAAGGACTGGGATCGGGGTCTCTTCGGGGCCCACATCGTGGAGCCCAAGGGATCGACCTACCACGATCCCGTGACCGGGCAAGAACGGCGTCAAGGAACGCTGGTGGACGTGCGCGTCGATCCGGCGGCCGGCGGCGAGCCGGTGGCGGCGGGAGCCAACGGGTCCTTCCGCGAGTTCATGCTCTTCCTCCACAACAACAGTCCCGTGGAGGGCCGTTTTACCCAGGGCGGCGGAACCATCAACCTGCGCGCCGAGCCTTGGAGGCTGCGGGATGGGGCTGATCCGGCCTATCGCTTCTCCTCGGTCATGCACGACGACCCGCACACCCAGGTCATTGAGGCCTACGTGGGCGATCCGGTAGTGGTGCGCGGCATGGGATTGGTGGAGCGGGTGGGCGGAATTCGCTTCCTGGGGCACCGCTTCCACCAAGAGCGGAACACCGCCGCTTCCGATACCCGCGATACCACCTTCATCGGCATCTCCGAGCGCTTCGATTTCTCGCTGGAAGGCGGGGCTGGAGGTCCTGGCGGATTCCCCGGAGACTATCTCTATTATTCCACCTTGGGCAAGGATTTCGAGTCCGGCGCCTGGGGTCTGTTGAGAGTCTTCGACAGGCGCCAGGGCGGCCTGCAGCCGCTGCCCGACCGGGGAGCGCCGGTTGGGGGCGGACCGGGATTCCCGCGTCAGAGGTTTACCGGCGAAGCTCCTGAGGTCTCGCGAGGCCCGGGCAATCCCTGTCCCGGACAATCCCCCTTGCGCACCTATCAGGTGACCATCACCGACGCCGAGATCATCTACAACGACTTCACCATTCCCGACTTCACCGGGACCGTCTACCGTCCCCGCGAGGAGGTCAGCGACTCGGCCCGCACGCCGCTGGTGCTGCGCGCCAATTCGGGAGACTGCGTGCAGGTGACGTTGAAGAACGATACCGACCGCAGGGCGGGCTTCTCGCTGGGCGAGTTGCTCTTCCGTCCCCAGCAGTCCTATGGCGGAGCGGTGGGCTTCAACCTTGATTCAACCGTGGCTCCGGGACGCGTCAGAACCTACAAGTTCTTCGCCGACCGAGAGCTGGGAACCACCATCGCCCTCAACCTGGGCGACATCGATTCCGCTGCCCGAGGCGCCTTTGCGGCCCTGGTGGTCGAACCCCGGGGCAGCCAGTACTTCCGGCCGGGCACCAACGAGCCCCTGCCGCAAGGAGGCATCGGCGTTCAAGCCGACGTGGTCACGCCCAACTCCGCTTTCCGCGAGTTCGTGGCCCTTTTCAACGACAACGAGCGTCAGCTTGGGCAGAACGCCATGCCCTATCCCGAATTGCCCTCGACCTTTACGGGCATCAACTACTCCAGCGAGCCCCTGCGCCTGCGGGACGCCTTCCTGGCTCCGGACGACGTCTTCCGGTCCGATTTGTGGGGAGATCCGCGCCACGTGGTGACGGTTCCCGCGGGAACGCCGCTGGTCTACCGTGTTGCACAACCCTGGGGTCACCAGGTACACGTCCCCACTCTGGAAGGCCACCGCTGGTTCTTAGAACCGCGGATGGACGGATCGGAGCAGGTGTTTGACGACGTGTTGGCGCCCGCTATGAGCCTTGATCTGATCTTCGTCGGCGGCGCCGGCGGAGACATCGCGGCCCCGGGAGATTACCTTTTCCTGGACCGCCGCCAACCCTTTCTGGAGGCTGGACTGTGGAACATTCTCCGGGTCACGGACAATGCTCTCCAGACCCGCGGCCAGGACTCGGTGGTGGTGCTCGATACCCGCGGCGGCCGTGTCTCGCCGGCTGAAGTCGGCGGCGACCTGGCCCGCGCCAACCGTTCCACGGCCTTGGAAGTGGAGGGCTTGGTCGGCATCTTGCCGGCCGGAGACACCGTTGATAGGGTCCATCTCTACTCGGGAGCGTCCGCCAACGGCGTCTGTTCGGGAACCTATCTCGGCGACGCCTCGGTCGATCCCGGTTCGGGACGCTTTACCTTCCGCAAGGTGATGCGTCAGCTTCCCGAGGACGTCTGCGTGCAGTCGGCCGGGGGAGGAATGAGGACCGAGCGGGTCAGAACCAGATAAAGGACAAGCAAAGCATCTGTCCGGGCGCCGGAATCCCCTCCGGCGTCTGGATTTCATTTTCCAGGGACACCGGTTATCCGATACACGGAGAAAGCGAGAAGCAACCCATGAGTGGCTACAAACCTAAACACAAACGCTCAGTCGGCTATCTCTGGGCTCTAGGGGCAATCACCCTGGCTGTGGCGGCCCTCTTGATCGGAGCTCTGCCGGCTCAGCAAACCGATCCTGCAGTTCCCCCCGACTTCAACAACCCAGGCATTCTCGAGCCCGTCAGTTCGGCGCTGCAGGGACGTGACATCCGCATCCCCAACACCGATCAGTCCATCGACGGGACGGCTCAGGACAACATCGAAGGCGATGTGGTCTTTCAAGATGCCTTCGCCGGTCAGTCCACCAGTCTGCTGGGCCACACCATCGATCGGGTGTCCAGTCCCAATGCCGACATGCGGAGGGCCTTGAGGCGCATCTTCTTCGCCTCCCGCCAGGGCGACACGGAAGCCATGGAGGCCCAGGCGGCCGAGCTCAAGTCGATCCTCTTCGGCACCACCGAGGGGCGCATCTACGACGGGTTCGCCATGCTCAACTACAATCGCTGGAAGACGCCCGACATCGTCGGTCCCGAGCACTTCCCGCCTGACGCCATGCCCGAGGAGTACAAGATGAAGCGGGCCCTCGATACCGGCCGCACCTTCATCAGCCCCTTCGACGGCGAAGAGCGCACGATCTGGGAAGTCGACATCAATATGCTCTATTACGACGGGCAGATCGATTCCGACACCTTCCTGGTGCGCTTCCCCTTCGGGCACCACCCCGACGACGTGCTGCACGTCAACTACCGCATCTATTCGCTGGTGGAAGAGGACTTTGCGCCCACCCTGGTGATGCTGGACCGCCGCGAGGAGCCGCGCACGGTGAACTTCCCCTTCAAAGGGTTCGATGCGGTGTGGGTGGCTTTCTTCCCCGGACAGGTGGTCGACCTGACGGTCAAGTATCCGCCCATCCGCATGATCCGCGGCGTCTATGACTGGGGATGGCGGGTGCATCCGCCCCGCATCCAGTTCATGCAGCCCATCTACGAGATCCGCAACGCCCACACCGGCGAGATTCAGCTCGACGCCCAGGGCATCAGCTTCGCCACCCGCACCCGCGAAGACCTGACCTTGGATTCCATCGGCGAAGCCGCCCCCGAGATGAAAATGCTCAGGGTGGTGGAGGCCATCGAAGGCGGCGCTTCGGCGCAAGAAGTCGAGGCCATGATCATGGACCGCGACGTGGCCCCGCAGGGCCGCTGGTTCGAGTGGGTCGACCTGGCCACTTTCCAGACCCAGCTTCCGCCCGAGGCCTGGGAGATCGTGGAACAGGAGGACGGCCTGAAGCGGGGCGAGTTCGGCGAACTGCAGATGATCAGCGTCTTTCTCAACAACGAGATGTACGGCAACGGGCCTTTCCTCAACGAGATCAAGACCTGGCAGCAGGGCGAGTTGTTCCACATCAAGCTGATCAACATGGATAACCACACCCACTACTTCCGCAACGTCGACTTCGGGGCCCGTCTCAACGACGACATCCTCAAGTGCTGCGGCGGAGGACTGACCAGTTTCGAGATCATGAACTTCGCTCCCAGCTACGGCGCCCCCAAGGTGGCCGAAATGCAGTGGCGTGCCGGATGGGGCTTCCGTCCCCACTACGACGTCATTCAGCAGCAGGGAGTCTTCTCGCGCGGACAAGACCGGGCCCTGCTCAAGCCCTACCGCAGCGGCTTAGACGACACCTACTTCGGCTACCAGTACTCGGAGGAGCACCGCGGAGGCGATTTCCGCTTCAATCCGCCGCCCTTCGTGATCCTGGAAGCCGATGAGCCGGCTCCCTTCCCTCTGCGCGACTCCGACGGCCAGCCCGGATTGCTGATCGGGCAGCGCACCGAAGGCTATGGAATCGCTCAAACCTGTCCCCAGGATCCCTTCCCCGGCTTCTGCGTCAACGACTGGTTCGAGTTCAATCCGCTGGGCGTGGCCAATTTCCCGCCGCCGCCCTTGCGCGGCCAGCCGGTGATGCCGGTCGACGTCGGCAAGTTCCCCGGCGACGTCTATCCCGACGAAGCCGTCGAACTGCGTTTCCCGCCTTTCTTGCGCAACCCCTCCCAAGGAGACCCCGATGCGGGCGACATCATTCCGCCCACCGACGTGTGGAGAACCTTCTTGTGGCTCAATCCCAAAAACGGGACGCTTTTCATCGATCCCGATGATCCCAGCAAGGGACACTGGGCCGATTTGACTTTCAGCCATGGCGCCACCGTTCGCGCGCATACTTCGCTCAATGCCAGCATCGAGCTGCCGCGCGCCTCCGGCCAGGTCTTCTATCAGTTCGACGACCTTTTCCACGACAACGCCATCTTCTCGCCCCATCCGGTGGCCACTTCGACGGGTTCCATCGTCGACATCCCCGACGCCATAGCGGCCGTCAGCGGCGCCATCAACGGCCCCAACCTGGCCGTTTCCGGAGAACTCGAGAAGTACGAAGGCAACGACAAGTTCGCGCCTTTCGTGTCGATCTTCGCCGGCTCTGCCGGATCCGCCGGCTGCAGCGGCAGCTTGCTGGCCGTGGTCGAAACCAACCAGGCCAACGGCCGCTTCAGCTTTCAGGCTCAGGACACGGGCGTCTCCTCAGGAGACACTGTCTGCGTCCAGACCGTGATCGGAGCCTTCTTCGAGATCAGGGTCGACTGAGGCTCTGATCTCTCGTCATCAACCAGGCGCCGGCGGTCCGAGCTTCGGATCGTCGGCGCTTTCGTCTTATACTGTCGCCTACCCGTCGCCTGGGAGGGAAAAACGAGGTTTTTGGGCCGAGGTTGAACTTGGAGGGAGCATTGAGATTGTTGAAGAGAGCTGCCGCGCTGACCGGCTTCGTCTGCTTCTCCCTGCTGGGCCCGAACTGGGCCGGCGCTTCCAGCGGCAACTTGGGCTGGCATGGCGAGCCGCTTCCCGAGGGCCTCAAGAAAGGCGAGGAGCGGGGCCAATACGTGTGGGAGAAAGACCAGTCGGTCATGGTCTACGTGCCGGCCGGATGGTTTCCGATGGGAAGCCCGGATGGGCCTGAGAACGAGCAGCCGGTTCACAGGGTCTACCTGGACGCCTACTACATCGACAGACATGAAGTCTCCTGGCGCCGGTGGAAGCTTTCGGGCTTGCCCTACGCCGGCTTCCAGTTCGCCCGCGTACGCTACCCTGAATCTCCCGACTGGGGCATCCTCGACGATCACCCGGTAATGAGCGTTAACTGGAAGTACGCAGACAAGTATGCCCAATGGGCTGGAAAGCGGCTACCCAGCGAAGCGGAATGGGAGAAGGCCGCCCGCGGCACCGACCAGCGCCGCTACCCCTGGGGCAATAGCGAGCCCACCTTCGATAAGGCCTTGTGGTTGGACCATCCCATGGCCAAAGAAAAAGCCGCCCCGGTAGACTGCTGTCAGGAAGGGGCCTCGCCCTACGGACTGCTCAACATGGCGGGTAATGTCTACGAGTGGTGCCAGGACTATTTCGAAGCCGACTATTACAAGCGTTCGCCGGAAAGGAATCCCGTCAACACCGAGCCCAGCAGGTACCGGGTGCTGCGCGGCGGCGCCTTCGTGCTGGAGAAGGAAGACCTGAGAAGCGCTCTGCGCTATCGTCTGCGGGAGTCCGACCGGGCTCCCTACATCGGATTCCGCACCGTGATATCGGCACCTGCTTCCGACCGCTGAGCGGTGACGGCAAGCATTCGTTTGGGAAGGAAAGAGCATCGTGACACATTCTTCGAGGTTTCGGCTGGCAGCGCTGCTGGTGTTGCTTGTGGCGGCTTGCAGCCGCAGCGACCAATTACAAGGCAACAGGGTGGTGGAGCCCAAAGAGCCCGTTTTGACCGGCACCAACTGGGACGGAAAGCCCTTTCAGCTTTCCGACCTCAAGGGCAAGGTGAGCGTAGTCTTCTTCGGTTACACTTCCTGTCCCGACATCTGTCCTTACACCCTGGTGGAGATGAAGCGCCTGATGGCGGAGTTGGGTTCTCGGGCTGACGACGTCGAGGTGGTCTTCGCCTCGGTCGATCCCCATCGGGACAGCGTGGAGAAGCTCTCCACCTACGTGCCCCGCTTCAACGAGACGTTCTACGGCGTGCATCTGGACAACCGCCAACTGGAGGAGACCCGCGAGTCATTCAAGCTGGTGGTGCAATACGGGCAGCCCAAGGACGGCCCCGGAACCGACAGCTATTACTACGTCGACCACACCAGTTCCTTTTTCCTGGTGGGCAAGGAGGGCATGCTGCGGGTGGTGCTCCCGCCCGACGCCAGCGTGCAGACGCTCAAGTCGGATATTCTTCAACTGTTGGACGGCTAGGGCCATTAGCAAGGTGGCCAACACACACGGTCAAGTTTCAGCGCGGTCGCTGAAACTTGATTCGTGTGTGAACTTGTTGGCCACCTAGTGGCCCTAGGGGACTGCGGACCATGGCAAAGGACAAGAAAGAGAATCTCAGCAAGGGGGCCCAGCGGCGGCGGCGGCAGGCTGACCGCAAGGCCCGCCGAGCCGCGGTGGCCTGGTGGACGCAGCCCTCCATGCTTCTCTTCGGCGCCGTCATCGTGATGAGTCTGGCAGGGGCCGCCCTGGTGGTGCGCGACATCAGCCGCATTCCGGTGCGGGCCGCCACCCTGAACGGACTGTCGATGGAGATGATCGAGGCCCGCTGGCTGCTCGACCAGATGGATCACGGGGAGAACTTCCAGAAGCCCTCCACCATGATGCCCGACATGCCCGAGTGGGGTAAACAGCGCGTGACCCTCGATCTGATGTTTTACAACGACTCCCGAAGCGTTCAGGAATTTCGCGGCGAGGAGTTTTACCTGGTTCCCGAAATCGGTGACGAGGTGCCTCCCATGGGCGCCCAAACCGCCCATGCCAAGCTGGCCCCCGGCCAGTCGCTCAACACCGTCATTCACTTCGACTTCGACACCACTCAGCCTCACGGCAAGCTGCGGGTAGCCTGGAGACGGGGCGGCGACTCGGTTCTTTTGCCCATCCCCGAACCCGCCGAGCACTACCACCTGCGTCCTCGGGGAGGCGAGCTGGCCTTGCCGGCCGACGCCCGGCTGGTGCTGCCGCTGGGGAAGGCCGATCGCGGCCAACAGCTCTTCCACGCTACCTACGGCTGCGTGGCCTGCCACGGCGATCCCGGGGTTCCCGACAGCAACATCATCGGTCCTCATCTGGGCCGCATCGGAACGGCGGCGGCCTCACGCATCGAGGGCAAGTCGGCGGCACAATACATCTACGAGTCGATC
>DATIPO010000184.1:0-1742 GCA_035471925.1 Acidobacteriota bacterium
TGTTGGCCGACGCAGCGGATGAGCCGGGAGCCTTACCTTTGCTGCAGGAAACCATGCGCCTATTGTGGCCCAAGATGCAGCATCGGATGCTGTCCTATCACGCTTATGAGACCTTGAGCGATGGCTCCGCCCGCGACGGCAAGGCGTCATGCAGCGGACTGGCGGTGGCCATCGCAATGAAGGCCGATGCCACGCTGGCGGCATTGACGCAAGCAGAGCAGGCCATAGCCCGACGCATCTTCCTGCGGCTCATACAATTCGGCGAAGGTCGCGCGGACACCCGCCGGCAACAACCGATGTCAGCCTTGCGCGCGGCCGGCGACGCACCAGGAGAGTTTGAGCGCACCCTGGAGCACCTGACCAAACATCGTCTTTTGACACGAAGCGGTGCCGATGAGGGCGTCGGTCCGTCCGTCGATATCGCGCACGAGGCGCTAATAACGGGTTGGTCCCGGTTGCAAGTCTGGGTGGAGGAGCGCCGGGAGGCAGAGCAGGTTCGGCGACGACTAGAGAATAAGACGGCGGAATGGGTTCGGTTGGGGCGCGGCAGCGGCGGTTTGCTTGACGAGGCGGAGCTGCCGGAAGCTGAACGCTGGTTAGCCAGCCCGGATGTTGCGGATCTGGGTTATGACGAGGCTTTGCCGGCCTTCGTTCAGGCAAGCCAGCAGGCGATTGAGGCGGCTGCGCAAGCGGATAAAGCTGCTCGGCAACGGGAGCTAGCGCAAGAGCGGGCTCTTGTCGAGCAACAGACCCGCTCTGCAGAACGGATGCGCCGGGCATTGCTTGGCCTTGCTGCGGTCCTCTTGGTCGCTGTGGTGGCTGGTCTGTTTGCTTGGACGCAGGGCCGGAAGGCACAGATTCTAGCAGCACAGGAAGCCGCTGCTCGTCAGGAAGCAGAGGCCCGCCGGTTCGAGGCGGAAAACGCCCGATTGGCGACCATCGCACAGCTGCTACTAGTTCAAGCGCCGCAGCAGCAGGCGTCTTTGAATGATGAGGGTGGTGCTTTAATGGCCCGTCAAGCCTTCCTGTTCAGTGCTGCTGGCAGTCGGCCTTTGAAGGCGCAGGTCGACAACGTACTACGGACGGCGGTCGGCAAACCCTATTTCTCTCCGGTTTTGCGGCGACAAAGCACGCCGAGCGTCGCTATCAGCCCCGACGGGACCAAATTGGCATCCACCCATACTGATCCACCCCAGGTGCTGGTATGGGACCTCACCCAGCCCGGTACTCAGCCTGTTTCGTTAACAGGGTACCCTGCTTACGAGATGCTCCCAGGTGCGTCGGGTCCTGCCGGAAGGCTCCATGCCCTGACTTTCAGCCCTAATGGCAAAACTCTGGTCGCAGCAAATGTCGATGGCGCTATAGGGCAGTGGGATCTCGAGAGACCACATGCGCCGTTTGTCGAACTGCCCAGGCTAAAAGGCGGCGTTTGGTCCGCCGCATATAGTCCGGATGGGCACTGGTTGGCTATGGGTAGCAAGCGTGACGATGCCTTTGCCATATGGGATCTGGATAGGGCCGATGCCGGGCCAACCCTGGTCAACGATCCGCAGCCGGCCCGCCCTGGCAGTGGGCCTTCGATGGCGAGCGAGGGCGGAGTGCCAGTCGCCTTTAGCCCGGACAGCACAACACTGGCCACGGGCAGCCTGAATGGGACTGTCCGCTTGTGGCGATCAGAAGATCTTACCAAACCAATCGCGAGCTTTAGCGGCCATAAGGGCTCAATGCTTGCATTGGAGTTC
>DATIPO010000185.1:0-17830 GCA_035471925.1 Acidobacteriota bacterium
GTCAGCGACGTGCCCATCCAGATCGTGGTGCGCTGCGACAAGCCTCAAGTCCTGGCTCAGCGGGCTTTTCAAGAGGACTCGGTGGTCGAGGTAAGGATGCACGACGACGGCGGCGGCCTGCATTTGCGCACCCGCGACTCCGACCACTTCTATCTTCTGCTCAACCGGGTGGTCCTGGAGGAGCAGATGAACGTGGAGACCGTGGCCCCCGCCGATGACGACGTCCAGTCAGTTTACCAATACCTGATTGGAAGCAACGGAGGATCCGCGGTATGAGTTCGCCCCCGACCACAATCCAGCCGGAAACCGCAGGCGCGCCGCTTTGGAAGGCTCAGCTCATGGGCCTGCTGCGCGGCGAAATCCGCAAGAGCTTCCTGCGGGGACGGGCTTTGCCCCTCTACCTTCTGGCCGCCATGCCCGTCTTGTTGACCCTGTTGTGGGCCATTCTGCCGCTCCCTCCTGAAGCGCGGCGTGAAACCGGCAATGCAGCCGTGGTCTTCGCCGGCGCCTTTCAGGCCTTCATCCTTCACGTGCTGGTGTTCGTGGGATGTTTGCTGATATTCACCAACCTCTTCCGGGGCGAGATGTTGGAACGTTCCATGCACTACTATTTTCTTTGCCCCATTCGACGAGAATTGCTGGTGGCGGGAAAATATCTGGCTGGGCAGATCGCGGCCTCCAGCATCTTCGGCATCGCCGTAGTGCTTTCCTACATCCTCATGTTCTTGCCCTATGGGGGGCGGGGGATCGAGTATCTGACCGTCTCTCCCGGCTTGGGCCACATTCTCGCCTATTTCGGCGTAACGGTCTTAGGCTGCCTGGGTTATGGGGCGGTCTTCCTCTTGGTGGGGCTGGTCTTCCGCAATCCCATCGTTCCCGGCATCATCATCTTCGGATGGGAGTTCGCCAATCCCTACATGCCGGCCGTCCTGCAGAAGATCAGCGTTATCCACTACTTGATCTCGCTGTGCCCGGTGCCTGCCCAATCAGGAGCTTTTCAGGTCATCTCCGACCCGGCACCCGCTTGGGCTTCGGTGCCGGGTATCTTGCTGGTGACGGCTGCGCTTCTCTACATCGTGGCGCTGCGCCTAAAGCACACAGAAATCACCTACGGCGACGACTAGCGGCTCGTCAAAAGTCTTGAGCTTCCTGATGCCCCTGGTGCTCTTCCTGTTTCTGGGCCAGAGCCTGGGTTCCGGCGACAGCGGCCAGAGTGGCCGCTCCGCCCAGCAGGGTCCTGCGGTTAAGCTCTCTTCTCTATTGAGTTCGTCCGGGAATTGTCCACATCTCCCTCACTTTTTGCAAGTCATTTCTTTATTGTTGTTTGGCATTCATAGGGTTAAACGGCTTTCAAAGCGAATTGACTCAAGGGCCGGATGCTTTTCTTGTGAAATGCTTTGCATCCAAACAAGCCGGTTGACCGCCAGTCACCGACTCCACTCCGCCGTTCAGCGGAGAACTGCTGACAGGCCCCTGGCGATCGCTCTAAGGTAAGGTGCATGGAGACGCTCCTCAAGCTCAACCGATTACATAAGAGCTATGGCGAGACGCCGGCCGTAGACGGTCTTGATCTGGAGGTCCGCCGAGGCGAGATCTTCGGTCTTCTGGGTCCCAACGGGGCCGGCAAGTCAACCGCTGTGGCCTTGGCCGTGGGGCTGCTGAAGCCCGATGAAGGGACGGTAGATCTAGTTGGATTCGGCTCCCCCGTCCAATCCCCGGTCCGCCGCCACATCGGCGTGGCGCCCCAGGCCCTGGCCATCTACGAAGAAATGAGCGGACTCGAGAATCTGCGTTTCTTCGGACGCCTGCAAGGGCTCTCTGGAAAAGAGCTGAGCGAGCGTGCACATTGGGCCCTTGACTTCGTGGGACTTTCGCAACGGGCCGGGGATCTCGCCTCTACTTATTCGGGAGGCATGAAGCGGCGCCTCAATCTGGCCGCGGCCATTGTCCACCGTCCCCGGCTGCTGCTGCTCGACGAGCCGACCGTGGGCGTTGATCCCCAATCCCGCAACTCCATCTTCGAGAATATTCTGCGGCTGCGCAGCGAGGGTGCCACGGTCGTCTACACCACCCACTACATGGAGGAAGCTCAAAGGTTGTGCGACCGGGTCGGCATCATCGATAAGGGCAAGCTGTTGGCCCTCGATTCAGTCGAGAACCTGACCCGGCAGCACGGCGGCGACAGTTGGGTGCGGGCTGAGAGGCGCAGCGGTGAAGAGGTGAGCGTGCAGACCTCCGACCCGCTCAGTCACTTGCGGCGCCTTCTCGACGATGGAGAGGAATTGCTGCGCGTCTCGGTGGAGCGTCCCAATCTGGAAACCGTCTTTCTCAACCTGACCGGCCGTCAACTGCGCGACTAGCGGCGAGTCCTCTCCGACGGTCGGGAGCATGCCGGCATCGGACCCAGGGCGACCTTAGCTCGCCTTTCAATTGGCTGCTTCTTGATGCTAAGACGCCGACAGGAAGGAATAATCTGATGAAAGCGATTCTCTTTATGGCCTTCAAGGACCTGCGGTTGCTGGTCCGCGACAGGGCGGCCTTCTTCTTCACTTTCTTTTTTCCCATTCTCTATGCTGTTTTTTTCGGCATGATCTTTTCGGGCGGCGGGGGAGACGGTTCCAGCGCCATCTCGGTGTGGATGGTCGATGAGGACGGCTCCGCAGCCTCCCAGGTATTCGTCCAGATGCTCAGCGACGCCGAGGAACTCGACGTGCAGACTGCTGCCGGCCTTGAAGAGGCCCGCGAAAGCGTCCGGCGGGGCGGCAAAGTGGCCTACATCCGCCTGCCGAAAGGCTTCGGCCAAGCCCAACAGACGATCTTCATGGGTCAGCCCCCCAAAGTCGAGGTTGGGGTCGACCCTTCCCGCCAAGCGGAATCCGGGATGCTCCAGGGGCTGCTGATGAAGTACGGCGCCCAATCGATGCAGCAGATCTTGCAGGACCCCGGTTTCGCCGACGGGCAATTGGAGGCCGTTCGCCAGAACACGCAGGACGCCCCGCCCCAAGTGCGCATGCAGTTAGAGGCCTTCTTCGGCGAAATGAAGAAGGTGTTGGCCCTTCAGCCCGCAGCCAGTCAACCGGGAGCGGCCTCAGGCAGCGAGGATCAAGCCCCCGCCGGCTTTCCTCAGGGAGCCTCCTTCCAGCCATTGGAAGTGACCACCGCCGATGTGGTGCGGGAACGCCGCGGCGGGCCCACCAATGCCTATTCCATCTCTTTCCCTCAGGGCATCATCTGGGGCATTTTAGGGTGTGCTTCGGGCTTCGCCATTTCGCTGGTCATGGAGCGTCGCCGCGGAACCCTGATGCGCTTGCGCTCGGGTCCTCTCAGCCGCTTCCAGGTGCTGGCCGGGAAGGCGCTGGCCTGTTTCACGACCATTCTCGGCGTGGCCCTGACGTTGCTCCTGCTGGCCCGTTTCATTTTCGGCGTCCACCTGCGCCCGGGATTGTTGGCCATGGCCCTCTTCTCCATTGGCCTGTGTTTCGTGGGCATCATGATGGGGCTCTCAACGCTGGGCCGCAGCGAACAGGCCACTGGCGGCATAGGCTGGGCCATCATGATCGTCATGGCCATGCTGGGCGGAGGCATGATTCCGCTCTTCTTGATGCCCTCCTGGATGCAGAGCGTCAGCCACATCTCGCCCGTCAAGTGGGCCATTTTGGCCATGGAGGGCGCCCTCTGGCGCGGCTTCACGCCCCAAGACATGCTCCTGCCCTGCGCCATCCTCACCGCCATCGGAGCCGCCTTCTTCACCTTGGGCATCTTCACCTTCAAGGAAGCCTAGGCGGATAAGGGTACAGAACGCCCAAGCCACTGAGACCATAGAAGGCTCGAAGTTTGAGTCGCTTGATGATACTCGATTCAAGCGATTTCAGCACATATCGCCTGCCAACTGCGTCCGGTTGAACTCGGGCTGGCTTGGGCGCATCCTTGTAGGCGCGATGAAGGTTGCTGAAGGCTGGATGCTGGGAGCCTTGTTGACGCTGTTTTGGGCGGCCCCGGCTTGGGCTCAGGAAGCGAATGGGGACCAACAGCCGCGATTTCGCGTAGACGTTCGAGCCTCCCAGTACATCGTCAGGGTCTTCGATGAAGAGGACCGGGTCGTCCGGGGACTGGTCAAGGACGATTTTCTGCTGCTGGAAGAGGGGCGGCCCAGGCCGGTCGAAGACCTGGAAGAAGAACCCAAGGCCAATGTCTCCCTGGGAATCCTGCTGGACATCGGGTCGACCATGTCGCGGGAGAAGATTCTTCTGGGACGCCAGGTCATGCACAGGCTGATCCATTTGCTGGAGCCCCGGGACGAGATTCTGCTGGGAGTCTACAGCGACGAGGTCGACTTCGTCAGCGAATTGAGCAGCGATCGCTATCACTTGGTGGAGAGCATCGAACTGATCGGATCGGGAGCGCGTCCCGGCAAATGGCGGCGGCTGGGGCAGCTCTTCATGAGCCAGGCCTTGACCGGATACGCCGTTGATAA
This sequence comes from Acidobacteriota bacterium, assembly GCA_035471925.1. Lineage (GTDB taxonomy): Bacteria > Acidobacteriota > UBA6911 > RPQK01 > DATIPO01 > JANQFM01. The sequence continues at coordinate 4,475 of DATIPO010000185.1, forward strand.
GATGTTACTGCGCCTGAAGAAATGCGCCCACCCTTCCAACAAGGCTGTGTTGGTGGTTTCGGCCGGCTTCGGAGGTATCGGCGAAGCCACCCTCGATCACCTCCACAAGGCGGGGACGCGCTTTTTCGGCGTCAGTCTGGGCAACCGGGCCGGCGACATGATCAGTCTGGGAGGCGATCAGGCGGCCCGAAAGCGCATCGTGCGCGAAACCGGCGGATGGGCCTATTCGGAGAAAGAAGCCCTGGAGAAAATCGAGCAGATGCGGGACGCTCTCTCGCACTACTACCTGCTCACCTACATTCCCGCGGACGAAGGGGCCGATCTCACCGAACGCAAGATTGAAATCCGCCTGCCGGCCCGTTCCGGCCTGCGCCTGACCTACACGCGCCGCACTTCCTCCAGCAGTTCCTTTTACTGAACCATTGCTTCAATCGCGGCTGATTTCCAGCTTATCCCGGAGCCACTCTTGCAGGGCCTGAGTGTCGCTCAGGTCGCCCTCAAACCTGAGTTGAGGTACATAGGGTTGATTGTTGCCTCGCCGGCGGTTGCGGTAGACCTTGAGCGGGATGACCAGTCGGCCGTTGTCGCTGGGAAGCCTGACCGAGCGCACGTCCATGTAAAGGGTGTCGGCCGAGGTGGGGAATCCGGCATGCATGACGCCGGGCATAAGCAAGACCTCGTCAGCGAAATCGAGGCAGGCGCTGGCGCAGCGCCCATCGGTCAGAAGCACCACTTGGGCCTTGACTGGATTGGCGGGTTCCGGCGCGGCTGGCGAGGGTGAGGACGCATCAGGTCCCAGGTGGAACAGGTCGCGTCCTTGCTCCAGCGCCTGATCCATGCCTTGGGAGGTTTGGCGCACCATTTCTGTCACCTCGGCCTCGCTTCCGAAGCGTTTTTCCAAAGCCGGCAGCAGGCCCTTGAGGTAGTCGATGTTCTCGCGGGAAACTCGCCATTCGGCGTAAACGGGATTTCCGGCCGACTGGGACTGGACATGAGAAGCGAAGTCCCGCCCCCAGAACTGCCTCACCAAGTTCGAGCCCCACTGAGAATTGCCCCCTCCGTTGCCTCGGACATCGAAGACGAGGAGCTTGCTGTCGCGGTACTCGGGCAAACGCTCGATGATCTCGTTGAGGGCATCGAACTCTTCGGGAGTCCGGGGACCGAAGGAGGGGAGGGAAACCCACGTCATGTCCGAAGAAAGCGCTTGGATTCCATAGGCCGTACGGGCTCCAAAGGTGGCCCGGCTCAACAACTGCTCCAGGCTTAATTCCGGCGGAGGATCACGCCACTCCAACGGTACTTGAGTCTCTGACTCGAGGCCCGGAAAACGGAAACGACAGCTCATGAAGCGGGTGCGCCAAGGGTTGCCGTCCCAAATCAGAAGGCGGGGGGCCAGGCGAGCCCAACTCGATTCCAGATCTTGGACGCCGAAATAGAAGGGGATGATTTCCTCCAGCATGATCTCCCGAATTGGCCGGCCGTCACAGGAGAGCAGCACGGCGCCGGTTCCGGGAAGGGTTTCTTGTGACTCATCTTGGATGATGTCGTTGACGAGAAAACGGCCGCCATTGAAGGAGACGGAGAATCCCGGCCATTGCCAGTCCTCGGATTGGGCATCGAAACGCACCTTGAGATGCCCGTCGTTGAATCCAGATGCGTAGTACTGGAGGAGAAATCGGTAGCCCGCTTCTGAGTTCACCTGAGAGGCCATCTCCACGGCCTTGTCATAGCCTTGAGCCAACCACCCCTCGAAGTGAGGATTGCGTTCGTCGACCGGACCCGGATGGTGGCGCTGGACGGTCTGGCGGACGGCCTGCAGATCTCTGAGGGCGGCTTGCTCCCATTGCGAACGACCGTTGGAGGCGCAGGCCACTAATGGCGTGATCAGGAGGAGGAGGAGGAGAGGAAGCAAGCCGGCGGGAGTGCTTGGCTGAGGACGATTCATGGCAACTCATTCCCTAATCCGCCGCGACGCTTGACTGGCCCAGCGGTAGACGAGCGGATGAATGATATGCCCCGATCAGTTGACATGCTACCCTGGGCGCTCTCATGAGTCAATCCAGCAAACTGCCCCGTGATCCACTCAAGCGAATCCTCGTTCTTCTAGCCGCTGCCGTTCCGTTTCTGGTGTTGGCTTGGGCCGCGCCCCAATCGGCCGACGAACATGGCAGCTATGGACTCTACTCGCTGCTTCCGGCCTTCAGCGCCATCCTGCTGGCGTTTCTGACTCGCGAGGTGCTCTTCGCCCTGCTGATGGGCATCGCCGTGGGTGGAATCGTGGTCAGCGATCCCAACCTCCTGCAGCGCTTTATGATTCCGGCCATCGGATCGGAGCAGTATGCCCTCATCCTGCTGGTCTACCTGTGGTGCCTGGGAGGACTGCTGGGCCTGTGGACGCGCACGGGAGGAGCCCGGGCCTTCGCCGAGTGGGCCGCCGGACGCATGGTGACGGGCCCCCGCAGCGCCCGCTTCTTCGCCTGGCTGATCGGCTTGGTCTTCCACCAAGGCGGCACCATCTCAACCGTCTTGGCCGGGACCACGGTGCGTCCGGTCACCGACCGGGAGAGAATCAGCCACGAAGAACTCAGCTACATAGTGGATTCCACCGCCTCACCCATCGCCACTCTCATCCCCCTCAACGTCTGGCCCATTTATGTGGGCGGATTCGCCGCCGGACTCATCCCTCTGCTGCCCGACGAAGCGGCTGCGGTGAGTTTTTTCTACCGGGCCATTCCCTTCAATTTCTACGGCATCTTCGCCGTGTTGATGACCCTGCTGATGGCCTTCGACTTGCTGCCCTTCATGAGCCGCAAGATGCGCAAGGCCATCGAGCGCTCACGCCAGGGCAAAGGACTCAACGCGCCGGGCGCCGTTCCCCTGGCCTCAGAGGAACTGAGCGAGCAAAAGGTGCCCGACCACTACCGTCCCGCCATCATCGACTTCGCGGTTCCCATCCTGGTGCTGATCGGGTGGGCGTTGGGCTCCTACGTGCTTACGGGCAATGTGCAGATCGCCGAGGCCTTCGGACTGTCGGTGCTGAGTGCGGCCCTGTTGGGCTGGCTGCGTGGACTCTCGGTAGCCGATGTGATCGCCGGCGTGGTGGACGGCTGCAAAGGCGTGACCACGGGTGCCATCCTGCTGGGACTGGCGGTCACTCTGGGCGCCGTCTCCAAGGAACTGGGGACGGCCCGCTACATCGTGGCCACGACCGCCGACTTCATCGTCCCCGTCCTGCTGCCTGCCGTCCTCATGGGAATCTGCATGGTGGTGGCCTTTTCCATCGGTTCTTCTTTCGGCACCTTCGCCGTCATCGTGCCTCTCTCGGTACCCTTGGCCTACACGGTTTCGCCTGAACCCCTCTTCAACGTTCTTTGCTACGCCTCGGTGGTCGGCGGGTCGATCTTCGGAGATCAGTGCTCGCCCATATCCGACACCACCATTCTCTCCAGCTTGGCTTGTGGAGCCGATCTCATGGACCACGTCACCACCCAGCTCCCGCTGGCGCTGAGCGCCGCCGGACTGGCGGCCGTCTGCGCCACTGCCGTTGCGGTTCTGGTGGTCTGACCGCCTGCGCCCCGGCGGAGCGCGACGGCTCACGCAGGGGCGCAAGAGAAAGGAATTCTCAATAGGTAAGGAGAGCGGGTCGAGTGAGGCGGGAGGGTTAGTTGCCGATCAGCTTGAGCTCTTCGGCTTTGTCATGGTTGGCGGCCGCATGGTAGACCTTGCGTCCATAATGGTTGGCGGGGGAGTGACCGTAGCGGATGAGGCGGTCGACCGTGCCGGGTCCGCGGTTCCAGCCGTAAAGAGCCAGCGGAAAGTTCCCCTTGTATCGCTTCAGCAGGTAGTGGAAGTGGCGGAAGCTGAAACGGATGTTGACCGCCGGATCGAGGAGTTCCTCGGGGGTCACGTCGCCATAAAGCTGAGCCGTTGTCCAGTGGATCTGGGTTAGGCCGCGGGCGCGTCCGCCGTCGCCGATGACTGAAGCGTCGCCGCGCGACTCGGCATGAATGACCGAGAGCATGATGTATGTGGCCGCCTCGGGAGTCCGCAGAAGACGCCACTCGTTCTCCTCGGGCTGGACGTAGCGTTTGGATTCCCGGTGGACCAGGCGCACGACGTCCTCGTCCATACGGAACTCCCGCGCCAAATCTCTGATGAATTCATGTTCGCGGTCTTGGACCGCACTATCCTCTGAAACCGTCTCTTGCGAGGACACTTCCGCTGGAGCCGCTTGCTCCATCATGACCAAGGCCGCGTCGGCCTGTGTCTGAAGGGAGAAAGCGTATCCGCAGGCCAAGCCTAGAATGCAGGCCCCGATCTCAGCTTTTCTATTCGATAACATCTTCATGATGCTCATGACGATGCCTCCTATTCTCGTTATGCTCGGCGAAACCTGTGACCATTTCTGCCAAGACTCCACAATTCTTTCCCAGATGGCCCGAGGTCGAACCGCAGAAAACCGCAATTCAGCCCTCAAGGCTGCTCTAGGATGGATTTTCTCTGGAAAAGTGGCAGGTATTGCCGAGAAAAACCCGGATACTGTGAGGTCTACAGAATGCTAGAAAGTTCCATAGTCACGACTCCGCGCGTGCTTCAGCCTCCGATTATACGCTCTCTGCTGGTAAAAGTGCAACCAGATCGGTCACCGGCTCGCTTCTCGCACGCCCTTCAAACGCTCCGCGCCCCGTCAGTCCCTCAAAAAAGATGCCGGGAAGGGCTCATGGGATTGGGGGCGGGTTCAACCTGGAGGTCGGCGGCTAGTTGAGCAGTCCCTCCACAGAGTTGCGGGAGACGGAGTGGTAGCCGAATTTGGCGCTGTCATAGATTCGGCGGGCATCGTCGCCGCGGCCGACATCCACCAAGGCGCCATAGAGGGGCATGAGGAACTTGCGGCGGCCCTGACGCGAAAGAAAGGCCTCCAAGGCTTGGTCGGCGGCCCGATAGTCGTGTTCGACGGCCACGCCCAGCCACTGGCAGAGGATCTCCGAGTTCCCTGTCTCGCTCAGAGAAAAAGCCGCATCCAGTCCGGCCAGCCGTTCCTCGCTCAGATCTTGGGGCAGGTTGCGCAGAAAATAGAGGTAGTGATGGGTCGTCCAGCCTTCGGTGTCCAAGTCGGCGGGGGCCGTGCCTTGATTCAGAGCCTGCAATTGGGCCTCGACCTGCTGCAAGGCGGTAGATTGCGGCTCGGGGCAGTTCTCAGGCAGGCCGGGACCGTAGACCCACTCGTCAATACGGAGGTCCTGAGCCAGTTGCTCGTCTCCGGCCATGAGGTTGTCGCGCAAATAGGCGACGAATTGAGCCGTGTCGACGCTCTGGAAGGCGAAGTGGTCAAAGTAGCCGCGCAGGAAGGGGTCGAAGCGTTCACGTCCAACGGTCTCTTCCACCATGCGCAGGAAGAAGTGTCCTTTGTCGTAGGCCACCGAGTTCATGCCGTCGTCGGGATTGCGGCCCTGCAAGTCGAGATAGAGCCAGGTTTCGCGGGCGTCCTCGAAGTCACTGGCCAGCGATTCGCGCAGGGCTTCAAGCTCAAGGACGGCCAGCATCTCCTCGACCTCGTCGCCGTAGACCTTTTCCATGATGCGGTGTTCAATGTAGGTTGTGAAGCCTTCGTTGAGCCAGAAGTCGTTCCAGGTCGAGTCAGTGACCAGATTGCCCGACCAGGAGTGAGCCAGTTCGTGAGCGATCAGGGCCACCAGGGAACGGTCTCCGGCCAGCATGGTGGGCGTGAGGAAGGTGAGACGCGGATTCTCCATGCCTCCGAAGGGGAAGCTGGGAGGCAGCACGATCATGTCGTAGCGCTCCCACTGATAGGGGCCGTAGAGCTTCTCGGCAGCGGCCACCATCTTTTCGGTGTCAGCCAGCTCCCAAGCGGCTCGTTCCAGCACCGAAGGTTCTGCGTAGACGCCGGTCCGGGGACTCAGGGACTGGAATTCCAGCTTTCCCACGGCGATGGCCAAAAGATAGGAGGGAATCGGTTGGGGCATCTCAAAGCTGTAACGGCCGTCCTCGGACACCTGCTGAGGATTGGAGGCGCTCATCACGGCCATCAGTCCTTGGGGCACTTCGACTTGGGCCGCGTAGGTCATGCGCACCTTGGGGCTGTCCTGGCAGGGCACCCAGGTGCGGGCCAGAATGGCCTGGGATTGAGAGAGCAGAAAAGGGCCCGCCTTGTCTGCGGTCAGTTCGGGCCCAAGCCACATCAGCGCCGCTGCTTCCGGGCTGCTCTCGTAGTCGATGTGGACGGTCCGGGTATCGGGCTCGATGGGGAGGATCAACTCCTGTCCCAATTGAGGATCGTCGCGGCCCACCTCGTGGCTGCCCTGGCTGACTTGGTTGTCGGCGTCCTCCAGCCGCACCGCCTGGATGGTGAGTCCTCGGCTGTCGAGGTGAAGCTGGTCGGACTGGGTCTTGTTGTCGATCTGCAGCGAGGCCGTCCCGGCGATGACGTTGCGTTCGAAGTCGACCTTGATGTCGAGGTCAAGGTGCCGGACAGCCACTTCCTCAGGACGCGAATAGGAATGAACGTCGATGCCCATGTTCTCGAATTCCGGATGGTCGGCGGGTTCTGGCGTGGGCGAGCCGCACCCGGCCGCCGCCATGACGATAAAAGCTATCCCCAAAAGAGCTGATCGTAAGCGCAATTCTTCCTCCTTAGTCAAACCTCATGCCTCTCAGTCTATCATCGCGGCTGTTTCAGGTTGAGGCCGCCTCGTTTCGGCCTGGGAGCGACCGGGCGGGTCCGGGCCGGGCTTGTCCCCAGCCGCCCCTCGGTTCGGGAGCAGCCTGCTTCATCCCGCGCCGCCGAGTCGAGACCTTCTTGGCATGCCTCGTCAGGGGCACGTGGCGAAAGCGCTGGTGTCTGTAATGGCCTCGGCCAGGGTGCCGACCGGATTCGTATACACCTGTCGCAGGTCGGTTTCTGTGTCAACCACGGTGATCGTATATTCGACATTCGTGGTGGCACCGTAGAAGACCCAAAAGTGGTCGGTCAGGGGACAGCCGCCGTCGAGAACCTTGACAACCAGTTCGACGTTGTCGGGATTGAAGAAAAAGAAGAAACCATCGTCATTTCGCATGACGCCTTGCGCGGGCCTGAGGGGCTCGCTCGGTGATGGGCGCCAGTCCACATTGACCCGGAAGCGGTCGTCCAGGCAGAGGTCTGTGGACGTGGTCGGACAGGCAGGCTTGACCCGCTCGTGATCCTTGGTGCCGAACTGAACGCGGCTGCCGTCCTGCACCACGTCGATAAAGAGGAATTCGACTTCGCTGCCGGGAGGGTTGGTCGCGCCCTGGGCGTCCGGCACGCAGATTCTCCACACCCCGTTGAACTCGGTCTGGGTGGGAAAGATCTCGCTGAGAAGATTGGGCTGATGACGGCCGTCGTAGGGAAGGCAGGTTTGGGGCTGGATCTCCTGCCCGTCGGCGTCGCGCAACGAGTGACAGAGATCCCCCTGCAAGGGGATGTTTCCCGGGAACACGCTGGCCACCCCGGGAATGCTGGAGTCTCCATCGGTCGGGTCCGGGTCGTACTTGACGGGTATTTCAGCGCAGGAATTGAGCGGAATCGGCAGCAACGACGAAGCCGAGTAAGAAAACAGCTCATCCAGGGGCGTCAAGTTGGAGATGGCGTATCGGGCCTCCATCTGAACGTTGTCTTGACAGGCGCGGGTATCGATGTCGACGCTGACCGCTCCCAAGAAGCCCATAGGAGCGATCACGTCAAACATGGCCGTGCCTTGGCCGGGGATCGTGCCTTGAAGCAGATTGGGTTCAGATCCTCCCAAGTTTACGGGATTGGGAGGCGCATTTCCGGCGCCGACGTGGGCGCGGGCCGAGAACTGACAGGCCGTGCTGGCCGTGTTGAGCAGAACAATCTGCGTCGAGATGCCTTGATTGTTGACCACCTGGGGCGCCGTCAGGGTCTGCGTCGGCGCCGACGTTGAAATCTGAGCCAGTCCGACGGAGACGACGCAGAAGGCCAGGACGGCCATCCAGAGAAAAGACGAAAATCGCAGTGGAGCCATGGCGTTATCCTCGCTGAAAAACACAATATGATCGGTAACCGCTGTCTACAGGATAGTCCCTCTGTCCAGGAGGCGACAAGGATGCGAGCTCCAGCCGGCCGCTGGGATCTCTGATTTCGGCCACCGACCTTTCCTCATGCCAAGTTGGAGTTGACGATGCCTCCAATCCTTCCTCGCAGCCCTCCCTGCCAAGGGGCTTGCCCCCCTTCCTTGCGCTCGCCTGTAACGCCTGCCAGGTGCTTGCATTGAGGCGATGTCATTCTTGTCACTTGCAGCGCGCGAATAAATCAGTAGAATCAAAGTTCTGAGGGGAGGCTTGATGCTCAAGAGGACCGCGCCCTGGTTCGGTCTGATCACCTTGGCTGGCTTGGCCTTGGTGGGTATGGCCTCAGGGCTGGGAACGCAGGATTCATCTCACCGGAGAGTGCCGCCGCAGGAGACCGAAGAGCCGGCCCGTGCCCAGGAGGCCCTGCGCCAAGCTGTCGAGGGCTACTGGAAGGCCCTGGCCTCGGGCCGCAAGTACGCCGCTCTGGAATGGGTCGAGGAATCGTGGCGCAACGATTTCATATTGCGCCGGGAAATCCCCATCCGCAGCTATCAGATCGATGGCATCACCGCCACGGGCAGCGGCCAGGCTCGTGTCAGCGTGGCTGTTGAAGCGCTGCTGGCGGGCGCGGATCGGCCGTTCTCGTCACGGCATCTCCAAAACTGGATCCGCGACGGAGAAAGGAAGTGGCGGCTCGTCCAGCGTCCCTTGCAGCATCAAGCTCAAGAGGCCGTCTTCTCTCCGCCTGCCGCCTCTGGCTCAATCCCAGGAGAGCTGGAAGTGTTTCCCCGTCAAGGGCTGCGCGTCCAGGCTGTCGATTCGAGGCGCGAGGGCGTCTTGGTCATCTCCAACGGCAGCGCCGAAACAGCCCGGCTGACGGACGTGGTGGTTGATGACAAGCTGCTGCAAGTCACACAAGCGCCTGAGCGCATCGAGCCGGGCCAGCAAGCTGCGCTGCGCCTGCGCCTGCTTATCGATTCCGACCAGCCGCTGCTGTCCACGAGCGTCCTGCTGGTGCTGCGCCAGGGCGAGGAGAAGAAGACTTTCTCGGTCGCCGTGATCTGCAATTACCGCCCGCTTGCTGCCGATCCGGAGACGATCCCCACCGGTCCGCTACAGGAAGGCCCCTGACAATGCGGTCCGCGGCCGCTGATCAGATGGAGGCGATGTCCTAGCGGCTTGCATCGAGAATCTCGCCTCCCGTGCGGGCGTCGAGATGGCTACGTTGGCGGCATGAAAGGATCTTCTGCCGCGACCGGTTTCGGGCGCGGTTCTATTCTCGAATCGGCGGTGCTTTCAGTTTTTCGAAGCGCCCCAGGCGAACCGTGCCGGGCGGCAGTCCCCGCGGCTTGCTGACGTCGGCGGCGCGGGCCATGTGAACCGTGGTCTTCCCTCCATGGCGGGCCTTGGAGTAGCCGGCCGCCAGCCCCGCCGCATAGTCCCGTGTGGTCTTGGGCAGCCGGTCGAGGTTTTGGGGATTGCGAACCACCACGTGGGATCCCGACTCGCCAGCCACGTGAAACCAGAAGTCGCGGGGCGATGCCAGCTTGATGCTGAGGATGTCGTTGTCGCGCGCTGTCTTGCCTACCAGCACGATCATCCCGTCGGGCGACATGAATCTGCGCGCGATGGTGGAGCCTTGCCAGATGCCTTCATCCGGCTGCGTGGGTCCTGGTGGTCCTTTTCGTACCATTTGTTTCCCAATTGCCAACTCCAAGGTCTCCCAAGTCCCGCTCCGGGCAAACGACCATGGGGAAGAGGGTTGATCGGTTGTTGCTTCCACATCCGAATTCAGCGTGCTCCGAACCGCTGATTGTCAGTCTTATCCGGGCACTCACCCGGGATTGCGCCGGAAGCTTCTGGCCAGGCGGAAGCCGGCGTCCTCGATTCTCTCGTCGGGGGCGGCTGGCCGTCGCAGCGAACAAGAGATCTCGCGGCGGTCCAAGCGGAAAGAGCCGCCGCGCAGGACCCGCTCTCCGCTTTCCTTCTCGTCGCCGGGATCGTTGTGCAGCGGATACGGCCGGTAAGGAGAGGCGGTCCACTCCCACACGCTGCCCAAAGTGGCATGAAGGCCAAAGTCGTTGGGCTTGACGTCTTCCGCCGGCTGGACGCGGTCTTGGCTGTTGCGCCTGTCCCAGAGGTACTGGTCGGCCTCCTCAAGGTCGAAAAAGTGCTGTCCAGGATTGCCTGACCGGCAGGCATATTCCCACTCGATTTCGCTGGGAAGCCGCATGGGCTTGCGCGAAACCGAGGCATACCAACGGGCGTACCCCAAGGCGTCATGATAGCTGAGTCCCACGGCCGGGTCCCGCGGTCCGCTGCTGTGGGGAAGTGGGCGGAAGTCGCGGTCGTAGGCTGCGTACTGCTCGTTGGTGATGGGCCACTTGGAAATGTAAAAGGGCTTCACTTCGACGTGGAAGGCCGGTTGAGCGTCCTCTTCCTCTCCCCCGATACGGACCTCGCCTCCTGGCACCAGCCACAAGATCGTGCGGGGATAAGAGGTGTAGTACTGGGCCATGGCCTCGATTATAGCGATTGAGTACCATGGAGCGTCGCCGCTTTGTTTGATCCCTCAAAGGAGTAGGATCGCAACTGAACGGCCCTGCAGTGAAGTACGCGTCCGTCACGAATAAAGAAGGGAGAGAAAGAGGCTCATGAGCTTTACAGTCAAAGTTGTCATTTCGGTCCTCATCGGCATCGGCATCGGAGCCGCTTGCCGCTGGTTCAAGCTGCCGGTGCCAGCTCCGCCGACCCTGATCGGAGCCCTGTTGGTCACCTCCATTACGGTGGGCTACCAAGTCACCGACCATTGGCTGGGTTCACCGGCACAGGCTCAAAACCCGGCGGCGCAGGAGGAGGGCGTCGATTCGCCTTCCCAGCCGCGTTCCTCTTGATAGGAGCTGGGGAAGGCGCGGCGCTGGCGTGGATCATCGAGGCCGTGTAGAGTGATCGGAGAGACTTATGAGCATCATCGAGCTTCTTATTTTGTTGCTGATCGCGGGCATTTGCGGGGGTATCGGCCAGTCGTTGGGCGGATACTCGCGGGGCGGATGCCTGGTTTCCATTGCCGTGGGATTCATCGGAGCCTTGTTGGGGCTCTATCTTTCCAACGTGCTGGGCCTTCCCGAGATCTTCGTCATAACGGTGGCGGGACGCGGCTTCCCCATCGTGTGGTCGATCATCGGCGGGGCTCTTTTCGTGGCCGTGCTGGGCCTGATCAGCGGGCGCCGAGGACGGTGAGATCCCATCTCATTCGGGTGCTCTTCAGGGGCCTCAAAAGGTCTTGCCGGATCGAAATTGAGAAGCGAAGGCAAAAAAACCTGGTTTTCCGATAACCTATGGTGGTATTCTATGCCCCTGTTTATAGGTGTTGCGCTAGAAACCTGATCGAGGATGAGCAAACGGTTAAGGCGTCGCGGAGTTCCGCAGTTTTCCTTCCCGAGACCACTTCACTAACTACAGACCAGTGCTTCACACAAACCATTCGCGGCTTTCCGCTGCTGCAAGGGCGTAGCGAGTCAGGTACCTGCAGCCGAGAAGGCCTTTTGGAGACGCTCACCTCAGGGAGAGCGCGAAAGAGAACCAATGTCCAAGAGAATTTACGTCGGAAACCTGCCCTTCACCTCGGAGGAAGATGAAGTACGCGAGCTCTTCGAAGGGTACGGCGAAGTGACGTCCATCTACTTGCCTTCTGACCGCGAAACGGGCCGCCCCCGCGGATTCGCATTTGTGGAGATGAATGAAGAGGATGCCGATTCGGCCATCGAGGGCCTCGACGGCCAAGACTTCGGCGGACGCACCCTGCGCGTCAACGAAGCCCGGCCCCGGCGTGAAGGCGGCGGTGGCGGCGGCGGTGGCCGCGGACGCGGCGGCTACGGACGAGGCGGCGGCGGAAACCGCTGGTAGACGTCCTCGGCGTCCGCCGCAGGCGGCCTCAGCCAGCCGTCAATCCACCCCTTTGTTCAGACAACCTGTCGCTTTCCAAGCGTCAATTTTTTGACGCTCGCCATCAATTCTTTGACGGTCTTGGGTTTCAGACCCAGGGCAGAATGAGGCTATGGAGGCAAAAGGAAAGTGGCACGGCCATTGCTTAAGCTCCCTTCGTACAAGCAAAGCCACCACCGAGTTCCATCGGCATGGGGAGCAAGGGGGTGGAGGGAGCGTCATTTTTTAGCGCGCTACGTTCCCGCTCTTTCGATCCCCGGCGTGTTTCAGGCATGGTCTCGCCGGGGATCTTTTTTACCCCAACCCATCCAGCGCGCCAGCCAAGGGCTTTCCCCATCAATTGGAGCACTGCGTGAGCATCGAATGGGAACGTGTCCCCTCCAAGCGGGGGCCTGACACCTTGCGCGTCCGGCGCCAGGGCCGCCAGATCTACCTTCACAGCGCCTACGATCCGCTTCGCGAGGCCCGGGAGTGGGCTTCCAAGGTCGAGAAACCTTCGCAGAGCAACATCGTGGCCGTCTTCGGCTTGGGGCTCGGGTACCACCTGAGGGCGCTGCTGGAAATGCTGCCGTCCGGCCAACGGGTCATCGTGGTCGAGCCTCACGAGGGGATTCGAGAGGCTTTCGAGCTGGACAGCCTGCAGGCCGACTTTTCCCAGCACCGTTCGGTGGTCGTTGTGGGCGGTTGGAGCGAATTCAAGGAGGTCTATGTCAACTTGGGCGGAGGACTCGACAATGTCCTCCTGCTCAGGCTGCCGGCAGCGGCACAAGTCTTCGAGCCGGAGTATCTGGAGTTCTTGGAAAAGCTGCGCAGCGAAATGAAGATGCTGCGTTCAAACGTGGCCACGGTCCTCAACTTTACGCCCCTGTGGCAGCACAATTTCATCAAGAACTTGCGCTTCGCCAACGAAGTCGGGACTGTGGCGCCGCTTTTCGGACGGTGGAGCGAGCGACCCGCTATTCTGGCGGCCGCCGGACCTTCTCTGGCCAAGAACGTCGACCTGCTCCGACAAGCCAAGGGCAGGGCCCTGATCATCTCGGTGGGATCAGCCACCCGTCTGCTGCTGAAAAAGGGCATCGAGCCTGATTTCGTAGTCACCTTCGATGCCGGGGAACCCAACTACGAGTGCGTCTTCAAGGGAGTCGAGTTGCCCGAAACCCCCATCATCTTCGATCCCATCAACTACTACAAGATCCTTGAGGAGCACCAGGGTCCCAAGGTCATGATGTGCGTGCATCCCAGCAACCAATGGCTGGACCACTACTTCGACCAGGAGGTGGGACAGGTCAAAGTGGGCGGATCGGTGGCCTGCACCGTTTTCGACATGCTGCGCAAGGCGGG
>DATIPO010000186.1:0-1532 GCA_035471925.1 Acidobacteriota bacterium
CGCGGCCCACATGGCGGATGGATATGCCCGGGCCTCGGGCAAGGTGGGCGTGGCGGTGGCCACTTCCGGACCTGGGGCCACCAACCTGGTGACGGGAATCGCCACGGCCATGATGGACTCTTCGCCCGTGGTATGCATCACCGGACAGGTGCCCGGCCCGGTCATCGGACGCGATGCCTTCCAGGAATGCGACGTCACCGGAATTACGCTTCCCATCACCAAGCACAACTACCTGGTCACCCGCGCCGAGCATATCGCTCCCACGCTTAAGGAGGCCTTCCACCTGGCGCGCAGCGGACGTCCCGGCCCTGTGCTGGTCGACATCACCAAAGACGCCCAGCAGGAGAGCGCAGACTTCGATTGGGATGAAATCGAAGTCCGCTTGCCGGGAGCCCGTCCCGCCTCGGGAGTCCTCCCGGGCGAACTGCAGCAGGCCATCGAGTTGATCAACGCCGCTCAGAAACCCCTGATTCTGGCTGGACAAGGCGTTATTCAATCGGGATCGACCGAGGCCCTGCTGCAGTTTGTCGACAAGACCTCCATTCCAGTATCCTGCACCTTGCTGGGTTTGGGCGGCTTTCCAGCCTCTCATCCCCTCAACCTGGGAATGATGGGCATGCATGGGGAGTCCTGGGTCAATCACGCCATCCAGCAGGCCGACCTGCTGCTGGCCTTCGGCATGCGCTTCGACGACCGGGTGACGGGCAATCCGGCCACCTACGCCACCGCGGCCAAGAAGATCCACGTCGATATCGACCGCGCCGAGATCAACAAGAACGTGCAGGTGGATGTGGGCATCGTGGGCGATCTGCGCGACACGCTGGTGCAACTGAACGAAGCGGTCGCCGAACGCTCCCACCGCCAGTGGAATGCCGACATCGAGGAGATGAAGGGCGACTCGGCGGTTCGCGACATCCAGACCTTGCCCGACAACGGACGCCTCTACGCCGCCCACGTCATCAACGACATCTGGAATCTGACCGACGGCCGGGCCGTGGTGGTGACCGACGTGGGACAGCACCAGATGTGGGAGGCCCAGTATTACAAGCACGAGTTTCCCCGCCAGCTCATCACCTCGGGCGGACTGGGCACGATGGGATTCGCCCTGCCCGCCGCCATCGGAGCCCGCATGGCGCGTCCCCAGGGTGAGGTGTGGGTAGTGTGCGGCGACGGCGGATTCCAGATGACGGCCTGCGAACTCTCGACTTGCGCCCAGGAAGAGCTCGACATCAACGTGGCCATCATCAACAACGGCTATCTGGGCATGGTGCGCCAATGGCAGGAGTTCTTCTACGAGAAGCGCTACAGCGCCACGCCCCTGCGCAATCCCGATTTTTGCCTCTTGGCCCAGGCCCACGGACTCCAGACCCTGCAGGCCAGGACCCGCAGCCAGGCCCGCGAGGCCATCGCTCAGGCCCGCCACACCAAAGGCACGGTGGTGGTCGACTTCCGGGTCGAGCAAGAGGACAGCGTCTATCCCATGGTTCCGGCGGGCAATTGCCTGCACGACATGATCAGGCGTCCGCTGAGAT
>DATIPO010000187.1:0-21215 GCA_035471925.1 Acidobacteriota bacterium
AAGTAGATATTCATCAGGGCGTCAGCTTGTAGGTTTTGCGGTCCGCGCCGAAGTTGCCCACCGAGGACTGGGCGGCGGTCACCGTAATGGACATCACCTCGTAATCCTTCATCACTTCGGGCACTTCAAAGCGCCCTTCGAAAACATTCTTGCGGCCGGCGTAGCGAAGCGGTATCTCGCTGACCAGCCTGTTCTGATGCTCGATGATCGCGCTGACCTCGATCTTGTCGGCGTCCCAGAGCCCGCCGGGCTCGATGGGGCACCCTCAAAGCAGATGGACGCGAGCCTTGAGGTCCACGCCATCGTTGGAGTGAAAGGTATCGGCCAGCGTAGGGGTCATGATGCCGACAATGAAGCCGTGCAGTTGCAGCACCAGGCCGTCTCCGTCCATGTGCTGTCCGGGAATGAGCCAAGTCGAGGCCGAGGCCGTCTGGATCGATCCGGGAAAGGCCAAGGGCCCTTCGGCCGTCACTTCCACCGGAGTGGGTTCGTCGATCTCCAGCTCCACCCGGAAGCAGGCTGTTCCTGAAGCCTGGAAACGGGCTCCGCCCCTCTCCGGCGGCTTCTTCATGATGGCCTCGGTATCGCCCGATCCTCCCAAGTGAAGTCCACGGGCCAGGATGTCGCCTGTCTCCCGATGGCGCACGGTAATGCGGCATCCTCCCACCAGCGAGCCAATGATCTTGGCGTCGCAGGAGAGCACATGGACCGCCAAACGCGTTGCTTGCCTCGTCACGAGTCCTCCCTTGCCAGTGTCTCTAAAAGTGTGGATGAGGTTAGCAGAATCGGGGACGGGAGGAAACCGGAGGAGGCTGGCCTTCAACTCCGCCAGACTTCAAAAAGGCAAAAGTTATTATAGGGTTTCGGAGGGCTCTGGTTTTACTTCTCAATGACAACTCTTTTATACTGTTCTTCATCATGTTGAGAACACCCCCCGGTCTGAACCCGCGCTTACCCTCCTTGGTTGTCGTGGCTGTTGTCTTGGGTCCCTGGCTGTTCGCGGGAGGCCCTTTCATCATCTCTGACAGCGGCGATCCCGTACTCTGGGAGAATCCTAGTCAGGAATACTTCTTGGAAGGCGGAAACGCCGCGCCGAGCCAAGCCGTCTTCGAGATTTTTCAGAACGCTAATCAATCCTGGAATGAAATCGAAGATTCAGAAGCCACTCTGCGAAACCCGCGCGCACTGACTCGAGGCATCGATGCCGACGCCTTTCTGGAAGCTATCACTACCGGGCGCCGACAGAATTTGATGGTCATTGATGAAGGCGGCCTCATCCTGGATGAGTTCTTTGGGGAAGGTGCTTCTGGCGGTATTCTCGGCGTGACCGTCACTATCACGCAACTCACGCAAGGCGGCCGCATCATTCGCGCCAGCCATATCCTATTCAACGGCGACGTGGTGAGCGATCCGCTATTCGAAACGGTGGTGCGGCACGAATTGGGTCACTTTCTGGGGCTCGATCACACTCAGGTTGGGCTCTTCGAAGCCCTCAATGGCGACGTCAGCGACAATGCTGACGTGCCCGTGATGTTTCCCTTCAGCATTCCCGCTGCCAGCGCGCAACTGAAGGCAGATGATATTTCTTGGCTCATCCGTCTCTATCCTGCCGAGACAGTTATAGCCGGCTCGATCACGGGTCGCGTTTTTAATTTTCTGGAAGAGCCGGTCTCGGCAGTTAATGTGGTCGCAATTCCCGCCGAAACCACTGAGCCCTTAGCGCGGGTGGCGGTCTCATCGGTTTCCGACTACCGGGACCAAGACGACGGATTCTTCGCTCTTCCGGGCCTCGCTCCAGGCCAGTATCATGTTTTCATCGAGTCCCTCGACCCCGTCTTCCAAGGTGCCAGCGGCATTGGTCCTTTCAACCCGCCGTTTCCGATTATCATTCCTGAGTTCTATAACGGCGAAGACGAGTCCTCTACCTCTGAAGACAATCCGATTGACCGGGTGCCTGTGGAGGTAAGCCAGGGTATTCCGACGTTTGGCATCGACTTTTTCCTCCAGAACCGTCCGCCATTGGTCGATGCCGGCGAGGACGCTACTGTAGTCGCCAACGCTCAAGTCAATCTGCGTCCCACAGTCGAGGACCCCGACGGCAATACCCTGCAGTTCGAGTGGACCCAACTTGCAGGTCCTGAAGTGACGATTCAGCGCGCCGACGAACGCAACGCCAACTTTGTCTCGCCCGAGGTTGAGGCCACCCGATTGCTTCTTTTTCAGCTTCGTGTATCAGATGGCTCACTCGAAACGGTCGACACCGTCCGGGTCGCCGTCACGCCGCGCAGCGGACCCAACACCCCTCCCATCGTCAACGCCGGCGATGATCAAGTGGGGCGGCGGGGCGAGGAAGTGCTCCTCGACGGGTTAGCGCAAGACGAGGACGGCGATGAGCTGATTCTGAACTGGACGCAGATCTCGGGTCCCGTGGTGGAGTTGAGCGACGCCTCGTCTTTGAATCCGACCTTCACCGTGCCCTCCGACTTGGAGCCGGTGGAGCTGATCTTCCGCCTGCAAGCTGACGACAGCCGGGGCGGGGTGGTTGAAGACGACGTCAGCGTGCAGGTGGTTGGCAACGGCCCGCCGGCGGTCAGCGCCGCGGCTGGGGAGGCCGAGGTCAAGCCCCTGACCGAGGTCACCTTGACGGCCAACGCCGTCGATCCCGACGGCGACATGTTGCAGTTCTCCTGGCAGCAGACCCAAGGTCCGGGCGTCGAGCTGCTCAATGCCGAGACGGCGCAGGCCAGCTTCGTGAGTCCCGATGTCGACTTTCCCACCGAGTTCGCCTTCCAGGTGACCGTCGATGACGGCGAGGCCATGGCCCAGGACTCGGTCATGGTCACGGTCATCCCCTTCCGGCGCACCATCTTCCTGGGCTCGCTTTCAGCCAACGTCCCCTTGGCCCAGAAATCGGGCCCCCAGACCGTGATCGTGCCGCCTTCGTTGGAAGACACCTTCGTGGGTGCGGCCGTGCTCAACGCCGGAGACACCCCCACCCTGCTGCGCTTCGACGCCTTAACCGAGGACGCCGCGATCATTTCCAGCAGCGACAGCGACGAGGCTCTGGCGCCGCAAGCCCAGCTAGCCCGCCTCACGGGCGAATTGACGCCCAACGGCTCCGGCGCCGCCACCATCCGGGCCCGCGGACTGCAAGCCGACGTGCAGGGATTCTTCCTCTTCGGCGACTTCGGGCTGACCCGCCAGGACGGCATCGGCGCCAGTCCCGCGAGTTCGGAGATGTTTTTCGACCTCGTCCGCCTCACCGACAGCGAAGCCACTCTGATACACCTGCATAATCCTGGCCCGGAAGCGGCGGAGGTCACCTTGCAGCTCTTCGCGCCCGATGGAGAGATGAGCTTCGAGCGAGAGCTGGACCTGCCTTCCCAGGGAAGCAACTTCAGCCGCTTGGACGCCCTCTTCGCCGCCGGCATCGAGGTCGAGGACGGCTACCTGCGGCTGGTCTCCGATCAACCGCTGCAGGGTTCGGCCTTCCTGGTTTCCGAAGTCAGCTTTTCAGCACTGCGCGGACAGGCCATGGAGGCCGGCCAGACTCTACGCTCGCCTCAGTTCTTTTCCGATCCGCAAGGCGGCGGAAGCACCGAACTGCGCCTGCTCTCGCGCCAGCAGGAGACGGTGGAAGGCACCTTGCGGGCCTTCGACGACCAGGGACAGGAGCTGGCCTCCAGCCTCCTGCAAATCGAGGCCGGCCAGTTGCTGATCGTGGACGCCGCCGAGGTCCTCGGACTGCAGGGCGACCAACTCATCGTCGGACATCTCAGCGTCGAGTTTCCGGAGCCCGTCCTGGTGCAGGGAGCCGTCAGCTTCACCAGCAACCAGAACACCACCCGCTCCACCCTGCCGCTGCTGCGCGACCCGGTGTTGGAGACTGTCTTCCTGCAGGTGGCCCAGTCGACCGAGCTGGGCATCTTCACGGGTCTGGCCCTGCTGTCCGCTTCCGACCAGACCGCCAACCTCACGGTGCGGGTCTTCGACGCCCAGGGACAGCAAAGCGCCCAGGCCGAGATCCAGTTGGAGCCGGGTCAGAGGGTGGTCGACCTGCTGGGCAGCGAGACCTTCTTCGGCGCCGACTTCTCCCAAAACGGAGGCCACTTCAGGGTCAGCAGCGACCAGCCCATCTTCGCCTTCGCCCTCTTCGGCGACTTCGCCGGAAACTTCCTGGCCTCCATCGAAGGCCAGCAGCCCTGAGCTGGAGGTCAACTCAGGAGGGGACATCCAGGCAGCGCGGGGCGCGAGAGAACGCATCCAACGGAAGGCTGGCTCAACACGCTTTTGCCAGGTTTGTTAATCCTGGCTGGAAGCTTCTTTTAGTCTCTTGAGTGTCTCCGTATGAAATGTGCGATCGAGCGGGCAGCCTTGGCTGACAGAGGGTTGCTCAGAATTCGTTTCTGCAGGCGGAAGGTCAAACTGCCCTTGAGTTGCTTCAGGTCTTTATCGAGTTGCTTGACTTCGGCTTCGCGCCGTTCGGCGCGCTGGTGGACGGGAAGGATCAGCCACTCCAGGTAGCGGGCGGCTGCCCGGAGTTCGTCCTCGCGCTGTATCGGCATGTCGCGGAACTCGTCGATGACGTCTTGATAGATTTCCATAAGCTGGTCGACGACTCGCTCCATTCCGACTTCTTTGCGGATGCGCTGCTGGACGGCTCGCGCATCTCGGGCGTCATAACGCTTGATCTCTCTGACCAGATTCTCAGCGGTGAGGTCGGTGTCCATGACTTTCAGGCTGAAGTTTAAGGAGCGTAGCCGGTCGAAGTTGGCGCTTTTCACCATCGGGCCCAGATTGGCGAAGTCCATGACTACGACAGCCGTGCCCACCGCCAGCGATTCGATCACTCCCCGTCCCTTGGCGAAGACCAGGTCGTAACTCCCAAGTTCCCTTTCAGGGTGATGGCAGAAGCTGCCTCCGACCTTGCCCAGCAGATCGAGTTCAAGTCCTGCCTCTCGGCAGGCCGTTCGCACCAAGTCAAGCTTGTCGCGCTCGAAAGTGCTGCTGAACAGCACCGCCCGCCGTGGACGGTCGGGCAAGGGGCCTCGCGGGAGAAAGCGCTCGAGGTCGACGAAATTGGGCAGGAAGACGACCCGCTCAGGATCGATGCCTTCGGTTTGCCGCAGGTCTCGGCAGATCCTCGTATCGACCCCCAGATAGCGAAGAATGCGGGGAAAGACGACGGGCGTCTCTTCCCAGGGAAGGCTGCCATGGCAGATGAGGATGGCGGGCGTGGAGGGACACCTCAGCAGGACCTTCATGATCTCCATGTGATGGTGCCCATGAATGATGTCGGGAGTGAAGGGCAGATCTTCGAGGCGTCCGGCCACCGCCATTCCCTGTTCGCGAAGCTCTTCGGCCACCGCCCCCAGCCGGGGACTGAATCCTGCCACCTCCACGCCCCGACGCATCAGCGAACACGCCACGTCCCGCACGTAGAGTTCCGTCCCCGAGCGGAAATCGAGCGTATGATTGGTGAAGAGAACCTTGATGTGCCCACCTTCAGGTGAAGCTCCGGAAGCGGCCCGACTTCCGCGCCGGCCGGCAGCGGAGGGGCCAGCTTACTCGCGTGTCACGCGGCTTTCGACGTATTGGACAAAGTCGTCACCGTGGTTCTTTCGGTTGCCGGCCCATCCGGATGGCGACCTGCGCCCGGCCTCAGCCGCAAACCAGGCATTCCAGTCCTTCCATGCGTCCTCCTTCAGAATGCCTTCGTTGTAGGCCGTCCACGTCAGCTCCCAGCTGTCATAGAAGATATGCTCGTATGCCAGGAATCGCGCGGTGTCTGCCGCCGTGAGGCCTCCTGGATCCTTAGTCACCCTGACCAAGATGTCGGCAATGTCTTTGTTCTCGATCAGAAGGCGATCCATCTCCAACATTCGATCATAGACGATGGTCTGCACATCGGTGCTTGTAAGGTCTCGAGAACGGCTGAATTCATTCGCGGCATAGACGAGCGAGACCACGACTGCCAGCGCGGTGACAATCTCGGCCAACGAGACAGCCGTCTGTAAGCTCATTCTTCGCATAAGAGCACCGCTGGAAGATTATCCCCTTGACGTCGGCACGTCAAAGGGAATGCCGTCGAGGGGCTGGTCGAGTTGGGCGACTCAGTCACGTGTTGCAGAACCACGCATGGTGTGACGGGACGCGCTGTTTTCTGAGGGACGCAGAGTTTTACGACTCCCTCCCCGCTTTTCAGTTGAACCGGGATTAGTCAATCTCCCAGGGTGGGAGGTGTGGCGTTGCCGGTTCGGCTGAGAGTATAGAGTCCCTTTAGGTCGCGTTCTGCGCTCCAAATCGCGTCATCGCTGCCGCCTGGCCCGGTGCGACACCTTCGCTCGGATTCCCGAACTCCTATGGGCCCGACTTCCTCGCTGCGACGGCCCAAGCCGGTCAGGACCTCGACGGCGTTCCCTTTGGACGTGCAGCCGTCAAGATGCTAGTCTCAACCGAAAATAGGAGAAGCACCTGCCGACCCGCATAAAACGCCACGTCAGGACGGCGGGGTCGAGCAAGTGTTTGGACAATGAGGACTTGGGTGCGAATGCATCCTCTGAGTACTTGGGATATTATGCGGACCCAGCGGGATTTTTCGGGTCTTATGCCGGTCGGCCGAATCACATGTTCAGGCCGGGAAGGCACTATTTATACAACCCTTTCCGTTAGACGAACAGGGATCAGTCATGAACCGAATCGCTCTGCTTCTGCCTGCGGTCGTGATCATGGTGAGCTGTGCAGCTTCCAATGACGCTGTCGAAGTGAGAAATCTTGAAGTCGTACGCGCGGTGTTCTCCGAGATTTGGAGCAAGGGAAACGTCGACCTGATCACAGACCTATTCTCGGAGGACTTCGTCGGCCACTTTCCTGCTGCCGAGACCGTCCACGGTCACGAAGGTCTGGCTGCTCAAGTGATTGCCCACCGCAGGGCCTTTCCAGACTGGACAGAGGAGGTGGAGGATGAAATCCTCGATGGTGACCGAGTCGCGATTCGATTCACATCACGAGGCACCAACATGGAAACTTTGTTGGGCAATCCACCTACAGGGAAAAGCGTAGCGATCACTGAGGTCGCCGTGTTCAAGTTGGTGAACGGCAAGATCAGTGAGCAGTGGGTATATCCTGACATCCTCAGCCTACAACGCCAGCTTGAGCTGGAATAGCAGCGATGATATGCCTGTCGTCTAACAACGGCTTGCAGCGGTCGGCGCTGCGCATCGCCGCTGAAGCCGGGCGTTAAGCGGTCTTTCGGGAGAAGAAGGGGGCGGGGTAGTGCACGAGACGTCTGAACATCGGGCGCTGCTGGTCGTGGACGTGCAGACGGGGCTGTTCTCACCGTCGAGTCCGAAGCTGAAAAACGCCACGGGGCTCCTAGGTCGGATCACAGAACTCATCGGCAGGGCTCGGCAACGCGGCACTCCTGTGATCTACACTCAGTTTGGCGGTCCCAGTGGCACACCACTCGAACTCGACAGTCCGGCTGCCGCTATCCACCCGAGCGTGGCTCCACGAGAGGACGAGCTAGTCATTCACAAGGATGACTCCGACGCCTTCCTGCGCACAGACTTGGCGGAGCGCCTCAAGGAGCTCGGGGTCGAGACGCTCATTGTTTGCGGACTGCAGTCGGAGTTCTGCGTTGACTCAACGTGTCGCACCGCCTACGCTCTGGGCTACCAAGTCGTTCTCGTCGAAGACGGGCACACAACGACCGATTCCGATACGCTGACCGGTGCGCAGATAGCGGATCACCACAACCGCACGCTTAGTCGAGCCTACGTCACCCTGTCCCGCGCCGCGGATGTCTTTGAGTAGGCGGGTAGCCGGGACACGCGAGACCTAACAAGGAATTGCTGACCGGCAGGGCGAGCTGCGGGATTACTTCTGGTTAGCGCCCGTGGTCTGCGGGCGGGCGGGTCCTGCAGCGTGCAACTTCGCTGACCGTTGCGGAAGCATTGGCCGTGCTGCTCCAGACTTGGAACAGACCGTACTTCCAGTACCGAAAGTTCGATTCACCGAGGTGCTCCAACAAGCCGGGGTGCTGATCTCAATGGACGGCAAAGGCCGCTGGATGGAGAACATCTCCATCGAGGTTATCATTCCGCGCGAAGCGCCTCGCTCACGTCAACGCGGATGGCACGGCGGGTCGGGACCGCCGCCGCCACGGCGCCGACCAAGCCGAGGACAACGGCGGCAGTCGCCAGGCTCGGAAGGTCCCAGCTCTGCACGCCGAATAGGAACGTCGACAGTGCACTGCCGGCGGCGAGCGCACCTCCGAGTCCAAGGAGCAGCCCGACGGCCAGAAGACGCCCAGAGCGGCCAAGCACCGTCGACACAATCTCGCGCACTCCGGCTCCCAGTGCCATGCGGATGCCTAGCTCTCGCGTGCGGATCTGGACGGAGTAACTGAGCACGCCGTAGATGCCCGCGACCGCGACCAGAAGGGCGAGGAGGGCGACGCCCGTTCCCGCGCGGGACGCGGCCCGGGGGCGGGCCACGGTTGAGGCGAGCATGGCCTCCACGCTGCGCAGGTTGGCCGCGGGTATTTCCGGATCGACTCGACGCACAGCCGCCCGGATGCCGGAGACCACCCCCGACGCTTTGGCCTCGGCGCGGACCACCAGGGAGCCGAACCACAGGCCGCGCGGGCCGAATGGCAGATAGAGCATCGGCTCCGCTTCGGCGGCGTATCCATCGTCGCGTACGTCGCCCACAACCCCCACGACAGTGTGCATCCGCACAGGGTCGCCCCCCATCGTGATCGTCCGGCCGACAACTCCGCCACCGGCATCCAACATCTGCGCCAGCCGCTCGCTGACGACCACCGGAACGCTCTCCTGGGCAGGCCACCCGTCGTCAAATACTCTCCCGGCCAGTATGGGGATCCCCATGACCTTGAAGTATTCTGGGGTAATCCCCTGGAGATCCGCGTGGATGGCCGTAGCCTCATCATACGGCCGGCCCGGCGGCGTCAGCCGGGCTTCCATGTTCCATCCGCTGAAGGGCAGGTCCGATGCCAGGGCCACCGAGGCCACTCCGGGCACGGCTTCCACCCTCCGCAGGATCTCGCGGAAGTAGCGCTCACGATCCGCCGGCTCAGGGTAACTCCTGGACGGGGGGTGGAGGTCAAGCGTGATCCTTCCATGCGGATCGAATCCAGGAGGAACGCCTACCAGTGCGTCGAACGAGCGCAGCAAGAGGACGGAGACGGCAAGCAGCGTGGTAGCGAGAGCGACTTGGCCCACGACCAACCCGCTGCGAAGAAGGCCGGTTCTCCGTCCCCATCCGCTCCTTCCGCCCCCGCTCCCAAGGGCGTCTCGCAAAGACCACCTTGACGCCGTGCGTGCGAGAGGCAACGCGAAGAGCACGCCGGTCACAAGTGCGAGAAATGCCGTCAACCCGACGACTCTAAGGTCCACCGAGACGTCCGTGAGCGCCGAGAAATAGCGCTCCTGCACCGATTGCAGGCCCCGTTTGGTCAACAGCACAGCCATCGTTCCCATGGCAGCGCCGGCAACAGCGAGGACGATTCCCTCGGCCAGGATCTGTCGCAACAGCCTGCCGCCGCTGCAGCCGAGCGCCGCTCTCACCGCAAACTCGCGCTGGCGCTCCTGGCCGCGCGCAAGCGTCAGGTTGGCGACGTTGGCGCACACGAGAAGCAGTACCAGGGCCCCGGCGCCGATCAGAAGCAGCAGGGCAGGACGCACCTCGCCCAGCAGGTCATCTCTCAAGCTGCGCGCCGCCGCGGTAAAAGGCCGCTCCTCGTCGGGGTTCTCCTCTGCGAGGCGCGCGGCGATGACCGCCAGCTCCGCGTTTGCCTGCTCGACCGAAACGCCGGGGGCGAGCCTCGCGACCGTCCGCAGAAAGCGAGAATAGAAGTCCTCGCGGCGTGCCTCGAGCAGCAATGGGCGCCAGAACTGGGCGCGCTGGTATTGAAGTTCCTGTTCCGGTTGCCGGAACGACGACGGCATCACCCCAACCACCGTGTGGGGCCGCCCCGCCAGGCGTACAGTACGTCCCACAATGCCCGGGTCGCCGCCGAATCGCCGCATCCAGAGAGCGTGACTCAGCACCACCAGCGCTCCCGCGCCCTGGCGTGCAGACTCCTCGGTAAACGTGGCGCCAAGCTCGGGCTTCGCGCCCAGAACCGCGAAGAAGCCAGGCGTTACGACGCTCCCCGTGAGGCGCTCCGCGTCCCCCTCGCCGGAGATTGTGGTCGCGTTGGCGTTAAATGCGGCTACCCCAGCGAAGGCGTGCGCCGTCTCCTTCCATGAGAAATAGGTTCCCGGAGAAACGGTCTCTATGGCCCCCTCGTGCCAGATCGTCACGAGTTCGTTCGGCCCCTGGTAGGGCAAAGGCGCCATGAGGTCCGCACTCACGAGGGTGAAGACCGCGGAGTTGGAGCCAATCCCGAGCGCGAGCGTCGCCACTACGACCGCCGTGAAGGCGGGCCGTCTGCCCATTCCCCTCACCGCCCACCGCAGATCCGGCATCATATCGTTGATCCAGTGCCTAGCCCTTGCCTCGACCCATCGTGATCGGTCGATCCCGGTTATCATGTTTCTTCCTGTTGGTCTCATTTCGATTCTCCTTCAAATATCTCGTCTCGCGGCTGCTCTCCTCTTCTGGCTCTTCATCGTCCCATCGCTCTTGATTGAGCCCGGTGCGGTCGGAACGCGGGAAAGCGGACCCTACCCATGGCTGTATCCCCAATTCCACCCCCCAAACGGCGGCCTATGGTTGCCAGCACCCGATGGCGATGAACCGTGAGAACAATTGACAGGATCACAGTCATGACACGGGCCGCGTTTTCCACCCAGTTGCCCAGTGCGGTGCTGGCGACTTCGAAAACCTCCCACCAGCCATTCATCAGCGTCTGCACAGCGATTGGCGCCCAAAGGTTTTCCCGGCGCAGGAGTTGCGGGACAAGACCGGCACGGCCTGAGACGTCGCCACCACGATTAGGACGAAGGCGCCCAGAATCGCGGCCGCAAAATTCGTGTGCCGCTGGCTGCCGGTTTGTTCGTTCATGGGCGATATCCGGGGTTCGACCTACTTGTCCGTCTCGGGAATGCCCATGCCCGAGCGGTCGGGATAGGGCGGCCGTTCGGGGTTTGGATCTCCCCTCCGTCGGATCTCGGCCAAGAGGTACTCGACGGCGGCATCGATCTGGGGATCGGAGCCGTCCTGCATTTCGGCGGGGTCGCAGAGAACCTCCAGATCCGGGTCGACTCCGTGACCTTCGATGCCCCACGTCCCGTCGGTTTCATAGTAGGCGAAGCTTGGGCTGGTCGTCGCCCCTCCGTCCACAAAAGGAATGGCGCCCGAGTAGCCGACCAAGCCGCCCCAGGTTCGGGTGCCGATCAGGGGTCCCAGCCCGGCCTGCTTGAAATAGGCCGGGAAGGCGTCCCCGCCGGATCCTGCCAAACCGTTGATGAGCATAGCCTTGGGACCGTGGTGGGCATCGGGGGGCCAAGTCAGGTCCTCGCCGTGGCGGCGCGCCCAGTAGTTGGTTACCGGACGGTTGAGCAACTCCACGAAGCGGGTGGGGATATTGCCTCCCCCATTCCAGCGCTCGTCGATGATCAAAGCGGCCTTGCGTCGCTGGCCGAAGAACTGCCGGTAGAGGTTGTTGCGGCCGTTGGGGCCGGTGTCGGGAACGTAAACGTAGCCGACCTTGCCGTCCGACTTCTCCTCGACGGAGCGGCGGTTTTGCTCGATCCAATGGCGGAAGCGCAGGTTGCGCTCGCTGGAAAGCAGTTCAACGGGCACCTCGCGGGACTCGTCGTCGATCTGAGGCTTGTCGCTAATAGTCAGAATCACCGTCTTGCCCGCCAAACCCTGGAACGCGGCCCACGGGTCTTTGGCGGTATCAAGCTTCACGCCGTTGACGGCCAGAAGGTAATCGCCTTCTTTGACCTCTGCGCCGGAGAGCCTGAGGGGATTGCGGGCATCGCTGTCCCAAGGCGCACCTTCAAGGATCCTGGCGATTTGATACGCTCCGTCGGCCAAAGCAAAATCGACCCCCAGCATGCCCACCGACCGGCTGGGCTGGTCTTGTGTGTCGCCCCCGAAGTTGTAGGCGTGTCCCACGTTGAGTTCGGCGATCATCTCGGCGATCACATAGCTCACGTCCGAACGCGTCAGGCAGTCGGGAAGCATGGCCTCGTAATTGCGGCGCACGCGCTGCCAGTCAACGCCGTGCATGTTGGGCGCGTAAAAGAAGTCCCTCTGGAAGCGCCAGGCGTCCAGGAAGATCTGCCGCCACTCCTGGGGCGGGCGGATGGTAGACGACATGGCCTGCAAGTCAAGCGTTTTCTCCATCTTCTGATTGGGAGCGGCCTCGAGGATGGCCCGCCGCGAGCCTTGTTGCACCAGGATCGACTTCCCGTCGGCAGAAAGCTCGAAGAAGGCGGCCCCCTTGAGAACCGTCTGTTCCTTCTTGTCCACCTGATTGGGATCAAACAGGTTGATCGAAAAGCCGCCGCCTGACAGTGGGATAGGCCGTCTGCGGTACAGCAGTTGCCCTTTGTGGTTGACGGCCAGCAGCCCAAAAGAGCCCCTCTTGACTGGAAGCAGCACAGCTCGCGTCTCGAAACCCTCCAATTCTATGGCAAGCGGCTCTTCGGAGTCCTTCTCCTCCCCCTCCTGGTTGTTTTGGGGATCTCCAGCCTGCCCGGCTTCCTGCGGGGACTCCCCTTGCGGCGGCTGGCTGCCGTTCTCTTGGCCCGAGTCCTCCCCTTTTTCCTCCCCGGCCTCTTCTTCTTTGAACTCCTCCTCGTCGCTCTTGGGGGCCATCGGGGTGGAGACGTCTTTGCGAAGCGGAACCACCAAAAGGCGGTCCGTCTGGGTATAGACGAAGTCCGTACCGCCGAAATCCTCACCGATCGCGCTTGTGAACTGGCGGTTGCTGGCGAAGTACAGATACTTGCCTTGGCGGTCGAAGACGGGCCAGGTATCAGTGAAATAGCCCGAAGTCACTTGATGAGTCGTTCCCTCGGGCACGTGGTGCAGAAAGATGGCGCTTTGGCCGGTTTCCTCGGCCTGCCGGCTGAATGCCAACCAGGTGGAATCGTGGGACCAACTGACGAATGCCGGACCGCTTCCGGATGGATCGGTGTCGATGACCTTGGTGTTGCGCTTCTCGAGATCGAATAACAGCAGTTGGCCTTTCTCGTCCCTGAACACAAGCTGACTGGAGTCGGGGCACCAGAAAGGGCGGAAGCGGTAGCCGGGGCCAAGCGAGGTCACCTTTTCGCTGTCGCCGTGCAGTCCAGCCCGGCGCAGGTAGAGATCGTATTCTCCGCCGTTGTCAGCGAAATAGGCGATCCAGCGTCCGTCGGGACTCCAGGCCGGATAGCGCTCCGCCGCCCCGTCGCTGCGCGTCAGGTTGCGCGGCGATCCCTTCTCGGCGGGAACTGTCCAAATGTCGCCTCTGGCTGAGAACAACGCCCGCTTGCCGGTAGGCGAGATGCTTTGAGCCTGGATGTATTTCTCGGCTTCCACGATCTTGGAACGTATCTCGGGACGGTCTCCCGGAACGCTGACTTCGACCGTCCGCGTCTCTTCGCTTCCCAAATCGAGAACCATCAGCCGGCTGCCATACTGAAAGACGATTTCCCCGTCGCCATTGGGGCCGGGGCCGATGGAGGGCCACTTCACGTCTCGGTCGGCAAATTCGGTCAACTGTCGGGTACGGCCGCTGGCGGTGTCGTAGGCAAACAGATTGAGCCGATGGCTTGGGGCCGCGTCCGACAAGTAGTAAAGCGTGTTTCCGTGCCACATTGGACGGGTGTCAGTCCCTTCCCAGCCGGTGACTTTCTTGGAGGTCCTGTCGTTCAGATTGAAAAGCCAGATGTCAGTGGCCATGCCCCCCCTGTACCGCTTCCACGGTCTCGAATCGCGGGTGTGCGGCGTATAGGCGAGCCACGCGCCATCGGGACTGACGGCGCCCACACTGCCCCAAGGCAAAGGCAGCTTTTGGGGAAGACCGCCCTGCGTGGAGACGGTGAACAAATGGCTGATAGGGTGCTTGGGTGAGAATCCTTCCGTTGCGAAAAGCAGGCGGCCCTCCGGCGTCCAGTCAGAAAGGACTTCGGTGGCCGGATGATAGGTCACGCGCTTGGCGATCGCACCCTCCACCGCAATCGTATAGAGATCCCGGTTGCCCTCATAGTTGCCGACGAAGGCGATGGTGTCGCCATCGGGTGCGAACCGGGGAAACGTCTCCGGGCCGGGAGGGCTGGCCAGCGGACGCGCCAGGCCCCCTTCACGGGAGACGACCCAGATGTCATTGGCGTAAACAAAGACGATCAATTCGGCACTGATATCAGGATAACGCAGCATGCCGGCGTGGGGCTGAATTTCGTCAGCTTCGGCAGCCGCCGAGGTTCCTTGCGCAGCAACCAGCGATAGGGCCACCCAAGCGATCCAGAGATATCTCAACATTACTTGCTCCTCTCGTTTGATGTTCTTCGAATCGTCGTCCAAATGCGAGCGGGCCATCACAATCCCGACCGGCAGGCCCTTTCTGCCGCCAAAGTGTTCTCGGCTCTATCTCAGACCTCATGAATGCTTGATTCCGATCCTGGAAGCGCAGGAGGCAAGATCCATGCCTCGACTGGCGGCAGGGTCAACCGATTCATCCAACAGCCTCGCGCCGCCAGTCAAATCCCCTTCGGTGAGAATGTTTCGTGAGGTTTTTTGAAGGGCTTTATTATTCTCAGATAAGTGTCAAAGGCCCGAGAGTTCAAGTTATTGAATCAAGCCGGCCACGGCAGTTCAAATGATTGAAACCGCCCCGCCCTGATGGAGGCGCTTTCTTGCTTTTTGAACTCAGGCAGCACTTCCCATGTGTAGACGGCAACATCTGACAGTACATATTTTCTCGCAGAGAGGGAAGGGCATTCTTTGTCACTTGTCCTGGATCTGGGCCGTCAGGACTCTCAGCCCTTCTTCCAAGACGAGGTCCCTGCCAGCGGCAATGCTTTCAATGGTTGGTTCGACGTATACGTCGGGCGAGATGCCCCTGCCGATGAATCCAGGACCTTCGATTGGTTCATGACGCGCGCTGCAGATTCCGGCGTTCCCGCCGCCGGGTAGGGCAATCCTCAGAGGTATGCCGGAACTGCCTCCCGTGGTTCTGCCCACAAGCGTAAAGCGTTTCAGGCCTCTGACAGCGATCAGTGTGTCTTCAGCAGCCGAGAATGTGCGATGATCGATGAGAATCGCGACCGGTACTAAGAAGCGCTCTTCCTCAGCCGGCGAAATCTTAAGTACCGATTCATCAAAGAGAGCGTCGATCTTTCCATACGTATCGGCGTACTGACCGCCGTTTTGAGCGTAAGCATAGTAAGAGGACTTGTGGTCGCGGGCACGAACAGTCAGCACCTCTCTTTCTTCATCAATAAAATGCCCCATCATCTCCAAACCCAGCAGGGTATGGCCGCCAGTATTTCGTCTAAAGTCAAGAATGACTCCCTGCGCCCGCCGCAATTCTGGCTTCAGCTTTTCAAATGATTTTAGAAAACTGCCTTCAGCGTCCTGAGGGAAGCCGTTGACATATACGTAGAGCACATCACCTGGTAACTGCCGAGTGGAGAGATTTGCATCCACGGCCGGAAAAACAGGTGTAAAAGGAATGACTGAGACGTAGTCGATGTCCTTTCGGCCCCAAGCATCGCATTTGAGCTCAACCTCATCCTGAGACCCATCCGGACTGCGAAGGGAGACGGTAATAAGCTCGCCGGCACCATGTAGTAGGAGTCCAGACATCGCAGCAGAATCACCGGCAATTGCCCGCTGACGGCGATGATGCTCGGTCGATGCGCTAATGTAGGGCAGCAAGCTTTCGGAAAGAATCGTTTCAACATCCTTCCCCTCGACTGCAAGAACCTCACTCCCCAAAGGGACACGTTCCACCAGCCGCGAACTGACAGCGACGACGACGGCTTTACCCTCTATGTCGTCGAGTATGACCGGAGGAACATTCACTCTGGAACGCAGCCGTGGAGATGGGCTAACCGTGGTATGCCCGTCCTCTAATCGAGCGAACATATGTTGGAGCACACGATAGTATTCAAACGTGGATTTCGACTGTAGCACGCGAGGCAGATATTCTTTGAAGGCGGCATCCCAATCGAACTCAGGCACTTGGTCGAAGTAAACGAAATTGTATCTCGCCTCGCTCCAGATCAGGCTGAACCCGTAGAGTTTCTCGGCGTCGCTGAGACCGCTCTCGGCAGGCGGCGCTGAGCAGCTCTGGGCTCCTGCTAAACCGACACCACCTAGAAGGATGAGCAGACAGAGACGAGCGACAGGTCTTAGCCGAATCATTAATTTCTCCTTCCAAAACTTCAGCAAAAAAAGCTGTCGGTCAAATAGTGTCCGAGTCATGCTGTAAAAGCTCGCAAGTGGAATGCCAGCGGCGACGAAGATCCGTTGGCCCTTCCGAGTCTTCCGCAGGAAAGCCGATGAGCGGGGAGGCTTCGTTAGCACATTTTAACGGATTCATTATTTCGTCATGCAGAAGCCGGACCCTCAGGAGAGTTCCGCGGCCAACATGAGATTTCCGAAGCGCCAAACCAGCAGGATCTTGCCCTCCAGTTTTCCATCACCCGGTGTGATGTCCCACTGGGAATGAGGTGAGCGGGCCTCCGACGTTGAGAACCAGGACTTCAGTTCGATCAGCTTCAATTGGGATTTGGCGCCCGGCCCCATTTTCCCGGGGGAGACAGCCATGGTCCAGTCCCCTTCCCCTTTCTTCAGGGCACCGACCATGTATTCTCCGGCGCCTAGCTCAGTGTCGCCGATAGTCAGGCCGGACTTGAGCTCCAACTGCGCTCCGATGCTGAACGAGCCCACGGCTTTGTTGTCGGCTTTGCTTTCATTGGCGGGGTTGGTGAAAAAGGAGACTTTGATCTCCGCCCCGTCGGGGAGAGTGGCGCTGACCG
The DNA here is from genome assembly GCA_035471925.1 of Acidobacteriota bacterium. Taxonomy (GTDB): domain Bacteria; phylum Acidobacteriota; class UBA6911; order RPQK01; family DATIPO01; genus JANQFM01. Next base: position 16,953 of record DATIPO010000187.1, read on the forward strand.
TCTTCAAGAGATGGGGGTGTCCACAAAGAAAGGCAGCAAACACGAGGGTTTGCGCAACTGCAAGCAGAAAGCATCTGTAATTCTTCATCATGATTCGGATTCCTGTTCCAAGCGGAGCAATATTGGAGCGGCTCGCTCCAAGTAGCAAGCAGCCCCATACGGCTCAGAGCATATGGGCAATCGACCTTGGCCGCTGAAACTTGGCTCGTGTGTGAACTTGTTGGCCACCTAGTGCACTCCTAGTGCAGCGCATCAAAAGTTTTGAGCCACCCTGTTGCGTTATTCCACGCTTTCAGCGTTCAGACCTTGGCAGTCCCGCCCCAGGGTGGCGCCGCCGTCTCGCTTGCGCTCGCCGGGGCTGACCCTGGGCTAGCTGGCGAATCTGCCCCTTGCAGGGACAAGAACCGAACGTGCCCTGGCTCAGAACTTATGACCGGCAGCACTAGTGGCCCTAGATACGACACTGGTTGTCAAGTCCTGGGTGTTCTCATTGAGCCAGTTTCGCGCTTTCAAGAGGTCAGACTAGCAGTTTCCAGGCTCGGCAGTCCTCTCAAAATCGTCATTTTTCCCTCTTGATCATGCCCGGATATGGGAAATCAAAGTCATGTTCTTCGGATGCCGGGCTTGTCGTTTTGAGGAGAGACGGCTATTGGAAGTTCTCAGAAGTTCTCAAGCAGCATGAGGTCGCCGGTGTGATCGGTGAAGTGAGGGAAAAGCAGCGAGCGGCCCCCGCTGGCGAAGTGAAAGTCGCAGCGGCTGGTCGCTTCGCGGTGGATGAGTTCTTCGCGGTCGTCGTCAGGGCTTAGCAAAAGGATCTCCCACCCGTCGTCGGTCAAACGTTGCACGAGCAGGCCTTCGCCATAGGGGAGCCAGGTGTGAGTGACTCCTTGAAAACCGTCGGTCACCGCCATCTCGGGGCCACCCGAGGCCGGTCTGCGCCTCACCTCGCCTTCGCGCAGATAGTAGAGCCAGCGCCCGTCAGGGGACTCTATGGGGCGCGAACCTCCTTCGATCAGGAGCTGGTCGCGGCCACTCTCGAGGTCGAGGCGGCGAATGCTGCGGGTCTTCTCCTGGACCGAGCAGTAATAAAGATGATTGGCGATAGGCGAGAAGGACGGTTGTATTTCCGAGCCCTCTGAGTAGGTGAGGCGGCGAGGGGCGTCTCCCGACAGGCTGACCTGGTAGATGTCGCTCGAGCCGTCCATGTAAGACTCGAAGACCAGCGAGTTGCCGTCTGCCGCCCAAGCGGGATGCTGAGGACGCAACCCTTCCCAGTCGGTAACCTGAACCGGATGGCTGCCATCCCTCCTGGCTGCCCAGAGCTGATACGAACCGGAGCGGTTTGAGATGAAGGCGATCCGCCTTCCGTCCGGCGAGAGCGCGGGCTGCGTGTCGGCCCAGGTGGAGGCAATCAGGCTGGACCCAGGGTTGACCTCGGGGGCAGCGACCTTCTCCGGAGACTCTTCTATCGCCTTCTCGAAGATATCGACGATCTGACGGCGCTGTTCGAACACCAGTCGGGCGCTGCGGGCGCTGGTTGTGATCTGGTGGATGTCGGGCCCCGCCACAATGAGTTGCGGGTTGCCTCCTGCGACGGCAACCTGCTTGATGCCGTCGCTGTCCGAGAAAAGCAGGTGACGGCCGTCCGGCTTCCAGTCCAATCCGCGCAAGTCGCCCCGGCCCGTCAGGACCGATTGAAGCGATTCTTGGGCCAGATCCCAGACCAAGAGGGAACGCATGCTGCCTTCCATTCGCATGAATGCCAGGAAACGTGAATCGGGGGAGAATCGGGGCCAGGAATCGAAGGTCGGCATCTGAACGGTAACGATTGCGCGGGAGCGGTTGTCGGCCAGCGAATGCAGAAAGAGCCGGGCCGTTCCTTTTTCCAGGTCGAAGGCCGCAAAAGCCAGCCAGTCGCCGTCCGGCGAATAGTCCACAGAATAAGGACATATGGCCAGTCCTGGCTTCTCGACGAGAAGCTCCGGCTCGCCCCCCAAGACGGGGATGGAATAGATGCCGCTTCTGCCTTCGGCGTCTTGCCTGTGGAAGGCCAGTCGGCGGCCCCCGGGCGACCATGCAGCCAGGCGGTCGATGAAAGGTCCGAAAGTCAGTTGGCTGGGAATGGTGGAATCCAGCGAATGAAGATAAAGATGCTTTTCACTGCCTTGACCGCCGTTCCAGGAAAATGCGATCTGGCTGCCGTCCGGGGAAAGAGATGGGAATTCTTCGGTCCCCGGAAGGCTGGTCACGGGACGCAGCTTCGGGCCCAAGATGCCTTCATCTCCAAAGGCGGCTGGGGAGGGGAGCAAGAAAATCACCACCTGCACGCCAACTGCCGCCACCAGGACCACTGCGGCCAACCAAGTCCAATGGCCTGCCGCGGTTTTGAGCGTTTTCAGCCAGCCCGCGGTCAGCCTCGTGGAGTCCGCGGAGCGGAAAGAAAGCGGCCTGTCCGGCTCGAGCAGCCGGTAGCCCCGTTTAGGAATGGTCTCCAAGAAACGCGGGCTTCTGGCATTGTCGTCAAGTGCCTTTCTTATGCTCCAAATCGCATTGTTGATCACCTGCTCGCTAATATATTGATCCTGCCAGACTTCCGAGATGATTTCATCCTTGCTTACAACCTCGCCTCTTCGCTGCAGCAGATAATTCAGAACGTCCATGGACTTGGGGCTCAGATGTCTCACCTCTCCGCCATTCTTGAGCACGTTCGAACTCGGATCGATGATCCATCCGCCCAGTTTCCGTGTCTTCATCCAATCCCTCCCGTGAGCGGCGAAATGCCTGCAATCTCTCTCTAGAGCATATCATCGGGCCAAGGCGTAGACATCTTCTGATGATTTGTCGGGAAACGGGTTCGAAGAATGAAAAACCAAAGCCTCCAAGACCTCCCAACCGTACCCGAAACTTCGCCTTGCCCATTCTGCGCCTCTGCTCCCAACTTCCCAAGAGCACAGAAATCGGTTCAGTCCGCCGCCAGCTCGTCCGGGCCGCAACCTCGGTCGGAAGCCAATTACCGGGCCGCCCGCCGCGCCAAAGTCCCGCCGCAACTTCATCGCCAAACTCTCCGATTCGTCGGGGAGGAGGCCGACGAATGTTCGTTCGAAGGGGGTGGGCGGGGAGTCCTCCCACGGTGAGGAAAAGGGGATGAAATCGGACCAGTTAGAAGAGCAGATTTGGTGAAAACACGGTTTGGGAACTGTTCCGAATCGGAACAGAATTCACCCTGATTTCGCCTAATTCGGCAAAAATCGGAAAGACAGGAATCCGCTGAAAGGCCTGTAGATACTGGGGTTTGCGGTATCTAGGAGGAAGATGGCGGAGAGGGAGGGATTCGAACCCTCGGTGCCGATTTCTCAGCACAACTACTTAGCAGGCAGCCCCGTTCGTCCACTCCGGCACCTCTCCGCTCGTGAATGGGCTCGCCGCGGGGCAGCGAGAGTCCAATATTCTAGGGAAAAATGGCGGTGGGGTCAATGAAGGCACGCCCCAGCTAACGGGTTGGCGAAGTGGCCCATTACCGAGCCTCCGTCTGGATTGCTGGGCGTGGAGGGGCGTTCAGCGCTTGTTCAGCTTGACGGCGCCCATGCTGCCGTGGTCGGAGAGCCGAGGATCGGCTTACCGAACAAGCTTCGCCTTCCGCGCCTCTGGGCAGTTAGAGTTTGCTAGTCTACCGATGCAGAATCAGGAACTGGGCAAGAGCTTCAACGTAAAAATCTTCTCCGCAGTGCCTCGTGTCTCCACGCCTCGGGTTTTGAAGAGAATGGGCTCGCTCACCGCCCCAGGAGCGGTGGCGTAGATAAGATAGCTGCCGTCTTCCACACCATATACAAATGCTCCATCCTCATCGGTGTATTGCTGCCTGTACAGACTAGGTCCATAGAGGGGGACGATCACCACGGTAGCTCCAGCTGTCGGCTCTCCTGCCTCGTCTGTCACAACGCCCCTCACCTTCGAGATGGCCCCTAGATGCGCGGGCATGCCTCCGGTCAGGGCCACATCCAGCATCCTCTTTGAGCCGTTTGAGACGAAGAAGCCATAAACGTCTTCATCGTTGAAGGACGGCGACCTTCCCCCAAAATGAATCCTATAGTGTCCCCAATCCAGATCCTTGGCCTCATAGTGCCCGGATCCGTCAGAAGTCACTTCGAAATGAGCTTTTCACCTCCACCCGCTTTCTCAGGCAGGAGCTTGTAGAATCGAACCACTACATTATTGATTGGTTGCCCGCGCAGGGTTGTGACTTTGCCGTAAATAGACGACTCG
>DATIPO010000188.1:0-2251 GCA_035471925.1 Acidobacteriota bacterium
TGCAGTTTGTCTTGAAAGGCAGCGTGCGATGGGGTGACGGTCAGATCCGCCTGAGTCTGGCTCTGCTTCGTTTGCCCGAGCAGGAGATCGTCTGGGCCGAGCAGATTGACGCTCCCCAGGAAAACGTCTTCTCGGTACAAGATCAAATCGTCGGCACGGTAGCCGGTCGACTGGCCATCCAGGTCGACGAGGCGAAACTCAGGGCAGCCCGGGGCAGGAAGCCCGAGGATCTGCAGGCCTATGATTGCTGGCTGAGAGGCATGGCCTGTCTGAAGCGAGGCACTCTTGAAGGAGACCAGGAGGCGCGGGAGTTCTTTCAACAGGCGCTGCGGATCGATCCGGCCTATCCGCGTGCCTACTCCGGACTCTCTCTTTCGCACTTCAACGAGTGGTCTTGCCAGGCGTGGCACCTGTGGGAGGAAAGCGGGCCCAGCGCATTCGACTATGCATCCAAGGCCGTCGAACTCGACGACACCGACGCCATGGCGCACAGCGTCCTGGGACGCGTCTGCCGCTTTCGTCGCCAGCACCGGCAGGCTGATCACCATGCTGCGCGGGCCCTGGCTTTGAATCCCAGTGACGCCCACGTCCTCATTCAGGTGGCTGTCACCAAACTCTTCGGCTGCCAATTCGAAGAGAGCCTGCAATTGGCCCACAAGGCCGGCGACCTGAACCCGCTGCATGGGCCATGGTATGCGGGGATCATGGGCTGGAGCCTGTTCATGTTGCGCCGCTATGCGGAAGCCCGCCAGCATCTTTCCATGGCGGGGGAAGCCATCGTCGAGCTTCCCGCCTACCGGGCCGCCTGTGCCGTGGTGGCCGGTGAACCTGACCAGGCTCGCCTCGAATACGAGACTTTCCTGGGCGAGTATCGCAACAAGATTGCCTTTGGCCGACAACCCGACCCGGAGGAACCGCTATCCTGGGCTGTCCAGGTGGAGCCCTTCAGGTCGCTGGAAGCATCCCGCCTCATGCCTGACATCCTGCGCGATGGGGGCATCGCCGAGATTGATGTCGAGCGCGTTCTCAAGTCACGGTCCCACCTTTCGGTTCGGCCCGCCGAAATATACCAGCCCGAGGGCAATGCCTTTGTCCGCGCTGGTGAGCTCTGGTCGCTCTCCTACCGGGGAAAGGGTGCGCTGCTGGTGGAGGTGAAGGGTTTCCACGATATCGCCCGCTTGCTGTCACAGCCAGGGGAGTCGGTACATTGCCTTGAGCTGTCCGGTGCGGCCCCGTCGGCTGACACGCCCCAAGATGTCCTCTCGGCGAGAGTATCGCCGCCGAGTAGAGGAGCTGCGACGGGAGATAGAACTGGCCGAAGCCGACAATGACCCGGCCCGATCCGAACCCGCCCGCCGGGAACTTGACCTCTTGATCGATGAGCTCGCGAAAGCGACGGGCTTGGGAGGACGCCAGCGCAAGATGACCCATGCTGCGGAGCGGGCCAGATCAGCCGTCACTTGGAGAATCCGCAGCGCCATCAGGAAGATCTCGGCCGCACACCCTCGGCTGGGTCAGCATCTCTCCAACTCGATTCGTACAGGGAATTCCTGCGTTTACTCCCCCGAGTCGGAAACGGCTTGGAAGCTGTAGGGGAAGCCCCCTCACATTGTAAGTGCTCACCTCACGCCTTCTAAGGTGAGAGCGCGGAATCGCAAGGCGCAGTTCAAGCACTCTCCAGTCCGGTACATGATGCACCGGATTTGTTGACCCTTAGAAAGGAGCATTTCCATGCCACTCGCTAGTATTAAAGTGATCGAAGGTGTCTTCACGGACTCGGAAAAACAACAGATGATCGAAAAAGTCACCGAGGCGATGGTTGCCGTTGAGGGAGAACCTCTTCGCGAGAAGACTGTCGTGATCGTGGAAGAAATCCGCAGCGGCGACTGGGCCTTCGGCGGTCAAACGCTGACCACCGGGCATGTCAAGGATGTCCGGCAAAGCACCTTGGTCTAAGGCGGTCTAGGGCGTCATGGAGACCCCGGCTCTGCCGAGTGTAGCTCGCACCCGGCAGAGCCGCCGCAGACTGACTCGGATTCTATGTGTTCTTACCCCTCCTCCCGCCTTGCGCGGCCTCCCTTGAGCTAGCCGCTTTGAAAGCATTCGGGCACAGTTGCCACTTGATGCGGGTGTAGGCGATTTGGAAGTTGTGGCGTTGGGCGTTGCGCTGGGAGGGGCTGCCGGGTTGGGCGCACATCATGGCCAGGGTGCATCCGCGGCGGGCGGCAAAACGGAGGCGGGCCTCCAGCAA
>DATIPO010000189.1:0-4547 GCA_035471925.1 Acidobacteriota bacterium
CCGCTTTCTGCCGGCCAACCGCATCCGCAACTGCCAGTTCGAGGACGTCGTGGTGGCCGAGGGCTGCTCGATCTTCAACTCCAGGGTCAGCAACTCCATCATCGGCATCCGCAGCATCCTCCGCAACGCCACTTTGGAAGACACCTTGATGATGGGGGCCGACTCCTACGATCCCGATCCGCGCCGGGAACCGATCCGCTTGGGTGTGGGCAGGGGGAGCTTCATCAGGCGAGCCATCGTCGACAAGAACGCCCGTATCGGTGAGAACGTTCGCATCGAAAACGTCGAAGGGCACGCCGAACACGACGGCAACTGCGGAACGCCCATGAGCAACTATCACGTGCGCGACGGCATCGTCATCATCCCCAAGAATTCCGTCATCCCCGACGGGGCCGTGATCTGAGATTGATCCATGAAGAAGCAGGTCGTCCTCGTCAATCCAAAGATGTCCAAGCCGCGGGCGGTGCGGCTGCCGATTTCGCTGCTCTCACTGGGGGCCGTTTTGGAGGGCGAGTGGGACTACCGCATCGTGGACGGCAACGTCGATCCTGATGCGGCGGGGACGGTTATCTCGGCTGTGGCCGAGCGGGAGACGGCGCTGGTAGGGATGACGGTGATGCCAGGTCCGCAGGTGGCGCCGGCCATTGAGATTGCCTCCGCCTTACGGGCCGCTCACCCTGAGGTACCGGTGGCCTGGGGCGGATACTTTCCCACGCTCTACCCGGACTCGGCGGTCAACGCGCCCTACGTCGACTATCTGATCCGCGGCCAGGGCGAGGACACGTTGCGGGAACTGCTTCAGGCGCTTCCCGACGCCGGACGTCCGCTGTCGGCGCTGGAGGCCGAGCGGGCCGCTTCGGCTCAGGACATCTCGGCCCTCTCCCACATCGCCGGATTGACCTACAAGGCCGGGGGACGCATCGTCCACAACCCCGAGCGCCATTTTCGTCCGCCGGACGATTACCCTCCCTTGCCCTACCGCCGGGTGGGAGACGTGGAAAGCTACCTGCGGCCCAGTTTCATGGGGAAGCGCACGGCCGTCCACCAGGCGGCTTTGGGATGCCGCTACCGCTGCACCTTCTGCGGCGTGGTTTCGATGTTCAACGGCTACACCCAACTGCAGGCCGCCCGCGGACTGCGGCGGGCGCTTCTGACGTTGCGCGACACCTACCGGGCCGACGCCGTCCAGTTCTACGACCACAACTTCTTCGACAAGGAAAAGACCAGCATTCCTGTTCTGGAGGTCTTGGAGGAGGCGCAGATGCCCTGGTGGTGCTACGCCCGGGCCGATACGCTGGCTAAGTTCTCGACCTCCACATGGGAGCGTTTGCGCCGCAGCAGGCTCAAAATGGCCTATATCGGCGCCGAAGCGGCCAGCGACTCGGTCCTCAAGTCGATGCGCAAAGGGACCAAGGTCGACCACACCTTCGAGACGGCCCGGCTGTGCAAGGAGTACGGGGTGATTCCCGAGTTTTCTTTTGTGCTGGGAGGGCCCGAGGATCCCGAAGGCGAGATCGAGAAGACCTTCGGCTTCATCCGCCGGCTCAAGGCTATCCATCCGGAATGCGAGATCGTGCCTTATTTCTACTCGCCCACGCCCCAGCGCGATCCGCGCCGCAAGAAGGACGACGGCGGCGGCGCCCGCATTCCCATCCTCAAACGCTACGGACCCGACGGTCCTGAACTCCCCACCACTCCTGAGGAGTGGACCGAACCCCGCTGGCTCAACTACGTCTGCCACCAGGACGCCCCCTGGCTGACGCCGCGCATGCGCCAGCGGGTGAGAGACTTCGCCCAAGTCATCTCCAGCCGCTTTCCCACCGGCCAGGACTACCACACGCCCCAGTGGGGCAAGAGCGTCCTGCGCAACCTGGCCCGCTGGCGCTACGCCGCCGGCATCTACGGCAATCCTTGGGAACTCCGCCTGGCCCGCCGCTGGATCCCCCTCCGCGACCCCGCCCAAGAAAGCCTCTAGGGCCACTGGATGGCCAACAAGTCCGCACACAGTCAAGTTCTACCAACACGGTCAGGGGCCTCGTAGTCCTCCCTCGACGGTCTGAGGGCCGCGCCACCTCTACTAGCCCGCAATCAAGTCTGGGCTCGCTAAAGGCGAGCCATAAGCCAGCCCAGCCGTGGTCGAGCGCAGCGAGACGAAGGCGCCACCCTGGGTTGAGAGGGGACATTCCCGAACGCTGAAAGCGTGCAACAGCGTTACGGGCTGGCTCAAACGTTTCACGTTCTCTACTCGTGCGTGAACTTGTCGCAGCGGCCCTGGACGGTTGGGTCAGGATGCTGCTAACCTACCTGCATTTGCAGCTCAACAACGAGCCCGCCGTCCCTGACAGGGGACTTGCCGTATAATCCGGAACGCATAACACGGAGGTTGGAACGTGAGTTCCCCCCTGGTTCGCGCAACAGCCGATCAGCCTTCATCATGGGGTGCCTTGCGCCTGGCGCGCGTGCGCTACCGCTTTGAAGCGCTGCAACCCCTTCGCCTCCCTACCTATAAAGGATCCACCTTCCGCGGCGCCCTGGGCAAGGCCCTCAAGCGCACGCTTTGCCTCAGGCACCGCCTTCCGTCCTGCGACGGCTGCCATCTCATGGAGGCCTGCCGCTATCCCGACCTGTTCGAAACCCGCTTCTCCCCACGGCGCAACGGACGCCACCCCATCCCCACGCCTCCCTTCGTCCTCATCCCCCCCGATACGCCCGAAACCGACTTCGAAACGGGCCGCCAACTGGACTGCGGGCTGGTCCTGATCGGCGACGCCCTTGCCGACGCACCCTCCTTCAACCGCGCCTTTGCCGAGATCGGACGCCTGGGCCTGGGCCGCGGACGCGCCAAGTGCCGCCTGACCCAGATCGACACCCTCAGTCCCCGCGATGCGACTCCTAGCGACGCCCCGCACACGGGCCCCGCAGGCAATCGCTCCGACGACCTCCCGAACCGTCCCGGCGGCATCATCCAATTCACCGCCGAGCAAATCATCCGCGACCGCTCCGATTGGATGCAGTCCCGCCGTTGGAAGATGGACTTCCTCACCCCCACCCGCCTGCAAAACCGCGGACGCCTGGTGGAGGACCCCGACTTCCCGGTCCTCATGCAGCGCCTTTGCGAGCGCGTCGAAACCCTATCCCGGCTCTACGCCAGCGATCTCCGCTTCGACGTCGAAGCTATCCTTGAGGAGGCCTCCCGCACCCGGCTCATCGACTCGCAAATCCGCTGGGACGACTGGGAACGCTACTCCAACCGCCAACAGACCCGCATGCGCCTGGGCGGCTTTCGCGGGACCGCCACCTACGAAGGCAACCTCTCCTTCTTCACCCCCCTGCTGGCCTTGGGCGAATGGCTCAACGTAGGCAAAGGCGCCACCTTCGGCCTGGGCCGCTTCCAAGTCCACCCCTTGTGAGAATGAGGAATGCGAACCGGCTCCTGCTTTTTGCCTTGGCGTATCCCGGCAAAACGTCGCAACAAGTTGACCAACTGAAGACCCGCCAAGTGAGAACGACCTTATCGATCCGCATCCTCATCGACGGCCCCGGACCCCCGGCACCCCCGGCGGCGTCTTGACTGAAGACGCGGCCTACTTTACCATTTAGGAGGTTGGAACTGACTCATGCAACGAAAGATGCATCGACGTTCATTAACTGCGTTTGGGTCAATCATCATGCGAGTACGTAAAAACGTGCGCAAACCTCGTCCTGCATTCTTGGCAGACAAAAAGAAACAAGCCTCATTCATGCCGCGACCGAGAATTCGGAGGGATGAGAAAGAGAGGTGAAACCATGGCTCAAGCGATTGATTTTAAAGGACTTGCCGTGAATCTGAAAGGTGCGGGAGCGGCGATGCCCGCCACGACTGGCTTTGCGGCGAGTTTTTGCTTTTCCTTCACTAACGGATTTCAGCGCGGCGCCACGTCCGCCGCAAAGGGGGTTCCAAGTCCCTGCCAACAAAGGCGTTTTCAGGGCGGCTCTGTGCAGACGTGACTCGATTGAAGAGGATTGAAACTTAATGAGGCCAGACCGACAAGCAAAACAAGGCTCAGTAGTCTGTGCAGACGTGACTCGATTGAAGAGGATTGAAACACAAAGTAACCGCCAAAGGAAACTCCCGATCCCTGTGCAGACGTGACTCGATTGAAGAGGATTGAAACGAATTGCCGCTCTGCCTTCACGATAGCGCCAACGGAAGCAATGTCTGTGCAGACGTGACTCGATTGAAGAGGATTGAAACCTATGCGGTGCTCGAAAAGCAAGCGGTGGACGCCTCTGCTGTAGTTGACTGTGCAGACGTGACTCGATTGAAGAGGATTGAAACCCTTTCTGGATGTTGCCAGATATTCTGGCTGCGCTCGCGAAGGTCAGGCTGTGCAGACGTGACTCGATTGAAGAGGATTGAAACAATGAAGGGCTGCAGAGTGATTGAGAAACCTTTCCTGTGCAGACGTGACTCGATTGAAGAGGATTGAAACTCCCTGGCCCACTTCCAGGTCGAGTCCTTGGGGTACTCTTCTTGATTGCTGTGCAGACGTGACTCGATTGAAGAG
>DATIPO010000190.1:0-3780 GCA_035471925.1 Acidobacteriota bacterium
GAGGGCCCTTCGCGATCAGTCCTTTTCCTTCCCGACATCGACAGTTGGGAGGAGTGGGACGAACAGGGGACGCGCATCGAAGATCTAATCGGGCGGGTCGACGTGGCCTATCTGGACGGCAGCTTTTACGCCGACGGAGAGATCCCCGGACGCGATATGAGCGGCTTCCCTCATCCCTTCATCACCCACAGCATGGAGCGCTTCGCACCCTTGCCGTCTGAGCAGCGTTCCAAGGTGCGCTTCATCCACCTCAACCACACCAATCCGGCGCTCCTTCCCGACTCCGCGGCCCGCCACAGCGTACTCCAAGCGGGAATGCGTATCGCTGAGGAAGGCGAAGTCGTTGTGCTGGATTAAGCTGAGGAGAAGCTGACTCAGCGCTTTGTCTCTTCGTCCTCGAGACGGGAGAAGACGCCTGCCAGGTAGCTTCTCAGGCTGAGGAGCGAGAAGTCGATGACTACCTGGGAGCCCAGCCGGCGGACCTGAAAGGTCGTGGTGAGCCCGTCCTGGCGCAGGTCCTCCTGGCGGGAGCGAAGATGCTGTTGGAGGCGCGGTTCTGCGTCAAGGGCGGCCTGGGAATCGACGAAATAGATGGTGAACCGTCCCTCCACCGACTCCTCTCCGGCGGCGGCCAGCCCCAGATCCCAGCCCTCGACCCTCTCAACGTCGTCGTCATCAAGCCTGTCCGTGGGAATGGCGCTTCGGTCGCCCACACCATAGAAGTCCCATCGGCCTTCCAGTTCGGCCAGGGGTTCTTGAAAAGCGGGCGGCAGCGGCGAGGTCTGGCCCGAGGAAAGCCGGTCGAGAACCACTTTCAGCGACTGCTCGTCAGCGGCCCACAGCATCGTATTCTCGGCGAAGGACATGACGGCGGGGTGATTGGGGTCGATTTGATAGTAGTGATATCCGGCGTGGCTGACGGGAGTGAAAAGGAGGCTGAGCGCCCAGCGGGCTGCGCGGGCGTAGACAGGCAAGTTGATGGCCGCCACCGGTTGCGGTCCCAGACGGCCCTCTTCGAACGTCACGGTGGCTTCGAGGTCCAACCACTGCTCAAGCTGCTGGGCCTGCTGGGCGTCGTTGGCATCGGCCAACCACTTCAGAGGCTCGGGCAGGTTTTGATTGTTGCGGTCGGCCCGCTGAGCTTCGGTCATCACCATGACCAGAAAGGGAGCCAGTTGGGAGTCGGGACGTCCGCCATAGAGGCGCAAGACCGCCCGCGATTCGGGGCCGGCGATCAGGCGGGTGTCGATCTGCTCTCCGGGTGACACGGCATAGTAGGCTGCGATGGAGAAGAGGATGACTCCGATCACACTCACTCCCAGGCACCCGACTCCGCATCCCAGCAGAGCTTTGCCCCAGGGGGGAAGGGACTTGACTTGACCTCGGATGCCTCCGGAAGAGGAGGCTGAAGTTTCGGGTGCACTTGCCGACGGCTGAGCCATGGGCTCCATACTACCCGATTCATGGAAGAGGCATGTCTCCAAGTTGAGGAGTGTCGAGGAAGAGGACCAGAAGGCGCATCGCGGCTCGCCTGATGCGGAGGGCCCGTTTACAGGGCTATCCGATGCCCCAACAAGAAGGTTGGGGTGCGCCCGGGGGCATAAGGACCGCTCGGTTTAGGACGAACGGCTGACCGAGGCCTCCTCAAAGGTGGCCATCTGGGTCAGCAGCTTCCAGGAGGCCTGCAGAAGATCGATGGCGATGGCCGCGCCGGTCCCTTCGCCCAGGCGCAAGTCAAGCTCGAGCAAGGGGCGAACTCCCAGCCATTTGAGGACGGGAGCGTGTCCGCTTTCGCTGGAGCAGTGGGAGAAGAAGAGGTAATCGGCGGCGCTGGGTGAAAGGGCCAGGGCCAAGGCGGCTCCGGCGGTGGAGATAAAGCCGTCCACAACCACGGCCCTTCGGCGGGCGGCCCCGGCCAGCACCATCCCGGCGATGGCGCCGATTTCGAATCCGCCCAAGGCGCACAACACCCCCAGCGGATCGGCGGGGTCGGGTCGATGGAGCCGCAAGGCCTGGCGGATCAGCTCAATCTTGCGGGTGCGGCGACGCCCGTCGATGCCCGTCCCCGCACCAGTCGTGTTTTCCGGGTCGAGTCCGCTGAGTGCCGAGAGGACGGCGCTGGCGGCGGTGGTGTTGCCGATGCCCATCTCTCCCGTTCCCAGCACCTGGAAGCCCATGGCGGCGAATTCGCCTGCCAGATCGATGCCCGTCTGCAGCGCCTGCGTGGCCTGTTGGCGGCTCATGGCCGGTTCCCTTGTCAGATCGGCGGTTCCCCGAGCTACCTTGCAGCGGCGCAGGCCTCGGACGTCCTCGCCGAAGTCGGCATCGACGCCCACATCGACCACCACGTTGGTGATGCCGTAGTGGCCGCAGAGGACGTTGATGGCAGCTCCCCCGTTGAGGAAGTTGAGGACCATCTGAGCCGTCACCTCGGGCGGATACAGGCTGACGCCGCGCCGGGCCACTCCGTGATCGGCGGCGAAGGTGAAAATCACTTTCTTGCCGAAGCCGTCGTCGTCTTGGCCGCGCCCATCCCGATCGTTCTTGACGCCGACGGCTACTGGGGGCGAGGCCGCGTCATCAGGCCGATGGCGGATGGCTGCGAAGCGGGCGGCGATCTCTTCCAGGCGTCCCAGCGAGCCGCGAGGTTTGGTGAGCTGATCGAGACGGCTCTGGTAGTGACCGACGAGACCCGGGTCGACCGGTTGGATGGCCTCCAGCGTATCTTGCAGAGATGGACTCATGGCGCTTTCAGTACTCGTAGGCGATGCCGGCGCGGGCCGTCAGTCCGGGCGTCCGGAAACCGTTCTCGAAGTAGACGTCGTCGAAAAGATTCTCGACTTGCAGGTAGAGTCTGAGCTTGTGGTCGTCCTTGACCCACATACGGTAGCTGCCGCCCACATCGGCCCGCACCGGTCCCTGGAAGCGGAAGTCGCGGTTGCCGGTGGGGACGAAAAAGCGGAAAAGATAGTCGCTGGCGGCATAGAGGTGGCCGTTGAGCTGCAGCCGGGGCGTAGGGCGGTAGTCGGCGCTGAGGGTGAAAAGATGATCCGAGACACCCAAGGATGGCCCGAACCGGGTGCCTTCCACTCCCCGCGTCAGATCGGAGTTGGTGTAGGTGTAAGAGGCCCTGACTTCCAAGTTGGGCGAGAGCGCCGCCGAGGTCTCGAATTCGATGCCCCGCGAAATGCCTCCTTCGGGGTCGTTTGCGTAGCCGCCGAATCGTCCGAAGGGATCAGTAGCGGGATCCACCAGTCCGCTGAAATCGAAAACGATGGTTTCCTGCAGGCGAGTGTAAAAATAGGTGGACGAAAAGCGCACCCGCTCATCCAGCAGGGTTTGCTCGAACCCGGCATCGAAGCTGATGCTGCGCTCGGGGCGCAGCCGCGGATCGCCGAAAGCCGAAAAGCTGCCCAGGAAGAAGGTAGTTCCCAGGCGGTTGAAAAGGGAGGGAGCCCGGTATCCATTTCCCACGTGGGCCCTCAGCTTGGTACCCGACTCGGGAAAGAAGTAGGCGATGTCTCCGTCGGCGGTGAGGGCCGTGGGGGGAGCGTCGAAGCGGTCAAGGTTGCGGAAGGGAGCGTCGCCGCCCTGGAACTCAGGATCGTCCACCCGGTAGGCCTGAGCCCGCCCGGCCAACGAAATCTGAAGGCGCTCTTCGAAAAAGTGCATCTGGTCTTGGACGAAAAAGCTGTGGGCGTCTTGAGAGGCTTCGGAACGGGCGAAGACGCCCGCGGCCGTGTCAGTGCTGATGAAGGTTTCGCGCTGGAACTCGTATCC
>DATIPO010000191.1:0-3537 GCA_035471925.1 Acidobacteriota bacterium
CGAAATCTGAAGGCGCTCTTCGAAAAAGTGCATCTGGTCTTGGACGAAAAAGCTGTGGGCGTCTTGAGAGGCTTCGGAACGGGCGAAGACGCCCGCGGCCGTGTCAGTGCTGATGAAGGTTTCGCGCTGGAACTCGTATCCGGCGCTGAGGGAATGGCGGGCTCCCAGCCGGTAGTCGGCTTGAGCGCGCAGCAGGTGGATGCGGCCGTCGAGATCGCTCAGGGTGTTGGAGTCGGGCTCGAAGCGCTTTCCGCCAGGACCGTCCCGGAACTGCCGTCCGCTGCCCAGAAAGCTATAGCTCAAGCTGTAACCGAAGCGTCCGCCCAGACGATGCTCCCACTGCAGGATCCCGTTGAGGAAGCGCGATGCGCGCTGGTTGTCGGGGTCGTCCAGATCGGGAACGAAAGTGGCCGTCCCGAAGTCGAGCTGCTGTCCCGCCAGCAGGCGCTCCACCTGGGACTCATCCAGCGGACGCGCCTCGACAACGCCGGTGACGGGGAGATTCTCCTCGGGGACTGCGAAGCTGGAGTCGTTGAGGAGGCTGAAGGTGTCGCCGAAGAGGAGGCTTCCGCGAAGACGCCGTCCGGGGCCGGGACTCCAGGAGGCGACGCCTTGCAGCAGGGTCTTGCGCAGAGCGTCGTTGCCGTCCACCCCATCGCTGACGTTGAGGTGGGCCGCCGCGGCGCTGAAGGAAAAGGCCCCGTCATGGCTGCCTCCGGCAATGCGGGTGCGCCCGTGGGCCAGACCCAAACCGCCTCCCTGGACCTCCACCAGTCCCCGCAGATCGCCTCCGCCGTCGTCGCTGACCAAATTGACCACGCCGGCCATGGCGTTGGACCCATGCAGCGAAGAGCCCGATCCGCGCAGGATCTCGATACGGTCGAGGTTGAGCAGCAAGAAATCCTCCAGCAGGGGAGTCGCGTCACCCTCAAGCGCGGATGCGTCGTGGAAGGGGAGGCCGTCGACCAAAAAGGCGGTGTCCTGATCGCGCAGTCCGCGTGTTTTGACGGTGGTGAAGGCGCCGGGTCCGCCCAAGCGGGCGATGCGCATGCTGGGAGCGAGCTGCAACGCGTCCACCAGGGTGAACTCGCCCTGGGCTTCCAGTCGGGCCCGGTCGAGGACAGTGACCGACTTGGCCGAGCGGGCGGCTTCTTGAGGCGCACCGGAAGCCACCACGACCACCTGCTCGTCGAGGGCCGCCAGTTGCAGGCCGACCTCGAGAGTCCGCTCCTCGCCGGGAGTCAAGGTCAAGACCGTCAGCGAAGGGGCGAAAGCGCCGCTGCGGACGCGCAGCAGGTGGCGTCCAGGACGCAGCAGAAGCGAAAAGCGTCCTTGTTCGTCGCTTGAGGTGGTACGGCGAAGGCTGCCGTCGCGGGACAGCACCTCCACCAAGGCATGGGCCACGCTTTGCCCGCTGGGATCCAGCACCTGGCCCTCAAGCGTGGCAGTTGCACTGCTGGACTCACTCGATGTCGGCCAAAGGGCCGGCCCGGCCGCATGAACTGGAAAAGGTCCTGGCCCCAGACCCGCCAGGATCAACAAACCCAGGGTCACGAGGCAGAAGATGAAAGTCCTGGCGCAGGACGGACGAGACAGCTCCGAGGCCGTCCGAAAGACAGATGCGAACATGATTCCCTCCAGCCTCCCCGTCGGAGGCGCTCAAGAGGTACGGCCCGAATCGGTCTCCTGGCTGACGGGTCTCTACTCCCTGCGCCTTCCCGCTTCGCTGGCCGAAGCAGTGGCTCTGGCAGGTTTCGCCCGATTACAGTTGCGCGGGCAGCGCCGGACTCTCACCGGCTTCCCAAATCATTCGACCGCAACCCGGTTACAGTTGCTCGGATGACGCTCATTGAAGGTTGTGGAAAAGGATGGGTGGGGCCTCTTACGACCGCTTCATCCTCTTCGCCTTCCCTTCGAAGGCGATCCAGAGGACGGTTGGAGGCCGGTATCCTGGCTCGCAGCCGCGCCGGCAAGCTTCCCGGCACCTACTCTCCGCGCCTTCCGACTGTACGTCGTACCGCCGTGGCCGCCAAATCGGCCCCCTCGATCGAGGACCACTTGGCCGCGGATTTCGTTGCTGCTGACAGTTGCGAGGGCAGCGCCGGATTTGCACCGGCTTCCCTGAGCGTCCAAACCGTAGCCTGTTCACGCTAGAGGATTGCATCCGCCCTGTCAAGACAGACTTGCACAGGGGGCTTGGAGCCGGGTGCCGGAGGGCACCCGGCGGCAGGAATCATTGCGGGGCCGGTTAAGGCACCAGGGGGAAGTCCCAGCAGAACAGTTCGTCGCAGTCGCCGCTGTAGAGGGTCCAATTGCGGCCGTTGGCATCCATGCAGAAGCCGACCACGTCGATGATTCCGCACTGGCCCTGGCAATTGATGTAGCACTCGCAGCGGGGAACCGAATCCTCGACGGCGAAGCTCAAATTGGCCAAGAGGCCCACGCACAACAGAGCGGTCAGCAAGGTCAGGAATGCAATTCGCTTGTTCATGTTCTTCTACTTGATCTAGCCCTCACCGCAGACTCACAGGCGATGATGCGCCCATTGAGGGTTCGAGCTCTATCCTAAGCACAAAATGTCAGCAAGTTAGATTGGCTTGGCCATGAAAAGAGTCCCCTGGGCGCTAGGCATACGGCAGCCCATCTCCCGCGGTGTTGGGCCGCAAGCGCCCGGAAAGGATTCAGCAATGACTGAATGGCCGTCTCAAGAACTGGCGCCACGGCGGGGTTGGCGCATCCTCATCGCCCGTCGGCGCTCGAGGGACTGTTATGATCTGAGGATGCGATTTCGTCACAGCCGCGCGCCAGCTTTTCTTGTGGCCTTATTGGCCTGGGGTTGGACGGCCGCCCAGGAGCGGCCCGGCGCCTTTCCCATGACCATCCAGGAAATCGACGGCGCGGCCGTGCGCTTGGAAGAGCCTCCCCGCCGCATTGTTTCGCTCAATCCTGGAAACAGCGAGATTCTCAGCCGCCTGTTGGCCGAAGAGCGCTTGGCGGGGGTGGACGAGTTCAGCCGGGGAGCCTTGCGCCGCCAGGACATCCCGGTGGTGGGCTCGCTGCTGCATCCTTCTTTCGAGCGCATCCTGGCCGCCGATCCGGACTTGGTGCTGATCACCGAGATGAGCGACCAGCATCGTCCCAAGCTGGAATCGCTGGGCCTCAAAGTGCTGCGCCTCAACCCCCGCAAGCTGGAAGACGTTTTCCAGGCCATCCTTCAACTGGGACAGATGGTGGAGCGCAGCCAACGAGCCGAAGAAGTGGTTCAAGAACTCCGCCAACGAGTAGAAAAGGTCCGCCAGAGGACGGCCGGCATTCCTGAGGAAAAGCGTCCACAAGTGTTTGTGGAAATCTGGCCGGAACCTTTGCAGAGCGCGGGCCCTGGAACCTTCATCCATCAACTGATCGAGCTGGCCGGCGGACGCAACGTCGCCCACGACGCCCTCAGCAGTTGGCCGCTCATGAGCCTGGAAACCGTGCTGGAGCGCAATCCCGACGTGATCCTGACACCGCAGCCGGCCTCCCGCGACCGCCTGCTTT
>DATIPO010000192.1:0-19349 GCA_035471925.1 Acidobacteriota bacterium
TCTGGATCAAGAAGCGGCTTGACCCGGCTGATGCAGAGGCCCAAGATGAAACCGAGGACTCGTCTTGATTTCCGTTGTCATACCGGCTTACCGGGAAGCCACCGAGATTGAACAATCGCTCGAGCGCCTCTTCCATCCCCAGGTTAGCCGCGGCATCCCCTTCGAAGTGATCGTGTCGGTGGCCGGCGAGGACGACACTCTGCGGGTGGTCGAGGAATTCTCGCGCCGCCGCGGACTCGATAACCTGAGGGCGGTCAAGTCGCCCAAGAGCCGCGGTCTTCAACTCAACCGCGGAGCCGGGGAAGCGCGTTATTCGGTGTTGCTTTTCATGCATGCCGATGTCTCGCTGCCCATCGGCGCACTGCCGGCGCTGGCCGAGACCCTGGACGATGAAGGGGTGCTGGGAGGCTCCTTCCTCAAGCGCTACCATCAGCGGACGCCGCGATTCTGGGGGAATATCGCCGTCTCTTACCTGCGGGTGCGCCTCTTCCACGTCTTTTTCGGCAACGACTGCCTCTTCGTGCGCCGCGAGGTATTTGAAGAGCTTGAGGGCTTTGCGCCCATCCCCCTCATGGAAGACGTCGACTTTTCGCGCCGCCTGCGCCAACTGCGCCGTCGGACGCAGGGGGGCCGTCTTGAAGTCATCAACCTGCCGGTCCGGGCCTCGGCCCGCCGCTACCTCAAGCGGGGGGTCCTGCGCCAGACCTGGACCATTCTGCGCACTCTCACCGCCTACAAGCTGGGACGCCCGCCCCAAGAGTTGGAACGACGATACTATGGGAAGGAGTGAAGCGCCCTCCCGTCACCCCAAGCCGGGGGCGGGAGGGCGCGCCTGCATAGGACTGCCTCTTGAACAGAGGTGCGGTGCTCGCGGGACAGGTCCCGGTTGGGTCAGCGGCGCAATTCGATGGGCCCGAACAGCAGCTCGCATCCGGTGGCGCAAACCCGGTTGGCCACGCACTGGTTGCTGTAGACGTTGCCGTCGTCGCAAAGCACCGGTGCGTAGACCGCAGGGCACACCAGGAAAGGATTGGGTTGGCAGTCAGCCTGAGCTTGCTGCAGGCCTGGGACGGATGCCCAAGCCGACGCCGCCACGAGCAACAGACTGATGATGAAGGTCAATCGAAGAAAGGCTCTAGCCATGGGTCCCTCCTTTAGCTGGTGGATCCGCCGAAAGGTACGCAGCCGGTGGCGCAGGCCAATCGGGCGTAGCAGAAGTTGGAATAGACTTGACCGTTGTCGCAGATGACCGGATCCCAGACGTCCAGGCACTGAATGCCAGAGGGTTTGCAGATGCTGAGGGCGTGGCTGCTCTGGACGCCCACGAATGCGGTCGAAGTCATCAAACAGGCCAGCAAGAGGGCGACGAAAGTCAGGCGCAAGAGGATGTTCTTCATGGTTTTCTCTCCTTGAAAAAGCGAATCGCTGTCGACTGGCTCGCTCACGTCCTACTATGCGGAAGGAAAGATAGCATGTCAATCATCGAAAAGAGATTTATAATAAAGCAAATAAGTTGATGAAAGACTCTGGAATCGGTGGGGCGGCTCGACAAACGTCCCCGGCCGCCGGGACGTTCCGGTACACTCGGTGGCCGATGCGTCCTGACGGCACCAGAGAGGAGATTCCATGACAGCCGCATTCCATTTACGGATGCCTCCAGCCCTGCGCCTGCTGCTTGTGGTGGCACTTCTAGCAGGTGCGGGCTCCTGCTCTCAAGGAGGAGGGGAGGTTGCCGAAAAGCCGCCCCAAACCGCAGTTCCGGAGGAGGGTGGCCAAGTCGTCCGAATCGAGAATCCCCGCCTCTACATCGTACCCGGAGGCGCCAGCGGGGCGGTCTACATGGACATCATCCATTCGGGCTCCAGCGACGACCGGCTGCTGAGAGTCGAGATGGAGGGCGTGCAAAGTGCTCAGACCCATGAATCGATCGCAGGCGAAGACGGTGTCATGCGGATGCGAGGCTCACCCGAAGGATTCCCCCTGCCTGCCGATTCGGTGCTCAAGCTGGAAAGGGGCGGAAAGCATGTGATGCTGCTGGGTTTCTCCCAGCCGCTGCCTCATGTGGGAGAGCGCGTCGAATTGACGCTCCACTTTGAAAAGGCCGACGCCATGACCGTCCAAGTCCCCGTCAAGGAGTATGGCGAATAGGCCTATCCTGAATGATGCCACGACTGGTATGACGCCTCCTTCTACGAGTCGGGGCCACAGGCCAATCCAGTCAACAACGTGACCGCCAAGATGCGTGTTCTGCGGGGAGGGGCCTTCGTCCACAAACCGCCCCACCACCGGACGTCCTATCGCTACCGCCTCTATCCTTTCGACAAGACGCCTTACATTGGCTTCCGCTGCGTCCTCTCAGCGGCCCAGCCGGGAGAGACGTCCCAGGATTGAGCCCCACGCCGCCCGCGGCGGCCATACTCACCGGCTGCCGCGGGTTTTCGGCCTCGATTTCCCCTCCTAAGAGCCCTCTCCCAAAAAAGTTGTTCCACAGAGGGCCTGCTGACTGTCTCACTCCACGAGTCAGGAACGAAGAAAGGGCGCGGCCTGCTGTCGTGCCCTGAAGTTTTGAGGAGAGAAACCCTTATGAAACGCTACTGGATCATTGCCCTTCTGCTGGCTGCCGCCGCCACCGCTTGGACCGCGGCCGCTCCTTCACAGGTCGAGTTTTCGGCCACTTTAGTTCGCATCGACAGCGATCCGACTTTGGGCGACACCTTGATCATGGGCGTCACGCCCGAGGCTGAATTGGCCGTCCGCGTCACCCCCTCGACCGAGATCCGCGACTTGCAGAACCTCCCCATCGGCGTAGGCGCGCTGGAGACCGGTTCGGTGCTCAAGATCGAGGGAATCTTCACCGACGTCGGCATCCTGGCTCAGGAGGTCAAGGTCACCGACGACGAGACGCAATTCGAGTTGCGGGGCCTGATTGAGAGCGTCGACGCCCAGGCCCGCACCGTCTCGCTGCTGGGATTTACCCTCGAAGTCTCGCCTTCGGCCCAGATCCGCGACCGGGCGGGGAATCCCATTCCCTTCGACGATCTGCAAGCCGGAGACCGGGTAAAGGCTGAAGGCGTCATTCTGGCCGCCTCCATCGAAGCCCGGGAGATCACGCTTCTCACCGGTCAGTTGGCTTTCGCCGAGATCGAGTTTGAAGGACGAGTGGAACGGATCGAGGGAGACCGGCTTTTCGTGTCCATTCAGGGCGTGAGCGGAGAGGTTCCGGTGACGGTGGCGCCAAGCGCTGAACTACGCGGCGACATCGTTGAAGGAGCCCAGGTCGAGGTCAAGGGCCTGCTCAATCCCGACCTCACCGTGACTGCCTCCAGAGTCCGCGTACTTAGGCCCTTCCAGGCCGTCCCCGACGAATTGAGGATGGACTTCGGACAGACGCGGCGGGTCGACGTGGTGCTGCGCAACGCCTTGGCTGAAGACTTGGTGCTGAGCATCAGCAGCCGCAACGCCTCGGGCGCTCAGCCTTCGGTTGACACGCTGACCATTCCCGCCGGAACGCTTTCGGCGCCCTTCGAGGTCACTTCGGGCAGCTTCGAGGTCACAACCTTCGTCGACATCACGGCTCCAGTCGCCATGGGGGGCTTCACCGAAACCGTCAAGGTAGAGGTCGAGACCGACAACGACAACGGATGCGACGACAGCAGCGGTGATGACAGCGGAGGCTGCGACGACAACCCCACGGGTCAATTGGTGGAGATCAAGTGGTCCCCCGACAAGATCAGCGGCCAAGGCAACCGCAGCGTGGAGGTCAGCCTGCTGCTGACCCGGACCTTGCAGGAAGACGTCGAGATCATCCTCTTCCTCAAGGACGGCAAATCGGCCCTGGTTTCCTTTCCAAGCATGATGATGATCGCCGCCGGCGAACGCGTGGTGCGCTTCCCGGTGGAGATCGGGTCGGGTCCTGGACGCGCTAAGGTCCGCGCCGCGCTTCCTGCATCGGTGGGAGGCGATACCGACGATCTGGAAATCGACCTGCGGGCCCAGCAGCAGGAGAAAGTCGAACTGAGCTGGCGTCCCCAGGACGACCTTGAACTGCAACCGGGTCAGAGCGCCTCTGTGACGCTGGCGCTAGACCGTCCCGCCCCCTTCGATTTCAGCGTGGCGATCCTGGTCGATAAAGGCGATCCCGCGCTGGTGAGCGGCGTGCCGTCGGAGATCTTCTTCCCCCAGGGCAGCATGGCTCAAACCATCAATGTGACGGCTGGCGACGCCCCAGGGAAGGTCGAGTTCGAGGCTCAGGCCCCCTTCTCACTGGGAGGCGACCGCGAGAGCCTCAAGATCGAAATCGAGAACTGACGAGATGGACAGCCTGGCAACCGGGGTCCAACTTTCCCTCGGGCCGGCGGCGGGACGCGACCCCTTGCCGCCGGCCCCGAAGGACCCCTGCTCCCGCCAGTCTGTTCCTGGGCCGGAGGAGCGAGAGGCGCGTTTCAAGCGATAACCCGCCAGCTCCTTTCTAGGAGCCTCCGCGCTTCAACCTCATTCGGCCTTCCTCCTGGCTCGTGTTAGACGGGTCAGCCGCCCCCGGTTCCTACGCCGGGGGCGGCCTTGTTTGCAGGCGCCGTGAGAAACTGATGTTTGAACTGCCCCACCAAGATCGCCGGGAAAAAGTTGTTCCGCCTGACCCGGCGCGGCTGTCTCACTCAGTGAAAGCAGACGGCAACCGCGGCATGCAAGCCGGCTCGGACCGGCCGACTGGCGCGGCTGTCTTAGCCGGAGAGTCCAGGCGTCGTGTACAATTTTCGGCGATGCACGGGGCTTCTCCTTTGACAGACGAGGAACTGATCGAGCGCCACCGAAAGGAGGCGGGCGCCGAGGAGAGTTCTCCATGGCTGGAAGAACTTTTCGGTCGTTACCGCCGAAGGGTGGCGGCTTGGTGCCTGAAGACTGTTGATGAGCGTCAGGAGGCCCTGGATCTGGCTCAGGAGGTGTTTCTCAAGGCCTTCCAGAAGCTGGACTCCTTTCAAGGACGTTCGCGCTTTTCGACTTGGCTTTATGCGGTCGCCCGCAACCACTGTCTCAACGCCGCCGAGGCCCGCAGCCGCCAGCCCGGAAGGGCGTCCGACGAAGAGGCAGTGGGTCTGCCGGACCCCCATAGCGAGAGTCTGGCCGAGCGCCTTAACCGGCGCATGGACAACCGGGCGCTGCTCGACTTCCTCAATGAATCTCTGGACGAAACCGAGCAGAGGGTGATGATGATGCATTACGGACAAGGCTACACCCTGAAATCCGTGACCCGCCTGCTCTCGCTGGACAACGCCAGCGGGGCCAAGGCCTACATCGTCAGCGCCCGGAGAAAGATCGACAAGGCGCTGGACCGCCGCCAAGCCGAACTGGAGCGCCGCCAACAAGAATCCCGGCATTAGAAGCAGCCGGCGGCGGCTCCAGGCATTCCGCCGAGAGCCGGCAGCAGGAGAATCCGCTGTGAACAGGATCGAAAAAAGCCCCGATTGCCTTTCTCTCGAGCAGTTGGCCGAGTTTGCCGGAAAGCAATTGCCTCCCGGCCGGCATCGCCGTTCCCAGGAGCATTTGCGCGACTGCCCCGCCTGCCGAACCGAACTGGCCCTGCTGCAGGAATTCGAGCAGCCCTCGCTGACCATCGACGAAGAGTCCGACGTGGAGTGGATTGCGGCCCGTCTCAAAAGCCCTGCGCAATTGGCGCAAGAGGCCGGGGCCTCGTCGACGACCGCCCAGCCGTCCTCGCAGGAGAGCCGCGACGCAGCGGGGGCGGACGCTCCGGTCCGGCGAAGGACACCCGCAGCGGCCCCGGACCGGGTTGCCCCCCCGCGTCGAGGATTCTGGCAGCGGCTCCTGCAAATCCCCGCCTTGCCGGCAGCCGGACTGGCGGCCTCGTTGCTGCTGGCCGCCGTCGCCCTCTTCTTGATCATGCAGCGTCCGGGGGAAGTGTCTCTGGGACCGGCAGGAGGAGACTTGCTGCGCAGCGAAGTGATCGCCCTGCGCCAGCCCCTGGGACTCCTGACCAGCCCGCCCCAGACCCTGACCTGGGAGGAAGTGCAGGGGGCCTCCTCTTATCGCGTGGTAATCTTGACAGTGGACCGTTCGCCGCTTTGGCAGCAGGAAACCGAAGCGGTTTCAGCACAAATCCCTCAGCAGATTCGCGGGGAGATGAGCCCCTCTCGACGCTTCCTGTGGCAGGTCACAGCCTACTCTCCGCAAGGAGAGCGCTTGGCCGCTTCTGAAGTCGCATCCTTTCGAGTTCAGGCCCGATGACGCCAGCGAGATCCCCGGCCTTAGCCGGAGCAGCGAGAAATAGAAAATGGAGCAACGTTACTCATTGTTGACTGATCAAGTTCTCCGACCCGTGCTGAGCCCTCTTCGGGGTCTCCTTTGGCTGCTGCTGCTTGGGTCGATTGCCGGCACGGCGGCACAGGCGGGTACGGACGAGAGCGCCGATCTGCGCATCGTGGCCGAACGGGCTCCGGCCGGAGGTCTGGCGGTGGTGGTTGTGGAGCTCACCGAACCCAAGCCCATCACAAGCGGTGAACTGTGCCTGCGCTATCCTCTGGGGCCTGTGCTGGAGGAGCTTGAAAACGTGGCCCTGCTCAACAGCAGCCCTGTCACCGGATCGGCTCAAGCCGACGGGGGCGAGGTAGAAGTCACTTTCGATTCGCCGGACGCCAGCTTCGGCAATTCGCCCGATTTGCCCATCATGGTGCTGGCTATTCCGGTGTCGGCACAGGCCTCGCCTGGACAGAGCGCGTCCATCGAAATCGACTTGAGCCGCACGACCCTGCGCGACCCGCAAGGCCACCCCTACACCGTCACCGTCAAAGAAAACGACTTCAGCGTGGGTGGCGTTTCCATTACTTCGCTGGAACCGCTTTCGGGGATCGTTGCGGGAGGCAGCTTCATCACCGTCCGGGGCGTGGGATTCCAGCCCGGTGTCGAGGTCGATTTTCAGGAAGCCAACGATGATGACGCCGTGTTCATCAGTTCCACCGAAGTCCGCGTGCCCATTGGAAGCGATTTCAATCTTCTGCCCACGACCCGCGTACGGGTGCGCAACCAAGACGACAGCGAAGATCTTTTCTATCCGGCGGCGCTGCTGGAAGGAGTGGCGCCTCCGCCGCCCCCTCAGCCCGCCCTCGGCATCGGACGCTCCCTGCTGCGTGTGGCTGTGGGGCAATCGGCCGAAGTCGAGGTGGACGTGGAGCAGGCTTCGCCGGGCCAATCGGTGGTTCTGCGCGCCCAGATGGGTTCCTTGCTGCAAGTGACTCCGCCTCAGATCCTCAACGCCTCTTCCCAGCGGCTGACCTTCCGCGTCTTGGGGCGCCAAGCCGGCCAGAGCCAGTTGGAGGCTGAACTGGGTCAGCTCACGGCGACCATTCCGCTGCAGGTCGTGGACGGCTCGTCGCTGACCATTCCCGTCATCCGCAATAACGCCGACTCGCGGCTGGGGGTGGCTTTGGTCAACCGCGCCGCTGAACCGTCCCAGGTCATGATCCGGGCCTTCCCGTCGACTTCCGGCGGACCGCCGTCGCCTCCGGCCCAACCGGCTCTGCTCTTCCTGCAAAGCGCCTTGACCTTGCAGCCGGGCGAGCAGCGGGCGCGTTTCATCGACGAGATCGAGGCCGGACTGCAAGACTTTTCGGGGTGGCTTGAAGTCAGTTCGCTCAACCCTGGACTCCACGCCACGTTTCTCAACCTGCCAGCCGAGCGCATCACCTACGCCGGTGACTCAGGCTCGATCCCGGCGGCCACGACCTCTTATGTCACCGGATCATCGTTCAGCGCATCGGCGCCGCCTGAATTTTCCGTCACCCACCGCGGACTCAGTCCGCTGGCGCTGGAGGTCGACTGGATAGGCCCCGAGGGAGACTTGCGCGGCCAGATTCAGGAAACGCTCGCCGGCCAGGAGACGTTCATCGCCTCTTTCCAGCAGCTCTTTCCCCAAGCCCAGGAGGACGGCTTCTCCGGCTATCTGCGCGTGCAAGCCGACCAGCCGGTGGTGGTCTATCAGCAATCGCTGGCTCCCGACTTTGTTTTCGGACAGGGCGCGGCGCGTCCCATCGCGGACTCCGAAACGGCCTCGGGAGCGACGGCGTTGGTTGCTCCGGGAGGCGGACGCCTGTGCCTGCCTCACCTCATCGAGGGCGGCGGATTCTTTACCGAGATAACACTCATCAACGGTTCGCCCACGGCGGCCCAGGGCCAAGTTACCTTCATGGCCGACTCGGCCTCTGATCCCCTCGCGGGACTCTCGGCCACGGTCGAGATGCCGGGCAATGCCCAGCGCATTCTGCGGGTGGGGGAACTGTTGGCCCTCGACTCCTCCCAACTCGTTTCAGGCTCGCTGATCGTCGAGCTGCCCCTGGGAAGCGCCGCTTCGGCTGTCCTCGGACGCCTGGACGATCCAGGCTACCGGACCGCCGTCCCGCTCTTGCCTGAGGCCGTTCAGGAAGCCGTCTTCGCCCAGGTGGCCAGCGGCGAGGTGGGTTCTTCGCAGCTTTTCACAGGACTGGCCGTGGCCGACCTGCGCGATCCGGGCTCAGGACCGGACGCCGAACTCCTTATCGAGGTCTTCACCGAAAGCGGAGAGTTGGCGGGCCAAGCCAGCCGTCCGCTGGCGGCGGGAGAGCGCCGGGCTCTGCTGCTGACCGAGTGGATCGAAGGGCTGCCCGACCAGCAGGGCGGCCACATCAGAGTCAGCTCCGATGCGCCCATCGCCATCATCGAGTTGTTCGGCGATTTCGGACAGACCTTCCTCAGCACGGTATCGGCGTCGCCCGCAAGCTCCGTCTCCAAACCCCGCTGATCAGCAGGAGCGCTGGGGCCGTTTTCGTCCTCGGCAAAGCCATTGCTACAATATCGCCATGGCGAAACGAGGAGTGGTGGCTTATGCTTGGCTGGCTGTGGGAGCGGCTTTGGCCACTATCGTCATCAAGACCGCAGCATATCTGATCACCGATTCGGTAGGACTGCTCTCCGATGCTCTTGAGTCAGTGGTCAACCTGGTCAGCGCCCTGCTGGCCGTTTCCGTTCTGCGCATTGCCGAGCAGGGACCCGACAGCGAGCACAACTACGGACACGAAAAAGCCGAGTATTTCTCCAGCGGCGTGGAAGGGGCGCTGATCCTGCTGGCGGCGGCGGTTGTGGCGGCGCTGGCCGTCCAGCGCTTTTTTGAGCCGCATCTGCTGGAGCGGCTCAACTTAGGCATCCTCTTCTCGCTGGGCGCCTCCGTACTCAATTTGGTTGTAGCGCGCATCCTCATCCGGGCGGGACGCCGCCGCAAATCCATTGCCCTGGAAGCCGATGGACACCATTTGATGAGCGACGTCTGGACCTCTGTCGGCGTGCTGGCCGGTTTGGCGGGGGTGGCCCTGACCGGACGGCAATGGCTCGATCCCCTGGCTGCACTGGTGGTGGCCGCTCATATCGGATGGGTGGGCAGCCGCTTGGTGCAGCGCTCCGTCCACGGGCTGATGGACCGCGCCCTCAGTCCCGCCCGCGTCCAAGCCGTAACCGACATCCTCACCTCCTACCGCGAGATGGGCGTCCGCTACCATGCCTTGCGCACCCGCCGGGCCGGCGCCCGCAGCTTCGTCTCTGTCCATATCATGGTTCCCGGACGCTGGAGCGTGCAGAAGGGACACGACCTGCTGGAGGAAATCGAATCAAGAATCCGCCGCCAAGTGCCCTCGGCCAGCGTGTTTACCCACCTGGAGCCAGTCGAAGATCCCCTTTCCCAAGCTGACGTCGAATTGGATCGAGATGGCTAGCCCATCCTCCCGCGTATAAAGGTTTCTGGCTGCTTGCTTCGGTTTCTATGACCGATTTGAATTCTCCCCTCCAAAGAGCGAATTCTGCTACTTTGTTTCTAATGACCAGCCCTGCGGTTGGCGACCAAGGTGCGAGCGAGAGGAAGAGACTTGGACAGCGAACTACTTCAAATGCGGTCTCTGCTGGATGGAATCCTGCAGAATTCCCTGGACGGAGTGATGGCCTTTCAGGCCGAGCGCAACCGTCAGGGCGAGATCGTCGATTTTCGCTGGCGGCTCACCAACCCGGTGGCCGAAACCATCATGGGCCGCACTCACAAAGAACTCTTCGGGCGACGGTTGGGACGCATCCGGCCCAAATGCATCGACGAGGATCTCTTCGAGAAATTCGTGGAGGTGGTGGAAACCGGCGTTCCCATGGACATCGAGCGCCTCTGCCGCGACGAGATCGGGACTTGCTGGTACCGAATCATGGCCGTCAAGCTGGGAGACGGCTTCACCCTCACCTATTCCGACATTTCAGGCCGCAAGAAACTTGAGGACGAGCGCCGCCTGCTGCAAGGCCAAATCGAGCAGACTCAGCGGCTGGAAAGCCTGGGAGCCCTGGCGGGCGGCATCGCCCATGAGTTCAACAACGTCCTCCAAGGGGTGATGGGAAGCGCCGACTTGGCCTTGATGGACCTGGAAGCGGGCCGCACGCGCCAAGCCGAGAAGAGCGTCCGCGTGATTCTCAAGACCGCCAAGAGGGCCGCTGAATTGTGCCTGCAGCTCCTGACCTATTCAGGCAAGAGCCACGCCGTCATGGAACCCCTTGATCTCAGCCAAGTCATCACCTCGGCCCGTCCGCTGCTGGCCAACGCCGTCTCTGAAAAGGCCGCGCTCAGCTTCGACTTGGAATCGGACCTGCCACTTATCGAAGGGGATGCCTCGCAACTGCGCCAAGTCGTCCTTAACCTGGTGACCAACGCTTCAGAAGCCCTGAAGGGAGAAACGGGCGAGATCCGCGTTTCAACCGGACGCTCCACCTTGAGCCGCTCCAAATTGGCCCGCGCCACCGGCTCGCGGGGAATGGCTCCGGGCGAGTACGTCGAGCTGCGCGTGGAGGACGACGGATGCGGGATCAGTCCAACCATTCTTCCCCAGATCTTCGATCCCTTCTTCACAACCAAGTACACGTCGCGTGGGCTGGGCCTGGCCGCGGTGCTGGGTATCGTTCGCGGGCATGGGGGCACTATCTTGGTCGAGAGCGGATTCCGCCAAGGCGCTGTTCTCCGAGTCTTTTGGCCGCTGGCCGAGGTGCCCGCGGGAGAGCGCCCGGCGACGGTCAAGCCCTCCAGCGACCGTCCCATGGCTTGGACCGTCCTGGTGATCGACAATGACGAAACCGTGTGCAACACCGCCCGCGGCATCCTGCGCCGGGCCGGCTGCCACGTTATGACCGCCTCCAGCGGCGAAGAAGGACTCAAGCTCTTCGGCAGCCACGGTTCAGACATCGATCTCGTGCTTCTCGACCGCACCATGTCGCACATGAGCGGCAGAGAAACCTTCGCCCGGCTCAAGAAACTCGATGCTGAAGTGCGGGTGCTCCTCTCAAGCGGCTACACCGACGAAGAAATGTTGCAGGACTTTCGCCGCGAAGGGTTGGCAGGATTCATTCATAAGCCCTACCGGGCTCATCAGTTGATCGACAAAGTGCGGGAGGTGATGACGCGGGAACAGGAGTGACCAGGAAACTCAAGTTGGCACCAGGCGGCGAACCCGACTCGCGAGTCCGCCGCCATGGCTCTCCTTCCCTCAAGTCTCGATTTGAGACTCCTCGATGAAACGTATCCTGCAGCGTTCCTTTCTCACGTCGCCCTGCATAGAAATCAAGAAGGTTTCTTCAACTGTTGGAAGCAATTGTGATGCCACTCGCCAGCAGGTTTGCTTCAAGGGGCTGAGTGGGGTCTCCGTGGCCTTGTGCCGGTCATAGGGACTCGTGGAAGGGCCCGCAGAGGGTAAGAATTCCTCCGCTAAGGGAAAATGTCCTGACGAATACTCTCAGGAGCTTGTCAAGATGGCGTCACGAGATGACTTGACGAAGGCCTGCCAGTTCTCGCGGAAAGCATCCAGAAAGCCGCCTTCCTCTTCTTTCATGCTTTGGACGAAGAGCTTAAGCCGCTCGCCCTCGGCCTCCGGCGGGCCGGATTCCAGGTACTTTTGGGCAAAGCGTGAGGCCACCCGCCGGTCATGCCAGTCTCCCAGCGGATCGTGGAGGGCCTTCATGCTCTCGATGAGCGCCTTCAGTCCGGCTTCCTCAAGATGGGCGCTGAGCGCGGCCTCGGAGGCGTAGCGGATGCGCTTGGTGAGGATGCGGACCCGATGGGGATCGTCATCGCCTGAGTGGGCCTTTCCTCCGCCCTCTTGGCCGGTCATTTCATGCAGGCGCTCGACCAGCATCTTGAGGTGCTTGTCGAGCGCGGACGGCAGGTCTTGGCTGGCCGCCCCCTCCAGCAAGTCGGAGACTTCTTGGCGGCGCCTGGACAGCACGTCCTCGGGGAAGCCGTGACAAGCCTCCCGCAGAGGGGCGCCGTGTTCGCTTTCCAGCTCCCCCAAGTGGTTGAGGTAGCCGTCCAGCGAGATGCGGGTGCTTTCTTGCCAATGAGAGGCCAGGCGGCGCTGAACCTGCGCGTCCCGCACTCTCCCTGCGGCTTTGAAGAGGGCGCGGACTTGGGCGGCTTTCTCTTTGGCCGAAAACTCGGGATCCAGCGTCTCAGCCCATTGATAAAAGGAGCGCAGGCGTTTGACGCAGAGCCGGAACTGATGGATGGCCTCTTCCTCTAGCCGAGCAACCGCCGGCAGCAGCCGCTCGATCTCAAAGGTCAGTTGATGATGGTACTCGGCCACTTCCTCGCTCGGCATCGTCGCTTACTCCTCAAGGTCAATCGCGCCCGGCGGCAAAGCGCAAATTATAACAAACAGGCCGGCTAGGGCTACTCGATGGCCGACAGACTCACGGACCAGTCGAGCTTTGCCAAAGTGCTCAGAGGCCTCGTTTGCCCTCGGCTTCTCAAGGCAGCGCGCTACCCCTTGCCGAAGATGCGATTGGTGGGCATGCGTGAGCGGATTTCGTCGAGAGAGGCGGTCGTGACCCGGTCGAGGCCTTGTTGGCGGCAATAGTCTTCCACCCGTTTGACAACCATGCCGCGGACGAAGGCCGGGATGCGTTTCATGCGCTGTCGGGCCTCCTCATCCCAGTCGATGGAGGAGGACTCGCGGCGTCCATATTCCAGGCGGGGCTCGAGCTGGCGGACAGCTTCCAGGAAGGGACCCGGCTCGAAGCTGCACAGCGGATCCTCGGCCATATAGTCGCCGGTCATGCCGTAGGCGCGGGCCCGGCAGCCTCCGCAGTGGGCGTTGAACTCACAGGCTCCGCAGCGTCCCTCCAACGCTTTGCGGCGCCGCATGTCGGCGAACAACGAGGACTCCTTCCAGATCTCGTTCAAGGACGTGCCCCGCAGGTTGCCGCCGAAGACCGGCAGATAGGGGCAGGGCGTCACGTCTCCGTTGGGACGGATGCCCATGTACTGGGTTCCCGCCGGACATCCTCCGGCCCCGCCTACGAATGTCTTCAAAAAAGGAGACTCGGGGTCGCGTTGGAAGAGGGTGCGGATGTAATGAGGGGCGCACTTGGCGTTGACCAGCATGCGTCCCCGGAATTTCTCCTGCAAGTCGGCCAGTTGGGCCAGGATGCGGTCGTAGTCCTGCGGTTGCAGGTCGCTGACGTATTGTCCGCGTCCGGTCTGCACCAGGAAGTAAAGGTTCCAGACCTTGGCGCCCAGTTGTCGGTAGGCGAAGTCAGCGATGGACTCCAACTCGTCGGCGTTGTGCCCGCCCACCGTGGTCTGGACAATGAAGGGAAGCTCCTGGCGGTGCAGGATCCGGGCGCCCTCGACGGTGTTCTGCCAGGCTCCCTTGACCATGCGGAACCGGTCGTGGCGGTCGGCTTCCAGCGCGTCCAGCGACAGCGCCATCCCCCGCACGCCCTCTTGCTTCAGTACTTTGGCCAGATTCTCGCTGATGCGCACGCCGTTGGTCCCCACCACGATCCACAGGTCCTTGGAGTGCCCGTAGCGCACGATTTCCAGGATGTCGCGCCGCAGCAGCGGCTCGCCTCCCGTCAGAATGGTCACGCACTCGGGAGCCAGAGCGGCGATCTCGTCCACTACCTTGAAGCACTCTTCGGTGTCCATCTCGCTGCGGTCGAGAAAGTTCTCGGTGTCCACCTTGGGACGCGGCCCTGCATCCAGGTAGCAGTGTTCGCAGGCCAAGTTGCATTTATAGGTCAGATTCCAGGACACAACATAGGGCCGCTCAAAACCCTGAGTCCGCTCTCCCCACTTGCCCTCAAGTCCGTTCTTAGCCATGAAGTCGAACCCTCATCTTCCCCCATCGCCCCCTGTTCCTGCAACCATCCTGCCACGGCGGCAAAAGCTACGAGGTTGTTCTCCGAAAGTAGAAACGAGGGGCGGACCCTCAACCGACGTTCGGGCCCGCTGAGGACGCCAGCACCACCTCAAAATCGTCCAGACCCGGCGAAGCCGACAGCACCGGCCCAAGAAACGATTTAAACAAGATCAACGTCAATGTTCCTTCCGATGGGCTGGCCATGCGTCCTGTGCCACCCGGGTTGGCCGAACATGACGGCTCCCGCATAGGAAACGTCCAGGCCTGCTGACCACGACGGAACCCTCCGGGCTCGCTGAAGGCGGGCCATAGACTAGCCCAGGGTAGAGCGAAGCCGTCAGCGGCTGAGCGGCACCCTGGGTTTGCAGGGATTTCATCGAACGAACCCCAAAAGGGGTGAAATAGCGTTGGCCACGAGCGATCAAGATCTTGCATGAGGCAACGTCTTCGTCTATATTAATTAGGACTCTTAATTAATAGAGTTCGAGGAGGTAGAGATGCCAAGTTTGTCAGGGTTTGGAAGGGTGCTGATGGTGCTGGTGTGGGTCTTGTTGTGCGGAGCCTGCTCGCAGCAGGTCGAGGCTCAATGCCCGGTCCCCGTTTGGGCCGATGAATTCGACGGCAGCCAGCTCGACCTCACCAAGTGGACGCCCCAAATCGGCGATGGATGCGACATGGGCATCTGCGGCTGGGGAAACAACGAACTCCAGTACTATCAGGCTGAGAACGCCGTGGTCGAGGACGGCCTGCTCAAGATCACGGCCCGCCGCCAGTCGGTGGGCGGCAAGCGCTTCACCTCGGCCCGCCTGCGCACCATCAACAAGGGCGATTTCCGCTTCGGTCGCATCGAAGCCCGCCTCAAGCTGCCGGCCGGACAGGGCATGTGGCCGGCCTTCTGGATGCTGTCCACCGACGAGGTCTTCGGCGGCTGGCCGCGAAGCGGCGAGATCGACATCATGGAGGCCCGCGGCATCGCCACCGACATTTTCTACGGCACTTTGCACTTCGGCGAAGCCTTCCCCAACAATCGTTCCACGGGAGCCGAATTCCTGGACCGCGGCGTCGACATGAGCCAAGACTTTCACGTCTACGCCATCGAGTGGGAGGAGGACGAAATCCGCTGGTACTTCGACGACGTCCTCTACGCACGCCGGACGCCGGAAGATCTGCGAGGACGCAACTGGCCCTTCAATGAGCGCTTCCACTTGCTGCTCAACTTGGCCGTGGGCGGGACCTTCGTGGGTCCGGTGGAGGAGAGCATCCTGCCGCGCCAGATGGAGGTCGATTATGTGCGCGTGTACGATGCCTCCTTCCCGGCGGTCACGGGATCGCGCCGGGTCGACCAGGGGATCCGTGGCGTCCGCTACTCGGTGGTGGCTCCCCTCGAGGGCTCTTCTTACCAGTGGAGCGTTCCGGTGGGGGCGCGGATCGTTTCGGGGCAGGGCACGGATTCGATTGTGGTGGATTGGGGAGGTCAAGGCGGGGAGGTGACCGCCCGACGCGTCGAATCGACGGGGGAAGGCACCTTGGGCGGCGAGGACGCCTGTCTGGGCCAGGTCCTCTCCATCAACGTCCAGGTCGATCCGCCGCGCCAAACCCAGCGGGTCTTGGAAAACGCCGAGGACGAGAGCTTGCCCATCGTCTTCCAGGCGGGACAGCTTGAAGCGCCCTCTCCCAACCCGGAACCGCAGTCTCCCAATGAGAGTCCGCAGGTGATTCGCTACCAGCGAAACGGATCGCAAAAGTTCGACGCTATCGTTTTCGAGGTGCCGGATGGACTGGACGGAGCCCAACTGGCCTCGGGCCAATTGCGCTTTCGCATGGACGTGCTGACCGACGCTCAACCCGGCACGACCGTCCTCTTGCAGCTCGAAAACGACGCCCTCTCCAGCCCCTCCAACTTTCCTCGCGGACGCCATAGCACCTATACGGCGCACGTCGACGGTTCGGGCCAGTGGCAGAGGCTGGAGTTCGAATTCAGCGCCCGGCTCGACGGGGATACTCCCGACGATTCCATCGACACACTGGCGCTGCTGGTTGATGGCGGGTGGCAAACCTCCGACACCTACCATTTCGACAACCTGGTTCTGACATCGGAGACGCCCTGCCAAGCTGAAACCTTCACCGTCGACTCATTCATCGCTCAAGGCGCCTCCGGTCTGCCGTCCGCCGCCGAGCCGGTACCGTTGCAGGCCGGCGTAGTCGATAATTGCGGCAAGGCGGTCTCGGGGGCCAGCCTCACCGTCCGCGTCGGAGGTTCGGATCAGGAACTGACGGCCCAAAGCGAATCCACGGGCTTCGCTCAATTCGACTCCCCGGGACCCACCCGTGCTCCGCGTCTGGTGGCTTGCATCGTGGAGGCCTCCCATCCCAGCCTCACCTTGTCCCGTCCACTGGACACCAGCGACTGCCTGGGCACTTCTCCCCGCTCCCGTCCGTCTCTAGGAGATCGCTAAAACGAACCTCGATGCCTTCGATGAGCAGGGCCGGCAGAGTCAAGAGTCAGCGCAGGCTCGCTGTAGGCGAGCACATCCCGTCTCCGCGGCCTTGTTCAGGTCAAGTCCGGGCTCGCTGTAGGCGAGCCATTCGTCAGCCCAGGGTAGAGTGAGGGCGCGAAGCTGTAAGGGTGGAATAACGGTACTTCGACGATGTCATGGTGCGTACTTTTACGACAGCCTCTGAGGGCAGTCGGGCTCGCTAGCCCCAGCGGAAGATCTTGAGGGCCACCAGGTAGCTGGCCCCGCCCCAAGCGGCCAGGACCGCCAAGGGCAGCGTCTGCGACATCAGCGGAGCCCCTTCCAGCATGATGGCCCGCAGAGCGTTGATGAGCTGGGTCAGCGGCAGGGCCTGGATGAAGGGCTGCATGAAATCGGGGAAGCGCGAGGCCGAGAAGAAGATGCCCGAGGCGATCCACATGGGCATCATGATGAGGTTGATGAGTCCTGAGATCGACTCCAGCCGCTTGGCCCGGCTGGCCGTCAGCAGTCCCAGTCCGGCAAAGGACAGCACTCCGATCAGCGCCATCACGAAAATGGCCCACACTGAGCCGTTGATGGGGATTCCGAAGATCAGCCAGGCTGCCGCCAGCAGGAAGGCTGCCTCCGGCAGGAAGAACATCACCCGCGACGACAGCGTGGCCACCAGGAAAGTACTGCGGCGGACGGGCGTTGCCAGCAGCCGCTTCATCTGGTTGCGGACGCGCATGTCGACGATTACGAATCCGATGCCCCACATGCCGCCCATCATGATGTTCATGCCGATCAGTCCGGGCACCAGGAAGTCGACGTAGCGCGAGCCGGGGGCGGTCACGTGCTCGTCTCGGGCGGGGAAGGAATCCTCGCGTCCCGAAGCTCTCTGCAGGGCGTCGTTGACCGCCATCCGCAGGGGACGGCTTTCGGGATTGGAGGGGTCGTAATGATAAGTGACCCGGAGCGACTGAGGATCGATCTCCATCACGACTAAGATCTGGTTGCGGCGCAGCCGCTGCATGGCTTCGTCACGCGGCAGCACGGTGACTTTGAAGGTTTCGTCGTCCTGCAGCGAGGACACGACGTTGTCGGCGATGGGCCCGTCCACCACGGCGAATTCCTGCACCTGCCGCCCGCTGTCGGTGTTGAAGGCCAGCCCCAGCGCAACCACAAGAATGAGGGGGAAGCCGTAGGTCCAGAAGATGACCTCGGGTTCGCGCAGGTACATGAGCGCCCGGCTGACCAGGAGCTGCCAGAATGGAGTGCGGTCAAGCATCGCGCAAGTGCCTCCCGGTCAGGCTGACGAAGACGTCCTCGAGGTTGACGTGGCGGGTGGTCAGGCTGGCCAATTGCAGCCCGTCCTCTTGCAGCGCCGCCAGGAGGGCGGGGATCGTCCGGTGAGGATGGGAGGTGGTCAGCATGTAGCTGTCGCCTTCCTGGTCGACTTGACTTACGGCGTCCACCGATTCAAACCGCGTGGGGTCGGGGGAGGCCTCCTCAAGCAGCGTGAAGATGACGATATGCTCTCCGCCCAAGCGCGAAACGAGTTCGTGAGGAGAGCCTTGAGCGATGATCTCGCCGTGGTCGATGATGGCCACGCGGTCGCACAGCTTTTCGGCTTCGTCCATGTAGTGGGTCGTCAGCAGTATGGTCGATCCCTCGCGTTTGAGTTCGCTGATGACTTCCCAGAGCTGGCGCCGGGCTTGAGGGTCGAGTCCAGTGGTGGGCTCGTCCAGAAAGAGCAGTTTGGGATGTCCCACCAGGGCGGTGGCCACGGCCAGCCGCTGCTGCTGTCCTCCGGAGAGTTTGACGACCCAGGAATCGGCCTTCTCCTCAAGTCCAACCTGCTCCAGCGCCTTGCGGACTTCGATGCCGTCCTCGTAGAAGCTGCGGTAGAGGCGGATGGTTTCCTTCACCGTCAGCCGGTCGTGCAGCCGGGAGTCTTGCAGCGTAATCCCCAGTTGCTGACGGATGGACCGGTCGTGCCCTTGTCCCCAGCGCATCCCCAAGACCTCGACCTCTCCCGAGGTGGGCTCCAGGATGCCCTCGAGGATCTCAACGGTGGTCGTCTTGCCGGCTCCGTTGGGCCCCAGCAGCCCGAAACACTCGCCCGGGCGCACTTCGAGGTCCAGTCCATTGACCGCGTCCACGGCCTTATCGCCGCTCTCATAGCGCTTATAAAGTTGCCGGCAAAGCAAGGCCGGTCCATTGACTGCCGCTGCACTCATAACAGTGGATCCGCGACACCACTCCGTTTCGCCTGAGTGGGCGCAAAGGAATGATCATAACCGACTCGACCGATTGCATCCAGACTCCAGCAGAAAGAAACCCGGCAGTGCGGGCCTTGTTCAGAATGTCCGAAGTCTGGAAATCGGACTTCGGACTGGGCGAACAAGCGCGGTTGAGCGTAGTGCCTCGCTGGCAGGAGCCCATGGGAACAGAAAGGAAGTGCTCTGACGGGCGCGGCTGATGCAGAGGTCTAAAGAGCCGTCTTCGTACAGGCGCAGCAGTGATGACGGCCACGAACCACCGGTCAGCCTGCGCAACGACTGCCGAGGGGGGGGCTTGTGCTCACATGCCGAACACGTCCTTGGCCTCGTCGAGGACCTTTTCGTCAATCTGCGGATACCCGTTGGTCATCGCGAAGTGCTCGATCCCCTGCTTGGCCATCGGGCGCACGAAC
>DATIPO010000193.1:0-24384 GCA_035471925.1 Acidobacteriota bacterium
GGGCGCCGGCGAAATCGAGCTGACTGTGGGAGAGAGCGATCCCGACAGCGGGCCACGGCTCAGTCTCAACGCGGCGGAGGGAATCGACTACCGATGGAGTCTGGCGGTGCCCTTCACGGCCCGGCGCGTGCCGACCGAATCGGGCACTGGCGCTTTCGTACCCCAGACCTACCAGATCGGCGGCACCAACGACCGGGTGCGCGGACTCATCGAGGTCTTGCTCGATCAGGTCGACAACGGCGGCGGACTGGAGCCCAAGTTCGAGAACTTGTCGATCCTTTATCCGCCGGCCCAGGGCAGCGGCCTCGACTCCGGCAACCCCAGCCAGGTGCTGCTGGTGAAAACCAACCTTTCCACCGAGAGCGCGCCGCCCACGGCGTTGGCGGCGACGGCCGGGCAGGCCGAGGAGGGCGACCGCTTCAGCGCCACCTTGGACCAGCCCGTGGCCTTTCTGCGCATCCTCTTCGAGGTCAGCGTGGTCAACGCCGGCGGCTACTATCTCCTCTATGACACGGGCGGACCCGGACTGCCCGACTATCTTTTTGACGAGGGGCCCTCGGCCGACCTCACCCTGCTAGTCCCCTTCCAGACCCAGCAGAAGCAAGTCCAGGCGCCCGACTACCTGAGCGGTGGAACCGTCCAGCGGACGGTTGACCGGGTGGCGAGCTACACCAACACCCTGCTCATCTCCAGCGGACTCTCCCAGGGCGCGCTGCCATCGGCCGAGGCGCCCTTGACCCCCTCGTGGAAGCCGGCCTTCGCCAATGGAAGCGTGGGCTTCGTAGTTCAGCGGGACGATCCGGAACCGACCTTGACCGCCCCCGCGGCGGCGGCAGCCACACTGAGCGCCAGCGGCGGGCTCACCCGCGATCAGGTGGCAGCGGCCTTGATGGATGCCGGCCTCGATACCCGCAGCGACGACTTCCGCTTGGCCATGAAAGAGGCCGGGGACGACCAGTCTCAGCTTTCGAACCTCTTCAACCTGATGACCTACGGCGTCAAGGCCGACTCAGCCTTCACCCAAAGCATTCCAGGCGTGCCCGTGGGACCCACCGAGGAGCCCCAGCAGGACGTGGCCGGCAAGTGGCTCTATCGCCAGGCGATTCCCGCCTACCGTCAATCCGCCAGTCCGCTGCCCAGTCTCGACGACAGTTACGGCGCCAACCCCTACTCGGGAGTCGGTCAGGACCCGCAAGTGGCCTACGACTTCCTCGATCTCTTCGGCAATCCCATCATCACCGACCAGCCGCTCACTCCGCTCACCGCGAAGCTGCGCTACTTCGACCCCCTGCTGGGGCCGGAGAGCTGGCCCGGTGTGGAGAGCAGCTACCAGGCCTCCGCGGGCGAGGGCGGAACCGGCCTGCTCTCCGCCACCTTTGCGATCACTGAAGACGCCTTCATATCCGACGATGGGAAGATCGACGAAAGCGCCGTCGCCAACGCCATGGAGACATGGTTCACCGCGGGAAGCCAGATGCTGGCGCCGGGCTACCAGGCCAAGCTGACCAGCACCGTGGCGCCGGAAATCGAGTCGGCTGACCAGACCCAGAGCCTGGTCGATTTCGCCCGTGCGGCCTTTGCTTTCCTGGATGCGCTTCTCAAGGGCGAGGATCCAGGCCAAGCGCCGACGGTCACGCTGCAGTTGCAGCTCACCGCGCAGCAGCGCGACCAGAACCAGCTTGAGAACATCTACGAGGCGATACTGCAACTGGTGCTGCGGCGGACCGATTACGTGGACCAGGCGGCGGTTGCCGATCTGCCCACGATTGCCGAGGTGCGGGGCGCCGTGGCGCCCAAGACGGACGCTCAGGCCAGCGACCCGCGAATGGCGCTGACTGCCTTCGCCCAGGGCTTCCAGCAGGCCTTTCCCGAGTTGGTGGCGGCCACCGGCAGCGGCAGCGCCGGCGACACCACGGTGTATGCAGTTCGCATGGGGACTCTCAACCCGGGAGGCCCTGGGATTTCGGTCTCCTTCGACTCGGTCGAACCCTATTACTACGCGCCGCCGCCGCTCTCCAACACCCTGCTTTCGCGCGGCTTCGACGTCACCTTTCCGCCCTTCCAGGGCAAGTCGCCCGCCCTCAAGCAGACTATCTCCGGCATCGACATGGACGTTTGGGGCTCTGACTTCCTCTCCGCGGTCGATGTCTTTCTGCTGCCCGAGAACGCGGTGCCGGCCCGTGAAGCCGACGCCGACTCCTTCAATACCGTGATGGAGGCCAAGGAGACGCTGGCCAAGGCCATCGGCGGCGCCGTCATTCCCGTCCTGGCCGACCAGTCGCCTCCCAGCGACGCGCTCTCGGACGCCCAGCGCGCCTTCCGCCAGCGCCTGCTCGTCACACTCTCCTCGGCCTATGAGATCTCGACCGTGGTGCAGCCCTCGGCGACGGTGAGCAACAGCAACCCCACCAGTCCGCCCCCCAACCTCTACGGACCGGTCAGCGGCACTCCCAACGTGGCTGCCAGGGAGGAGAAAGGACCGGGGTATCCCCTGTCGCCCTCCAAGCTTGCAGCCGGGCAGGACACATCGCGGCTGGAGAGCCTTTTCAGCGTCGAAGTGGCCGAAGATCAGGGCAACGTGCCTCTCCAACTGGGCTTCCAGATCACGCACGTCGAGAGCGACATTCAGGCGGCAACCGAGGACGGCTACCGGCCCTCGCGCTGGTTGACGCTGATCTTGCCCCAGCAGGTGCGTCCCGTTACCGATTCGGACGTTCCGGTGGCGCTGCGCGAGTACCCGATACCGCCCACTCTGGCGTCCCAGGCCGGGATCGCCGAGGCTCTGGCGGCCTGTCCGCCGCCCGAGCAGCAAGGCGGCCAGCCGATCCAGGCCGCCAAGCGCTGGCAGTACCGGTTTACCTACAGTCAGCGCAACGTGGCTCAGGACGCGGTGCTGCCCGACGTACGCTTCAACCTGGGACCCGAGGTGGCCAGCGCCCTCAGGGCCGTCTCCGACCCCGACCTTCTCGACTGGCTGGCGCTCTTCCAGCGCGACTACCCGGGCCTGCAAGAGGGGCTCTCCCAACACGATCCTGATGCGCTGGCCTACTTTGCCTATCTGGTCAACGGAGCTGCGGGGACCTGGGCCGCCTGGGTAGGTGACCCGTCGGCGCGTCCCTCGCGCCTGGCTGCGGCAAACCTGGCTGAATACCGCTACCGTTACCGGGTGGACGAACTGCTGGAGACCAGCCAGATCCGTCTGACCTGGCTGCCGGTCGAAGGCCAGAGCTTGTCTCCGGTCTTCCCCTGGATCGAACTCACCATCGACGAGGGCGAGCCGCAATGTCTGCAGCCCAGCGAGAGCGGACTTACCGCCACCTACAGCTACCAGGGTACGGATAACAGCGATCCGCTGGTGCGCACCTTGATCTTCCCCTATCTCGATGTGCTCGATACCGAGAACGGCTGGGGCGGCATCCAACTGACCCGCAACAAGGTGCTCTACAAAGAGAATCCCGAGATCACCACTTCCGACGCCTTCATCTACCAGACCCCGCTGGTCCGCTTCGTCAACAAGAAGACGCCCTTGATCGACATCTCGGCGGGCCTCGACTTCGACAGCGCCATCACCCAGCCTCAGCCGCTGCGGGTCATTCTGGGAGACCTCTTCCAAGCGCTCTTCGAGGGTGCCGACCTGGAGGCGGGAGGCAGCGAAGAGGCCGGCCAGCGGACCATGCAGGTAACGACGAGCTACTCCTATGACGTACGGGGAGGCAGCGGGCCAGCCACGGGCCCCGACGAGGACGCCTCGTTCCTCATCAATCTGCCGGTGCTCTCTCGTCCGCCCTTCTCCTTCGTCCTGGGCGAGGACTGGGACCCGAATTCTCCCGACAGCTTCGTCACCCAGATGGCGGAGGCTATCGAGACCTGGTTGGCCCAAGCCGACCCCTCGGACGCCCGCGCCTTCCTGCTACTCGACGTCGGCATCTTCGCCTCGCTCTCCAACGTGCAGTTGCCGGTGCTGCGGCTGCGGCGCCTGTGGGTGGGAAGAGAAAAGATCGCCCTGGGCTGAGTCCGGGTCCGCTGGTGGGACCAATGACTTGGGCCGTTGAGGGCGGCAGGCGCCCACTGTGGAGCTTAGGATGTCGAGGGGACAAAGCAGGACTCAGAACGGGCAGGCATCTTTGCGGCGGGGGTGGGACGCGCTACAATCCGGGAATGCTTTTGCGAACTATTCTTGTTTGTCTCGGCCTGGTTTCCGGCTTGGCTGCTCAGGGTGAGCCGCAGACTTCCGAACCTCCCTTTCGCGATCTCGACGCCATCAATTGGATGGACTTCGCCCAATGGGTGCCCGGCAAGATCGACACCGTGCTCCTGCCGGTGGGGACGCTGGAAGCTCACGGGGTGGTCAACAACGGGGCCGACAATACCGTGCCCGCGGCCATGGCGCGGGATCTGGCGCCTCGTCTGAATGCCATGTACGCGCCCGTCATTCCCTACGGCGTCACCACCTCGTTGTCGGCCTTTCCGGGGACCTTTAAGATCTCCGAGCCGGTCTTCA
This sequence comes from Acidobacteriota bacterium, assembly GCA_035471925.1. Taxonomy (GTDB): domain Bacteria; phylum Acidobacteriota; class UBA6911; order RPQK01; family DATIPO01; genus JANQFM01. The sequence goes on from DATIPO010000193.1 coordinate 4,502, forward strand.
GGGCTTACTGCAAGGCGGTCATGGCGGGACTTCAGCGCACCGGCTTCCGCAACATCATCGTTATCAACGGCCATGGACCCAATTTCGGGCCGCTCAGCGAAGCCGCCGCCGAACTGTCGGAAGAGACGGGGGTGCGCACGCTGGTTTTCAACTGGTGGTCCTACACCGCCGGCGTGACCAAGGAGGTCTATGGCACCGATGGCGGACACTCCGGCGTCAATGAGAACGCTGCCGTGCTGGCCACGACGCCGGAGTACGTACGGGAAGAGCTTTACGATCGCGAGCAGGCTTGGTGGCGGCAGGACGGCGTGGCGGCCTATCCCTACCCGTCCTCGATCATCCTCTATCAGCCTGAAGAAGGCTATCCCGACTTCGACAAGGCCAAGGCCGACGAGTTCTACGCCAAGGTCCTGGACAAGGTCGAAACCTTGATCAAGACCACCATCCAGAAGTGGAAGCTGGCTGGGCTCTGATGGGCAGGTTGCGGTCAGGAGTGATGCCAAGGGCCGCTATTACACCCTTACAGGGTTTGTGTCGTGGCGATATAGAAACCCAGGGTGCCGCTGCGCCGCTTCGCGGCTCGCTTTACCCTGGGCTAGCGTATGGCTCGCCTTCAGCGAGCCCAGACTTGCGGGATGGTCAGATTCTCGCAGATGGCTTCCTGGCTCCTCTGGAAGCGGCGCTGCCAGTAACCGCAGGTGAGCATCACGGTTCGCGCCTGACTCTTGGGGCGGCCTGTTGTTCCGAGGGCTTGCCTTCAGCGAGCCCGGGCTTGCGGTCTGACTTTGGGGACGGCCTGTTCCGTAGCTTTCGCGCAAAAGGGGCGTATGGCTCGCCTTCAGCGAGCCCGGACTTACGGTCTGACTTGTGGGGACGGCCTGTTCCGTAGCTTTCGCGCAAAAGGGGCGAATGGCATGCCTTTAGCGAGCCCGGACTTGCGGTCTGACTTTGAGGACGGCCTGTTGCTCCGTAGCTTTCGCGCAAAAGGGGCAGATAGTTCGCCTTGAGCGAAGCAGGAGCGAATGGGGCGCATTTGGCGGGTTTGGAGCTGCTGTTTTAGGGAGGATGCTTGGAGGTTAATGTCTTTTCGGCGCTGTTGGCGTTTTCGCCGATCTTGACGGTGGGGGCTCTGCTGGTGGGGTTGCGCTGGAGCGCCAAGCGGACCATGCCGGTGGCCTATCTGGTCACGGTGTTTATCGCCTGGCGGATCTGGCAGGTCAAGGGCAAGGTCTTGGCGGCGGCCAGCCTTCAGGGGCTGATCTTGGCCCTTTCGCTGCTCTACATCGTCTTCGGGGCCATGCTGTTGCTGGCCACCCTGAGCGAGAGCGGAGCCGTGGTGCGCATCCGCGAGGGGTTTACCCGCATCAGTGCCGACCGGCGTGTGCAGGCCATTCTGATCGGGTGGCTGTTCGGCAGCTTCATCGAGGGAGCTGCGGGGTTCGGGGCTCCGGCTGCAGTGGCGGCTCCGCTGCTGCTGGCGCTGGGCTTCCCGGCCATGGCCGCGGTCATGGTGGGGCTCATCATCCAAAGTACGCCGGTCAGCTTCGGCGCCGTGGGGACGCCCATACTGGTGGGGGTGGCCGGCGGACTCGACAGCGACGTCGTGCGTCAGTATCTGGGTGCCTCGGGCACCGAGTTCCGTCCCTACCTGGAAGCCATCGGACTTCGCGTCGCCCTGCTGCACGCTGCCGCTGGAACCTTCATTCCGCTGATCCTATGCGCTTTCCTGACCCGCTTCTATGGTGCCCGCCGTTCCTTCCGCGAGGGACTGCGGGCTTGGCCTTTCGCCCTTCTGGCGGCCTTTTCCTTCACCGTGCCCTACGTCCTCTTCGCCTGGCTGCTGGGACCCGAGTTTCCCTCGCTGCTGGGTAGCGCCGTGGGCATGGCGCTTGTCGTCACCGCAGCCCGCCGCCGCTGGCTCACCCCGCGGCAGACGTGGGACTTCGCCCCCCAGGACGACTGGCCCCGCGAGTGGATGGGCGCCTTGCGTCCCCGCAACGTGCGGCTGGACTCCGATATGTCCATCGCACGGGCCTGGACACCCTATGCCCTCATCGCGGCTTTGCTGGTTCTGACCCGCATCCCCCCGCTCGGACTGCAATCCTGGCTGGCCGGCATCCGCGTGGGCCCCACCGACCTGCTGGGCACGGGCATCGGTCAGCAGATCCAGCCCTTCTATTTGCCGGGATTCCTCTTCATCCTGACCTGCCTGCTCACCTATCCGCTGCACCGCATGAGGCGGCCCGCCATCGCCGCCTCCTGGAAGACGGCCCTGGGCCAGATCAGAGGGGCCGGCGTGGCCCTGCTCTTCGCCTTGCCCATGGTGCGCGTTTTTATCGAATCGGGCCTCGACCGCAACCTCTCCGGACTGCAGAGCATGCCCCTGACCCTGGCTCAGTACGTGGCCGGCGTTGCCGGCGGACTGTGGCCCCTCTTCGCACCCTGGATCGGCGCACTGGGCGCCTTCGCCGCCGGATCCAACACCGTTTCCAACCTGATGTTCTCCCTCTTTCAGTTCGCCACCGCGCGCCAAGTTGGCCTGCCGCCCGAGATCATCGTGGCTGCCCAAGCCGTAGGAGGCGCGGCCGGCAACATGATCACCGTCCACAACGTTGTGGCCGCCTCGGCCACGGTCGGCCTGCTGGGCCGCGAAGGCCACCTCATCCGCAAAACCATCCTCCCGATGACCTACTATTGCCTGCTTGCGGGCCTCCTGGCCCTGCTGTGGTGCTACCTCTAGCCGGATGCATAAGGTCAGTGCAGCCCGTCAAAGGTTTTGAGCCAGCCCGTGACGCTGTTACACGCCTTCAGAGGCTGATGCGAAAGCACGCACCATGACATCTTCGAAGTACCCCTATTCCACCCTTTTCAGGGTTTGGTCACCGGCATTAGGCTAACCCAGGGTGTCGCTCGCGCGCTTCGCGCCCTCACTTTACCCTGGGCTGCCTTATGGCTCCCCTTTTCAGGGAGCCCAGACTCGGGGAGGCAACCCCGGCTAGGCGAGACGCCAAACTGGGCTTGGTGGGACGCGTTAGTGAACGTTGCCGGGGCGTCAGACGTCTTAGATGTCACCAAAGTCGTGCAGGTCCTGGGCCTCGATCATCCCTTCGGCGAGGACGGAGCGGGTACAATGTTGAGCATGTCGCAGAATGGCGGACCGTCTGGAATGGGGCCTCGAGCTGAGCGTCCTCAGGCCGCGCGGAGGCTGCTCTTGGCCTTGTTCATGCTCCTGGCCCTGCTGTTGCCGGGGTGTCGGTTAGGAGCTCCTGAAGCGCTGCCCCAAGAAGAGATCGAAATGGTGCTGCGCCTGCTGCCGGGAGGGGAAGAGTCCCCGCCGCAAGCGGTCGAGGTGGAGATCACCGTCGAGGCCCGCGACCGCATCAAGACCATCTTCCTGCTGGAGGAGTCTTGGGCGGCGGTGCAGGACGCCCGCGACGCCATTCAGAACGTGCGCGCCTACGGTGGGGACGGACGTCCCTTGGAGGCCTTCCGCAGCCAGTCCCACGGCTGGGAGATCATTCACCGGCGCGATGAAAAGGTGCGGCTCGTTTATCAGCTCGATCCCGTCCACCGTGTCATCGGAAGCCATCCGTCCCAGTACTATCGGGTGTTGTTGACCGACGACCTCTTCCAGATGATCGGCCACGTGGGACTGCTCTATCCCGAACATGTCGACAAAGGCCTCACTTGCCGCTTTTCGGTGCGCTGGGAGGGGTTTCGCGAAGCCGGATGGAAAACCGTCTCGTCGTTGAGTTCGCTCAATCAGTTTCAAGTCCGCACCAGCCTCAGCCGCTTCATCAATTCCATCTTCCTTGCCGGCAAGCTGCGCCTGCATCCCCGCTTCATTGAGGACAACTTGGTACAGTTCGCCGTCTATGGCGAGTGGTCGTTCGACGACAGCGAGTTTGTGGCCCTGGCCTCGCGCATCATCAAGATGGAACGTGATTTCTTCCGGGACCATTCCCAGGACTACTTCCTGGTTTCGCTCATTCCCACCGACAAGGAAAGGGGCGGCAACATGGGCGGGACGGGACTCACCGATTCCTTTGCCTTGTGGGTCTATCCCGGGCTGGAGCTCGAGTCCCAATCGGATGGGCGCACGCGCATGCTTCAGTTGCTGGCCCACGAGATCTTCCATAACTGGAACGGCGGCAAGATCGCCCGGGAAGAGCCAGAGCAACTGATCTACTGGTTTTCTGAGGGCTTCACCGATTTCTACGCGCGCCGTCTGCTGTACCGCGAGGGACTGATCAGCCGGGAGCAATACGCTGCTTTGCTGAGCCGCCGCTTCGCTGAATTCTGGCTGAGTCCCGTCAACCGCGAGCCCAACTCGCGCATCGTGGACGACTTCTGGAAGGATCCGCAGATCAAAGATCTGCCCTATCACCGCGGCGACGTCGTGGCCCTGCTGCTCGACCACGAAATCCGCCGCCAGTCGGGCGGGACGCGCAGCCTCGACGACCTGATGCGGCAGATCTTGCGCCGCTACGAGGACGAACAGGTTCAGTACGGTGTCGACAATCTGCTGGACCTCTTCGCCCAAGCCACTTCGCCTCAGTTCGCGCAGCACTTGCGCGAGGTCATCGTGGACGGGCATCTCCCTGACGTGCCCTCCGATTTGGGCGCGCCCGAGCTGGCCTTGCGGACGCGCCAACTGGGCGCCTTCGATCCCGGCTTCGACATCCGCAGCTCCATCGCCGCCCGGGAGGTCCTCAGCGTCCGCTCCGGCTCGCGAGCTCATCAAGCCGGCGTCCGCGAAGGGCAGAAGTTGCTGGGCTGGAGCGTCCGCTTCGGCGACATCGATTTTCCCATCACCCTCTCGGTGCGCGACGGCTCCGGCTCGGGCGGCACCAACGGTTCCAACGGCTCCTCTCAACGCCGCATCACCTATTTGCCCCAGTCCCCCCAAACCGTCCCTGTCCCCTCCTTCGAAGCCGCCCCGTGAGGACGCCCAGCCAGCTACGGACAGCGCGGCAAGGCACCCCCAAAAGGTTGGATCCAAGTCCGAGTGCCTTGAAGGCGAGGCAGAGTCCCTCTTCACCACGGAGGTCAGGCAGCCCCCAAGGTCGGTGGGCAAGTCCGAGTTCGCTGCCAGCGAGACTGACGTCCCCTTCACCACGAAGGTCAGGCAGCCCTCAGGGCTGAAGGTCCGGTCCGGGCTCGCTGAAGGCGAGCCATAGCCCAGCCCAGGGTAAAGCGAAGCCGCACCGCGGCGCAGCGTCACCCTGGGTAGGGAAAGAACGCCATAATAAACCCTGAAAGGGTGTATCAAGAACTGCAGATATCTGTTGCCCAAACACCCGCGCTCCAACGGCCATCCGCTGTGCCCTATACGACCCTGGTAGAATCGAGGTCATGGCGACGAGAAAGATGGCGATGAGCTTGGCCAAGTTGGTAATCGCAACCGCTTGGGTGGACGGAGAAGTCAAGGCCTCGGAGGTCAACGTACTCAAAGACTTGATCTACTCCTGGGGCGACGTCAGTGAAGAAGAGTGGACCATGCTGGAAGCCTACATGGACGCTCCCGTCCGCGACCCTGAGCGGCAGCGGCTGTTGGATGAGGTCTTGTCTCAAGTGACCAGCAAGAAGGACAAGGAACTGGTAGTCGGCACTCTGAGCCGCTTGGTGGAATGCGACGGCGAGGTTACCGAAGAAGAGCGTCAGGCCCTGGACGAGATCGAACAAGCCGTCGATTCCAAAAGCACCGGACTGGGAACCCTCTTGTCGTCCTTGGTGGGAGGGGCGGTTTCACGCCGGTCGGCCATAGCCGAAGAGAGCCCGGCCCGCGAAGAACGCCTCGACGACTTCATCCGCAACAAGATCTACTTCCAACTGGTTTCCGAGATGGAATCCCGGCAAGACATCTCCATCGATCTTCCTGAGAGGGAAGTCCGCAAGCTGTGCCTGGCGGGCGGAATGCTCGCCCAGGTGGCCTTCATCGATGAGGATGTCGACCAGCACGAGAAGAAAGAGCTGCAGCGGGTACTGCGCAGGGAATGGGACATCTCCTCCGAGGCCGCCGAACTGGTTACTGAGATCAGCGTCGACCGGGCCGTCCGCGGACTCGATCAATTCCGCCTTACGCGCACCTTCTTCGAACTCACCGATCACGACGAACGCCGCCGATTCCTCTTCAACCTGTTTAAAGTGGCCAATGCCGCGGATAAGACCTCCTTCGAGGAAATCGAGAAGATCCGCAAACTGTCGCGCGCCCTCAAACTGCCCCACGACGACTTCATCGCCGCCAAGCTCTCCATCGACTCTGAAGATCGAAAGGGCTTGTGACCGCTCGACCGGCTTGGGTTGCCACGAGCCGTCATCGCGCTGGGCGCAGGCACCGTGACGAGAAACCTCGCGCTCGGGCGCAAAAAAGCCAACGGTGAGATTCCGGCAACAACCCGTGGAAGATGCGGGTCAGCTTGCCGGTGGCCGATGCCTGTGTTATCAGCTTTCATCACCATGCCATCTGCGACGGAGAGTTTGGCGAGGTCCTCCGCTGCGAGCGGCCAGCGTGAGCCGCTGCTGTCAGTCGTCATCCCGCTGATGGACGAACGGGGATACGGGTTGCGCTGCCTGCGCGGCTGGAACGCTCAGACCCTGCCGCGCCGCCACTTGGAGCTGATTGTGGTCGATGACGGGTCGCGCCCGGACTTCGCACGGCAGGTTCAATCCTTGCTGCGTCCTCAGGACCGCTTCCTGCAGCAGCCAGCGGACGACGAGATGGAGCTTTACGACCTCGGTTGCCGGGCGGCAAGGGGCGATCTCGTTTTGATTACCGAGGGCCACGTCCTGCCCGAACCCGACACGGCGGAAGAGCTGTTGCGCTTCTTCCAGGATTCCGAGTGCGATGCGGCCATGCTCGACTCCGACAGCATTATGCGCACCGAGGTCTCCCGCATGGAGGACCGCGACTTTTGCCTCTGGTATGCCAAACGGTCTGACATCGCCGATTGGCGCCGGGTCACGCTGCGCGGCTTGGCCGTTCGCCGACGGGAACTGGAGGGTGCGGGAGGGTTGCGTCCGTGCTTTGGACGCTTCGCCGAAACGGCCTTGGCCTTCGAAATGCACCGCCGCGGAAAGTCATTGGGATTCATCCCGGCGGCCAAGGTCCATCACGTCAACAGCGCTGACTTCCGGGAGATGGGCGAGGCCGTCCGCAGTTGTGCCAGAGGACAGATTGCCTTCCGCTTGGAGACGCCCGCCCATGAGGCTAAGCCCTTCTTGGACGACATCGATGTCTGGACCCACCGTACTCTGTTTTGCCGTCCGGCGGCCCGACGGCTGTGGCTCGACATCCTGCAGTGCATTGTCCGGGACGTTGGCCGGGCGGGATACTTGTCGAAGACCCTGCGGGGACAGCGGGCCCTGCTTTTCTTCGGCCGCAGCGCCCTTTTCGGATTCGGTTGGCGTGCCCTCACCGTCCGCTTGCGGCTGGCTTGGACGACGATCCTGTTCTACCTGCCGCTTGCCGACCCGGATCGTCGTTACCGGCTCTTCCGCCGCATCTGGGAGGCGCACTTTGAGCTGGGCTTTATAGAGGCCTTGGCCGATTCCCCCCGGGCCTTTTCGATGCAGGGTGTCGCGGCAAAGGCTGCTGAAGGCGTCTATGTTTACAGCGCGGCAACGATTCCCGAACACTGGCTGGTTGCTTTCCACTCCCGGAGCGAGTGGGAGGGACGCCCTTGCCGCTGGACCCGACCCCATGCCCTGATGCGCTTGGACGTCCCCGCCGGCGACTACACCGTGATCTTGGACCTGCGCTCGCCATTGCCCCGTCGGCAATGGTGTCTGCGTCTTTTCTTCAACGGCGAACCCATCCCTGACCCCGCCGCTGCCGACGACGGAGCCATCACCTTCACCCTTGCGGCCAGCGATTTCCGTCCGGGGGAGGAGCAGCACCTGTCCATCACCTGCCGCCCCTGCACCCATTCCCCGCAGGTCCCCGCCGACGCAGGCCTGGCGTTCGTGACCGCCCGCTTCCTCCCTCAAGAGCCGCCCCAACCCGCCCGTCAAAAAGCCCCTTGAGTGTTTAGGCGTCCCAGGTCAGGACGTTAGAACTCGACCGCAGAAGCAATGAAGCAGTGAGATTCGGGGCAACTTGACCGCGCAGCATCTGAATACTGCCCGCTTCATCATGGCTCCCTAACCTGCTGAAAACAAAAGGCCTTCCACTTCAGGGAATCAGTTGCCGGAGGACTTTCCATAAATAGTCGGCCAGCGCGCCGGTAACACACGGTACAATGGAATCTATAAATCTGAATGACCTGCAAGCTGATCGATCGTGCGGAGTATGGCAGTAGACCATTAAGTTTCGACAAACAACTGGCAATCCGGCTAGCCCTTGGTTGGCCCAATTGGTCTACATCAATTACATCATTTTTTGATAAGGGTCAGGATGGCGAAAGGAAATATGACAAGGCGTTCCGCCGAAAGCCCGAAGGCAGACCTGATCGGCTGCTCAACTCTCCCGCGATTATGCCTGGCGGCGGTGCTGGCAATGGCGCTATTGGCTACGGCTCTGGCTCAGGAATGCGAGGGAAGAGGCTACAGTCCCACCAAGAACGTCTACTGGGGCGACCTGCACACCCACACGGCATTCTCATTCGATGCCGTGACGATCGGCACGCGCACAACACCGCGCGATGCCTACCAATTCGCTAAGGGCGCTGCCATTGGCCTGCCGCCCTATGACCAGGCTGGCCAGCCCCTTAGGACGACCCAACTGATGCGCCCCCTCGACTTTCTGGCGGTCACCGACCATTCGGAATACTTCGGGGAGGTTCGCGCCTGCCTTACCTGCGCTGATCCCGGAGTCTCGCCCGACGAATGCCAGAACTTCCAGTACAGCCCCCTGGTTTGCAAAGCTTTGCGCCAAACGGTCATGAATCTCAACAATCCCGACGGCAGGAACATCGCTGGCGCGTTGTGGGGAAGCAAGCTCTTTCAGAGGGTCCCCAACCGTTTTCCCTTCACCTGCGGTGTTCAAGTTGGGCGGTCCCGGGCAGACGATATTGACGTTGTCGACTGTCCGTCCTTGGAGGCCAGTGTTTGGAGCGAGGTGAAGACAATTGCCCGGGATGCCTACCAGCCCTGCGAATTCACTTCATTCGTCGCCTATGAGTGGACTGGTACGCCCCAGGGCAACAATTGGCATCGCAACGTCATTTTCCGTAACGAATCGGTGCCGGGGCTCCCGATCTCTTATTTCGAATCGCCCCAGGGGGAGGGCGGACCGGTCAAGCTTTGGAGATTGTTGGAGAGGGAGTGCCTGGAAGACACCCCCGGCTGCGACGTGCTGGCCATTCCGCATAATTCCAATATCGGTTTGGGACTGTTCCCAGTGCCCAAGACCGCCGAGGAGGCCCAGACGCAGATCCGCTTCGAACCTCTGGCGGAGATCCACCAGACCAAAGGCAACTCGGAATGCCGCTGGGGAGTAGGAACCACCGATGAAGAGTGTCAGTTCGAGCTGCTGAGCAGGAAGCAGCTATTCGGCAATCCCGTAGAGGGGCCCACCAACTACCAGGATCCGAGCCAGTCCCCCATGGAGGCTCAGCAGCAGGGATTTGAACTGACTGCCGAAACCGGGGACACCTACAATTACTTCTTGCGCGAGTCGCTTAAGGCCGGTCTCTACTTGGGCCAGGGTCTGGGAATCAATCCTTACAAGACGGGCTTTGTCGGTGGGACTGATACCCACAACAGCACCCCCGGCAGCACCGAGGAGGTCGGCTTCGAAGGGCAGCACGGGCTCGAAGACAACGACATTCCCAAACGCCTTTCCTTGGCCACCAGTTCCGGGTCGGATCCAGCACCGTCGCAGGCTTTTTTGGAGAACAATCCGGGCGGGCTGACGGCCGTATGGGCGGAAGAGAACACGCGCGATTCCATTTTTGACAGCCTTACCGGCAAAGAAACCTACGCCACCAGCGGAATCCGTCCCGTGGTCCGCTTCTTCGGCGGTTGGGACTATCCGCTCGACATGTGCGACCAACCCGACTTCGCGCAAATGGGCTACCAGTCTGGAGTCCCCATGGGCTCTGACCTCGGCGCCCGTCCCGCGGGCGACCCTTCGCCCCGCTTTGCTGTGATGGCCATGAAGGATCCCGATTCCGAGCTCGATGCCCGTTTGCAGCGCATCCAGGTCGTCAAGGGTTGGATCGACTCACAAGGCGTCCTGCACGAACAGGTCTTTGACGTTGATTCGGACCCGACCGAGGGGCCCTTCCCAGCCCACGAAGACTATGTCGACTTGGCGACTTGTGAAGCCAAGCCCGACACGCCCGGGAAAGACATGCTTTGCACCGTGTGGCAGGATCCTCAGTTCGACCCCTCCCAGTCGGCTTTCTACTACGCCCGTGTGCTGCAGAATCCCACCTGCCGCTGGAGCACTTACCAGTGCATCCAACTCGAGCAGACGGAACCCGAGAACAACTGCCGGCAGTGGCTGGCCACTCCGGCCAACGCCGATACGGCTCCAGGGGTGATCGTGGGGTACACGATTCAAGAGCGGGCCTGGACCTCGGCCATCTGGTACGAGCCGAAATGAAGGCATGGACGCGTCATCCCGCCTTTCATTTCTTGCTGCTGGGCGTGATCCTCTGCCTGGGCGATCTCTGGATGAGTTCCGGGGACGGCACGGAGCCTGTCCGCGTGTTGTCGGTAGGTCCGTCCCGCGTCGAGCAGTTGCGCGGCCAATGGCAGGCACAAGCCGGACGTTTGCCCAGTGCCGCTGAGGAAGATTGGCTCATCCGACAGTGGATCGACGACGAGTTGCTCTTCCGTCAAGCACTTGAGCTGGACCTGCATCGCAACGACCCCGGGGTCTGCCACCGCCTGATCCTCAACATGCGCTTCCTGGGGCTGGACAGAAGCGGTGCCGAGCGTCAAGACCCCGACCGGCGGGCGCTCTGCCGGCGAGCGATCAAAATGGGCCTGCACATGGGAGATCCTGTTGTACGGCGCCAAATGGCCGGATTGATGCGCATCGCGCTGCAGCGCAGCGCCGTTCCCCAAGAGATTTCCCAGCAGCAACTGAGGGACTATGTCGAGAGCCATCCCGCGCGCTTCAGGGAGCCCGAACGCATTCGGCTCAGCCATGTCTTCCTCAGCCGCGACCGGAGGGCCGGAACTCTGGAGGACGACGCTCAACGTCTCTTACGGCGGCTGCGCCAAGAGTCCGTCGAGCCGCGGCAGGCGGTTCTTTTGGGAGATGCTTTTTTGGCCGGCCATCATCTCCCCATGAGTTGGCAGCGCGATCTCAAGCGTGCATTGGGAACACAATTCGCCTCTGCCGTCATGGATCTGCCTGAAAAGCGCTGGTCCGGGCCTGTGCCCTCCAGCTATGGACTGCACCTTGTGTGGGTGCACGAAAGGCTTCCCGGCCGCCTCAAGCCGTTGCAGGAGGTGCGGGAACAGGCTGCTCTGGGCGTTGAGGCGGAACGCGCCCAGCAACGTCTGGCCACGGCCATGCAGCGCCTGCGCGAACAGTGGGAAATCCGACGCGAGGAGGATTGATGTTGGCCGCTCGAGTTCCGGTCGGGCTCCGACTCAGCGCCTACTTACTGGCAGCCGGGATTTGCCTGTCCGGGCAACTGCGGGCCCATCCTCTGGCGCCTTCGCTTCTGGAGCTGCACGAGGATGAAGAAAACGTGCGGATTCTCTGGAAGATATCCCTTCTCAACGCCCAAGCATCCGACTTGCAGCCGTTGCTGCCCTCGCCCTGCAGCCTCGTTTCCTTGGGGTGGCAGGGCGCCCCAGCGGTGGAACGAGTCGGCAATACGGGGCTGATCCGGCGCTGGACCTACGAGTGTGGTCCCGATGGGCTGGCGGGACGTCACGTGGGTGTGGAGGGACTGGAACGCACCGAAATCAGCGTCCTGCTGCGTGCGACCCTGCGCGACGGACAAACCGCGGGCGCTATTCTGCAACCCGACTCACCTTCTTTCCGCATCCCCAGCCAGCCCACGTCGACTCAGGTGGCGGGCAGCTACTTGCGACTGGGAATCGAACATATCCTGACCGGATTCGACCATCTGCTTTTTGTGCTGGGGCTGCTCTTCCTGGTCCGTGAGCGGCGCTCTTTGCTGCTGACCGTGACGGCCTTCACCTTGGGTCACAGCGTTACCCTTTCGCTGGCGGCGCTGCAGCTCATCCAACTGCCCTCGGTGCCGATCGAACTGGCCATCGGGCTGAGCATTTGGGTCTTGGCCCTGGAGCTGACGCGAAACCAAGACGATCACTCCTGGCTGGGACGCCGGCCCTGGCGCATGGCGACGCTCTTCGGCCTGCTGCACGGTCTCGGCTTTGCCTCGGCGCTGGCTGAAGCCGGGCTGCCCGATGGAGACATTCCGCTGGCCCTCTTCTCCTTCAACTGCGGCATCGAGGCAGGGCAATTGGCTTTCATCCTGGCTGTCCTGGCTATTCAAGCCATCCTGGCGGGAATCCTGCGCACGGGAGGCGCCCGATATACCGTCCAACCTCTCCGCATCCCCGCCGCCTACTTCATCGGCGCCTTCGCCTCCTTCTGGTGCCTCCAGCGCACCGCCGACCTGCTGACGACCTTGCGATGAGCCTCGGCTTTGCCAGTCCGTCTAAAATACTGAAACGGCCTTGAGACGCCTGACCGCAGAAGAAGAAATTCGAAACCTGATTCCAAGCCGGCGACTGACAACTTGAAACTGATCACTGAGCTGGCTTGGGAGGCACAGGCTGGGTGGCGAACTGGCCGTTGCTCGAAAAACTCGCTAGCGCCCACGCCGGCCAGTCCTGTCTCGCCGCCGAAGGTCACTACGCCCACCAGGTGACGATCCGACCTCACCCGCACCGACCCGACAATCACCTCCTCTCCAAGCCCTTCGCTACGCAGGTTGAACACGCCGGACGCCGGGACTTCGAAGCCTCCCAGGCTCTGACCATCGGGCAGCCCGGACAAGGCCACCTCCAGCGGCAGCCCGTCGGGATCGAGGATCTCGATGGCACCTGCGGCCACAAACTCGTCGTTCATGTTGAGCAAAGTGATTTGGCTGCTGAGCCCGCCGCCGTCAGCGAACTGGGCGAAGTAAGGACGGCGTTTCGCGCTCTATGTCCGCTTGCGAAAAGAGCGTGCGACTTTCCCGGGATTTTTTCGTATAAGGACCCATGAGGGAACGAATAACGACAAGACAGAGCCCCTTCTGCACCTGGACGCTAACCCTTCTTCTCGTCTTGGCGGCGATGCCGTCCATGGCCGCGCAGGAACTGGTCCTCGACGGCCAAACCTGGACCACGGAAGGAGGCGAGGCCCGCCTCGTGGACTTTCAGGGCCTGAAGGCCATCTACCTGAAGTCCGCCCGCGCCCGCCTGCAAGGCGTGAGCTTCGAGAACGGGACCATCGAGTTCGACATCGCCTTCCCCGAGGAGCGGGGCTTCTGCGGCGTCGAGTTCCGGGTTCAGCCCGAAGCGGGGAACTACGAGCACTTCTACATGCGTCCGCACCAGAGCGGGAAGCCGGACGCCAACCAATACACCCCCGTTTTTCACGGCAACAGCGGATGGCAGATCTACCACGGACCCGGGTTCGGCGTCCCGGTCCGCTACCGGTTCGACCGTTGGATGCGCGTCCGCCTGGTGGTCGCCGGCAGCAAGGCCGACATTTACATCGGCCCCGAGGGGGATCGTCCTCGGCCGACCCTGCACGTGCCCGTGCTGATACGTGACCCGGCCTCTGGCATGATCGCGCTCTCGTCCAACCTCGTCGGGGCCTATTTCGCCAACGTCCGCATCCAGCCCGACGACGGCGCCAGGATCGTCGGCAGCAGCGATGCGAAGACCGAACTCCCACCGGGACTCGTCGGCGAGTGGGACGTCCAAGGCCCGGTCTCCTACCAGTCCGTGACCGCCGCCAAGAGCCTCTCCGACCTTGACTTGGACGACGCAGCCTGGAAGAAGCTGCGGGTCGAGCCCAACGGCATCGCCAACCTGGGCCGCGTTTCCGCCCGCACTCAGCAGACCGACACCTTGTTCGCGCGGCTTGTCATCGAGTCCGACGGCGAACGCCAGCGGCTCCTGCGCTTCGGCTACAGCGACGACGTTCGCGTTTTCGTCAATGGGGTGCCGGTTTACGCCGGGAGCAACCTCTACCAGAGCCGCGACTACCGCTACCTGGGCACAGTGGGCCTCTTCGACGCCCTCATCTTGCCCCTCAAAGCGGGCCGCAACGAGATCGTCTTCGCCGTCCGTGAAAACTTCGGCGGCTGGGCCATCATGGCCGCACTAGAGGATGCGAGGTAGACGCGCCCCCACTCCGTGTTCCACGCGCTGCGCCATTAATGGGATCCGAGTCTGTTGAACTCGGTTGTTCATGGCCCCCTTTCCTCGACGGCGATATGGAGGCCAGACTGGGGGGTTCGGCAGCGCTTTCTCGAGATCGAAGGTTCACTTGATTAGCCGAAGTCCCCTCAAGATATCGAGATCCCAGGACGTCAGTGCATCGGACAAAAACTGAGCCGCAAGCACGGGTTCCAGGTTCTTTTGAAAATCATCTTCTGCGAGGAATTGCTTTAGAGCTGAGCTTAGATGTTTCGGGGTAACGCTGCCGCGTTCGCTGGAAGGAGTTGGTGCGAGTTCGAATACGACCTCGTACCAGGCCTTCGATACCAGAGGTCGTCGAACCCAGTTCGTGCTGCGTGGAAAAATACCTTCCAGCAGCGGCAACTGAATGCCGACGACTAGGGATACGTCGGTGATTGCCAGACCAAGGAAGAGGTGCTCAAGTCGAATCATCCCGGAGTGCCGACCCTCGATGATGGCCAGCGTTACAGCCTGCACGGCCGACTCGTTGAACAACCCCATTCTCGGCGGCGCCAACTGTGTTTCAGCTTTCATTGAGTCGATTCTCGCACGAGACGGCTTGAAGAAGACGAACCCGAATCGTCTCCGTATACGGGCAGCCTGTGATCCCCTTGCACCATTTGAAAAAATCAGGAGACAAGCCCCACACTTACTGCCTTTGGCGCTTCGCCTCTCTCGCGGTCTGAGCGCGGCGCGCGACAAGCTGGTCTTTTGAGCTTGTTAGCCGCTCAAGCCCTCGGTCGGCCCCAGGATCTTCGATGTCTTCCAAGGTCCGAACTGCGAGTATCTGAAGCTGCCTGCTGGAAGCAGTAGCCCAGGACAAAGCCTCGGCTAGCCCCGCTAAGGGCTTATCAAACACTTCACGCTCCATTCGAAACCGCAGGAAGGCGACAGCGGCCGCGTGCTCGATAGCAGCCTCTGTTTCATCTTGAGCTGCGCCTTCGAGGAGATTTAGGGAAGGCAAATACTCACCGAGGTAGAACTTCGGAAAATCGGCACTGCGGTCTTGCAGTTCTCCACCGGTGAGCTTCGCAACCGCGATCCAATAAAGCGGTACGGTTTCGGCGCCCTGATAGTCTGTCGCAGGCTCTTTGGTGAGGATTTCAAGGCTGCCGTCGCCGTCGAGGTCCACGATTTCACGACCGAGTACGTGAGGCCCATGGGAGGAGACGGCAGCGTAGCGAAAGCTCCCAGCTTGATCGGTGGGCTTCACCAGAGACAGGGAGAAGAAGAAGTTCCTCCCGCTGTAATCGGTGGTTGCGACGAGCCAGACTTCCCCGGGCTCCAGCGCGACGAACCGGAATTCGCCCACCTGGACCTTTATGAACTGATCCGCCTGCAGGGATTGGACCAGCTCCCGGACTTCTTCCTTGTCCAGCCCGTTGGCAGACGTGATCTCATTTGGACCGGGCCAGGAGAATCTTGAGGTGCCTTCCCGCACCGAGACTTGTTGAGCCAGAACGTGGGGACTGACAAGAGCACAAAATAGAAACAGCAGAAGCCGTTTGGGCATACCAGTCACCTCAAAAGGGAGATTTATGTCGGTCGACAAGACCGCGAGAAGGATTCTTGACATTTGCATGACAATTCGATTCTATCAGGGTTTACTTCGCTGCTTCCGAGTGCGATCCTCCACCTGGGGTGCCAAGAAGATCGCGTTGAACAGATCCTCCCGCGAGCGCCGAACTAGAAAGCTGGACCGTCCACTCTGCTAAGACGGCCACGGAGCAGAATCGAATGGATAAGGGATTGCATTCGTACACGCCGTCGAGGAAGTGGTTGAGGACCTGCTGGATATCTTTGATGTCGGGCAGGCTGTATTGAGCGGTCGGATCGTCCGAACAGAGAAGGACGATCCCCGGGGCACGAGATATGTTGTTCAGGGACAAGCCGGTGACGGCCAGACTCCTGTCGGAGTTGTGGGACGCTTCCCAGGCGGGGGGCGTTTCTTGATCATCACCGTTCTACGAAATATCGTGAAAAACGGCTATGGAATCAAATTACGGCTATCAGTGTGAACACTGCGGCGGCATAGTGCGCCCTCGCCTGGTCAAGCGCGAGGCCTTCAAGCACAAGACGGGCTTCATCATTTTGGAGAATGTCACGATCGGAGAGTGCGACTCCTGCGGAAACCGCTACTACAGCGCGGACATCCTCCACGCCGTCCATGAGGTCGCGACCGGCACTCGGAGAGCAGAGAGGACGGAAAAAGTGCCCGTAGCGCATCTGTAGTCCTCCCGGGTGTAGGCTCAAGAGAAGTGCCAGCGCCCCCAGCTTGCGACAACCACCTCGTGGATTAGTTGTAGAGGCCCCCGCCGGCTGCCACACGAGCAATTATCATTTCGCCCCAGCTCCTTCTGTTACGGTGCCCCTTGCTGAAGGGCCCGGCATCATCGGTTAGGCCTGCTGAACCCACCAGACATTTGGAGTCACGCTTGGTTGTCGAGCATGTCTCTCAGGGACCACACGAAGCTGGAAGGCCAACGGGACGGTTGGTCGTCAGAGGGACCACCAACACGGATTGAAGGACGCGGTTGAGCGCATCACTCTGCCAGACGATGACAGGTCTTCGCCCAGTCTGCTCCTGAGGCCGGTACGGTCCGAGATTCGCCCACCAGATCGCCTCGTCTCACTAGCGATCCTCGTCATCAAGTGCATCAGCCTACTGCTCTTGCGGCGAGACGTTTCAAATCCCACCGGCTCCGATCAGGACGGCGGACAATAATAACCCCCACCCGTTCGCCGGACCGGAGTTGCAGCGGGCGTTCCGGCTTCAACATCCCGTCCTCGTAGCGCGCATCAACAGTTCGCATCATAGCCATAGTCTAGTATGTGGCGTGATCCGCCACTTCCTGAGTTATGGGCCGCTCAGTTTTATGACGTCTTGTCAGCGGCGACATCCGTGGCGCCCACAAACGATGCGACCCCAGTCTAATCCCCCTGGCCAATCCAAAGCTGGCCCTGAGATCCTTGAACGACACCTCGCGGCACACGTATTGTGAAGCCCGACGGTTCTATTTGGAGGGCCCCAGTGTGGGCCAGTGTTTTCTGCTCTTAGGTCAGAAACGGTCAGAAACCCGGCGGCAGAAAGCCCAGAAATAGGCGGTTTGCGCCCAGTCCAACTTGTGGGAGTCTGCAAATCCTGGGCAGAAATCGTCTACACACGGTTCTGCCTGTCCTTGTAAACCACTGAAAAAAACCACTTACAGCCACAACGTCACCTGATCCCAAAGCAGAAGGTAGGAAATCGCGTAAATATGCGAAGAATAAGCCTTTTGTTTTCAAGCAGTTAGGAGGCGCTGTGTTGAAGTCTGTTGAACTCTGTGGTTCCTGGGTGCACTCGCCAGCTACAATTTTATCTACAGTCTGCCCCCCGCTTGGGAGACGGGAACGCAAGGGGCGTCGCCACACCAAAGCGCCAATATGAGCTTTCAGCCCCTTTGAGCCGGAATTCAAGGCAGCCGCTTAAGAGCAAGGTCAGTGTAGCGCCGAAACCTGGGAGCCCGACTACTCGGATAGTCGAACGTCCCCCAAGGCCCTACCGAGTCGCAGCCAGGCGTCCAAGCCGCACTTCAGAAGGTCTGGACTCGACCGCAAAAGCAGTCCCCGCCGATCAGGCTCGTGAAGCAACTCGTCTCACCTGGTTTCTTATCGCAGTCCGTCGTGTCCTGGCATTCGCCTGGCTCGCCCTCTTCCTTTACGCAATCACAGATGTTGTCGTCCTTCTTACAACCATTGAACTCACCCACTGCGAGCAAGTGAGTCAAAGGTGCCAGGAGCAGAAGCAAGCTAAGTAAGGCTAGAGTCTTTGTCTTCATGATACCTCTCGGTGTTGGCATTCTGTTGTGTGTTTACTGATCTAAACCTAGGTCTAGGTTTTCCAAGTCCTGCCCATGCGGCAGGGCGGCTTGAGCTCCTACCCAAGAGGAGCGGACTC
Organism: Acidobacteriota bacterium; assembly: GCA_035471925.1. GTDB lineage: Bacteria > Acidobacteriota > UBA6911 > RPQK01 > DATIPO01 > JANQFM01. The sequence goes on from DATIPO010000193.1 coordinate 22,770, forward strand.
GTCCATCCCTTGAAAGCCAGAGAACTTGGGGTGTTGTAAGCATTCTATTGGCCCTGATCTGCTCAGGGTTAACGGCGAGTCGCGCGGTCTCTCCAAATACTCGGGACAGCAGGGCGTTCTCTTCGCCGGAACCGATGGTCAGCGCGACGATGCGAAAATCTTGCTTCGTCTCGTTTAGAAATCGCGCCCAATCGCCCAGGGCCTGCCGGGAATAGCGGCAGGAAGGAGAGAAGACGAAAACCAACTGCTCTCGATGAGACTCGAAGCGCTCTGATCGCGGCGGCGGGCTGTCGCCAGAATCGGTTTCAGCCAGCGGGACGAGAAGCATTGGCTGGACACGCGCATTGCGAGGCAGAGATGCCTCAGCCATTTGCTCAACCCCTCGTTGTCGCAGCAGCTCATTTCTGATGTTAAGGGTCAGAGCCACGGCGGCGAGCGTGATTACCACTATCCATTGCCAAGGACTCCGCATGTCTCGCAACTCCTATCAATCGTTTACAGAGCGAATGAACTTCCCACGCTCGAGTTCGTCAAAAATCCTTCCTTGCTTTTCGATATTCGGATGACCGATCCAAAAACCCTCTAATGCGCCCCCTTTCCTCAGGGCTATCGTCATGGGCGTGCCGACGATGCCGTTGCCGAGCAATTGTTCCTTCTGGGAGATTCTCAGGAGCTTGAAATGAGTTTCGATGTCAAGGGGAGGATAATCGACAGGTAGGCTCAAGAGGCCATAGACTTCGGTGCCCGGCTCTAGCGAGTCACTGATTCTATTCCAGAACGACAACGTCTCTTCACGGGCTAAGTAGGGCCCCGAAGTATGAAGAGGATAGTGCGCGGGCTGGAGTAGTCAAGCAACATTTCCTCGCCGGTGACCGGGTCGAGAGCAGACATTGCCGCGAGAGGGTCTTCGACTCGGATCTCAAGCGGCTCCGATGCGAGACTCTGATCCAATGAGTCGCCCACCCGAAGGGCCAGGAGGACTGCGGCGACCAGGACCGTCACGAGGGCGAGGAAGAATGCGTTGTTGCGGATCCAGTCGAGCATACATCCTCCTCACTCAAGGCGAAGTAAAGCCGCGGGGTCCACTTCTCCAGCCCGAAAAGCCGGGGCGAGCGAGGCCAGGAGCAAGCAGCCCATCACAAACAGAGTTGCCAAAGCGAAAGATGCCGGATCGTAAGCTGAGATCTCGTAGAGTTGTCCCTCCAACACCTGAGTCAAAGCGATGGCCATGAAGATGCCGGCCAGGCAGCCTGCGGCGCCGTCGGTCAGAGTTTTCCGAACCACGCCTTTGGTTATTTGACGGGCATTGGCTCCCAGGGCCATTCGGATGCCGAATTCACGGCGGTTGGCCGCCACATATACGTTCAAGATACCTACAATGCCGACTAAAACCAGTGCCAACGCCAAGCCCGACAGTCCGCTGCCCACGGCCAGATAGAACTCTCTTTCAGCCAGTTGACCGCGAAGCACTTCGCGCATGGTGCGGATGCGCGTGATGGGCTGAAGGGGTGCCAGCCGCCGGACGATTTCACGGATAGGGGCCGCCAATGAAGACGGGTTTCCCTCTGACCTAACGATCAAGTCAAGCGACAGCCGAGCCCGACCCAGACCGTGG
>DATIPO010000194.1:0-1603 GCA_035471925.1 Acidobacteriota bacterium
TAGGCGTTGGCGCACTAGAAGCTGTTGGGGGCTCCGGCGGCATCCGGCTGAGTCGGCTGGTCTCCGACAATCCAGTTCTCGCCCTTGCCCAGCGCCTCCATGAAGGCCCGGGCGAGCCCTCCCCAGGTCGTCGGAATCGTCTTCCCGATCACGGGAACGGGCGGCAGCGAAGGCAGCGGCATTCGTCTATCCTCCAGACCACGTGAAGCCGGGCGAACGGTCCGGCAAGAGGTTGGTTTGAGGGTCGGCCCAGGCGGCGTTGACTTCCTGCTGTTCTGGCGTCAGGGCGGTCCAGTCCGAGTCCAGGTCCGGGTCGGCCCAGCGGGCGACGCGGCTCTGGTCGATGCCCAGCGAGAGCAGCTCCAAGGTCGCCGTCATCGAAGCAGGCTGCATCGAAACCCGCGTGATTTTGACCAGGTCGTTTGCGACCGCGTGGGCCCAGTGATTCAAAGTCGCCGCCTTGCCTAACAGCCGCCTGAGCGGGACGATTTGAGGCAGAGCCACCTGAACCGAACTGCGCGACTTTCCGGGCCGGGCCTTCTGAAGCTCCTCCATGGCCCGCGTCAACGCGGTGTGGTCGTCCTCGACCCCGAACAGGTTGAGCTGGGACGCCGCCTGGATCTCGCCTTCCTCGTCGGCGCTGACGTCGCGCTGGGTCGGGCGCCTGTCGAAAAATCCCCCTTGGGGAAGGTGGCGGAAGCGGTAGTTGTAGGTCAGAGCGGTGTATTCTTCCGGCCTCGCAGCCGGGTTGAAGCTGTCGGCGAGAATGAGGCTGTCGGAGACCTCCAGATTGCCGGGCTCCATCGCGTCGTCTGCCGAAAAGCGCACGACGGCGATCTGCCCCTGCTCGTTGACGGTCAAATCGAGCCCGCCCGAACCCAAGGCGCGGGCCAGGACCTCTTCCAGGCTGAGGGCCTGAATGACCGACATCGAGCCCCGCAGACCGGCAGCCTGAAGGGAGGCCACCGCCTCGTCGAAGGCTCCCGAGTCCAAATCGGAGGCGTCCAGAGACGTGAGTTGCAGGAAAATGACCCGGATGAGGCTGGCCCAGTCGGTCGGGACCTGCCCGTTTTCATCTACCAAGCCCCCGATGTCGGCGGTGACCGCGAACTCGTCCGGGCGCTCGGGATCGATCTGCGGCGAAGAGAACCTGATGAAGGTCTGCACCTCCCCGTCCGCCTTTGAGACGGTCTCCAGGGTGTAGGCCGAAGGGGGCTGCAAGACGCCGTAGACGTAGACCCGCCGGACGTGGAAGATGCGATTGACCGCTGCCAGATGCCGGTGGTTGACGGTGTCCACGAGGGGGCATGGAACGCTCACCGCTTCGCCCAGAGGAATGGGGGCGATTTCCGTCTCGAACGTCTCAGGCCCGTCCGGGAATTCGGCGTGCGTCAACTTCTTGCCGATCTCCACGTCGCGCACAACGTCGAAAGTGATGTCCCGGACGGTCAGAGGCAGGCGTCGTCTGGCCGGCACGGGCGTCTCGGCGATTCTCCCGGCGTAAAGCGGAATGGCGTCCAGGTAGTCGGCGCCTTCGGTCACCATCAGAATCTTGACTTGGTCGCCCTTGCGGTACTTCACGCCCTCGTCCACCAGCGAGAGG
>DATIPO010000195.1:0-4531 GCA_035471925.1 Acidobacteriota bacterium
CGCCGAGCCGAGTTCGGACTGCTGCGGTCGCTGGGCGCCACCCGCGCCCAGGTGTTGGGATTGATCCTGGCCGAAGCCGCTCTGCTGGGCGCGCTGGGAACCCTGCTGGGCCTGCCCGTTGGCTACTACGTGGCGGTGGCCAACATCGACGTGGTCAGCGCCACTCTGACAAACATCTACCTGCTCTCGGAGATCGAGTCCCTGGCCTTTCCCTCTTGGTTCTATTTGCTGGCCGCTGCAATCGGCATCGGAGGGGCCCTGCTGGGAGCGCTGTTCCCCGCCCTGGACGTTTCCCGCCGCCATCCGCGGGGACTTCTCAGCGCCGTCTCCCTGCGGGAACGCGTGGCCGGATTCGCCCGGCCCATGGCGTTGGCCGGACTCGCTATTCTGGTTGCTGTGCCGGCTTGGTGGTGGTTCGACGGCCACCGCTACAAGCCAGGCGGATTCCTCCTGGCCCTGGGCATTCTGGGCGGCGTGCCGCTGTGCGCTCCCTTGGCCGTGGAGAAGCTCTTCGCCCTCCTTCCCCTGCGTGGATTCGGCTTCGACTACTCCCTGCGCACCCTGTCGCTGCAGCTTCACAAGACCGCCACCGCCGTGGCCGCCCTGTCCATCGCTGTGTCCATGCTCATCGGGATCACCCTCATGATCGGCAGCTTCCGCCAGACCGTTCAGGTTTGGATGGGCAACACCGTTCAAGCCGACATCTACGTCACCACGAAGTCCTGGCGTTCCGGAAGCTTCGAAGCCGTGATGCGTCCTGAAATCGTCAACGCGCTACGCCAACTTCCCGAGGTGTCGCACATTGACAAACTGCGCAGCCGCCGGGTCTCGGTGGGCGGACGCCAAATCCCCCTCTCAGGGGTCGACTTGGCGCTCCCCCAGGGAGACCAGCGCTTTCCTTTGCAGCGGGGAGAGCGCAAGAGCGCCATCGCCCAAGCCCGCCAGGGAGCGGTGCTCATTTCCGAGCCGCTCTCCCGGCGGATGAGTCTAGACCTGGGCGACCAACTGACCGTCTACATCCCCGGACGCACCGTCGAGCTGCCCATCGCCGGGGTCTACTACGATTACGCCTCCGAACGCGGGGCTGCCGTGGTCGATTGGGACACCTTCGCCCGCCTTTTCGGGGAAGGTCCGCCCAGCAACCTGGCCCTTTACCTGCGTGCCGGCGTGGAGGTTGAGCCTCTGGCGGAGCGGCTGCGGCAGCAGTTCGCCCGGGAGCCCCTCAGCTTCACCAGCAACCGCCGCCTGCGCCAAACGGCCCTGGAGATCTTCGACCAGACCTTCGCCGTGGTGCGCATCCTGCAAGGCATGAGCCTGCTCATCGCCGTCTGCGGCATTACGCTGACGCTGCTCATCCTGGCCCGCGAGGGAGTGTCCGAATTGGCTCTCTACCGCGCGCTGGGGGCTTCTCGGCGTCAGATCTTCGGGGTCTACCTGGGGAAGGGCGCGGGCATGGGGCTGTTGGGGCTACTGCTGGGCTCGGTCGGAGGCGTGGCCTTGGCCGCCGTCCTCATCTTCGTCATCAACCGCGACTATTTCGGCTGGACGATCCAGGTCTACTGGCCCTGGACAGCCCTGGCCCAGCAGGCAGGCAGCATCCTCCTGGCCGCCCTGGCCGCCGCCGTCTACCCTGCCCTGCGCGCCAGCCGCACCCCCGCCACGGAGCTCAACCGCGATGAGATGTAAAGGACTTTTTCACCTCAGTCGGCTCGTGCTGCTGACAGCCGTGGCGTTCGCTCCCCTGGCTTCCGCCTCGGACTTCCGCCAAGCCGCTCCCGGCTACTCGTGGTCCTTCCCCCGGGATCACTGGGCCCATCACGATTACCGCATCGAGTGGTGGTACTTTACGGGGCATCTCAAAGAAGCCGGCTCCGAAGACTACCGCTTTGGCTATCAGTTCACCTTCTACCGCATCGGACTTACGCCCGAAACGCCACCCTACGACTCGGCCTGGGCCACCTCCTCGATGATCATGGGCCACGCCGCCCTCACCGACCTGCAATCCGGGCAGCACGTGTTCAGCGAACTGGTGTACCGCACGACGCCCTTTCTGGGCGGGTTCCCCGACTACCCCGACCCGCTGGTAGCGTGGAGCCGGGCGCCCGCCGGAAGCGACGCCCGCTGGGAACTGCGCTTCAACGGAGAAGCCTTCGACTTCAGCGCCCGCGACGACGCTCAGGGCATCGCACTCGACCTCTCCACCCGTCCCGCCAAGCCTCTGGTCCTGCAAGGCCCCAACGGGTACTCTTCAAAGGGTCCCGGAGCCGCCTCGGCCAGTCTCTATTACACTTTCCCGCGCCTCGACACCTCGGGCTCGGTCGTGTTCCAGGGAGAAAGGTTCCAAGTGACCGGCCAGAGCTGGATGGACAAGGAATTCTCCACCTCGGTTCTCTCCCAGGAGCAAGTCGGTTGGGACTGGTTCAGCCTGCAATTCCAGGACGGCGCTGAACTGATGCTTTTCCAACTGCGCCGCCGCGACGGGTCCCCCGACTTCGGACGCGCCACCTTCATCGACTCTGACGGCCGTCCTCGTTTCCTGGACCTGAAAGAATGGACCCTCACCCCTACCGAGTCCTGGACGTCCCCCGAAAGCGACGCCCCCTACCCGGTGGCCTGGACCCTGCGCGTCCCATCCCTTGACCTCGACTTGAAGATCGAGTCCCTGCTCAAAGACCAGGAAAACCGTTCCCTGCTCGTCCCCGACCTCAACTATTACGAAGGTGCGGTCCGCGTCACCACCCCGGCTGGCACCCCGAGGGGCCGAGGCTTCGCCGAACTCACCGGCTACGGCCCCAACTCCCGCCCGCCAATCTGACCGCGAGGACGCCTTCGGAGGAAGAGGGAATCCTTCCGAGAACAACACAACGACCTTGCGTCCGGGCCGCTGGTCGAGCAAGTCGGTCAGGGCAGCAAAGCTGGAAGAGGTCAGCCGCATCCGCTGCTCAAGGACAGATAGGAAGTTGCGCGCTACCCCGACAACGGTGTCGCTGGCCTGCTGCGAGTTCCGGTTTGACGGAGGAATAGTCGCGACAGCCCGTTGGACATCAGAAATCAAAGCGTCGAAGGACATTTCCGCAACGGCAGAATCCTCCTGCGTTATTGCCATGTTGTCGACGGCCTGCAAGATCATCCGGGGTTCGTCGGTGAGTTCCTGCTCAACCCTGAATGAATCGCCGATGCTAGCCAGCATGAAGAGGCTGCCTTCGGGAGAGGCTGCGAAAGGAAGCAAAAAACGCTCGATCGCCATTCTGACCCGCGCCAAGGAACTTGAGGTCAAGGCAGCGAGATCCGCTACAAACACAACCGGAGTGCCTTGGTCCGCACTGCTGTCGTCTGGCTTGAGGGAGGATCTTCCGGTCTGCCCGATCTCAGCGGATTGCTGCCGACGGCGAGCTCTCTCCGATTCAGAAGCATCGACCCTGCGGAAGTACGCTAGTTCCTGTCGGCGACCGTCTTCCAGCAACTCGATTTCGTGGGGTTGCAGGTCGGTTATGAATCGTTCTGATTCGTCATAGGCGATCAGATCCACCGACACGGTTTCCGAAGAGATTCTGAAGACTTGCGGCGGATCCGGTGTCGTTTGGGACGCTCCAACCCAACTCAAGGTCAGCGCCAAGCCAATCAAGGATGGCCACTTCCTCGCGGCTTGTTTAACGAAATCCATACCGATGTCTAAGTTTATGCAAGAGAATCAGGTAAGGCAAGATGGGCTGCCGTCAAGCAAGGCTAGCAGAGCTCGCCGCCGATGACCCTCAACTTCCTCCCGCCGATGTGAGCGGTCGCAGGTGGTATAGTGACGGGTATGCGGTTAGAGGCGATATTGATTTGCGACAAGGTCTTGCAGGAATCCAACGGCAAGATCTATCTAAACGGCATCTTTGACCGCATCTATTCCAAGAAAGTGCCCGCCGCACACCCTGAGATGTACCTCTATTTCCGTTTTTTCGTAGACGATGAGGAGCGCAGTCCAGAAGGCGAAGACCAAGTGGCCGTGGAGTTGACGTCCCCCGACGGCAGCACCCAGCGCCTGCCTGAACTGAAGGGCCGGGTCGATGACGGCAACAAAGTGGAGGGCAACGTCCGCCTGCGCATGGTCCCCCTGGCTCACTTCGGCACCTATACCATCCGGGTGTCGTTCAACGGCAGGCCCGCCGGCATCTGCACCTTCGAATGCGTCTCCTCGGATCAAGGCGAGGTTCCCAGCCCGACTCCCGACGAAACTCCGGTCGTCCACTGACGGCCCATGGCATCATTTTCTCGCCCCTCGGTCACCTCGCTTCGCGCGCAATAACAGGTGAATCGGCGAGTCGTCAGCACCCCCAGAGCCGTGCAGGCGCGGCAGATACGGCGACCATTTCAAAGAGGATGATCATTCTCCACTCCTGACACCATAGCGGAGCCCCAGCGCGTCCGCCAACTCATCGAACGCATACCTCTGCGTGGGCATCTCCGCTGGACGTCCGCATGACCGGGCTTCCCCGATGGCGGCTCCCCCGACCGAAACTCAGGCGGTCAGGTCGGGGTGTTTGAG
>DATIPO010000196.1:0-7687 GCA_035471925.1 Acidobacteriota bacterium
CTCGCGGGTGCGCGACAGCGAGCGCGCCAACAGCAGGTTGGCGACGTTGGCGCAGGCGGCGATCAGCACAAAAGAAACCGCCGCCAGCATAGTGTAGAGGATCGGGGCCACGTCGCCCATGCGCTTCTGAGTGTAGGGGACGATCACGGCCCGCTCAGCCTTTTGCTCCTCCGGGGCCTGGGCTTCCAGTTGCATGGAAAAGGTCTCGAACTCGGCCCGCGCCTGGGTCAGGGTGGCTCCGTCTTTGAGCCGTCCCAGGACGTTGGCCCGGACGTCCACCGACAGCGGATCCTTGCCCTGCTCGCGCGCCTTCAGGCTGAGCGGCGTCCACAGCACCTCCTTGGAGGGAAAGCGGAAACCTTCGGACATGACTCCGATGATGGTGTGGGGCTGGGCGTCGACGCGGACTTGTTGTCCCAAGATGCCGCGGTCAGAGGCGTAGCGGTTCTCCCACACCGAGTGTCCCAGCAGGACCACCGGCTCGGCACCCACGGCGGCGTCTTCGGAGGCGAATCCGCGTCCCAGCATGGGCTCCACCCGGAGGATGCCCAGCACCTGGGGATCGAGGTATCCGATTCTCACCTGCTCGGCATGATGGCCGTCCCCGCTCAAGCTGGCGGTGGAGTCGCCGTAGGCGGCCAATTCCTCGAAGCTGGTCTGGTTCTGATCCCAGTAGCGGAAAACGTCGGCCGAAGTCTGGCGCAAGTTGTATCCGCGCACCGGGTTGGAGAGGCCGATGTAGAAGAGGCGGTCACCCTCCTCGAAAGGCAGGTCGCGCAAGACGCCGTTGACGATGGAGTACATGGTGGTGGGAATGCCCACCCCCAGCGTCAGGGCCAGCACCGTAACGGCCAGAAAGCCGGGCCGCCGGGCCAGCGAGCGGAAGGCCGCGCGGAAGCCGGACAACAGGCCCACTGACAAGATCCGCTTCTCCTGCCTGCGGAACCAGGACTCCGGCAGCGGCCTGACCACGGGATGCGCCGCCACCCTGATGTCGCGGACCAGTTGATCCCAGTCCTCGACCTCGGACTTGGCTATTCGCTCGGCCTCTTCCTCGGACAATCCCCGGCCACGGGCCGCCGCATAGGCGTCTTCCATCTGCTGCGACAGTTCTTCGGCGACCTCTTGCTCCCGCTCGCCGTTCAGCCCCTTGCCACGCAAGTTGGCGGCCACGTATTGCTTCCAGTCAGGCATGCTGCACCTCGAGAACCTTGTCGATGGCCTGGACGAAGCCCTTCCAACTTTTGGACTTGTCGCGTAAGATCTCCTCCCCTTTTGCCGTCAGCTTGTAATAGCGGCGACGGCGCTGACCTGCTTTTTCGATCCAACGCCCCTCGATCCACTTACGCCGTTCCATGCGGTAGAGAAGCGGATAGAGGGAAGCGGCCTTGTAGCTGACGGTACCGGCCGTCAACCGGTCGATCTGCCCGGCCACGTCATAACCGTACCTGGGTTTTTGGGCCAGAACGGAGAGCACCAGCATCTCGCCCGTGCCTTTCTTGAGTTCTTCGATGGGTTCCAAGTCTTATTGACCTCCTATATATTGCACTCCAATATATCCTTTTCTCGTCCCAAAGGCAAGCCCTCCTCTCCATTTTGCTGACGCAAGGACTCATAAAGGTCAGCAACCCACTGCGCGACGGGTATTGCGCCGGATTCCTGCACACCCTCAGAGACCCAAGTGCCGCCGACCAAAGAGCTAGGCAGACGCGAGATCGAAGGAGTTGAGTGTGAGGGCTGCGAGCTCTCCCTCTCGGATGGGGAGAGCGGGAAAAATCTGGTGGGCGACCGGCTCCCATATCCCGATGCCCATGGTCAGGAAGCGGTCACAAAACGGCAGGATCATCGCCAGTTCGCGCCTCCTAGACGTCGTCCTGGAAGAACCCGCCCCCTCGCTCTTTCGTCCAAGCGCACCTTGAGGCTCTGACCGAGTCTAAGGGGCTCCAACCAAGAAGACATCCACGGCGACTAAGCGGGAGAGACCGGGATCGTCGCGCGTAACAAGGGCGAAGTAGCGGTATTCGTTGCCGTGCGCATCGCGCCGGCGCGACTCACGGTAGTCCAACGACACGGAGATGATCCCCGCATCGGCAAGCGAGTGAAGTTCCTCGGGCTGAGAAAGCCCGTCGTGGTTGTTGTCCCTCCACAACAACAAGTGATCGAAAACCAGATCCGATGGGGTGATCACCCCGTCTTGGTCGCCTCCCGCATCGGATCGGTCGAAAACAGCCAGCGCCAAGAAACCGTTAGGTTCCTGGGAGGGCGGCTGCTCTGTAAAGTCGCCGAACAGTTCCGCCCCGCTGTCGATGAACGCGTTGCCGTTGCGGTCCAAGGCCAAAAAGGACTCATCGGAATCCGCCGCTGTCCAGCCCAATCGCTCCGGCAGCCCGTCGCCGTCCAGGTCAAAATTGACGCCGCTTTCAGCATCAGTCAACTCAAAGTGGTTGCCCTGGGCGCCAATAAGAATGGGTGAGCCATAGGGACTCGGGCAATTGGGATCAGTGTCGCAGACACCTCCCTCTTCAAGATCCGGATCACCATCATTGTCGCCCGGGTCAGGTACCGGTTGGACACCAAAACTACGTTAGTGACGGCGGGCTGCGATCGGGCGAATCTCCAAGTGTGGGGAATCTTCTGACTCTCGAGCAGCAAGGTCGTTCGAGCACTGCTGAAGGACACTGTACAAGGAGGCTTCCCCCGAAGTAGCAATAGCCCTTTCCAAGAGCTCCGCGATCTGGCGCTCTTCAACCGGGGCCATTCCGTCCTCAGAGGAAAGCGCACCTTCACCATACTGCGAAGAGCTTTCTTTGAGCTCCTGAATCATCAACTGGACTCGCGCTTCCAGGGCTTTCTCGTCGAGAGACTTCCAAACTAACTCACGGAATTGTTGCCGCCAATAGCGGCGGACAAAATCTCTCGTCTTTCGACCATGCTGGATCATCATAAGATACTCAAGGTTTCCATATCCGGTGGAACCCGCGTCGGGAGATAGAGCCACGGCCGCCAACACGACAACATCGACCTGATTGGCATGCGCGCCTTCGTATTCGGAGGGAACTCTGATGCGCATCTCCCGAACTTCACCGGGAAGCAGCGGACCACGCCCCTCAGGAAAGTTCTTCGCCGAGGCCATCGCAAAGTCGATGGTGTGGTACGTACTGCTCATCAGGCCGTTCTCGAAGAACGTTGTGTACTGGAGGGTCCAGGCGGTCATCTCTTGGTCACAGTCATTCACGAGCCGGAAAAGGACTTCACCGGTTTCCGGGTCCAAGGTTTCCCGATCAGCCTCAAGGGGAATGGCGCGGCCAAGCAACGCCCCGGGATGTGGTGCCTCTTCCTGATCCCTCCGCAATTGAGCTGAGGCGAACGACCCCAGAAGGAGCACCGTCAGAACCAACGTTGTTAATCTGCGCATCATGCTTGACTCCTTAGCGTCCGGAATAGCTCGACTCCGGTTTACAAACGGTCCCGTTCATAAAGCGCCGATCCTGGTCAACTGGGAACCGTCGAGTAGAAAACATCGCCTTGTAGCTTGGATTGAGGCCATTGTGTGGCCCATTTCATCCTGGCGGAATTATCGTGATGTTACTGCTCGCTGTCCTCACTCAAGTGAGCAGGAAAACCGGCTTCGCATTTTGCATCTTCATGCTAGCCACCGATACGAAAAAAGTCAAGAAAGAAAACCAAATTTGCATGCTTTCCATTGAAAAATACACAAGCATGACCGACTCTCTGGTCCGTGTCATCGCCGGGAGAATGGTGGACAAACCCTCGACATAAGCTCATAGATGTGCGTCACCCAGAGGAGTTGGTGGGCAAATGCACCGCGTCGGCCAGTCGAGATGCCGGCTCGTTCACTGCAGCTTGGCGCTGGCGGTGACCAGCGGGAGTTTCCAGTTCTCGATGGGCGTTCCCTGGGTGTTGAGGTGGCTGGTCAAGAAGTAGAGGCGCTGAGTGGCCGGCTGACCGGGCGCCAAGCTGAAACGCTGGCGCAACCAGTAGGGCGGAATCGACTGTGAATAGAGGGTGGCTTCGACCTTGAGCATCTTGGGATCGGCGCCGGGCGGCACTTGGATCCGATAGAGCGTCGAGTCGCTGCCGGCGACGAAGTCGGGGTCCTTGGCCGCTTCACCTTCGGGCACGGTAGCCTTCATGAAGGCGCGGATCTGCTCGCTGTCTCCAAAGCGCATGCGGAAGGCCTCAGGCTGGGTGTCGGGATTGATCGAGCCCACGGGAAGCAAACGATTGTCCTTGGGATGATCGTCGCGGTGGATGAAACTGGTGGTGAATCTCTTCCGGGCATTGAGCACCAGTTCTTCGTAGATCTGAACCTGGTCTTGGGAATCAATGACACGGTGATGCTTCTGGTAAAGCGGGATATCGCTGTCCGGATCGGGCTGGTCGAGAAACTCGGTCGGCAGCGGCCGCCCGTCGGCGTCCACGATGACGCCTACTGAGTTGGTGCGTCCCGAGCCCCACAGGACGCGCTCGTTCTCTCCCTCGCCCTCAAGCAGCAGGACTTCAAGAAAGACCCGTCGGAACCCCACGCCCGAAGGCAGGCGGTGGCCGACCTTGTTGGTCACTGCGACGCTGACCTCGGCGATCCCGTCCTTGATGGAGAGGACCTCGACGTCGATGTCAGCGGTGTCTTGCCTGGCTTGGCGCACCATGTTCTCGATGGCGAACTCATCGCCGTTGCCAGCCCCGGTCATGTAGTCGGTCTGATCGATGCCCAGGATGGAGTCGAACTGGTCGAACATCTCCACCAGGAAGACGTTGAGCCCCACAAACTCATGCCGCCGGTAGTCGTCGCGCACCGGGACGTCGAGCTCATGAGCCGAGGCCATATGTTCGGCTTCGGGATAGTTGCTGTCTTGAATCGTGGCGATCTGGGTACGCAACTGCTCGATGGCGACATCGCCGTCCAAGGTATGGAGTCCGCCGGGCATGTGACAGTCCTGGCAGCTTTTCTGAGAGCCGGCCGTGTAGGCGAAGTCGCTATTTTCCCACTCCAGGTAGGTGGCCTGTTCGATGCTGTGCTGAAAGGGGACGAGTTTCTCGGCATAGTCGACCTGAAAGTTCTCCTTGATGAACTGGGCGCCGTTGCGGGCGGCTTGGTTGAGCACCTCCTGGTCGGCGGCCGTAAGTCCCTGCAGCGGACGGTCGGTCGGAGCATCGACGTTGGGAAGGTTGATGGTATGGCAGGTTCCGCACAGCTTGGAGTCCTTCATATAGGGATCGCCTACCGGCGTGATCTTAAGGGCGCTCTCCATGGGCAGGGTGCGGACATCGTCAAAGGGGCCGCTCAATTCTTGGCGGGGACCGAGCGGGAACACGCCGGTAGTCGAATTCATGAGGAATTTGGCGAGTTTCTCGTTCTCGGAGTCGCCTTTTTCCCACTGCAAAGGCGGCTCAATGTGGTGGCAGAGGGTGCAACTGATTCCGTCGCGGGCCAAGTTGCCGTACCGGCGGTAAGGATAGACGCTGTGTCCGGCAACCTTGGTTTCCTTCAGCTTCTTCTCGTCGGCCAGGGTCAGAGGGTCGGAGAGCTGAGTGTATTCGACATAGAAGTTGGGGTCGTCGACGCCCGGTACGCCGAGAACCCGGTCGATCTCCAATTGCCGCTGGCCCATGCCTCCATGGCAGCTCAGGCAGGTGTTGGCCAGAGCCTGCTGGTACTGGCGCAAGTCCTGCTGGGGAAAGAGGCCGTCGCGGGCATTCTGGGCCAGGATGGCGAACTCGCTTTCCAACTGAGCGTAAAAAATGGGATCGCGTCCGGCCAGGCCCATGGGAGACCAGCGCCACTCGCCGAATTCTGACACGTTGTAGCCGTCGCCATAGGCGGGGCCGGTCTGGACGAACATGGTTACGCCGTAGGGAGCGCCTCCCAACCCTCCGTGGCAGCCGAGGCAATTGTCCGAAGTGATGAACTGCTGGGCTCCGCCCGGGTCGGCCGGGACGTGGTCGGCCCACTGGCCCGGAAAGGCCTGCACGTGACTGGCCGAGGGCTGGAGGATGGTCGTGGGCTTACCCTCTGGATCGGTGACGATGGGACTGAAAATGGCCAGGAACTCCGGATTGGGCGCCGGCAGCGGAGAGGTCGTCAGCGGCGTCCGGCCCCGTTCCGACTCGGGCCGGTGGAAAAAGAAGTCGTCGACCAGTTGAGTTTCCCCTTGTCCGTCCGCAGGACGCTCCTGAGGCGCGAGATCGGTGCGCCAGGAGTTGTCCACCCGAAACTGCAAAGGGTCACCTTGTTCTTCGAAGCCCTTAATATTGCTCAGCGACGAGAAGGTGGTCTCGTTGACGGCTGACGCGTGACATCTCAGGCAGGTCCCCAAAGCCGTACCCGAGGCCGGGAAATCAAAGGGCGGACCGTAGCCGTCAGGCGAGCTTCCCGGAGCTGGATTGGACCAAAACCAGCCGTTCTTGGAGACCGATTGGTCCTTGACCATGACGGTCCAGGCTTTCAGCGAAGCCTGCAAGGTCGCCTCGTAGACCTGTTCCGCCTTGGCCGGGTCATCCGGATACTGGCCCTCGACCTCCTGGCGCATCTCCTGGTAGCGGGCCGCCGGGGCATCGAACATCTCTTTGATGATCATGGCTCCGTCGGCGATGCCGGCGGTGGGCCGGCCCTTAGTCAACCACTGCAGGACGCCGGGCGAGTAGTGGATGCGCACCGCCGGATGGGTGCCGTAGTTTTCATCCAAAATGTAGGGGCCTGTGTCGCGCACCCGGCGGTCGACAGCCCATCCAAGTTGAGTGTACTGGCGCGAGAAAAGAAAGTCGTAGAGCTGCCGTTCGTAGTCATCCAGAGGCAGCGAGGAGGGCAGCGGCAGTCCTGGGGGCTTGCCGTCCTGATATTCCTCGGGAATGGGGACTTGGCTTTGTGCGGCTCCAACCTGCGCCAAAAAACCAATGACAATCAAGAGCGATCCGACCCGTCTGGGGACTCCCATACCCACCTCCAACGAACTTCGCACTCGGCAATGCTCAGCCAATGACAACAAAAGGGAAACCGGGGTGGCAACAAGCCTAGCAGCCTGTTCCCGGAGCGTCAAAACCTCTAGGGCTTGCCCGTAATCGGCGTCAAGGTGCAGCCTGGAGCATCTCCACTGGCACTGAAATCTCAACCTCAGCGTCGCGGATGAGGTTCGCAGATAACGAGCTGCTTTCGAACGGCGGACCACTCATTTCCTCTCCAGCAAGTGCCAAGTTCGGGCCTCGGGCTGACCTTGGCAAGTCTTATGGTGGATAGTGCGACTAGGAACTGGACACATTCAGCCAACCCGACCAACTGAGGGCAAGGATGAAGAAGACGTTCAAGGCCAGCAGTATCGCGACCGAAAGGAGACGCAAGGGCGTGAAGGGCGCCGCGTCGACCAGCTTGGAGGCGAAACCTCTAGCGACAGGCGCAAAGAGATCAAGCTCACAGTAATTGACGAGCACCACGACGAGGGCGGTCACGGCCTGGAGGGCGGCGGCCAACAGGGTCAGTCGAAGAAGCAGTGTACCGGGGAGCCCTCGCTGCCAGGCCAGCAGCGCGGTCGCCAATGCAGCAGTGCAGACCAAAGGGGCTGCGTAGCAGATCCATCGGGCACGGATAACCTGCCCAATCGCGATAGGCGCCAGAGCCCAAGCCTGGGCCCTACTGCCTTCCGCGCCGAAGGGCGCCGTCGAGCCATCTACA
>DATIPO010000197.1:0-2217 GCA_035471925.1 Acidobacteriota bacterium
TCAACTGGCCAAACGGCGCAGCAGTCGGGAATCTATCGCTCATCAGACTGCGGTTACCGAATCGCGCTGAGCAAGGGCGAGACGTTTCCCCCCTGCCCGCGTCACCGCAAGGCCGTGACTTGGACGCTTGTTCAGGCGACCTAGCCAGGTACGACTGAATAGCGGCTGAGTTGTAGCCGAACACAAGGCCCTGGAGCCAGTCCGGGCAGTCATGCTGCTCAAGATACAACCTAGCCTCCAATGCCCAGGGGTAACGGTAAAGACCGTATGCCCACATCCCAATATCGGGAAGACGGAGGACATAGGCTTCTAACCCTGGCTCCAGGGCTTCACCAATAAGCCCTTGAATCTCTTCCTTCAGCCTCTTTGCCTCCTCAGGGCCGGACAGTTTCCGACTGCCGATCTCAGCGATTGGCTTCGCGCCGCGAGCAATCCATTCCGAAGCCGCCAGCGCCAGACCAGCCTCGTAATCCGAAATCATTCGTTCTCTCATGTCAGCCTCTCAATCGGCATTGTAGACGAGTGGCAATAGCCGTGGGTTTCTTTTGATAAGGGCGCTTTGGGCGTTTCGCTCCGATTGCGTCTGCATGGGGCGCCCCCATTATCTGTGCCAGGGTTATGAGAGTCCTGGGTTGATGTTCATGCGATCAAGACTTTCAGGCGGACGGAGGGCCGGAGGCCCGGAGTTCGCCTGAAAACGCGCCGCGTAGGCCGCCGGGGTCTGGTACCCCAACGAGCTGTGAGGGCGGCGCTCATTGTACTCTCTTCTCCAGTCTTCGACGACCATCTGCGCCTCCTGCAGGCTGTAGAACAGTTCGCCGTTGAGCAACTCGTCGCGCAGGCGGCTGTGGAAGGACTCCGAATAGCCGTTCTCCCAAGGGGCTCCCGGCTCGATGTAAAGGGTTCCGACCTGGCTGGCCGTCAGCCACTCGCGCAGCTTTTCGGCGATCAGCTCCGGGCCGTTGTCCGAGCGGATGTAACGAGGCGTCCCCCAGCGGTGAAACAAGCCGATCAAGGTGTCGATCACGTCCAGGTGGGTGAAGCTTCGCCGCACCTCGATGGTCAAGCTGCGCCGGGTGAACTCATCCACCACGGTCAGCAGCTTCAAGGGACGGCCGTCCTCGGACCGCTCGTGCAGGAAGTCGTAGCTCCAGACATGGTTGGGGGACTCGGCCCGCAGGCGGTGACAGGCGTTCTCGCTGTGTCCAAGCCGCCGCTTCTTTCTCTGCTTTCTAGGCACCTTCAGCCCTTCCTGCCGCCACAGACGGTAGATGCGCTTGTGGTTGACCTGCCAGCCGGCCTGGCGCAAGAGCATCGTCGTGCGCCGGTAGCCATAACGGGGATGTTCCCGGACCAGCTTGAGGATCTCGGCCACCAGCGTCCGCTCGAACAGATTTTCGCGGGGCCGGTAGCGCTGGGTCGAGCGCGGCTGTTTCAAGACCCTGCATGCCCGCCGTTCGGAGACGTCCAGCTTTCGGCAGACGTGACCGACGGCGCGCCGCTTGCGCGCAGGGCTCAGTACTTTCCCTTCAGCGCCTCCTCAAGGATCTTCTTGTCCAGCGAAAGGTCGGCAACCATGTCCTTCAGCCGCCGGTTCTCCGCCTCCAGTTCCTTAAGCCGCTTGACCTCGTCTCTGTTCATGCCGCCATACTGGTTGCGCCAGCGGTAGAAGGTCTGCTCGCTGACCTCCAGCTTCTGGCAGACCTCGCCCACCGTCTTGCCGGCCGCCAGCTCCGCTTCGGCCTCCCGCAGCTTGCGGATGATCTGTTCCGGGGTGTGTCTTCTTCTCGGCATCTTTCGAGTCTCCTGGGCCCTTCTACGGGCCGGTTGAAGACTCTCATAGTACCTGGATCAGATTTCGGGGGCCGCGCCATGCACATTTAATCGGAGCGCTGCACAAGTAATGAGCCAGGTCACCCATTTATTGTGCAAAGCCCCCCGCACGGCAGGTTTTCACCTTTTAGGGCTCCAGAATGCCGCCTTTACGGGCCTCGGGCGCTTGGCCGTGGGACGGGGGAATGGGCGGGAGCGACCCCTACGGCCTTGGGGCGCCCCCATTATCTGTGCCAGGGTTATGAGAGTCCTGGGTTGATGTTCATGCGATCAAGACTTTCGGGCGGACGGAGGGCCGGAGGCCCGGAGTTCGCCTGAAAACGCGCCGCGTAGGCCGCCGGGGTCTGGTACCCCAACGAGCTGTGAGGGCGGCGCTCATTGTAC
>DATIPO010000198.1:0-7219 GCA_035471925.1 Acidobacteriota bacterium
CGCCAACCTGCTGCTGGCCCGGGGATACGAACGCCAGCGTGAGTTCGCGGTGCGCCGGGCCATGGGCGCCGGACGCCTGCGCATCCTGCGCCAACTGCTCAGCGAGAGCCTCTTTCTCTCCCTGGCCGGAGGAGCCGTCGGGTTGGCCCTGGCCTACGTGGGCATCCGCTTCATGTACGCCGCCATGGCCCCCCTCATGCCCGCTTTCATGAGACCCGTACTCGACCTCAACGTCGTCCTCTACACCTTGGCCGTGACTGTGGCCGGGGGACTCTTCTTCGGTGCCGCACCCGCCTTTCAAGGCTCGCGGGTGGAAATCTCAGACACCCTCCGGGAAGGCGGCCGCGGCTCCTCGGCGGGCGGCAAGAGGCGCCTCCTCGGCAAGGGGCTGGTGGTGGCTGAAGTGGCTATGGCGGGCATCCTCCTGGCCGGCGCCGTGATGCTCATCCAGGGATTCGACAGCATTCATCAGCGCGACAGCGGGTTCGACACTTCCGATATTCTGACCATGGGCGTCTCCCTGCCTGCCGACCGCTACGAGGACGAGCGCAAGCTGTCCTTCTTCCGTCAGGCCTCCGAGCGCTTTGCGGGACTTCCCGGAGTGGTCGGGATTACCGCCGCCAGCAGCTTGCCCCGCAGTCCCTTCTTGCCCAGCCAGCCCTTCTCCACCCCCGAGCTGACGATTCCCGAAGGAGAACCGGTGCCCAACGCCCTCTGCGTGACGGTGCTGCCAGGATACTTCGATACCTTGGGCGTGCCCCTCCTTTCAGGACGCGCCCTGCACGAATCGGACCGAGCCGAATCGCAGCCGGTGGCGGTGATCAGCCGCGCCCTGGCCCAGCGCTGGTTCGAAGACCAGCCGCTGGGACGCATCCTCAAGGTGCGGGGCCAGGAGCGCCGCATCGTGGGCGTCGTGGAAGACGTCATGCAGACCTTCCTGCAGGCCGGGTCAGGCGGCCAAGCCGTGGTCTATCTGCCCCTGGCCCAGGATTCGCGCACCGGCATGGCCTTCATGCTGAGGACGCGCGGGGAGGCCTCGGCGGCTCTGAGCGAAGGCGTGCGCCGCCAGGTCGAGGCTCTGGACCGAGACGCCACCATCGGTCGCATGATGACCCTGGAGGCCTTCGTGGCCCAGTTCCTCACCGGCGCCCGGGTGATCTCGCTCATCATGGGCGGATTCGGCGCCCTGGCCCTCATTTTGGCCGCCGTGGGCATCTACGGCGTGCTGGCCTACTCGGTGGTGCAACGCCGCCATGAGATCGGCGTCCGCATGGCGCTGGGTGCGGGAAAAGGCCGCGTCCTGGGTCTGATCACCCGCCAGGGTCTGACCCTGGCCGGTTTGGGACTGCTGCTGGCCCTCCCGGGAGTCGTCTTGGCCCGTTATGGAATCGCCGCCGTTCTGGCCGGCTTTGCCGAAGTGGAGCAGGGCGGACTGCTGGGCGTGGCCTTGATCCTGGCAGCGGTGGCTGCCGCAGCCTGCTACCTGCCGGCCCGCCGGGCCGCGGCGGTGGATCCCATCCAGGCCTTGCGCTCCGAGTAAAGACATTGTGTCTTTAAAACAGGGAGCTCAATTTTTTATATATTTAACAGGCCCCAAGCCGCAGTGGGGCGGGCTCCCGTTTTGATCTCTGCCCCGCCCCCTGGACTTCAAAATGCTTGAAGGATCATTCAAGTCTTTGGATCAGTACTGGGCGGGGACTCCATTTTTTTGAATCTGCCGTCTCTTGAACCCTCCCGTAAAACCGCCCAAGATCTGCGATTTGGGGCTTTGCCGGTTCTGGCCCTCTTCTGGCACGGTTCTTGCAACTTTTTGTGGCCGAGAACGAAGAAGCTTCGTCGGGCTCGACCGAGCCGGACGTGGCATCGGCGGCAACAGTGCTCTTTGCAGCCCTTCCGCCACAAATTGTAGGACCCGCAGGTGCTTTTGCCATCTGCTGAGCGGTCCTGACTCAATGCACAACAAAACCTGTCTACTTTCAGGGGAGGTTAATTTGATGAAAGTGATTCGTATTGCGATCGTTCTTTTGATCGCCGGCGCACTGACCATCGCACCCGCGTTTTCCCAGGCATCCAACGGCTCGATTTCAGGGACCGTTCGCGACGCTTCGGGCGCGGCGGTGCCGGGCGCCGAGGTCAAGGTAACGAGCCAAGCCTCGGGTCGCGTTTGGAACGTGATTACGGGGGATGTCGGCTCTTTTAACGTGCCGGCATTGGTCCCCGGCCTGTACATGGTTGAAATCAGCCTGACCGGCTTCAAGACCTTCGTCGCCAGAGACGTCAAGGTCAACGTCGGCGAGGACTACTCGATCGTGGCCACGCTGGAGATCGGAGACATTTCAGAGACGGTCACCGTGACCTCGGGCCAGGACATCGTCAAGACGTCCGACGCCCAGGTTTCCAACACCGTCAGCAAGCAGCAGATCGACGATCTGCCGCTCAACGGCCGCAACCCGCTCAACCTGATCGGACTGCAGGCCGGAACGTCGGCCAACGGTTCCACCAATACCGCCATCGCCGGCAACCGCACCTCGTTCACGGGCATTACCAAGGACGGAATCAACATCCAGGACAACTTCATCCGCTCCAACGCCACCGACTTTGTCCCGGCCCGTCCTACCATCGCCAACACCGGCGAGTTCACCGTCACAACCCAGAACCAGGGATCGGAGTCCGGCTTCGGTTCCAACCAGGTTTCGCTGGTCACGCCTTCGGGAACCAACGAATTCCATGGCCGTGTGTTTTGGTATCACCGCAACAGCGCCACCGCCGCCAACGAGTTCTTCAACAACCGTGACGGGATCGAAAAAGACGCCCTGATCCGCAATCAGTTCGGTTTCGACGCTTCGGGACCGGTCCTCAAGGACAAGTTGCTCTTTTTCGGATTCTATGAGGGCCTGCGCCTGCGTCAGTCCACCGTGAACAACAACACCGTCCTGACCCAGACCGCCCGCCAAGGCATCTTCCGCTATGAAGACGCCAGCACTGGCGAAGTCCGCCAGTTCGACCTTCTGGCCAACTCCGGACTGGGTCTCGATCCGGTCGTGCAGTCGGTCCTTGCGCAGGTGCCCACGGAGTTCAACAACTTCGACGCCGGCGACAGCGAAGAAGGCCTGTTGCTTAACACTGCCGGTCTGCGCATTCCCTACCAGAACAACAACGACCGCAATCAGTGGGGCTTCCGTCTTGACTTCATCCTCAATGACAACCACAGCTTCGAGGGAATCTACGAGCGTCAGGACAACGTTAACGACCGTCCTGACATTTACCAGGGTTTCAACCCGACCCCGTTGGTTTTCACCGAGACCGATCCGCAAGAGTTCATCTCTACGGCTTGGAAGTGGACCGTCACCCCCACCCTGCTCAACGAAGTGCGCTTCGGAGGCAACTTGGCTCCGGTGGTCTTCGAAACTGATGAAGACTTTTCTCGTGGTTACAAGATCGGGTTCAACACCTTCACCAACCCAACCGAAGATTTCGAGCGCCAGGGCCGCGAAACCAATACCTGGGCCTTTGCCGACAACGCCAGTTGGCAGCGTGGATCCCACTCCTACCGTTTCGGGTTCCAGAGCCAGTTCATCCGCACTCAGCCCTTCAGCTCGTTCGAGTTCTTCCCCACCATCAACTTGGGCATCAACGCCACCAACGGTCAGGGTTTCTCTTCGGGAGACTTCCCCGGCTCCATCTCTCAAGGCGACGTCAACCAAGCCAACAACCTGCTGGCTGATTTGACGGGACTGCGCGACAACGCCGTTCAGGAGTTCAACGCCACCAGCCGCGATTCCGGACTGGTCATCGCTCCCAACGTCAAGAACTGGGAATATGACACCTACGCGCTCTACTTCGGCGACTCCTGGCGCATGACTCCCCGCCTGACCTTCAACTACGGTCTGCGCTGGGAATACACGCCCAACCTCAAGGAAGGAAACGACCTGATCGTCCAGGTCATCCCTGGTTCGGGACAGAGCATCTTTGAGGCCGTCCTGGATCCTAACGCGAATTACAACTTCATCGAGGGCAACCTGGTCAACTCCGACTACAACAACTTCGCGCCCAACCTGGGCTTGGCCTGGGATCTCTTCGGCGACGGCAAGACTGCCTTGCGCGCCGGATACGGGATCTCTTACGTCAACGACGAAGCCATCCGTTCCACCGACACCTGGCTCAACCGCTTCGGTGTCGCGGAAAACGTGAACCGCGACGAACTGACGGGCACGCTGGGCGCAGACGGCATACCGTCCTTCACGCCTTCGTCCACCAGCTTCCCCATCAACTTGGCCGACATCCGCGCCAACAACATCGGCGGCGCGGGAACCTTCGCCATCGACCCCGATGTGGTGCTGCCCTACGTCCAAACCTGGAACTTGGGCGTCCAGCGCGAAATCGGCTGGGATACGGCCTTTGAAGTCCGCTATGTGGGCACCAAGGGAACCGGCTTGCGCCGCGGCGTCGACTTGAACCAAGTCGAGATCTTCAACAACGGATTCCTGGCTGACGTGCTCCGGGCCCGCAACAACGGCTTCTTGGCTGAGGCCGCTGGACTGGGCTTCGACCCCTCCTTCAACAGCGAGATCCCCGGAAGCCAGCCTCTGACGATCTTCCCGCAGTTGCCTGGCGGAGGATTCCTCAGTGCAGGCGTCATCCGCTCCAACATCCGCGAAGGCGAGCCTGGTGAATTGGCCGCCATCTACCAATTCAACGGATTGACCGGTGGGTTCCCCTTCAATGCCAATCCCAACGCCAACTTCTCGGATGTGGCCGTCAACCAGGCCAGCTCGATCTACCACGGACTGCAGGTTGAAATGCGCCGCCGCTTCAGCGAAGGACTCCAGTTCAATGCCAACTACACCTGGTCCAAGGTGCTGACCGACGCCGCCGGCGTTGGACAGACCAACTTCGAGCCCTTCACCGACATCAACAACCCTGGCTATGACCGTGGCCGTGCCGACTTCGACACCACCCACGTCTTCAACGCCAACTTCATCTACGAGATGCCTTTCGGACGCGGCCGCCGTTTCGACATCGAGAACTCGGTGCTCAACGCGGTTGCCGGCGGATGGAAGATCACCTCCATCTTCAACTGGCAGAGCGGATCTCCCTGGACCATCACTTCAGGCCGAGGCACCCTCAACCGCGCCGGCCGCTCGGGCAACAACCGGGCCAGCGTCAACGGCTTGAACAACAGCGACATCCGCGACCTGTTCGGCATCTTCGAGCAAGATGGCAACATCTACTACGTCAACCCCAGCGTGACCGGATCCGACGGCCGCGCCGTGGCCCCCGACGGATCGGCGCCTTTCGCCGGACAGATCTTCTTCAACCCCGAGCCTGGAACGCTGGGCTCGCTTGCCAAGAACGTCTGGACGGGTCCCTCCTTCTTCAACTGGGACTTCGGCGTCCTCAAGCGCTTCAACGTTCTGGAAGGACATTCCATCGAGTTCCGTGCTGAGTTCTTCAACACCACGAACACGAATACTTTCTTCCAGGGCAACGAGAACATCAACAGCTCCAACTTCGGTCGCATCACGGGTTCGCTGTCCAACGCACGCGTGACCCAGTTCGCTCTTTCCTGGATCTTCTAGGAAAACCGGCCGAACGCATCCCAACCGGCCCCTCGCTTCCGAGGGGCCGGTTTTTTTTGTGGGCCTGAAAACGAAGGACTCACTTGTTATAATTGAGCCTCTGGAGGAGGAGGCACATCTAAGAGCTGAAGTCGCCCGGGGGGACGGCAGTATGCTCACATCGATGGCCAACGCGCGTCGATTCAGCCGGACATGCATCTCGAGGAATCAAGAAAGGAACCAGGCCATGACACGAACACTCTCCAGAATCATTCTGCTGGTCGCCGTGGGGCTGGGATGCGCCGCTCTTCTCGGCGCCGAGCCGCCTTACAAGAAGATGAAGCCGGAGGAATTTCTGGCCGAATATCACAAGGCCTTGGGATCCGCCGAAGCCGTTCAGGCCCGCCAAAGCACGCTGGCTCAAGGCAAGGTGACCATGACCCTGGTCGTGGGCGGCGATGGACAGCTCATCGGACCCTCGACTTACTTTTCCAAGGGCGATGCCAGCGGCCTGCTCTTCCACTTTAAGAATCCTAATTACGAGCAAGACCATGTAGTGGCCAACGACGGGGAAGTGCGGGCCGCCTACCAGATACCGGGGGAACGCTCTCCCATGAGCGATTATCTCTTCACCCAGGACAAACTGATGAAGGACAACCTCATCGGGGGAGCTTTACAGGCCAACTGGCCCCTCATCGACCTGGAAGCCCATAAGGCCAAGATCAGGTACAAGGGCATCAAGAACCGAGACGGACAGGGACAGCACTTGGTGGAATACCGCATGCACAAAGGATCGGGAGGAACCAAAATCGAACTGTGGTTTGATGAGGAAACCTTCTATCACGTGGGATCCACCTACACCACCCGCATCCCCGCGGGGATCGGCTCCAGTCCCGACGAATCGGCCCGCCAGCGCGACTCCGTCATCACCGTGGAAGAGACCTTCAGCGAGTTCCGCAACATCGACGGCATCAATGTGCCCACCCAATGGGAGATCCGCTGGAGCAACGAGCGATTCGTGTGGAGCTGGCTGAGCGAATTCAACGAGATCTCCCACAACGTCGACATCCCCCAAGAACTCTGGGAAGTCAAGCTGGAAAGCAAGTGAAGCGACAACCCGCTCTGCGACAGGCGTCAAAGTGACCAGGAGCCTGAATCATGAACACAGCAAGCACTCCAACATTTCTCAGGATCGCCCGCAAGGCGGGGCTTTTGGCCCTGGCGGCGCTCTTCACTGTGGTTTCCCTTTGGGCCCAACAGTCTGAGGAAGCCGAGAATTATTATAAGAAGTGGCTTGAAGAGGACGTCAAGTACATCATCACTAGTGAAGAATACGACGCCTTCAAGAAGCTGCGTACCGATGAAGAGCGCGACCAGTTCATCGAGCAGTTTTGGCTGCGGCGCGATCCCGATCCCACCACCTCCCAGAACGAGGTGAAGGAAGAACACTACCGCCGAATCGCCTACGCCAACGAGCATTTCCACTCCGGCGTCGAGGGATGGCGCACCGACCGCGGGATCATCTACATCAAGTTCGGACCGCCCACCGGCATCGAGAAGATGCCAGAAGGCGGATCGTATTACCGCAAGGCCCGCGAAGGCGGCGGGCTGACCTACACCCATCCTTTCGAAGTGTGGTTTTACAACCACATCGAAGGAGT
>DATIPO010000199.1:0-38098 GCA_035471925.1 Acidobacteriota bacterium
TCGTCGCGGACGGTAATGATTTCCTGGTCGCTCAAAAAGGCCATATAGGCATCGACCGACTCATTGTTGCGGCGATCGTACTCCTCAGAACTGGAAATATCCTGCAAAGGCGGCAGATCGCGGTTGCGGTGCTCTTCCAGACGCAAAGACGCGTGGGAACGCGCCAGCGCGCGCCGCATCAGGGTGACCTCTTCGTCCCAGGTAAAGGGAACCATGTGGACCTTCTGCAGGTACCAGGTGTAGTTCTCCTTGCCCACGCCCGAGGGACCCTGCTTGGAGGGGAGCTGTTCCTCCAGCCAGGCCTTGAAGTCCTCGGTGGCTTGGCGGGCTGACTCCACCGCCTCGGCCAGTTGCGGATGCTGTGAGACCTGCTCACCATAGGCCGTCAGCCCCGAACTCTGCGAACTCATTTGAAGGATGCCGCCCTTCCACAGATCGCGGGCGTCGCCCGTCAGGTTGCCCCGAGCCTGCTCCAATAGCGGCGGGATGGAGCGGAAGCGCTCAGTCAGGTGGGCGGCGTCCTCGTCGCTGAGGGGATAATCGTAGGTCCACACGTCGATGGGCGGGTAGGCCGTGGGACCTTCGTGAGCCGGCACGTCGCTGCGCGAGGCAAAAAAGAGGTTGTAGAAAGCCGGATTTCGCTCCCAGGGACGGCGCACGCGGTGATCGAAATCCATGCCGTTCATCTCGGCTTGCACGATCTTGTAGTCGACCTGCTGGGGGACCGTCCATCCTCTGGGATCGATGGCCTCCAGACGGGCGCGGTAGTCTCCCAGGTTCTGGTATTGGGCGGCCATGGCGTCAGCGCTGTAGTCGGGCACTCCGTCCACCATCTCAGGCTTCTGAAATTCCCTCCACTCGGCGAATAGATCCACCAAGTCCTGGTAGTCGCTGCTGGACGGCCCGGAGGCTGTTTGCGCCGGCCCCCCAGGTGTGCAGGCAGCGAAGATCAACAACAAAGAAACAGCGATAGTGAAGCGGAAAGCAATGCGATGAGACATTCCCCAACCCTCCCAAGAGAACACGAAATGGGCATGAACAACTTGGGCTGAAGTATGCGGGGGCCTGGAGCAAGTGTCAAGCCGCAGCTTGTGGCCTGATGGCCCTAGTCAGCGGACCGGTAGAGGACTTCCCGCTTCTTGTGGACCTTGTCGACAACGGCTCCGGCGATGGAACCGACACCCGCGCCCATGCCTCCCAGGAAGAGGGCATTCGCACCCGCGGTGAAGTCGTCGAAGACACCGTCCTCGCCGGCAGCGAAACCGATTGCTGCACCGGCCCCGAAACCGGCCAAGATCCCGATCAAAGCGCCGTTTTTGATCGGATCGTCCACCCGGCGGAGGGCGCTGATGCGCCTGATGGAGGTGCGGGCCAGCTCGCGATCCTGTCCCAGATAAGTGATCTTGACAGCATCGCCGGTCAGTTCCTGGAAGGTGGCCTCAAGCTGCTGGCCGTCCTTGGTGGAAACGACAATTTCGGCTCCCGCCTGAAGACGCTCCACCTTTTCCCAGCGTCCGGGGATGGCGTCGGCATAGGCCATCGAAAGGCAAGTCCACAAAATGATGATGGCATGAAGAGTGCGCTTCATGGTTGATCTCTCCTTTCGCCTCGCCTCAGGTGCACCCGCTGTGCCGAAGCCGGTCCAAAAGGACGCGGACAGGCGCAAACCCGGCTGGGGCTGCCTCTCCGGGTGCCGGAAGGGACGAACTGGCGTGCAGCGCCAAACTGCCTTTCGATGCCTGCCGCGGCGGCAGGCGCAAGATTTCCGGGCGGATTGTCGAGAGTCATCAAAAATGGCACAGTTCCCCTCAGGACGACCTGCATGGCGAACTTCAAAGACCATTTCTCCCTTCGAGCAGCCGACTATGCCTCGTGCCGCCCTTCCTATCCGGCGGCGTTGGCCGAGTTTCTCGTTGATCTATGTGCCGAACCGGGACTGGCCTGGGAGGCGGGATGCGGGTCGGGGCAGCTTTCGGTGCTGCTGGCCCAGCGCTTTGGCCGGGTGGCTGCGACGGATGCCAGCCGCCAGCAACAGGGCCAGGCCAGCCGGGGTACCAACATCGCTTACTGGTGCGCGACGGCCGAGAACAGCGCTTGGCCGGAGGGACGGCCGACTTGGCGGTGGCGGCTCAAGCCGCTCACTGGTTCGACTTGGAGTCCTACTACCGCGAGGTGCGGCGGGTGTTGCGTCCGGGCGGTGCGGTGGCTCTGGTCACCTACGGCAACGTCCGCCTCGACGAGCAGTTCGAGCCGCTGCTCGAGTCTTACCGGGAGATGATCGCCTCCTACTGGCCTCCGGAGCGCCGCTGCGTCGAGGAGGGCTACCGCTCGTTGCCCTTCCCCTTCCGTGAACTGGAGACGCCTGCCTTGCAGATGGAAGCCGATTGGCCCCTTGACCGATTCATCGGATACCTGCAAACCTCCTCGGCCATCCAAGCCATGCTGCGGGAGCAGGGCAGGGCGCCTATGCGGGACTTCCGCCGCCGTCTGGCCGCGGCTTGGGGCCGTGCCGGAGCGCCCCGCTCCGTCCAGTGGCCCTTGACCCTGCGGGCCGGCCGAGTCTAGCCTCTGACCGAACTTTGCGGAAATCGCTTTTCTCCAAACCCTTGGTCGGTTTTCTCCGTAGCAGTAGTAAACCCCAATCGCCTACCGGCTTCAGGAGACCTTGCATGCCTGGAATTCGCTACGCGCTGAGAAGCTTGATGCAAAACCCCGGATTTACGCTGACAGCCGTCCTTTGCTTGGGATTGGGGCTGGGGGCGAACACCGCTATTTTCAGCGTCGTCAAGGCCGCTCTGCTGTTCGAGATTCCCGTCGAATCGCCCCAGGAGATGATGCTGGTCTGGTCCAGCAATCCATCTCGAGAGCGGACGCGCAACTTGGTTTCGGTCAATGATTTCCACGATTTTCGCCAGCAAAGCCGGTCCTTCGAAGGAATGGCGGCCTACCGCGGCGCCACTTACAACCTGAGTGGCGGCGAATACCCCGTCCGGGCCGCGGGGATGGCGGTGACGGGCGACTACTTTGACCTTGCGGGCACCCAGGCGGCTCAAGGACGCCTGCTGAGGGAAAGCGACGAATCGCAACCCGGAGGGGTCGTTCTGGCGCATCGGCTTTGCCAACGGGCCTTCGGCTCCTGCGAGGGCATCGTGGGGCGGACCATCCGGCTCAACGGACGTCCCGTCACGGTAGTGGGCGTCCTGCCCGAGGGATTCTGGTTTCCTTTCCCGGGGGCCGAACTCTACACGCCTTTGGCGCTGCGTCCGGC
The DNA here is from genome assembly GCA_035471925.1 of Acidobacteriota bacterium. Taxonomy (GTDB): domain Bacteria; phylum Acidobacteriota; class UBA6911; order RPQK01; family DATIPO01; genus JANQFM01. The sequence continues at coordinate 3,269 of DATIPO010000199.1, forward strand.
ATCGGCGGACCGAGGCGAGCGCTCGCTGGTGGTGACCGGACGTCTGGCTGAGAATGTTTCGCTCCGGGAAGCCCAGAGCGAGCTGACGGGACTGGCCCAGCGTCTTAGCGAGTCCTACCCACAGACCAACCGTGGCTGGCAGGTACGCGTGGTGCCCGTCCGCGAGCAGTTGGTGGCCGGAGTGTCCACCGGACTGACCTTGCTCTTCGGAGCCGTCAGCTTCGTGCTGCTGATCGTGTGCGCCAACGTGGGCAACCTCTTTCTGGCCCGTTCCGGCTCACGCCGACGCGAGATCGCCGTCCGCAAGGCCCTGGGCGCCGGACGCCTTTCCATCGCAGGCCAACTTCTCACCGAAGGCGCGCTGCTTTCCCTGATGGGCGCGGTGCCGGGGCTGGCCCTGGCTTGGTGGGGGACCTCCCAGCTTCAGGGACTCTTCGCGGGCATCCCGTTCCTGGCCCAGCGGATGACGCTCGACCTGCGGGTGCTGGGTTATTTGGGGCTGGTGACGCTGCTGGCACCGCTGCTTTTCGCCTTGGCGCCAGCGCTGCAGGGCTCGCGGCTCGATATCGTAGAAGGCCTCAAGTCAGGGCGGCAGCCGTCCTCGGGCGGGCCGCGCCGGCTGCGTAACGCACTGGTGGTTTCGGAAGTGGCCCTTTCGCTGACCTTGCTGGTGTGCGTGGGGCTCTTCCTGCGGACCTTGACCGCCTTGGAAGAGGTGGAACTGGGCTTCCAGCCCGACCGCTTGCTGGTGGCCGACGTGGCCATTCCCGAAAGGGACGGGGGACCATCGCAGCTTGACCTGCGGGAGGCGATCCTGGGCCGTGCCGAGGCCTTGCCGGGAGCCGTCCGCGCCGGATGGATCAGCAGTCCGCCGCTGACCGGCAGCGCGCTCAATCCGAACCGCGAAATATCCCTTGAGGGGCAAGGCCGAGCCGCCTCGAAGACGCCTCCGGCGGCCGGAGAACTGGTGGCCAGCCGAGGCTACTTCGAAGCCCTCGCCATCCCCCTGATCTCGGGACGCCTGTATGAAGAGTCGGGTTTGCAGGACCAGCCGCCCGTGGCGGTGGTGAGTCAGACCTTGGCGCGCCGCTGCTGGCCCGGAAAGGAAGCGCTGGGCAAGCGCTTCAAGCTCGGCGCCTCCGACTCGTCCAGCCCTTGGATCGAGGTCATCGGCGTGGTGGGCGACGTCATCAACGACGACCGCGACCAGCCGTCCCTGCCGCTGGCTTACCGACCGGTCTCTCAGCGTCCTCTGGAAGAACTCTCCCTGGTCCTGCGCAGTCAACCTGATCCGATGACCCTGGCTGATCCGTTGCGCGGCGAAATCAGCCAAGTCCTGCCCGATCAGCCGGTCTTCAACATCCGCACCATGGAGGACATCGTGCAACGGGACCTGGCGGGCGCCTACCTGATCATCCACATGATGGGCCTGCTGGCCTTGACCGCCCTGGCACTTGCCGCCGTGGGGCTTTACGGAGTCATGGCCCACCTTTCCCGCCAGCGCACCTACGAGTTAGGCATCCGCATGGCCCTGGGTGCCGGACGGACCCGCATCCTGCGGCTGGTCTCTGGACAAGCCTTGGTCCTGGTGTTGGCCGGATCGGCTCTGGGCGCACTGCTGGCTGCCGCCGCAGCTCAGCTTCTGGCCGATCAGCTCTACCAGGTCAGCCCCTTCGATCCCCTGACCTTTCTGGCGACGGTCCTGCTTCTGCTGTCCGCTGCCCTGCCGGCCTCCATCCTCCCCGCTTGGCGCGCCTCCCGCACCGACCCCCTGACCGCCCTGCGCGCCGATTAAGAAGGTGCCCAGCCAGACGGCGGCGAGAACTGCCAGCCGGCAGCCGTCCGGCCCGGTAAAAGGCCTTCCTGGAGAAGCGTTCCAACTCACAAAAGGCACCCACGGCAAGGGTGCGAGCCACTGGCTAGCTCGGCCGAGTCGGCGACGGGGGCAGCGTGGAGGAGAATTAGTTAAACAAAAATACTCCTTGTATGCACAATCACAGGGTATAGGCATCAGTTTGCCGAGAATAAGGGAAAGCGCCAAGGACCCACCTCGGGAAGGTGCGGTTGTTGGCTTGACCGAATTCGACGCGCAGCCCGAATGGAAGCCCGTCGCGTTCCAGGAGACCGATTGATGCGAAAGCAAATGACATCCCTTTGCAGAGTGCTGAGCAGCGTGTATTGGACTCTCGGCGGTCGTGGACTTGCCTGCTTGGCGACCGTCTTTCTCTTCTTGGGCCTGACCTTGCAGGCGCAGCAAGAGGACTTCCGTAGAGGGCGAGTGCTGGTCCAGCCGCGGGCCGGCTTGTCGAGCGCGCAGCTCTCCTCGATTCTCGGTGCCCAGGGGGGCCGCTCGACTCAGGTGCTTTCCTCCATCAATCTCCATGTCGTTGAACTGCCCGCCACGGCTAATGAGGAGGCTGTGGCCAGAGCCTTGAGCAGAAATCCCCAGATTCAGTTCGCGGAATTGGATTGGCTGATTGAACCCGAAGTGACGACGGCCAACGACCCGATGTTCGACAATGCCTGGCATCTCTCGCGGATCCGGGCCCCCGAGGCTTGGGACCTTTCTGTGGGCCAAGGAATCACGGTGGCCGTTCTGGATACCGGAGTCGACCCCGATCATCCCGACCTGTCCCCTCAACTGGTGCCGGGCTGGAATCTCTACGACAACAATGCCGACACCTCGGACGTCTATGGCCACGGCACCAAAGTGGCAGGCGTTGTGGCCGCCCTGAGCAACAATGGCTTGGGAGTTACGTCCATCGCCTGGAGCGCCCGCGTCATGCCGGTCCGCATCAGCCGCCCCGATGGCGCCGCCTATGTCAGCACCATCGCTCAAGGGCTGACTTGGGCCGCCGATCACGGCGCTGATGTGGCCAATATCAGCTATCGGGTCTCCCACTACTCCTCGGTCAGGAGCGCCGCCGAGTACCTGCGAAGCTTGGGCGGCATCACTGTCGTCAGCGCCGGAAATTCGCATGGATACGAAGCGTTCGCGCCCAACCCCTCAGTCCTGGCGATTTCAGCGACAACCAGCAGCGATGCTCTGGCTAGCTTCTCCAGCTACGGGGAGTATGTCGACTTATCGGCACCAGGCTCAGGCATCTGGACGACCACAAACGGAGGCGGCTACGGAGCGCCCTCGGGCACCTCGTTCTCCAGTCCGGTGACGGCGGCCGTGGTAGCCTTGATGATGGCGGTGAACCCGAGTTTGACGCCGCCGCAGTTGGAAGATCTCCTGTTTTCGACGGCTCTTGACCTGGGAGCTTCCGGATACGACATTTATTTCGGCCACGGCCGGGTGGATGCCGCGGCCGCCGTGGCCGCCGCCGCCGGCCTTTCCGACCAGGACTCAACGCCTCCCTCGGTATCGATAGTCTCTCCCGCAGGAGGAACCGTCTCCGGTGTGGTGGCGGTCGACGTCAGCGCCTCCGACAACGTGCAAGTCTCCTCAGTCGAACTCTTCGCACAAGGCTCGTGGGTGGGCACAGACCCAACTGCGCCTTATCAGTTCAGTTGGGATTCGAGCGAATACCCTGACGGCCCCGCTTCGCTGCAAGCCTTCGCCTACGATCCGAGCGGCAACCAAGGATCCTCTCCCCCTGTCGAGCTTGAGGTCGACAACGTCCCCGATGCGCCTGACACGGTCCCTCCCGTGGTGGCGATCGCCTCGCCCTCCGACGGTCAAGTCGTCACAAAGAACGTCCACATCACAGTCGAAGCCTCCGACGACCGGGGGCTCTCCCAGGTGCAGCTCTCCATCGACGGCAACGTGGTGCTGAGCGGTACGAGCGGCTTGTCCTACTCCTGGAACACGCGCCGGGAAGCAAGCGGTGCTCACCTGATCGAAGCTCGGGCCTGGGACGAGGCGGGTAACTTCGCCTCCCACTCCGTCGAAGTCCAGATCTCGGATGGCGGCAAGGGATCTAAAGGTAAAGGAAAAAACAAATAGTTTTTGTCAATTGCCTAACTCATCTAACTAGTCGACAGTTAAGTAAAATCGTCCCGACATCCCGAGATTTCCGGTGGCTTCTGCCTTTGAGCCCCGGGCCCTCCCGCCATGCCAGTCTTGCGGCAGCCCTTATTGCAACCCCGTTGGGCTCCCCAAGCGCTGAACGTAAGCTTATTAAGGTACCGTAAGGCTCCTTGGCATGATCAGAGGCTCTGTGGATTTGCTTTCCCCTTGCATTTAGAAGCAGACGTAGCGTATGCTGGCGGCAAAGAGTCCCTCAAAAAGACTCAAGTTGTTTTCAAACAGAGCTAGTGCGAGAACTCGTATCGAGTAAAGGAGAGGCGCGATGAGTAAGACACTGTTTTGGGCAGCTATTGCTGTCTTGATTTGCGCTGTTATAGCTACGCCCGCTGTGGGCCAAGGCTGTGATTGTGAAAACAGCCCTTCCAGCATCTGCAGCGGTCAGGGATTCCGAATCACTTTGGTCGCTTTCGAAATCGACCAGGATGCCGGCACCAGCAACTGGGACTACCAGGTCTGCAATGAAACTGGCCTGGGAACCGGCTGCGACGCCCCCAAAGACCTTTCACACATCGACCTGAGCCTGCCCGGTCTGGGCGAGTGCTTGACCGCGAGCCAGCAGATTGTGCTTTCCCAGCTTTCTGGCTTCGACAATGCCCTCTTAGCCTGTGGGGTCGACGATGAGGATCCGTCTTGTGATCTCTTTGGGGACACGGGCGACTTCGTGGCCAAGTGCGATATCGCATTAGGCAACTTGGACCCCGGCGAGTGCGTGACCATGCGCCTGAGCATCGCCGGCGAGCAGCCCACCTTGGGCGCCGGTGCAGCCATGACGGTTACCAAGGCCGGCCCAGAGTGCGTCGGCAATTGCCTTCTCGGACCGGCCTGCGAGTCCTGCATCGAAGATCCTCAGGAAGAGGAATGCATGACCCGCACTCCCGGATTCTGGGGAACCCACCCGGCCATTACCTCGCTCTTCCTGCCCGTCACGGTATGCGGCGAGGACTTGTCGACGGTGGCCGCAGGATCGTGTGATTCGGCCACTGAAGCCATGTGCGTCTCCGGCGGACGCGAATCGCGCGGCAACCCCGTCTATGCCCAACTGGTCCGCCAGTTGACGGCAGCCAAGCTGAACTTGGCGGCCACAGCGGCCAACGGCGGCGAATGCGGCGACGAAATCGAACTTCTGATCGCGGAGTGCGAAGCGCTTTGCGGGGCCAACAAGAAGACGATCAGCGAAAGCGGCTGCGTGGAAGCGCTGGCCGCTTTTAACGAGTCGCTGGATACCTTGGGCACGACGCCGCCCCCGTTTGACAGGCCCGGGCCGGCCCAACCGGCCCAGTGCCGGGAAGCCAACGGCAACGGCCTGGTGATCGGCACGGGATCCTGCAACAATTAGACTGCGCCTCGTCCGCGAGCCCACAGACGCTCGCGGATAGAAAGCTGCCGGCCAGCGGTGCGATCGCCTCATAACCGCGGCCGGCAGCCTCGAGCCCCGGACCACCTCGAGGGTGGTCGCGGTCGAAGACCTTCTCGCCGTCCACCCGTGTCTGGCGGAAGCCCGGGCAACGGGCCGTTTACCGACCCATTGCCACGGCCCCTTCCCCCCGAACAGTACCTTCGCAGACATGAGCGGGACGAGGTCGCCACGACTGGAGCCCGGTTGGCGATGCGGTTTCCTTCCGTGCGGGCGTGGTATATCGTAGAGCCAGCGACTCAACCGCAGCTTGAACTCGGGGGCTCTCATGAAGTTTGTTGCTCGTCTGGTTTGGGTTCTTCTCTTCTCGCTCTTGGCCGTCTCGGCTCTGGCTGGGCCGGCGTTTGAAGAGCCGGGCGAGGAGGCTCTCAATGATGCCGTCACCACGCCTGAAGAATTCTTCGGATTTCCTCTGGGGGCCGACAAGAAGCTGGCCCGCTGGGACAGGATCGTCGAATACTACCGCCTGCTGGAGCGTGAAAGCGACCGCCTGAAAGTCATCGACTTAGGACCGTCGACCGAAGGCCATCCCTATCTGCTGGCCATCATCTCCTCTCCTGAGAATCTGGCCCGTCTGGAGAGGCTGCGCCAAGTCAACCTCAAGATCCAAGATCCGGCCACGCCTGAGTCAGAACTGGAGGAACTGCTGGCCGAGGGACGAGCGGTGGTCAGTCAGTCTTTCGGTCTCCATTCCAGCGAGGTGGCCGGAGCTCAGACGGCGCCGGACTTCACCTACGATCTGCTGGCCCGCGACGACGACGCCACCCTGCGCATTCTCGACCAGACGATTCAGTTGCTGTTCCCCTGCTTCAATCCCGACGGGCAAATCATGACCACCGACTGGTACCGCGAGACGGTGGGAACCGAATACGAGGGCGTGGGACTGCCTTGGCTCTACCATAAGTACGTGGGGCACGACAACAACCGCGACGGCGACTTCATGAATATGGTGGAGGCCGTCTACACCGGCAAGGTTTTGTACCGGGACTGGAAGCCGCAGGCCTATGTCGATCATCACCAGATGGGCAGCTACGGCGCCCGCATTTACGTCCCGCCTTACAGCGAGCCCATCCGCCCCTATGCGGACCCGCTGATTTGGAGGGAGCTGAGCTGGTACGGATCGCACATCGCCTACAAGTTGGAAGAGAAGGGCGTCAAAGGGGTCCTCAACGCCGCACAGTATCCGGGGTGGGGCCACTTCGGATGGCACTGGATCACGCCCTTCCACAACATTACCGGGATGTTGACCGAGTCGGCCAGCGCCAGTTATGCCACACCGCTTTACATCCATCCCGACCAACTGCGCGGCGGCGCCCGCGGAATGCCAGAATACGAGCCGCAATCGACCATGCCCAGCCCCTGGCCGGGCGGGTGGTGGCGAGTCAGCGACATCGTGCGGCAGCAGAAGATCGCCGCCTACGCCATCATGGACATGGCCGCCCGCCACCGCGAGACCGTCCTGCGCAACGCCTACCTCAAAGCCAGGCGTCAGACTGAACGCGGTGCCGAGGGATCTCCCAAGGGTTATGTGATTCCCGCCCGCCAGCACGATCCTTTGACCGCGGTCAAGATGGTCAACACACTGAGGATGTCGGACATCCACGTGCAGCGGGCGGAGGGTCCTTTGACGGTCGGCAAGACCGCCTATCAGCCCGGATCCTACGTAGTGCCCATGGCCCAGCCCAAAATGGGGCTGGTGCGCAATCTGCTGGGACGCACCTTCTATCCCGACAACGAGTGGACACGGGCCCGCGACGGATCGCCGCTGCGTCCTTATGACACCTCGACCCACACCATGGCAGAGTTCATGGGAGTGCAGGTGGATGCTGCCGAGCAACCCGTCGAGGGCGAACTGGCACTGCTCAGCGAAGACGTGCCGCTCTCCGGCAGCGTTGACGCCCAAGCGCCATGGCTGCTGGACGGCAGGCTCAATGCCAGCTTCAAAGCCGTCAACCTGCTCATCGACCAGGGCATCGAGGTGGAGCGGGCTCACCAAGCCGGCGACAGCGTGCGGATCGGCGACTTCGTCGTCAGCGGCGGTTCGGCGGACGTCCTGGGCCCCATCGCCGATGAAACCGGAGTGCATTTCGTCCACTTGGAAGGCCGGCCCGGCCAGGGAGTCCGGCCGCTGAAGCGCCTGCGCACCGGCATGTATCACCGCTACCGGGGCGGCAACATGGACGAAGGCTGGACCCGCTTCCTGCTCGAGCAGTTCGCCTTCCCCTACACCTCGCTGAAGGACGACGAGATCAAAGCTGGAGACTTGGCCTCCACCTATGACGTCATCATCTTGCCCCATGATTCCGCGGCCATGATCACCGGAGAAGAGCCGCCCTCGCCGAGGCGCAGGCGGCGCCAGGAGTATCCGCCCGAGTACATGACGGGCATCGGCAAGGAGGGGGTGGAGGCGCTCAAGGCTTTCGTCGAAGAGGGCGGAAGGCTTGTCACTCTGGGCCAAGCTGCCGAGTTGGCCCTTGAAAAGTTCGACCTGAACGTCCGCGGCGCGCTGGAGGGCCTCAGTTCCAGGGAGTTTTTCTGCCCCGGCTCGACCCTCAGAGTTCGCTTCGACAACACCAACCCTCTAGCCTACGGCATGCCGTCCCAAGGACTGGTGCTGTTCTGGCAGGGTCCCGCTTTCGAGATCACCCCCTCGCGACACAATGATCGCTACAGTCCGGTAGCCACTTATGCCAAGAAGGACATCCTGCAGAGCGGATGGCTGATCGGCGAGGAGCACATCGCGGAAAAAGCCGGGATGGTGGCAGCCCGGCACGGTCAAGGCGAGGTCGTCCTGATCGGCTTCCGCACCCAGCACCGGGCCCAAACCCACGGCACCTTCAAGCTCCTCTTCAACACCATGCTGCGCTGATCCCGGGAGCGTTGACGCTGGGAGCCACCATCGCAAGGCGGGCCGCGATTCAGCCGCTCCGCAGCAACACGGCGGATCGGTCTCAAGCGCTTCGAGCCAAGCAGTGTCTAGGTTTCCGAAGCGTCTGCACACTCGCGCCTGTTGGGACGGTTGGAGCGCTCGATTGCGGACCTGGAGCAGCCCCGGACTCGTGTCAGCGTTGCTGCCTAGAAACCGATGGCGGGCTCAAGCGGCTCGCAGTCGTTCCCCTCACAGGTCCCTCCTCCGCCGTCCGCGCAGTCACAGAGGCAGATCGAGCAACTGCAGGAGCAAGTACACGCCGGACCCGGACAGGTCACGCTACAAGTGGACTGGTAGCCCCAAAACCAATGAAAGCAGCAGGAAGTCCGGCAAGTCTCAGCCTTCATATCTGTGCTCAGTCCGGCTGCTAGCGTGAACAGCCCAACCAGCAGAAAAGCGGAGCAGATCAGGGACTGGACGAGTTTGTTGCTAGACATGGAATTCTCCTTTCTTTCGTGGTTGTTAGTGCGAACACTCTGAAACCGATGCATCAACTCAAAAGTGCCAGTGCGCGGGTCTTCCTCTTTTGGCACGCTCTGCCGTTCGCGCATCTGGCACAGCCTACGGCCCGCTAGCCCACGGACGATCTAGATCGTCCGTGGGCATTGGGACGGATCTCCTGATGCTTATCCGAAGCCGATCGGAGGAGGGCATTCTGGACACTCAGCCCCAGAGCCGCAGTCACATTCGCAGGTGAAGCAGGTGCAGGTGCAGGTGCATGGTTCGTTAAAGCAAGTAGCGCTGCACCGGGATTGGTAATAGAGAAGGTACCAGTTCCAGCAGCACTTTTGCGAGCAATAGTCCCTCAAGTCAACCGCCTGGGCATCGGTGCTAATTCCGACCGCCAGCGTCAAGATGCCTAGAATCAGGACCAGGGGATAGATCAGCGCTTTCGCTACATCGTTTCTGAGCATGCATTTCTCCTTTGTCTAAGGATTGTTAGTTGCGGAAGACATCGCGAGTTCGATGGTTCCGACACTTCGATAAAGCCTTGAAGCCGATGCGAAATAGAGCGTTCCTTCGAACTCTGAAACGGCATGGAATACGATTCTTGCCGTGCCCCTAGGCAGAACAGGGCCGGCCGTTACCCCATCACCGCTGATCCAGAAGAGCGCCTGGTCGGCGAGGACGACGATCAAGTCTCCCCGGGCAGTCAGGCAGGAAGCGGTAATGATAACCGGCATCTTCTCTTCCCCCGCCACGCTTTTGGTGGAGTAGTGAATCCCGCCAGGTTCCTCCCAGAGGCCTTTCACAAGGGACTCGATGTTGGCTGACTCAAGCCTCCGCTGCCACAACTTCACTCCGGCAGGGCTCCATTTCTGTACCAGCGGAATGAATTGGAAGACGGCAAAGATGTTTCCTTCGCGGTCAGCTTGCAACTGGACCCGGTTCAACGACGTTTGGTTTTGGCTGCCGTTGGCCCGGCCGGGATAGGCCTCCTTTTCGGTGATCAGTTTGCCGTACTGGGTCCGCAGTTCGCCCTTGGGCGAGTAGGAGCTGAAGAGATATCCGGACTCGGGGTGGTTGAGCAAAACCCTATCATCCGGGCCAAGAGCGACATACTCGTTGACGAAAGTCACCGGGAAAGCCGATTGAGGAATGCCTTCAGTGCTGATGATCTGGACGCGGAAATTGCCTTGCTCCACGACGGCCAGCCTCCCGTCCCGATGGGCCAGACTGGACGGCCTGTACAATTCTCCGGGTTTCTGGCCAATACCGCCGAAAACTTCCACTACTTGATCGTCCTCTAACACCAAGACCCGGTGGTTGTCTCGGTCTGCTACAAAAAGCTTCCCGTCCGGCCCATGAGCCATTCCATGTGACCATCTGACCGAGAGTTGGGGAAGGAGGACCTCGACATCGTACTCGGCCGGTTGTCCAACCAAGGAGGGAGCCGAGCCAACCAATACCGTGATTACCATGATGATGAACTTCATGTTTCTTGCTCCTTGTACCTTCAGTTGGAGATAGCGTGAATCTGGAGCCAATCCTCAAGCGCGATCTTGCGCTCGACGAGCCCCCTGGCCGAAACGGTCAAGACATAGGGTTGGCTGCCGATGCCCGCCAAGGTCAGGTAGGGGTCTTCAAGGAGCGGATAGTCCTCAGCCGTCCGGTACACTCGCCCCTTGATGGGTTCGAAGAGGGTTTTGACTTCTTGAAACGGAATATGCCTGCTGAGGACCACATAGAGCGTCGGGCTGCTGGTTCCCGAGAGCATGTTGCTCATCCGGCTGATTTGAATCTGGACCTTGTTGGCGGCGCAGTCTGCGCAGGAAGAGCCGGGAAAATAGACCAGGGAAAAATCTTCTCCCTTGGGCAGACCAACCGTGCTGGACTCCTCCCAATCGAGAAGCCTCAAATCGGGCAACTGCGTTCCCGCCACGTTTTCAGCCGGAGGCACGGTCTCGAGCGGGTCACGCTTGTCGGCAAGCCGGCTTTCGACGAGCATTCGCAACTCTTCAGGCTTCAGACGATTGACCATTGAAAAGTCTACCCGGCCGGACGGGTCGACCAGGAAGGTCCAGTAGGCATGCTCTCTCACGTGTGAGGGGATCTCCAAAGTCCTCTCCAAAGTCCCCTCAACGTCGTACCAGAAGTCCAGGCCGCTGGGCATAAATCCGTCGCTGAAGTCGGTGTCGCCGGGCAGGATCGAAACGAACTGGATGCGGTCGTGACCAAAACGTTCCTGGATGACGGGGGGATATGAGCCCTCTGCGTAGGAGGGCGATCCGAGGAAGGACAACACCGTCCACTTGCCGAAGAGAAGGTCTTCGGTTGAGGTGCGCTGGCCAGACGGCGACGCGAGGGTGGCTGAGGGAAAAGGGTCGCCGATCGGCACGATTTCGAACCAGTGCTTTGGCGGGGCCTGCAACTGAGGCTTGATGAATATCATGAACAGGCCAATGGCGAAACTGGCGGTCCCGACTATTAGGACAAGACCCTTGACGATTTTCACTTTTCACACTCCTTCGGTAGTTCATGGGGCCGTCAATAGCCGGCCCGGCTCAAGTTGGGCAGCCCTCAGAGCAGGCTGGAGAGCCGAAGCGGCGGTCGCCAGCAGGACCAAGGAAAGGCAGAGGGCCAGATTCAGGGGATTCAGTGCGCGGACTCCGTAGAGCAGGTGCGAGAGAAGGCCAGCCAGAGCATGAGCAAAACCCGTCCCTAGCGCGGCAGCCAGAGATGTTGTAGCAATAGCCTCGCGGACAACCAACCCGAAGGCCTGGACAGGCGATCCTCCAATGGCAAGCCGCAGGCCCATTTCACGCCAGCGCAGCGTCACCATGGAGGAGACATTGGCATGCAGGCCGCCGACGGAAAGAAGCAGGACGATGCACCCGAGAACCAGACAGGTGGTGGTCACAAGCCGGACCGGAAGCAGATGTTTGTCGAGGTGCTCTTGAAGGGACACACTCTCCAGGAAACGCACGCCGGGAGCTGCAGACTCGATCTCCTTTCGGATCATCGGTCCCAAGGGAGCTGCGCGTTGCGTGGTTCGGGCAACGATCACCATGCCGGGTCGGTAGCTCTGCAGAAAGGGAAGATAGACTTGCGGCTGCGCCGGTTCCGCCAGGGAACCTCGCTTCACATTCTCGATGATCGCTATGATCTCGACGGGAGAATCCGAGCCGGCAACCAGCATCTCCCGTCCCAGAGCCTGACCCTTGGGCCAAAGCCGGGCGGCTAGAAATTGATTGACCGCCGCGACTCGTCGGCTCCCTCGGCCGTCGCCGCGGTCGAAGTCACGTCCGTCCAACAAGTTCAACCCCATGGTGCGAAAGAAGCCAGGACCCACGCGCAGGCTGTCCGCCATCAAAGGGACTTGGTCTCCTCTGGGCCGGGAGGAAACGGTGCTGGCCTCAGCGCCCCCGCCGATCGGAATGTGGCTGATCAGGCTTGCACTCTTGACCTGAGGCAAAGCCTCCAGCCGGGAAAGGATTCTCAAATAGGCGGCTTGGCCGGCAGCGGGCATCTGCAGTTCCGGCGACGGGACGATCCTTGTGAGACTTGTTTGCTGCGGCGCCCCGCCCACGCGCGAGTCCTGCAGATGAAGCAAACTCTGCATCAGCAGCACTCCTCCGGAGATCAGAGCCATGCAAAGGGCCACCTGAGCGCCAACCAGTAACTTGCGGGCCCTCAGGGTCCGGCGTCCGTATCCACATGTTCCCGTGCCGCCTCGGCCAAGGGCACCGCAGATGGAGATTCTCGAAGCTCGGAATACAACTGGGAGACAGGCCGCAGCCATCGTCAACCACACTGCGAGGACGGCCAGGGCCCAAGAGTCCCAATGGGCGGCGGATAGCAAGGACGAAGCATCTTCAGACCGCCCCGCCAGCGCGAAGATCGCTCGGCTGAAATGGCCCGACAAGGCGATCCCCAGGGCACTTCCGAGGACGGCTACCAGGGTCATCTCGCCGAAACTGGACAGCACAATGCCGGACCGGGAGGCTCCCAGCGACATCCGGACCGCGGTTTCCTTGCTTCTGTCGAAGAATTGAGCCAGCAGGATCAACGCGAGGTTGACCGCCACGGCCAGCATTGCAACTAGGGCGCCTCCTTCGGCCAATGTCAATACGAAGGCCATCTCAGAGGCCGTGCGCGACCACAGCAAGGCATGCGGACTCAGCTGGATTACAGCATTGGCTTCGAGCAGGCCGGCCTCCGCCAGCCGGGGAGACAGCAGACGCAGTTCATCGTGCGCCTGATCGTCGCCACTTGCGGCCCTGAGTCGTCCGAAGACGACCAGCCAACGCGCAGATTCGGAGGAAAGCAATTCTCTGTGAGGGAAAATAAGCGGCTGGGCCGAGAGAGGAAGGAACACTTGGGTTGACGCTCCCCCGGCCAGCCCCCCGAACCCTTCCTCCAACACCCCGGCAACCCCTATCGGATGACCGTTGAGCAGCAGTTTCTGACCCGCTGCCGGCGAGGCGCCGTAGAGCTGTTCGGCTAAACCCGGTGTCACTACAACGCCGTCCTCCAGCGGTGAAGCCGAACGGCCATCGCTTACGGAAACCCCCAGAAGAGAGAAGTAGTTGCTGGAAACGAACTCGGCGCCCACCCGCAATGTGGTCTCATGAAACTCGGCCGTCAGGAGTTCCTGGTATGAAGCGGCCACTCCCGAGAATGAACGGCATGCCGAGCGGAAGAATCGGTAGGCGGGGAAGGAAAACCTGCTCTGCCGCTGAGCGGCAGAGACTTCAACAAGGGTCACCAACTCTGCTGGCTCATCAACTGCCGTAGGAGCCGAGAACAAATGTGCCGCGCTAGAGGCGGCTCCGGTCCACAGGCCGACCGAAATCCCGATTCCTACAATGATAAAAAGAGATGAGCCGGGCCGAGTCCTCAGCCTGCGAATGGCGTGAGCCTGCATGCCTTCGCCTGCAATCTCCCTCAGCCGCCCCAAGCTCACAACCTAGCCTCCTTGCTTCCCGTCTTTAAGAAATTGGAACGCATTGCTTTGGCTCCGAGGCAAATCCGACGATACGCTTCTTCATTTTTATGGTTGCGCAAGGTACACCATGCAGTCGCAGGTAGATCTCTTCATTGATGAGGTGCCTGCACTCTAAGCATCGAAGATTCGCTGGTTATTCGCGATTGAATTGCTCTGTCAGGCTATCAGATAGGTGTCCTCGGGACGGCTGAGCAAATTCTGAAAATTTCTGAAAGGCGTTCTTTTATAAACAGTAATATTGGACCTGAATAGGCTCGAGGGATGCCCTGAAAGCACTTTTCTCCCTCAAATAAGTGCATTAGTAGTTTCGCCTTGCTAAGCGGGCTGGAGCCAGGCGTCCGAAAAGAGAGATTCGACGTGAACGTCCGCGGCGCTGGAGGGCCTTCCGTTCCAGGGAGTTTTTCTGCCCCGGCTCGACCCTCAGAGTTCGCTTCGACAACACCAGCCCTCTAGCCTACGGCATGCCGTCTCAAGGGCTGGTGCTGTTCTGGCAGGGTCCCGCTTTCGAGATCATCCCCTCGCGACACAATGATCGCTACAGTCCGGTAGCCACTTATGCCAAGAAGGACATCCTGCAGAGCGGATGGCTGATCGGCGAGGAGCACATCGCGGAAAAAGCCGGGATGGTGGCGGCCCGGCACGGTCAAGGCGAGGTCGTCCTGATCGGCTTCCGCACCCAGCACCGGGCCCAAACCCACGGCACCTTCAAGCTCCTCTTCAACACCATGCTCCCCTGACGACCCGGCCTCTGGAGAGAGCCCGGGGTCGGCATCGTCCAAGGGGATCCTCGGCAGTGCCGAGCCCACTTTGGTTGCCCCTTTGCAGTGCATCGCGATCAGCGCTTACAGGGGAGAGTATGTCAGGCGTGCTGACCATGTCCGCGACACTGGTTCACTCGTAAACTATTTGGTCACCCAGCCCGCATTTCTCACGGGTTGTCCGTCGCGAGGGGCCGCAGGCGTGGTGATGACAAGGCGTCGCGACCAAGGCCCGCGCAAAACGCACTGTAAGGTACTTTGAGCAGGCCGACCGAGCGCAACGCAGTCAGCGCGGATGGATGCGGCACCGCAGCAGACCACGCACCTGATAGATCTGCAGGCTAGCCGTGGTCGCCGCCAGCGCCGAAGACGTTCTTAAACTCGACAGCCAGGTCGAGCAGAGCTTGGCGGCCGTCGCCTCTGAAGCTGGAGCCGTGCATGATGGCCAGGGTGGTGGGATTGAGGTCGGCCAGTTTCTTGAAGCTGGCCTGGGTATGGTGGGTGTAGGGCGAGTAGTCGGCCAGGACGCCGGCCTGGTATTCGCGCATGGCTTGTCCGGACCGGCCTACGACGTCGGATTCGGTGATCGGTTCCACCTCGCCGGTCTGATGGAAGAGGTCGGAGCAAAGCAGCGTTTTGCTCGACTCTTCGTACATGACGGCGGCGTCCCACCCGTGGGGCAGGTGAGGCGTCCGGCAGAGCCGATAGCGGCGTCCTCCAGTTTCCAGGACATCGCCGTCGGCCATCCCCCGGGGCGCGCGGATGGCATAATCATTGACGCTGACCAGCGCGCCCACCTCGCTGCACACGGGTTGGGCGTGAGGAGCGATCTCCAGCCACCGGTTGAGGGCGCCGCACTCGTCCGATTCAAAGTGGCTGAATCCGATCCAGCGCAGCTTGGCCGGGTCCATCACCGAGGCCACTCCCTCGCGAAGGCCTCCGAACATGCCCCGGAGACCGGCGTGAAACAGCATGGGTTCGTCGTCAGTGAGCAGAAAGTGGTTGAACTGAAGGTCGAACTCGGGAACGTAGGCGCTAATGCGATAGATACCAGCCGCGATTTCGTCGACTTGGGTCATGGGTGCCTCCGATTGAAAATGGTGCAGCCAGGATCCGCAACACTTTCGGATCCGAGGTGGATACAGGCTACTCCCATTGCCTTCTCCCCACAAGCCTGACCTGAGGTCAGCCATGATGAGATCAAAACAAAGGCCGCCTCATGGAACCTGGTCTTTAGAAGTCAGCCCCAGGACTTTGGGTTAAAGAACCCCTCCTTTGCGAAGGCAGGCGGGCACGTGTCGTGATCGGCCAGGCTTGGCCCCGAGAGACTCGGAACTTCACCGCCCTCTTTGCGCACAGAAAGCGAACCTTGACAGTCGGCGCTCATCGGCAAGGCGGGCGGTCACTTCCAGAAAGCGCTGCTGGCCCTCGAAGGTCTCATCGCCTTCAATCCGGCGCAAATCATCTTCGCGCTCTTGGCGCGCAGCTCTCCAGGACCCCGCCATTCGCCCCATGTTGTCGGTGTGATCTTCCTTTTCGAGGAGTTCGAACCCGGCCTCCCCGAGCAGTAGCTCGTCAAGCCCTGGAGGCACAAACAGAAAAAAGCCTATCGAACTTCGTATCCTCATCTCTTCATTGGTAAGCGGTCCCGTGACGACGATGGGATCGGTGAATACGATCCGGCCGCCTGGTTTAAGCACCCGGGCCCAATCCTCTAAGGTTCGGGCTCGATCTCTGAGGTGGTTGATTGCATCGACGCAAATGACGGCGTCAAAGCTGGCGTCGGACAGGGCCAAAGACTCGTTGGCATCAGCCGTCTCAAAGGTTGCCTTGTCGCTGAGTCCCGCCTCTTCGGATTGGACGCGAGCCGTCTTGACCGCATCCTTGTTGGCATCAAGGCCATGGACGCTGCAATGTCTGAGCCTTGCGGCTCTCAGAGTCGGTCCTCCCGAGCCGCACGCCACGTCCAGAAGTCGACTCTTCCGGTCGAGTTGCAGCCACGACAAGAAGAGGTCGTGTTCGGCGGCAGTCAGCCATCCGTTCTGCCCGATGTCCTCACCGAAGGCCTTCGAGCGTACGTCGGCGTAAAGGTTATCAGCAAACTGTCCATAGGTGGCATCGTAGAGATCCACGTCTTGGTGGCCCATGGCTTGCCCTTTCGCTCCGATCTTTCTCTAGACGGGAATCGCCCACACTATACCGCAGTCAAGCCCCACTGGCCTCCGGGCTGCCTAACCAACGATCGGTCAGAATCACTACAAGGCTTTTTCTGTGATCCGACTCAACCCTTGCATTCTGACTTCCGCCGATGCAAACCCCCTAGCAACTGGCCTACGCCGCCCTACTGTGCTCCAATAGACTGGATCTGACAACATAATCCAGAGTGCCGTCGGAGGTTGAGCGCCGGCCATTGCGGAGATCTCCGGTCCGGCTTATCGGAAGGGAGGGGAGAGCCATGGTGATGAGAACTGGTTGGACGGCTTTGGTCCTTGTTGCTTTGCTGGGAGGACTGGCGACCGCCGCCGAATGGGACATTCTGGGGTCAAGGGTGGTGAACTTCCGTGCCGAACGGGACACCATCAACGTCTCCAAGAACGAGACGTACCGGAAGATCAAGCTTCAGGTCAAGGGCAACGGAATCCGCTTCTACGACCTCAAGATCCATTTTGAGAACGGCGGCGTCCAGGATGTTCCCCTGCGGGCCCATATCAACAAGGGTGGCGAGACCCGCGCGATCGACCTCGAGGGAGGAAAGCGCCGTCTGGAGAAGATTGTCTTCCGCTACGAGACCCGTGGCCGCGCCAACCGCCGGGCCACGGTCATCCTCAAGGCTAGAAACTGAGGACCGCCAACAACGCTGACACGGTGTGCTCCTCATTCCCTGGGCGAACGGCCGCTAGATTAACCCATAGAGTTATGCACTGGCTAAGTTCCGCGCTCAAGGCTGGGGCTGCACTGGCCTCGTCGGACGAGAAGGCGAAGCCTGGCAGGCAAGGGGGGGAAGCACCTAGGCGAGGAGGTCAGCATGGCAAGCCTCAACATACGATAATCGTCCGCGGAAAGGACGTCGTCTGATGAGAACAGCTTTTTGCATTTTCTTTCTCACGCTCGCGAGCCTCTGTCTGACCGCCTGCAACGGGGAAGGCGAAGTACCGGCCGACCAGGAGTTCGACTTGGTCTTGGAAGGGGGCCGGGTGATGGACCCCGAAACCGGGTTGGATGCCGTACGCAACGTGGGCATCTCGGACGGCCGAATCGCCGCCATCAGCGAGGAGGCGCTGCAAGGGGACGAACGCATCGACGCCTCGGGGCTGGTGGTGGCGCCGGGCTTCATCGATCTGCACGCCCACGGGCAGGACGCGGTGAGCAACCGGCTTCAGGCTATGGACGGGGTGACCACCGCCCTGGAGATGGAGGCCGGAGTCTATCCAGTCGGCAAGTGGCTCGCCTCTCGCGAAGGCAAGGCCGCCATCCACTATGGGGCGACTGCCGGGCATTGGCCGGCCCGCGTCAAGCTCGTGGACGGACTGGAAGTCGGCCATTTCCCCACCCTGCCTGAAGCAGAAACGACACGCATGGACGAAGGCAACTACGCCTACGAGGAACTGTCCCCCGATCAAATCGAGGAATTGACGAGCCTGCTTGAGCAAGGCCTCAACGAAGGAGGACTGGGACTCGGCTTCGGCATCACTTACACCCCGGGTGCCTCGCGCCTGGAGATCTACCGGCTCTTCCAAATGGCCGCCCGGCGGGGAGTCGCCACTTACGTGCATCTGCGGGGCGAGAACTCGGGAGGCACATTGGGCGCCTTCCAGGAAGCGATTGCCCTGGCCGCCAGCACCGGCGCATCGACGCACATCGTCCACATGAACAGCAGCGCCGGCGAATGGGCCGAGGTGACCCTCGGAATGATCCGGGGCGCTCAGGAGCGCGGATTGGACGTGACCACCGAGTCCTATCCCTATACCGCCGGCTCCACCCGCATCGAGTCGGCTCTTTTCGATCCCTGGGAAGGGCGCTGCGACGAGGAGTATCAGAGGCTGCAATGGCCCGCCACCGGCGAGCGGCTCACCCGTGAGACGTTCGAAAAGTACCGCAAGCAAGGCGGCTGGGTGATTATTCACGGCAGATCGGAAGAAACCAACGAGTGGATCGTGGCACAGCCCGACGTGATGGCGGCCAGCGACGGCATCCCCTATCTCAACGGACCGGCCCACCCCCGCGGCGCCGGCACCTTTGCCCGCATACTCGGCCACTATGTGCGGGAACAAGGCGCACTGACCCTGATGGACGCGCTGGGCAAGATGACCCTTTTGCCCGCCCGCCGGGTGGAGGGCGCCGCCCCCGTCATGAAACGGAAAGGCCGGGTGCAGGAGGGAGCCGATGCCGACCTGACTCTGTTCGATCCTGAGACCGTCATCGACCGATCGACCTACGAAGACGGTGACCTGCCCTCAGGCGGCATCGTCCATGTGCTGGTCGGTGGAACCTTCGTGGTACGGGATTCCGAATTCATCGAAGGCGTCTTCCCCGGTCAGGCCATCCGCGGCGGAGAGTAGCCGTCCCGAACTCATTCCAGGATTTCCACCACAACGGGGCCAGTGGGACGGGCCATACAGGCCAGCCGATGACGTCCGTCGTCAATCGAGCATAAGTCGTCGAGGGTCTCCTCTTCGCCTTCTCCCATGGCATTGAGGTTCTCCTGGCCAGATATGACCTTGACCGGATCGCTGCCGCAGATTCCCCGGTGGCACTGGGCTTTCAGTTCCAAGCCGTGTTCCTCGGCCAGTTCGCAGATGGTCTGCCCCTTGCGCAGCGTAAAGGTCTTTCCCAGATTCTGGAAACAGACGGTGAGGCCGTTGCGGGCGTCCCCGGCCCCCGTTTGCAGCGCCGGTGCAGCCTTGACCAGGTCTTTCAAAGCCGTGCCCGGAGAAGTCTGGACGTGAACTTCAGCGGAAGGCACCGAGGTCTCCTCTCCCGGGGAGAACTCCAACACTTCACGGCCCAGCCAGATGCGGTCCCCGGGCTCCAGCCGGACGGGAGAATCCACCTTGAGCAGAGTGCCGTTGACGCTCTCCAGGTCGCGGATCAGGCGGCGGCCGTCGTGCATCGCGATGGAAAGGTGGCGGCGCGAGAGCGTGCCGTCGGAGGAATCGAGGACGACGTCGGCTGAACTCCGTCCCAGCACCAGAGGCTTGTCCTTGAGGTGGATGCGCTGCACTTCGCGTCCTTTGGCGTCGTAATGAGCCACGGTGCGCAGATTGTCTTGGCCTCCCAGGACCAGCCACTGGTTGCCGGCCCTCACAATGGAACGCCTGGGCGCTTCCAGCGGGCGGCCGGCGGCAGGTTGCAGAAAGACAGCGTTCTCACCCTCGGCCTCCAGATAGAACGCCCCTCCTTGAGGTGACACCCGGGCGTGACGGTCGGCCAGCAGAACGTCCTGCTCGAAGCTGATGTCGCAGCCCCGGTTGCCGATGGAAGTGGGGCCATCGCCGCGCAGCGAAAACTCGTCGCTCTCCACCTTGCTGTCCAGAATGCGGACGAGACGGGCTCCCGAAGCGGACTCTTGGGACTCCTCGGTGGCACTCGTGGTTGTTGCGGCCTCAGCCGGCTTGCGGACGGGCTTGGCGGAAGGAGGACCATCCCCGAACTGCAGCTTGACGTGAATGTCGGTCTTGCCGTCCAGCTTCTGGGCGATCACTTCGGTCACAAGCACGCCGTCGCGAAGGGCCGACTTGATATTCCCACGCCGCTTGACTTCGCGAAAGGTGGACGGATCTCCGCTGAGATCGTCGGACTCGAGATAAGCCGGACTGAGCGTGTCACCCGCCAGATAGAGATTGGGCCGGATCGTCTCCAGCAGCGGGGTTACCGCCAGCCGCTGCCGATTCTTGGGTCCGCCGCTGACCCGGTGGATCCCCAGCGAGGCCAGCAGGTCGACGGGCAAGTCCTCTCCGATGCAAGCCACGCAGTACTGCTTGACGAATTCCATGTGGATGGTCTCGACGGGACGGTTGGAGCGCTCCTTGCGGGCAACGCGAAAGCACAGAAACTCCTCCCCGTCCGGATCCCTGAAAACCGACACCGCCTCGCTCTTGGGCAGGTAGCGGATGTTGCCGTTGCCGGCGAAGGCATCCAGGAAAACCTCGGCCAGAGAGCGGGACACCTTGGGCATCTTCTGCCCCCGGTACGACCAGAAGACGGGCGACTCATCTCCCGCTTGGGCCTTGGCGTTGGAGATGGCGATAACCGCTTCGGCGGCCGAGGTGCCTCCCCCCACCACACAAGCCGGACGGCCCACCTGCTGGCGGGGATCGGAGAGGCGAAAGGCCACACCATCGAGGTCGCCGCTGATGTCGAAGCGGCGGGGCACGCCGCGCCCCACGCCGATTACCACGTGCTTGGCCAGGAAGAACTGTTCGGCCTTGGTGTAGTGATTCCAGCACTGCACCTGCCAGCAACCATCGTCCTGCTCTTCCAGTCCTGTGAGTTCCACCCCCAGTTGGGCGGGAATGTTGCAGGTGCGGTAATAGCCCTTCCAGCGCCGGCACATGTCGTCCTTGTCGATGTCCTCGAAGGCCAGCCGGGAAACCAGTTCGCCTCCCTTGGGAAACTGCATCTGGTCGCCGCCTCCGAAACTGGGCAGGATCAGTTTGTCTTTGGAATAGTCGCGGATGCGCTTCATCAGGTCGTCGTAGTCGATGACCAAGGCGCTCAATCCCATTTCCTTGGCTCGAAAGGCAGCCGCCGTGCCGGTGGGCCCTCCGCCCACGATCAAAAGATCGAGCACCTGCGGCAACGTCACCGGCTCATCGAGTTTGAAGGTTCCGTCGGGCAGCAACTCGTTCTTGCCCTCATTCCTGTGAGTTTTTTCTTGGTTCATCTGTTTAGGTCTTCTTCAATCGGACGCGTCCCTTCAGTCTGCCGAAGCGCAGGGGGACGTCCGGCGCCACCTCGGTTTCTTCCTCGATGACGCGCTCGTCGACATAGCTCTTGTTCATGCTCCCCAGGTCCGACACCTTGACCCGGCCCGACTCGACCTTGAGAACGGCGTGGCGGCGCGAAATGGTGCCGTCGCGGACGCTGACCCGGCACTTCTTGGATCGCCCCAGGTCGTTCTCGCCCTCGCGCAGCGGGAACACCTGGAGTCCCTGCAGCGTGTCCAGCTCCAGGAAAAGCTCACCCGGCGAGCCACCCGCAGGCTCCTCCTGCTGGGACTCGTCCGCAGGCTCGGGGGCGGGAGGGGACGGCTCGTCCCGATCGCCCTCTTGCTTCTCAGCCGCTTCAAAGACAGGCGGCGTGCCCGGCCCCCTGGAGAGTCCGGCGCTGGTCTTTTCGCCGGGCCTCTCGGCTTCCATGGGTTGGGTTGTCAGGACCTCCTCGTCGGTCGAAGACGGCGGGGACGAGCTGGAAGAGGACTCCGCCGATTCGAAGGAAGGCGGCGAGAGCACATCCCTGATCTTCCTCAGGAGGGTCTTCTCGCCCGGGCGTTCCCGCGAGTCGGGTGCCACAGCCGGCTGCTGGGAAGGAGCCGCTTGAGCTTCCGCCGGGGCTGGACCACTCGACTGGAAGAAAAAATCGTGTTCGCCCAAGGTGATGACGTGCAACCGCTGTAAGGGCTCCCGCTCGAGCACGGCTTCGCCGTCCAGCGCCAGTCCCTCCTGGCAAAGCCGTTCCAACACGTAGCAGCCCAGATCTCCGTCGTAGCGGATGCGGGCGTGGCGCTCGGCGATGGAAGATTCCTCCAGCACCAGGCCGCTGTCAGGATGGCTGCCGATAGTGGTCTCCTTCTCGATCTGGCATTCCCGTCCGGCCAACGGACCTGCCTTGCAGAAAAGTCTGGCGCTCATCGAATCCTCTCTTATCGCTTCAAAGGTATGCCTTGGCGCGGATGCAGCAGCATGCGCGACTGTATGCGCTCGTCGCCGTGAAAACGGTGGCAGGTCACGCATTCGCTCCTCACCAGTCCCGAGCGGTGACACTGCTGACACGTCTCGATAGCCGGGATGTTCTGAATGGCGGCGTTGTCGATCTGCTGATCGATTTCAGGAGAATCGGCGCCGGCGGCCAGCGATCCGATGGTGTCGAGAATCGGAATGTCGGTGTGGCAGTCCAGGCATCGCCTTTGCAGAACGTGAACCCGATGGTTGAATTCGGCCCGCCGCAGCACCCGCTGGTCCTTCTGCACCCGGGCGATGGTCAGCCGGTCGATGAGGTGGCACTTGCGGCAAGCCTCGGTCAGCCGCTCCCCGAAGGCTTCAATCTGCTCGACCTGCTCGGGACTCAGGGCAGGATTGAGTTCCTCGGGCAGCAGGAAGGGGGCGTCCTCAAGAGGGACGTCGCCTTGCTTGATCTGCGTCTCCAGCGTGGTCAGCAGTTGCTCCATGTCAGCTACCTCGCTCAAGGTGCCGGACTCTGCCGACTGGCTTCTCAAATCTTGCAAGTAGGCGCGCAGAGTCGACACGGCTTCGGCGTAGAGCTCCTCGGCCTGATGGGAGGGGACGTCGGCGGACGCCTGCAACAGGTCGGCCAGCCCAGCCGAGGGATAGAGGGCTTGGCGCAGCTCTCTCAGGTTGTGGGTAATCCAGGGATCCTTGTGGTAGACGCGCATCCTCATCACCGTGCCCGCGCGTTCCCTGAACTCGCCCGGACTGGTGCGCTGGGCCCACTGCTCTCCCGGTCCCTGGCGCCTCTGAATCGTCTCCAGGCTTTCCACACCCAGATTGAGGACGGTCCTTCCCGAGCGCACCAGCAGGAGAGGCTGGCCCTGATCCCTGGCGTCCAGGGCGTGGGTGCGGACGCGTTGAGCCGAGCCCAGGTGGCAGTCCTGGCAGTGCTCCTCGAATGAAATGGGCCGGAAGCCGCGTCCGTCCGACCGGGGCTGGTGGCAGGAGAGGCAAGCCTCCTCAAAGTCGTCGACGCTCTTCTCGCGGCGCACGTTCTGGACATGGCGGATGTGGCTGAAAACGAGATTGCTCTGGTCGGGCAACTGCTCGGCCACGAAGTCGAATTGAGGATGGTCCCGCTCAAAGGCGCCGAAGTCATGGCAAGGCAAGCACTTGGAGTCCGAGGCGGCGATGATGCTGGCTTGGCGGCCCGTGTGTTCGCTGTGGCACCCGTAACAGGGCGTTTCGTCGTCGCGCCGGTAGGCCCGGGTGAAATCGCCGGAGCGGTACACGTAGTGGGCATCGAAGCTGTGCATTCCCGGGTCCTGGCCCAGGCTTTCGTGGCACACGGAACAGTTGTCGTCCGAGACCGAGTCGAAAGCCCTATGACAGGAACTGCAATCGCTTTCGAAGGCGGCATGGGCGGACGACAGCGGGCCATTGGAAATAACCATGCCTCTGCGCAGCAGAATGTCGCCGGCGATCAGCGCCGCGGCGCCCAGAGCCACCAGCAGCGCAATGACGATCACGGTCCGGCGGCCGGGGGGTTGGACATAGTCTTTGGCCACCGGCAGGTTGACCTTGCTGAAAAACCCCTTTTCCGGTCCTTTCCTCTCGTCCCTGCCCATAGCGTCTACGGAGATTCTTGCCGGGGGCGGAGGACCGCGGCATCAGCCTCCACCCGCCTAAGCTATTGCAGACGTCTCCGCTTCCTCCCTTCCGTCAATAGTAAAGAATCGTGAAAATGTGAAATCCCACCAGCACGATCAGTGTCAGCGAGACCGGCACGTGGGTGTAAAGCCACCAGCGCAGAGCCTTCTGCAGCGTCAGGTGGGCGTCCAACTCGTTCTTGGTCTTGAACAGATCCACCAGACGGTCCAGGTCTGCGACATCTTTGGCCTCCAGAAAGCCGCGCAGGTGTTCGGCTTGCCTCAGCGTCGATTGGATGCCTCCCGTGATGTCGAGAAAGAAGATGGGACGCGTGCGCGGAGCGGTCATCAGCGGGCGCAGACTGCTTCTATAGTGACGCCGGATAGCCTCATCGGCTTGGTCGGCCAGGGAATCGGCCTGCGAGCGCACCGACTCGACCAGCTCAGGAATGCGCTCGTAATTGGCCTCGGTACTCAGTCCTGAAGTGAGCAGGCGCGGAATCCAGCGCTGCACGGCCAGCCCCAGCAGGCCGCTGGCCACGATCCAGAGGCTCAACAGCCACATGGCCCAGGCCAAGCTGCCGTGAGGCAACCTGAAGCCGGAATGCATCATCACCAGCAGCAGAAAAAGAAGTCCGCCGTAGATGTGAAAATACAACCAGTGACGGGCCGCCCCGGGACCTCGGCCGGGAGCCCGGCGGCGCACCGAGTAGGCGGCCGCTGCCACCAGCAGCAAGGCGCTGGAAATGCCGTAGGCTATCCCCCAATTGCTGGCTGGGCGGAAGTCAGAAGTGAGAACATTGACGGCAGCGGCTGCCAAGGCAATGGCCACCGCCGCCGCGAAGGCCAACAGCCATCGCGGCGAACGGACCTGAGCCAACAGCCTGCTTGACTGAACCGTCACTGCCGGGCGCGTCCTCATAGACCTCTCAACTCTCCTCCCTCAAGAGCTCGCGGAACTCCTCCACCGAGCCCACGCGATAGGCGCATCCCTGGGGACAATTGCGGACGCAGGCGGGCCCCGAGTCGGAGCCGTAACAAAGGTCGCACTTGCTGGCCAAGTGCCGATCGAGGCCGCGCAGCGACTTGGGCAAGGCGTCCTCGCCCCAGGTGGTTTCAGTATCGTGCATCACGATGGCGTCGTAAGGACAGTGGTCGGCGCAATTGCTGCAGCCGATGCAAATGTCCTCGCGGATTTCAACCACGTCGCCCACGTCGGCCCGCCGGATGGCGCCCGTGGGGCACCCGATCAGGCAGACGGGGTCCTGGCAGTGATAGCAGGACTTGGCGATCAGCAAGTTGGCGTAACGGTCTCCTTCGCGCACGAAGCGGGCCCGTCCGCCGTGAGTCTCTGAGCAGGCCCGCACGCAATCGTCACAGCGCGTGCAATGGTTGAGATCGATGACCAGCACGCTGTTGCCTTCCACCAATCCCTTCTCCAAGGCGAACTGCAGGAACTCGGACGATCGCAGGTCGCGCTGGCCGGCTGCGACTTCTTTGATGCGGACCGCAGCCTGCTCCCACAGAAGGGTTTCGATCTCGGGAAAGTCCTGCAGTACTTTCGTGAAATCCTGGGCGGGGATGCGCACCAGTTCGCTGTAGCCCACCGAAGAGTAGCTCGATCTCCACTCCTCTTCTTCGGGCACCAGGAGTTCCACTTCGCCGAAGGTCATTCCCTTGGAGATGTAGGAGAGGGCTTGGCGTCCTTTTCCCAACCTGCGTGAGATCTTGACGAAGCCGGAACGCACCAGGTAGAGGGCGTCAGCCGGCGTGCCCTCCTCAACCACGAACTCCTCCGGATTGCAGGAGACCAGGTCGACCTTCTTGGCCAGCGAGATGAGAAAGGAATCAGGGCAGGATCTGAAAAGGGGCGAAGCCTTCAACTGACGAAAGAGCGAGCGTTTGCGGTAGACCGAATCCAGGCGTTCCTTGAAGGCCGGCGACTTGTCCCTCATTCGCCTCAGCGCGGGAACCCGGATCTGCACTAACTGGCAGTCGCTGGCCGCTTGGGCGGTCACCGACTGAGGCCAGCCGTTGAGGGCGCCGATCTCACCGAATACCTCACCGGGCCCCAGGCGCATCAGGTCTCCAGGAGGCAAGTCAACGTCCAAAGAGGCCAAGAAGGCAATCTGGTTGGAGTTCTGGATCTGGCTCTTGGAATAAGAAGCCGTGTCTGTGGAAAGGCGCGGAGTCTTGGGCATCTGCGGTTCGGAGAGGCCGGCCGAGGTGCGGCTGGCATCGAAAATCGGCTGGTCGGTCGTCGCGTCTTCTCCACCCATAAAGCGCAAGGTGACCTCGCCTTCCACCACAAGGAAGGCCAAGTCGATGTAGCTGCCTTGTTCGAACAGGACCGCGCCTTTCTCCCAAGAAGCCACGGTGACGTCGGGACTGATGCGTTCCAGAAACTTATCGTCGTAAGGCTTGAAGAGATCGTACTCGCGCAATTGATCGGCCGACAGCTTTTCCGACAGCCACACCACACCGGTGCCCGAACCGAAAGAACTCCATCGGTCGCGGTGCTGCAGGATCCGCCTGAATAGTGTTTTTTCTTCCACGCCTCACTCCCTGGGGGGCTTGCTGTTTTGTCGGTAAAGCTCCTCGAGTCGCCTCTTGATACGCAAAAGAGTTTCAGCGATCGACCGTCCCTGGGCGGACAGGGCTTCTCGGGCTGGGGACAGGCGGCCCGCCGCAGTCCCTCCGGAATTCGAAGGGGAAGTGGCCGCGGAAGAGGTGGTTTGGGCCGCGGAAGTCCTTTGCCCGACATTAGCCCGCGTGGAGCTGCCGCCCGTGGCCACTGGCTGAGCAGCCTCCCCGGTCGGGAGAGGGCGCGAAGCGGCTGAGCCATGGTTGACCGGATGGATGGGACTCGAATCCTCGGCACCGGCAGAGCCTTGGGCGGCTGGAACCAGGGGCGTGTGGAGATCCTCAACACGGGTCACTGAGGGGACGCCTCCCCGCTCCTGAAGGATCCCTTGGTAGGCCGTCCTGAGCGCCGCCGGATCGGCCAGTTCATGCTCCCAGTGGCGGATCTTGCCGTTGCGCTCGCCCAAGTCGAATCCGCCGCCGGTAGGATGTCCGGCCGAAATCAGGCGGGGCTCGTTGACGTAGTGGCATCCGGCGCACTGGCGGGCACGGGTCTCAAGGTTGTTGAGATCGACCATCCCCAACTGCAGTCCGCGGGCGGGATCTTTCTGATGGGGCTCTTTGAAATCAGCCCCCGGACCGTGGCAGCTTTCGCAGCCCACTCCCGAGACGGCAGGACGGCTCTCGCGTCCAGAGATGACGCTGCCGTGGCATTGCATGCAGATCTGGTCGCCCCGCTTCATCTGGCTGGAGCTGAGGCCGTAAAAGCGGGCGATTTTGCGGGCCTTGGGTTCTTCGTCGAGCAGGCGGTCGGCCGTCAGGTAGTGTTCGTCGTCCAGCCACCATTCGTCGTGTTCGCTGTGGTCGTGGCATCCTCCGCACACCGAGGGACCCAGGGTGCGGTGGGCCGGCTGAGGACGCCAGGGAGGACGACTGCGGATGCGTCCCACCTCTGAGACCGTGTGTGTGCGGCGGTCGGCAGCGGCGGCGGACGCGCCCGCGTCCTCGGCGGGGGCGGCGGATCGAGCTGTGGAGGCCCTGCTGTCTGCCCCAGAGCCCGCCGTCCCGGTTGGGGCAGCGGTGGAGGACGGGGAAGCCGCTGTCGCGGCTCCCCCGCTGGCCGGGCGCGCGTCCCCTGCAAGGGCCTCCGCGTCCGGCGCTGTCGTAGCCGGTTCATCCGCCTCCGCCTCGATAGCGGCAGGCATGGCTTCGCCGGCGATAAAGGCATCGAGCGCTGCAAACTGGCTGCCGTCATAGGCCTGGCCCAGGCGCTGGGCCGCTGCTCCCACGGCATCGGCGGCGGACAGCAACTCCCTCTCCTGACCCACCTTGGGAGCCAGCCCGCGGACGGCGCCGAGCATGTCCTGAAGCTGGGGCAGCGGGAGCTGGGCGGCAATGGCCCGGACCTCGCCCAGAGCACTGCGGTAGCGCCGCTTCATGGCCTTGAAATAGCGTCCGTCGGAGGTGGCTGCCGACAGTCCGCGGAGACTGTATTCCAGGTCGAGGACCCGGCCCATCAGATAGAGCATGCGCTTGCGGGGAGGCTCCCGCTCAGCGTTGACCGTCCCGTCGCCGGTCAGGAAAGACTCCAGGAAGTTGTGGCGCAACTCGCCCTGGCTCCAGGAAAGCAATTCGAAACCCGCGCTGCCGGTGGAATGGCGTCCCACGTTGACCAGCTTCTCGTGAGGGACGGTGTGGCACTGAAAGCAATTGGAAGCCACCGCGTAGATGTTGGACGGACGCAGCATTCCCGCCGCATCCGAGTCGGCCAGGCGCTGGGCCTTGTGGGCCGGCGTTTCCAGCAGCCGAGCCTTCTGGAAGTCGCTTTCCCGGACGCCGTAGACGTTGTGGACGTTGATCCAGTCGCGGGCCGCCCCATGGCAGGACTCGCAACTGACCCCCGCGCCCGCCCGCAGATGCCCCCGCCGCTCCACCGGCGTGTAGTGGCACTTGAGGCACAGGCTCTCCCTCTTGATGAGAAAAAACCCCATGGCCTTGGCGATTTCCTGAGCCGATTCCTTGGCGTGCAGTTCGTCGTAGCCGGTGGCGTGAGGGGTGCTTTTCCACACCGCCAGGGCCGAGCGGTGGCATTCGCCGCAGGCCTCGGGCAGAACCACCTTCTCCGGGTCTGTGCGGATGAAATCGTCGCGGGGCGGCGTCTGTCCCCACAGCGCCGCCACCAGCAAGGCGGCGCTCGCCAGGGAGAAAGCCGACACCGTCCAGAGAGATTTCATGTCAGGTCCATTCTGCTTCTAAAACTTCAACAGCCACTCGATGCGGGAGCCCAGCCGCAGACGGCTGTCCTGGCCGAAATCCGCTTGGGACGCACCCCGCAGGTTCTCCCAGGATACATAACCGTCCAGCACCAGCACGCTGCGCCGTCCGATGGCGATCTGGTAGCGGGCCCCGCCGGCCAGGGAATGGCTGCCGCAGTCATCCTGCGATCCGCCGCAGCCGCTGGTGGAGAGGCGTCCTCCGGCTTCCACCAGCAGTTGCTGGCGGGTACGGTCGAGGAATTTCTGGTATCCCACGGCACCGCCCACCACATCTTCGGCCGTGGGCGACAGAGCGCCGGGAAAATTGCCCAGTCCCGGTCCCGCGAAGAGGAATCCGGCTCGGGCCAAGGGGCCCGGGATGGTGGGATCGAGCGCCGCCGCCCGGTAGCGGTCAAAGGCCGCGAATCCGTTGACGTAGATGAAATCGTGGCTGTGATGCGGGGTCCAGGAGATCTCGCTGAAAAAGAGGGCGCCTCCGCCCGCCGGATCGCTGATGTCGAGCGGATTGTTGTCGGGCGTCCGGTCGCCCAAAGGAATCGAGCCCAGCACTCGGAAGGAACTGTTGAGGTTGCCGAACCTCTGCACGAAGCTGACGCCCGTATAGATGGCGTCGCCGGCCTCGACGTCGGGGACTTGGGGCGTCCCCCGGAAAGTCCCTCCGTTGAGGTAGATGAGGTCGACAGCCACCGTGCTGACGCGCCAGTCGACCTCGGTGAAGAGTCCGAAGAGACGGGCTCCGTCGGCCTCGCGGTTGCGGATCAGGGCGTCGCCGGAGGGCGTGTTGCGGTTGATCTGATTCCAGGCGTAGAGTCCGGTGACCCGCAGATTGACCGTGCCGCCGGGCTTGAGATTGTTGCGGGTAATGCCAACGGCGTCCAGAAAGTCGTTGACCAGCAGTCCTTCCTGGAAATTGATGGGCTGGCGGCCTACCGAAAAGCCGATGTCGAAGCTGCCTCTTTCCTCAGGATCGAGATTGGGGAAGATCTCGCCGATCTCGCCTTCGAAGAAAAGATGAGTGACGGTGTCCCAATCGAAATTGAACCCCTCGACGCCCCCGCCCCGGTCGTTGGGGTCGGGTGAGAACCACTGTCCGCCGGTGAATTGGCGGGTGCCGTCGTCCACCGTCTCGTCCAGCGGACGCAGCCCGAAGACCAGGCGCTCAGTCCCGGAAAGGTAGAGATTGCCGAAGAGATCGAGGCGGTTGGCCCACTGGGTGGTGCCCACCCGATCGTCGTCGAAATGGCTGAGTCCGCTTCGGAAGCTGCCGAAAAGCAGGAATGAGGGCTGCCACACGGCACCTCCTGGAAGCCGGAAGCCGCGTCCGATGCGTCCCGTGCCCAGAAAGGGCGTCCCAAGCTCCAGCAGCGGTTTGGGACGGTCGGGGAGTTGGGCCAGCGGAATGGGCTGATCGGAGAGTCGGCTGTGGCTGTCGTGGGTCGCGTGGTCATGATCGGCGTCCTCCGGGTCGCCGTCTTGGTTGCCGTCGCCCGCCGAAGTTGGTCCCCTTACAGTCTCGGCGCCATCATTCTCGGCACCTTCGGCCTTCACGTCCGCCTTCTTCGTGATTTGCGGAGCCTGCCCGGATCCTGGCGATGCGGCATTCTCCACGCCTTGAGCCTCCAGGCGTCCGGCGGCGGCGCAGACCAACATGAACGTAACGGCAAGATATGTGCTTCTCTGAATCATGGCTTCTGGTGTATCGGACAGTATTCAACGGCCTCAGCCAAGTAACTGCCTCGCCTTTATTTCACGCTTTCTGAGGGTGTCGCGAGAGTCCGTAACATGACACCCTCGAAGTTCCGCTATTCCACCCTTTCAGGGTTTCTTTGGAAGTCTTTGCCTGACCCAGGGTGCCGCTCGGACGCTTCACGCCCTCGCTTTACCCTGGGCTGGCCTATGGCTCCCCTGCAGGGAGCCCGGACTTCGTTCTTCACTCCTATGCCTCCCTTGCAGGGAAGCCTGGACTTTATTCTTCACGCCTTTGGCTCCGTTGCAGGGAAGCCTGGACTGTATTCTTCACGGTGGAACGACCGTCCCCACCACGCGCGCCATTTTTAGTTGCCTCCACTTTTCTAAATTGGCACTCGCTCTTCCATCCGGACCCATCACCCATCTGCAAAGCCTGGAGGTTGGCCTCTGGACATTGCTTGGAAGTTGGCCTTTGGGCATTGGAAGCTGCGAAGCCTATGGATTGCTTAAGTCGACCTCCCGGTCCCACAACACCAGGTGGCCGTCGACCACGGCCTGGGCCACATCGCGGGGACTCATGCCGTAGTCGAATCCGACGTCCTGAATCTCCTGGATGAGGTTGACCGGAACCATAGCGGCCTTGATCTGAATTCTGGCTTTGTAAGGACCTTGACTGCCCTCCAGTTGAGACCGTTTGACTTGGTATTTGGCCCATCGGCTGCCCAACGGCTCGATGGTCTTGCGGTGCTTGCGGGCGCCGGCCGGACGTCCGGTCAGAATGGTTGAGCTGGTGGAGGGCCGCAAAAAGGGCAAGGGGTCGGGCGAGTAGTTGACCGCCAGAACCTGCTCCCGTTCCCCTCCCCGCACCATCCGGGTCAGGAAGCGCGACTGCAGGCTGAATAGCTGTTTGTCGAGAGGAAGTTCTCCGTTGTGGACGTATAGCGAGTGGGTGTCGCGCACGTCTCCGTTGGGATCCAGGTCGCCCGACTGGAACACCACCTTGCCCTGACGGTCGGTGACGGTCACGAAGATCCAGACCAGGCGTTCGGCGTCGAATCCGGTGGGGACGTTGTGCCCGTCGGTGCCGTTGCGGAACTCCACTTTGAAGCGGATGCCGTCCCGGCCGGATTTCTCGACCTCCACTTCTCCCAATTGATAGCCGGCCCGCAGCACCTGCGTCCTTTGTTCGGCGATCTCATCCAGGAGGTCGAGGTTGTCGCGCAGCAGCTCACGGGCCTCGTAGCGGTCGTCCACCAAGGCCCAACGCTCGGGGAACTCATAGCCTTCAGGAAGGTTGCGCTCAAACTCGTCGGTGCCCCATCCCGCCTTGTAATCGAATTCCAGCCACTGGGGAATCGTGGCCAGACGGGCGGCCGCCACGCTGTGGGGGAAGATGCCGGGATGAATGATGGAGTAGTCGGGTCCCGCGAACATGTGGTTGGTGCGCTTGCGCGGACGCGTGGGCTGGCCCCCCACCACCGCCGCCGGCGCCCTATCGTAGCCTTCGGGGACTCCGGGCACCTTGCCCATGTGGCAGTCCTGGCAACTGATGCCATTGCGGGCGGCGGGCGAGTTCTTGTACTCGCTGAAAGCTTCTTCCAGACGGAACCCGTTGACCAGATTGACGTCGTGGCAGGTGCCGCACAGTCCCGACTCGGTCATCTGATCGAGCTGCTTGGCATCGCTGTGGATGGCGCGTCCGCTCTTGCCCGGATCGGTGTTGGTGCCGTATTCGCCGCTTTCCACCACCCGCCGGAGCTCCTCTCCTCCGGACGGTCCGTACACCGGATCGTAAATGCTGCCTTCGACGATGGCCAGGCGTCCGCTGATCTTGCCGTAGGGCTGGTCGAGCCGATGGCAGGCAATGCAGGTAATCCCCTCCCTTGAAGTGGGATGGCGGTCGATGTTGGAAATAAACTCGGGTTCCTCAAGATTCATCCCCACCGGCGTGTGGCAGCGGATGCAGAAGTCTCCGTTGGTGCCGTTGGTCAACTTTAAGATCTTGCCGTGCATGGCATTGAAGACCGGGCTCATCTGGGCGTAGGCATGGGCCGAAACCGACCACTCGCGGTAGTGATCAGGATGGCAGGTCTTGCAGGTAGTGGCCGAGGGAAAGCGCTGTTCCTTGAAGAGGTCCAGATGGTGCTGCTCGGCTTCGTCCTGGAAAGCCAGCACCCGGGGAGGAGCGAGTTCCCAAGATCCAAGTCCCAAGGGTCCAACTTCCAAGGGGCTGACTTCAGAGGCCGCTTCTTGCAGGGTGCCGAAGGTCGCCAGCAACAACGCGGAAATAAAGACAAACGAGAGCAGCAGGCGGCGACGCGCCGATTTTGCAGACACCAGTGGTTCTCCTCACTCTGACACGACCCAGAAAACCACGTCATCCCACCGACGCGGCACACTCGCTTCCAGCTATTGGCCTCCAAGCATTATAGGAGCAATGTCAAGAGCCAAGTATTGCATTTTGCCAAATTCGTTTGTCTAATAGGTCATGACTAGCCGCGAGAGATGCGGTGACCATTCCAGGCTCGCTGCAGGGCAGGCTGAACGCCATAACCCAATCCCACGATTCCAAGCTACCTTGGCCGCATAGTCGCCACGGTACCTGGCTATTTGGTTGTCGCGTTAGGGCGGGCGGCCCCAAAGTTCAGTGATCACTCCGGGCTCGCTGAAGGCGAGCCATAAGCCAGCCCGGGGTCAGTTGGCGGTGAGCGAAGCGAGACGACAGCGCCACCCTGGGTATGCGGGAGATCAATCCCGCACGCTGAAGAGGCTGTCGCAAAAGTACGCACGATGACACCTTCGAAGCACCGCTATTCCACCCTTTCAGGGTTTATTTGCCAGCACTAAGGTTACCCAGGGTGTCGCTCGGGCGCCTTGCGCCCTCACTTTACCCTGGGCTGACGAATGGCTCCCCTTCGGGGAGCCCAGACTTGGGCTGCAAAGCACCCCTCAGCGCATTTCTAAGCCTAGACTCGGGCTGCAAAGCACCGCTCAGGCGTTTCTGAGCCCAGACTTGGGCTGCAAAGCACCCCTCAGCGCATTTCTAAAGCCCAGAATTGGGCTGCAAAGCACCGCTCAGGCGTTTCTGAGCCTAGACTTGGGCTGCAAAGCACCTCTACGGCCGTTTCTGAGCCTAGGCCTGGGCTGCAAAGCATCTCTCGGGCCGTCTCTGACCGGCTTGGCCGCATTTTTGCGACAGCCTCTGAAAGCGTGCAAGAGCGTCACGAGCCAGCTTGACCGGCACAAACCGAGGCGGCGTCTACCTCATCCCACGCTGGCGCTCGACTTGATCGATGGCGGAGGGCAGGCGGAAGGCGGCCATCTCTTGGCCGTTGCGGACCAGCAGAATGTCATCGACCAGCGCCGGCTGGCTCCACATCCTGCCCTCGATGGCTAGGAATCGCGCCAGTTCGTTGAACCCCTCTGGGGACGCGGAGACCAGCGCCACTTCGCCTCGTTCCGAGAGAACCAGCAGCAGGTCCTGGTCGGGCAGCAGCAGGATCTGGCCGGAACCGTAGCGTCCGCCCTTCCACTTGCGCTGGCCCTCCTCAAGGCCGATGCAGGCCAGGATGCGGCCGTCGAAGCCATAGGCATGGCCCTCGTGAACGACGATCTGGCTGAAGGAGGGCCTCAGCCTGTTCGACATCCATCGCTCCTCGGCCGTCCATCCTCCGGGTCCGCGCGTGACCGTGATGCGGCGCGTGCCCTGGGGAACGGCGGAGCTGCCGACCATGGTCATGATGAGGAAGTCGCCATCCGTAATCGGGGCTGGCTGAAGGACGCTGGTGATATCGTCTCCCAGCCGGTATTCCCAGAGGAGCGAGCCATCCCCCGGCGCGACGCTGGTCAGGCTGCCGGGCCTCAGCATCAGGATTTGCGGAACCCCCTCAAGAGCCAAGAGATGCGGCGAGCTGTAGCTGACCCCCTTTTTCGGGCCGTACCAGCGCGGATCACCGGTGGCGAGGTCGTAGCCAACGAGCTTCCTGGTGCTGACGATCACGAGGTCGTCGACCACCAACGGCGAATTCACGTAGCCAAAGTAGGGCACCCCGCCGTCGGTGTCGGAGGCCGCGTTTCGAGACCAGACGACTGCCCCGCTGCGGGCGTCGAGTGCGTTTAAGATTCCGGTGGCGCCTAGTGCATAGACACGGCCTTCGGCCA
>DATIPO010000200.1:0-1527 GCA_035471925.1 Acidobacteriota bacterium
AGAGTTTCGGCTGGAAGAGCTGGTGGTGGCCCCGGGCCATTTCGCCATCATGGGCATGGCGCCCGGTACCCACACGGCCATGTCGCGCATGGAGATCGAGTCCGTGCCCCAGTTCGGCGAGGACATCTTCCGTGCCGTCAACCGCCTCCCGGGACTTTCCTCCAGCGATTACTCGGCCCACTTCTCCATCCGGGGGGGGAGATCTGACGAGACTCTCATCCTCCTGGACGGGCTGGAGATCTACGAACCCTACCACCTCAAGGACTATAGTGACGGGGCCATCAGCATCGTCGACGCCGAGACCATCGGAGGCGTGGAGCTGATGACCGGGGGGTTCCCGGCCCAATACGGAAACCGGACCAGCGGGGTGTTCAGCATCAGATCCCGTGACCCCGTTCCCGAACAATCCCGCTACAGCGTCGGCCTCAGCCTGGTCAACGCCAGGGGCATGGCGGAGGGTACCTTCGGAGGAGGAAAGGGGTCCTGGTTTCTCTCGGCCCGCCGGGGGTACCTGGATCTCATCCTGGACCTCCTGAAGCAGATCGACCTCCCCTCACCTTCGTACTACGACGTGTTCGGGAAGGCCAGCTACCGCCTGGCCCCCGGGCACGAGCTGTCGGTTGACGTCCTGCACGCCCGGGACAAATACACTTTCGACGCACCCTCCACCACGGGCGTCAACGACAGCATCCAGACCCGGGAGCTGGCCAACAATCGGTACGGCAACTCGTACGTGTGGGGCAATCTCAGATCCTTCCTGGGTGATCGGGCCGAGGTGAACACCATGGTGTCCGCCGGGTGGGTCACGACCTCCCGGGACGGCACCGAGTATTACCAGGCCGATGGGCAACCCATCTATGCGCTCGAGAATACCAGGGACTTCAACGTCCTCGGCTTCAAGCAGGATTGGAGGTGGGACTGGAGTCGATTCCTTGCCCTCAGGGCCGGCGTTGACCTGAGGCGTTTCGATGCGAAGTACGCCTTCACCAACCTGGTGAACCAGAATCCCGACGACCCGACACCGGATACCACCGGGTTCTACCCCCAACAAACGGAGCTCGAGCTGAAACGGCAGGGCACGACCCTGGGTTCGTATGTCTCGGCCCGTATCGCGCCGGTGGATGTCCTGACGGTTGAAGCGGGACTCCGGTACGATCGGAGCTCCTACACACGGGACCGTGATCTGAGCCCACGCTTCAACGCGATGCTGAGCCTCTCTGATGCAACCAGATTGAGAGCAGGGTGGGGGTATTTCCGTCAGATGCAGCCCATCGCGAGCCTGGAGGCCTTCCAGGGCCCGGAGACCTACTTTCCGTCGGAGCTGTCGGAGCAGATCACCGTGGGCCTGGAGCAGGATCTCGGTCGCGGCGGCGTGCTTCGCGTAGAGGGATACCTGAAGCGAGGTTCGGACCTCCGCCCGGTGTTCAGGACCTGGAAGGGCGGCCTGGACGTCTTCCCCGAGACGGGCGAGGACTGGATTCTCGTCCACCCGGACAGCTCCCGTTCCAGGGGGATCGAGGTCTACTG
>DATIPO010000201.1:0-1602 GCA_035471925.1 Acidobacteriota bacterium
AGCCAAGCAGCCAAGCAGCCAAGGCTACGCCGCTGAAGCCATCGAGTAGGAGGGGGGAGTCGCCTCCCCCGTCCTCTCACACCACCGGGCATACGGTTCCGTACCACGGCGGTTCACGAAGAACGACTAAGCCCTCTTCACCGTGTCGAGTACCGAAACCAGCCCCTGCTGACTAAGCCAGTGGTTAGGCAAGGCGTGGCGCATATGCAGTGCGCCTGCATTCCACCAGGGGCCTCGCCCGTTCCCCGCTGACTTCCAGGCACGTTGGGCGTCCAGGCCAAGCGCCAGGAGTTTTCGGCGCCGAGTCCGCGGACGCTTCCATTGCCGCCAGATCACGTCGCGTATCCCGCGACGTACCCTCTGATCCAGCGCTTCCAAGGGGCGTTTCACATCAACGAGGCTGAAGTAACTGGCCCAGCCCCGCAGGACGGGGGTCAACTCCTCGATCACCCGTTGGATGTGACGCCCTCTACCACGCTTGAGGATCTCGCGGACACGCTGCATCAGGCGCTGCAGGCTGGCCTTGGCCAGCGTCAACTTCGGCAGCTTGTGCCGGGTCAGCGTGTAGCCCAGGTACCCGCGGTTCCAGAGCCGGTCCACCGCACTCTTGTCGCGATTGACCGTCAGCCGGAGCGAGCTCTCGAGAAAATCACTCAGGCTGGTCATGACGCGCTCACCCGCTCGCCGACTCCTGACATACACCTGCATGTCGTCAGCGTAGCGGCAGAAGCGGTGGCCGCGACGTTCCAGTTCCTTGTCCACGTCATCAAGCAGGATATTCGCCAGCAGCGGACTCAGCGGTCCACCTTGGGGCGTCCCCTGTCGGCGTGTCGCGGCCAGGCCGTCCTGGAACATCCCGGCTTCCAGATAGCGACGGATCAGGCGCAACACTCGCTTGTCGCGGACGCGACGCGCGACCCGCGCCATCAGCAGGTCATGGTTTACCCGGTCGAAGAAGGCTTCCAGGTCGAGGTCGACCACCCAGCGGTGGCCGGCGGTGACGTGGGCCTTCATCGCCGAGACGGCCTGCTGGGCGCTGCGCCTGGGACGGTAGCCGTAACTCGATGCGGAAAAACCCGGATCGAAGAGCGGCGTCAGCACCTGCAGCAGCGCCTGCTGGATCAGCCGGTCGGTGACCGTGGGGATGCCGAGCTGTCGAGTCCCGCCCTTGGGCTTGGGGATCTCGACGGCTCGGACCGGGCTGGGGTGGTACTCACCGGCCAGCAGCCTCTCGCGCAGCGTCGGCCAGTGCTGTTTCAGGTGGTCGGCCAGCTGGTCCACCGGCATGCCGTCGGCACCCGGTGCCCCTTTATTGGCCATCACCCGACGGTAAGCCCGCGCCATGTTAGCCTTCTCTACCACGGCTTCCATGAGCGGGGCGGGCTCCGCTTTCGTCCACGATGACGACGCCGGGACCGTCTCGACGCCCACCGGCCGGGACTCGGGGTACTGTCCCTGCCCCTCTGGGTGGGTGACGGTATCAGCGCCAATTTCGGTCTTCATGATCGATCCTCGAGACGTCATCGCCTACTCGCGGTTCTTCATGTTCGGCCCTTGGTGCCGCGGTGAACCAGCACTTACTATGGCCTCTGCTGACGTCTG
>DATIPO010000202.1:0-2574 GCA_035471925.1 Acidobacteriota bacterium
CCTTCATTGATGGGCGTCTTGCCTGTGCGCTGATAGATGACCTCGGGGTCGTGCAGCCATTGGCGCAAGCGCTCCCTGTCGTATTTGTCAGCCACGCCGGCCAAATCGGGTCCCTGGCGGTCGCCGCCTCCCACGCTGTGGCAAGCGGTGCAGGCCTTTTCTTCCAGCAAGCGGCGCCCGCGCACCGGGTCTCCGCCGCCGCAGGCGTTGAGGGCAGCGAGTACAAGTGTAAGCAGGGCGGTGGACCGTTGCATGCGTTTCAGCTCTACTTTCAACCCCAAGAGAATGGGGCATCTCCCCACTTGGGGCTGGGGCATTCAGCCCAAAACGTCACCGAGAGTGCAGGCAATCCCGCGTCTTCAGGCTGCTTTGTCCATTCTGGCGCTCTGGCATAGGAGTTGCAAACTTGACACGTCATAAATCCGCTGCTTGGGAAAACTGGGAGGCAATCGTGTTCTTGGCAAGAGTCGGGCGATTCATACAACGTCTCCAAGCGCAGCCTTCAACCCAAGCTGAAAGCTCCTCGCAACGAGGAGAGGGGAGGGACTGATGAGCGCTCTTGAGGTCCTCGACGACTTCAACACCTCGCACTTTCTCGAGAAGCAATCCAGCCGACGCGAATTCCTGGGATTCTGCGGACGCATGGCGGTCATGCTGGGACTGGCCGAGTCGGCCATCCCCCAAGTGGCTGCCGCCCTGCAGGAGGCGGCACGGCGCCGCCCCTCGGTGATCTGGCTGGAGTTTCAGGACTGCGCGGGCAACTCTGAATCATTCCTGCGGGCCGAGAGTCCCTCGGTGGGACAGGCCGTCCTGCAATCGATCTCGCTCGACTACCACGAGACCATTATGGCCGCGGCCGGACACCGCGCCGAAGAAGCCCGCGATACGGCTCTGCAAGAGAACAGCGGGCAAGTGATCGTGGTAGTGGAAGGGTCGATCCCGACCGCCGACGACGGCGTCTACTGCACGGTGGCGGGCAAGACGGCCCTGCAAATCCTGGAGGAAGTCGAGCCCCACGCCGCGGCCTTCGTGGCGGTGGGAACCTGCGCTTCCTTCGGCGGACTGCCGCTGGCCCGGCCCAACCCCACCGGTGCCGTGGCGCTGGAACGGGTGGTCGGCAAGCCGGTCATCAACCTTCCCGGCTGCCCGGCCAATCCCGACGTCATCATGGGACTGCTGGTCCACAACCTGATCTTCGGACGCTTGCCCGACCTGGACCGCCAAAAGCGTCCCCTCTTCGCCTACGGCAAGCGCATCCACGATACCTGCGAGCGCCGGCCCCACTACGACGCCGGCCAGTACGCGCTGGAGTTCGACGACTATGGCGCCCGCCAGGGCTATTGCCTCTACAAGCTGGGCTGCAAGGGTCCTGAAACCTACAACGTCTGCGCCTCGATGCGCTGGAACGGACGGGCCAGTTGGCCGGTCAAGGCGGGACATCCCTGCATCGGCTGCTCGGAAGAGGCCTTCTGGGACCGCTTCACGCCCTTCTACGAACGCCTGCCCAACGTCAGCGGATTCGGCGTCGAACAGAGCGCCGACGACATCGGCAAGATGCTTGTGGGCGTGACGGCGGCGGGACTGGCCGCCCATGCCGCCTACGCCTGGGCGGTGCGCCGCGCCGACAAAAAGGCCGCCGAAATGACAGCCCGGGAAAAGGCGGCCCGCAAAAAGGCCATTCGGGAAGCCGAAGGGGAGAGTGAATAATGGCTCGCATTGTTGTTGATCCGATCACCCGTATCGAAGGCCATCTGCGCATCGAAGCTGAAGTGGACGGCGGTAGGGTCACCGACGCCTACTCTTCCTGCACCATGTGGAGGGGCGTCGAGAAAATCCTCCAGGGGCGCGACCCGCGCGACGCCTGGGCCTTCGCCCAGAGGATCTGCGGAGTCTGCACCACCGTGCATGGATTCGCCTCGGTGCGCGCCGTCGAGGACGCCCTGGGCATCGACGTTCCGCCGCTTGCCCAGGACCTGAGAAACCTGATCCTGGCCACCCAGAACGTCCACGACCACACCATGCACTTCTACCACCTGCACGCGCTGGACTGGGTCAACGTCCCCAACGCCCTGCAGGCCGACCCCAAGGCCACTTCCGAGCTGGCCCAGCAGATCTCTTCCTGGCCCCTATCCAGCGAAGGCTACTTCAGGGAACTGAAGAAGAAGCTGCAAGAATTCGTCGAGTCGGGCCAACTGGGGATCTTCGCCAACGCCTACTGGGATCATCCCGCCTATACCCTGCCCGCTGAGGTCAACCTGCTGGGAGTGGCCCATTACCTGGAGGCCCTGGACTGGCAAAGCAACGTCATCCGCATCCTCACCTTCCTGGGAGGAAAGGATCCCCATCCCAACTTCCTGGTGGGAGGGGTGCCGGCCTCGGTCAACCTCAGTTCGCCCTCGGTGGTCAACGTCGACATCCTCTCTCAAATCAAAGAGCACGTCGACCAGATCCGCGACTTCGTGGCTCAGGTCTACATCCCCGATCTGCTGGCCATCGCGGGGCTCTACAAGGATTGGGCCCAGTGGGGCGGCGGCGTGGGCAACTTCCTCACCTACGGAGACCTCCCGGCGGGAC
>DATIPO010000203.1:0-80022 GCA_035471925.1 Acidobacteriota bacterium
TCTCTCAGTTCGCCTCTCAGCCCGGTGGCAGTGGCGGCGGTCGTCAGTCAGGCCATTTCCGCGATATTTTCTCAGATCTATTCAGCGGATTTCGGGGAGGCGGCGGTCAAGGCGGTGGATTCCGCCCGCGTCCCGGCAAGGGAGCCGACGTGGAGTCACGCATCCGCATCTCCTTTATGGACGCCGTGCGCGGCGCCCAGCGGTCCATCAATGTTTCCCGCCAGGTCAACGGTCAGGGGACGGCTCAACGCACTGAGCGCTTCAAGGTCAATATTCCGGCCGGAGTCAGCGACGGGTCCCGCATCCGGCTGGCCGGCAAGGGTTCGCCCGGTCCCGACAAGGGGCCGGCAGGAGACCTGTTCCTCAGGGTGGAGGTGGAGCGTCATCCCTACTTCGGACGCGAGGGCAACAACATCACCTTGCAGGTGCCTCTGACCTTCGAGGAAGCCGCCCTGGGAACCAAGGTGGAGGTGCCCACCATCGACGGGCCCACCACCATGAAGATTCCGCCGGGCACCCAAGGCGGACAGAAGCTGCGCTTGCGCGGCAAAGGCGTTCCTTCCCGCAAGAAGGGCGGCAAGAGGGGCGATCAGATCGTTCAGGTCAAGATCGTCGTGCCTCGCCTGCGCGATGAGCGCTCCAAGGAGATTTTGGACGAGTTCGCTGAACTGAACCCGCAGAAGCCTCGGCAGGGACTGTGGTCCTAGCCGACCTTTGCCGGGAAGCAAACACATGCCCGATGAAAACGGGCGATGCCGTGATCGACGGTCCGACCGTCACTTTTGAATGAATCGATTTCGAGGCCGATAAAGCGATGCCGAAGAAGGAAGCAGGCTACACCATCGGAGTGGTGGCTCAGATGTACGAGATCCACCCCCAGACGCTACGTACCTACGAACGCGAGGGGCTGCTCAGTCCGTC
This sequence comes from Acidobacteriota bacterium, assembly GCA_035471925.1. Taxonomy (GTDB): domain Bacteria; phylum Acidobacteriota; class UBA6911; order RPQK01; family DATIPO01; genus JANQFM01. The sequence goes on from DATIPO010000203.1 coordinate 922, forward strand.
CCGCTCGTCCGGCAACACGCGTCTTTTCAGCGACGATGATCTGCGCCGCCTCGAGTTGATTCTCTCCCTGACCCGCGAGTTGGGGGTCAATCTGGCGGGCGTAGAGGTCATCCTCCACATGCGCGAGCGCATCCAGCGCATGCAGGGCGACTTCGAAGCGCTGGTGGAGTACGTCCATGCCCAGTTTGGCGAATCGGAGGCCTTCAGCCAGCGCATCCGCACCGCCCTCACCCGCGTCCCCGACTCCCAGATCGTCCGCTCCCCCAAACGCCGCAAGTCAGGTCCAGGCTCGCCCTAAGCGAACCGCCCGGGCCCTCTTCTCCCCATTCCTGGTGGCCAAGACTTAGGGAGGCCCGCAACGAAACCGTCGACGGCCAAAGCGGTTGACACCTTGGATCCCCCGAGAGGTTCACACAAGCCCTCACGACAACGCTTAAGCGACCCACGTCGAGCCGCCTACGAAGGTCATGCTGTTTACTAAGGTTCAAGCTGGCTTCAAGGTCAAGCGCTCGACGGAGGTCAGTTGGCTCCAAGGTCAAGCCGTCGACGAAGGTCAAGTTGGCTTCCAGGGTCAAGTCGTTGACGAAGGTCAAGTGGGCTCCAAGGTCAAGCCCTCGACGAAGGTCAAGTCGGCTCCAAGGGTCAAGTTCTTACGATAGTCGTGAAGTCCGGGCTCCCTGGAGGGGAGCCATTAGTCTAGCCCAGGGTAGAGCGGAGCCGTCAGGCTGAGCGGCACCCTGGGTTACGGTAGAAACGCAATAAAAACCCTGAAAGGGTGGAATAGCGGTTGTCGCCGGTCAACGGTTGTCGCCGGTCAGTGCTTTTCCCCGTGCCGGGTGCCGGCTTGGTCTCGGCAGGCGCGCAGCAGTTGGCGGGCTTTGCTGTAGGCTTTCCGCTGGGCGGCTTGGCGGCGGGGGCGGGGCATATCTGGGCTTCCCAGGGCCTCGTCGATGGCCGTGAAGGCTTTTTCCAGGCGGGGCAGAAGGGCTGCCGTGCGGGTGGGGTCGTAGGGGATCTCCACGCGCTTGAGTCCCAACTCGGCGAACATCTTGACGTAGCGGGCGGTGACGTTGTCGGGGCAGGTGACGCGCTTGCGTCCCATCTTGACCTCGTATCCCAAGAAGGAGTACTGGATGCGGGCCTGGCATTTGCGTCCCAGCAGTTCAACCGTGCGGGTGCGCAGAGGCAGGACTTGGCCGCAGTAGAGGCGGGCCAGCCGTTCCAGTTGCTGCTTGAGTGAATTGCGCTCTTCTGCCATATTGACGCGCTCCGATGACGCGTGTTAGTTTTAGCCGACCTTTGAGGAGGATTCAATGTCGCTTGAAGCATTGGGAATGGTGGAGACGCGGGGCTTCACGGGATCGGTGGAAGCGGCCGACGCCATGGTCAAGGCGGCCAATGTGACGCTCATTGGCCAAGTGTACATCGGCGCGGCCTTTGTCACTGTGTTCGTGAGAGGCGACGTGGGAGCCGTCAAGGCCTCCACTGACGCCGGAGCGGCCGCGGCCCGGAGGGTCGGCGAACTGGTGAGCGTGCACGTGATTCCGCGTCCTCATCAGGAAATCGAAAAAGTCCTCCCGCAGTTGCCGTCCAACAACAGCAAGAAGAAGTAACCGGCCCGCGGCCCGCTCAGGCGCGCCGGGGGGCTGTCATCTCGCCCTGAAGCTTGACCGTGCTCCAAGACAAAGATCTCGTCTCCGTACAGCAGGCTCGACAGGCGGCGGAAGCGGCCTATGAAGCCGAGCAGGTCCTCAAGGATTTCTCCCAGGAGCAAGTCGACGCCGTGGTGGCCGCCATGGCTGAGGCGGCCCGCTCCCAGGCCCGCCGGCTGGCCGAGCTGGCAGTGGAGGAGACAGGCTACGGCAAGGTCGAAGACAAGGTCGTCAAGAACCTCTTCAGCGCCGTCGACATCCACAACTACACCAAGGGACTCAAGACCTGCGGCGTCATCCGCGAGGATAAGGAGCGCAAGATCATCGAGATCGCCGTTCCCTACGGCGTAGTGGCTGCCATCATTCCCACGACCAACCCTACTTCCACGGCCATTTTCAAGATCCTCAGCTCCATCAAGGCCCGCAACACGGTGGTTGTGGCGCCTCATCCCCGGGCGGTCCGCTGCACGGTGGAGACAGCCCGGGTCATGTACGAGGCCGGACTCAAGGCCGGGCTTCCCGAGAACTCGGTGCGCTGGCTCGATCAGGTCGACCTCAAGGGCACCCGCGAGCTGATGAGCCACAGGCGCACTGGCGTGATTCTGGCCACCGGAGGTCCGGGCTTGGTCAAGGCCGCCTATTCCTCGGGCAAGCCGGCTTACGGCGTGGGCTCCGGAAATGTCCCGTCCTTCATCGAGCGGACGGCCGACGTTCCCAAAGCGGTGCGCGACGTGGTGGCCGGGAAGAGCTTCGACTGGGGCGTGCTGTGTTCGTCCGAGCAGGCCATCGTTTGCGACCGTCCGGTGGAAAGCCTGGTCTTGGAGGAACTGCGCAGGAACAAGGCCTATCTGCTCAACGAGGAGGAAACGGCCAAGATCGAACGGCTGATCCAGAATCCCGAAGGGCGCTTCAACACCGATATCGTGGGGCAGAGTCCGGCCAAGCTGGCTTCGAGGGCTGGCTTTTCAGTGCCCGACGACACTACGTGCCTGGTAGGACGCGCCCAGGGGGTAGGGATCGATCATCCTCTTTCGCGGGAGAAGCTGTCGCCTATCTTAGCCTTCTATGTCGAGGACGGATGGGAAGCCGGATGCGAGCGCTGCATCGAGATCCTGCAATACGGCGGACTGGGCCACACCATGTCGCTGCACTCCACCGACCGGCGCGTGATCATCGAGTTCGGTCTGCACAAGCCGGCCTACCGGGTGTGCGTCAACACGCCCTCCACCCACGGCTCGGTGGGCTTGACCACGGCCGTGCCGCCCTCCATGACGCTGGGCTGCGGAGCGCCGGGCGGCAACATCACTTCCGACAACATCACCGCCATGCACTTGGTCAACATCAAGCGCCTGGCCTTCGAGACCCGTCCAGTGGAGGCTCTGGGATACTCCGAGTCTGCCTCGGCGGCATCCCCCTCCAGTGCTGCCGCCAGCGCGGTTCCGGGGCCTTCGGCTGGGCCCGCGCCCTCTTCGCCGCCGTATCAGTCGGGCCGATCAGTCGACGCCGATTCAGTCCGCGAGGTAGTGCGCTCGGTGGTGGAGCAATACCTGGGGCAAAAAAAAAACAACCCGCCTCCTGAAATAAAGGCTCCTCCTTCGGTCGGGAAGGAGAAGGATGAGGACAGGGCCTCTCCGCCATCGCCGTCCCAGGAAGCCTCGCAGGCTCCCAAGCCGCCGCCGGCCGTCGATTTCGTGTGCGAGGATGACGTCCGTCAGGCACTGCGCAATCAATCCCGCATCGTGGTCAATGATCAAACCATCATCACCCCCGCCGCTCAGGACGCCGCCCGCGGCCGTGATGTGCTGCAATGGGAGTAGTGTTTCCGGCGTCCTCAGCCGCCCACAGGCGCGGCCTTTGACGCCGCAAGCCGGCAGCCGCGCCGCAAGGCTGCCAAGCGGACCCCGCAAGACGACCTTGCGGCGGTTGCAGGGAGGTGTCGCCCGGAGGTTCCGGCGCCAGCCTTCAAAACCGCGGCCTACAAGGATTTGGACTCCTGAAGCGCTTCGGCTGAAGTGTGGGGAAGAGGGCGCACTCTGTGGAATGAAAGGTGCACCCTGAGAAGACAGCGAGTGTGTTAGTATACCCCTTTTTGTCTGGGGGAGGCATTTGTCGTGTTGTTGGCGTTGGGCATTTTGGATGGGCTGAAAGCGGCTTTCCGCTGGCTGACAGAGTTCGCCATGGGGCTTGGCGGCCCCGGACTCTTCCTGCTGGCGATGGCCGACTCGTCCTTCCTCTCGGTACCCGAGGGCAACGACATCCTCATCGTGGTCAAGTCGGCCGGCGAAAGCTGGACGACCATGACCGGCTTCGTACTGTGGACCATCGCCGGTTCAACCATCGGCTGCTGCATGCTCTACAGCGTGGGCCGGTGGGGCGGAACTTGGGTTTCCAAGCGTCTGGATCCCAAGAAGGTGGAGCGCATCGGCCGACTTTACAGCCGCCGCGGCGTCTTTACCATCATCATCCCGGCCATCCTCCCGCCTCCCACCCCTTTCAAGGTATTCGTGCTTTCGGCCGGCATCTTCCGCCTGCCCCTCCTGACCTTCATCATCGCCGTCGTTATCGGACGCTCCATTCGCTACTTCATGTGGGGAATCCTGGCCGTCCTTTACGGGCTGGCCGTGCGCGACTGGATCATCGCCAACGCCAAGACGGTGGGCATCTTTGCCCTCATCGGCTTTCTCATTCTGATGGTTGTGCTCTTCTGGAGAGTGCGCCGCCGCCGTCCGCCGCAGGGCGGAGAAGGAGATGGAACCGGCGTTCCAAAGACCAACCTCCAGAAGGCCGACTCTCAAGAGGGAGTCTCCGAAGGCGGGTCCCGCAAAGGTGGGAAAAGCGGGGTTGGACGAACCGTGACGGGTACAGCGATGCTGGTGCTGATGCTGACGGGAGTCGGGTGCGGTCCGGTCAAGGACAGGACGAAAATCGTCATACCCGACGCCCACCGCAACGCCCAATCGGCCTCTCTGGACGACTTGGTGCAACTGCACAACCAGCGCTGGGCTGATTACTCCAACATGACGGTTTCCAGCCTGCAAGTCGAATTCACCGGCGCCTCCATCGAGGGAGGCGTGATTGAAGAGGACCGCTACCGGCGGGCCAAAGCCGTGCTCATCGCCGAGCGTCCTGAAAAAGTCTATCTCAACATCAAGAATCCCATCGGGGGCGCCTCGCTGGCCGCCATGGCCTCCCAAGAGGGACACTTTCAGATCTACGTTCCCCGCGAGAAACGGTTCTTCATCGGCAGTACCGACGTGGTGCTTGAGGAAGAGCGGGACGACTCGCGGCTGAGCGTCCGTCCCCACCACCTGGTCCACGGACTGCTGGTGGAGAGAATTCCTTTTGGCGAAGAGGGTTACTTCGTTACAATCAAGCAAGATCAAGACTCCCGATTCAAGTACTATGTGATTTCGGTGATCCGCTTGGCGCCTGGGGGCGCCAGCGGCCAGTTGCTTCGCGAGGTGTGGTTTGAACGCAGCGAGATGCGCTTGATCCGTCAGAATTACTACACGCCTGAGGGCGCCTTGGAGTCATCCATCCTCTATGGCGACCCCGTGGAGGTGGACGACCGCATGATCAGCAGCGTAGTGGACATCGCACGTCCGCTGGAAAACTACAGCATGCAGTTCGAACTCGACCCCCAAAGCATCCGCATCAACCGCCAGCTTCAAGAAGGAACTTTCGTCGTCCGGCAACCAGCGGGCGTCGAACTCATCGATTTAGACAAGGAGGCTCAATCGGTGGAGACGGCACGGGCTGTGCGAGACAACCCATAGCGTCCAGCTTGTCACGAGTCGAGAGCATGGGAGGCCGCTGACCGTGTCCGCAGAACTTGAATCGCGTGGAAAATGGTGGACCACCTCGTGGTCCTAGAGGCATTATGCTGAAACTAATATCTGCCAACTTGAAGGAGCGTCCCACACGCACCATCGTCAGTGTCCTGGCGGTGGCTTTGGGCGTAGCCCTGGTGCTGATCAGCGTCGGCTTGGCCAACGGGCAGTTGACCGAACACGCCATGCGCCTGCAGAGGATTGGCGCCGATCTGCTGTTGCAGCCGCCCAACTCCTCCCACATCCTGGCCATCAGTTCGGCGGCTCTGGACGAGCGCCTGCTGACATTGGCTCAGGAAGTGGAGGGCGTTGCGGACGTTTCTCCAGTGCTGGTCATGACCGACCGCTTCAAGCAGATCTTTGGAATGGAGCGCCAATTCGTCGAGTTCAGTCCCAATATGGAATTCGTACAGGGGCGTATGTTTCAGGCCCCCTACGAGACCGTGGTCGACACCATTTACGCCGAGAACAACCACGTGGCCTTGGGGCAGATGCACGAGCTTCTGGCTCACGAGTTCCGCATCGTCGGCATCTACAAGGCGGGGACCGCCGTACGGGTCATGATTCCTTTGGAAACGGCCCAGGAACTCAACGGCTCTCCGGGCAAGTGCTCGGTTTTTTTCATTCGCGCCGCGGCCGATGTGCCTCTGGAAACCTTGGAGAGCCGGTTGATGGAGCGCTTCAAGGGCTTTACAATTATGCGGAGCGCCGAGCTCCAGGAGATCTGGATCGAGAATACGCCAGCGGTTAAGCCCTTTATGATGGCGATCACCTCGATTGCGGTGGTGGTCAGCTTTCTGGTCATCCTGCTGTCGATGTACTCGACCATCACGGAACGGACTCGTGAAATCGGGATTCTGCGTTCGCTGGGAGCCTCCAAGGGGTATATCGTGCAACTGATCCTCAAAGAATCGCTGCTCATCTGTCTCATCGGGGTTGTTGTCGGGTTCGCTTTAAACGTTGTGGGGCTCTATCTGGTGGGGCGGGCTTTTCCCACCCTGCCGGTGGACACGCCCTTCTGGTGGCGCGTTGGAGCGCCGGTTATGGCCGTGCTGGGTGGGACTGTGGGTTCCATCTATCCCGCCATCAAGGCGGCACGCCTGGATCCTGTTAAAGCTTTAGGTTATGAGTAAGAAGCTGGATATTGTGAAAAAGCAAGAGCTGCTGAAGGTGGAAGACCTGCACATGGTCTACCGGAGCGGGAAGCTGGAGTCGACCGCCCTGAGAGGCGTGAGTTTTCGCGTCAAAGCGGGCGAGTTCGTGGCCATCATGGGCCCCAGCGGATGCGGCAAGTCGACGTTGCTGCACATCCTGGGCGGATTGCTCAGGCCCACTTCGGGAGAGGTGCTGATCGACGGATTCGACATGGCTCAGGCCCGCGACGGAGAGCGCACCAAGGTGCGGCGCGACAAGATCGGATTCGTCTTCCAACGTTTTAACCTTCTGCCCACATTGACGGCCCGCGACAACATCGAACTGGCCTCGCGTCTCCACAACAATCACTTCGACATCGCCAAGGCCAATGAAATGCTGCGCATGCTGGGCCTCAAGGACAAGATGCATCACAAGCCCTCCGAACTGTCGGGCGGGGAACAGCAGCGTGTCGCCATCGCCCGGGCCCTGATCAACCGTCCGGTTTTGCTGCTGGCCGATGAGCCCACCGGCAACCTCGATTCGGGCAATTCGCGCATGGTCTTGGAGATGCTCAAGAACCTGAATCAGGAATACAAACAAACCATCCTCATGATCACTCACGACCATGAGGCCGCCGCCAGCGCAGGGCGCATTCTTGAGATGCGCGACGGCAAATTGCTCAGCCGGGTGCAGAATCTTTTCTACGCCATGGAGCAGAAACTTCTTTAAGCCATGTGGAAAGGCATCATCAGGGTCTTGTTCTGGACCTATGAAAGAGGCACTCTGCAATACGACCTCATGGTCCTGGCAATCTTGGCTTTCATCTTTCTCACCCCTCTGTCGGTTTTCGACGGCTCCTTCTTCCGTCAGTCAAGTGATGCTGGCGGGGAGATCCAGATCGAAGAAGAGGCTCCCGCTCCCCATTCCGCCAGACCGGAGCCCTCTGGAGAGAGCGCTTCCAAGCCCTCCGAGGACGAACTCGAACCCGAGCGGACCCGCTGAACTTTCCACAAGCCGTTTCCAGTTCATGGCGGCCTCCCTAAACTTGAACGCCGGTTTTTTCAAGCATGGCCGAGACCCGCAAAGTCCCAAAAACTCTGCTCCATTTCCATGCGGATCGCGTCCTAAAGAGTCGACGGTCGAATGGCAGCGGCAGAGTTCGCTGCCGGCAAACCGCATCGGCTCGGTGACTTGGCCAGGATCCTTGAGGACGGGCTCCGGAGCCGAGTTCCCAAATGAACGACTGCCGCTAGGGGGCCTAAGGTGTTAAGAGATATGAGTATAATGAGATGGATTCCAGCCGTGATCGCGTCGGCCCTCTTTCTTCTCCCGATGAGCTTCGCTTCAGCGGGACAGGAGACCGACCTGACCCTCGATCAAGTCTTGCAGCAACTCGACCAACGCTCCGCCAGGGTCAGTGCGCTGCATTCCGGCATCGAAATCAAGAACTGGATCGACCTGCTTTCCGAATTCGACCGTCCTGAGAAGGGCGAAATCTGGCTTCTCAAGGACTCGGGCAAGACATTTTTCCGCCGCGAAATCAGTGTGCCCCAGACCAACATCCTGGTCGTGGATGGGGAAGAAGCCGTCTTTTACCAACCCCGCATCAAGCAGGCCGTCCTTTACAGTCTTGAGGGCGGCAACGGAAAGCAGCACGGTGTGGGCAACCTGTTCTTTGCGCTCCTCAGCGACCGTGAGGCGCTGGAAGAGAACTACCAAGTGGAGTTGAAGGGACGGGAGGAGATCCGCGGCCAAAACACCTACGTGCTGGAGATGACGCCGCGCGATCCTGAGGCCGCCCGTGACTTCTCCAAACTCGTCTTCTACCTCTCGCCCCAGCATTGGATGCCCCTTCGTCAAACCATCCATCAGAGCATCGGCGACTATCAGCAGATGGACTTCATCGACCTCGAACTCAATCCGGAGATCGACAAAGACCGCTTCAAACTCGAGCTGCCCGACGACGTCAAGCGCAAACGTCTTTAGGCCGTGCGCTCATTGCCTCGTTCTCCCCTGCTGGCGGTGCCGGACCCCTCTCAGGGAGTGGCGCCGCCGAACCACGCCACCGGCTGCGTTCCAGCCTTAGTGGCCATGCTTCGCCGCGATCACGCAGTCACCCCCCGACATCGTAAGAGTTGAACGGCGTGGAGCGGCGCGCTTGACAGGGCGGGGGCGGGGCGGATACATCTTTGGCTGTTTTATGGCCACTTACGTCATCGGCGACATTCAGGGTTGTTACCGTACGCTGCAGAAACTGCTGGAGGAGATCTCCTTCCGGCCGTCGAAAGACCGCATCTGGTTGGTGGGCGACATTGTCAACCGCGGGCCGGGCTCGCTTGAAGCCCTGCGTTGGGCCTATGAGCTGAGCGAGAAAGGACGCTTGGTGACCGTTCTGGGCAACCATGACTTGCACCTGCTGGCAGTCGCCGAGGGAGTGCGCAAAAGCCGCAACGGCGACACGCTCGACGACATTCTTCAGGCCAAGGACCGCGACCGATTGCTCGATTGGCTGCGCCACCGGCCCCTGCTCTACCGCAAGGGCAAGAAGGTTCTGGTGCATGCTGGACTGGCCCCCGATTGGGACATCCAACGGGCCGAGGACTTAGCTCACGAAGGCGAATCTGCTCTCAGCGGACGCCATTACCGGGCCGTGCTGGAGCGCCTCAACGGGCGTGCCGTGAGCCAATGGACGGAAAGCCTCACGGGCCCCGAGCGCGTTAACGCCATCCTGCAGGTCTTCACCCGCATCCGCACCTGCACCACCACCGGCCATCTATGCCTGGGCTACGGCGGACCGCCCAAGAAAGCTCCCCGGGGCTGCATTCCCTGGTACCAGATCCCAGGACGCGCCTGCGCTCGCCACACCATCTTTTTCGGCCACTGGGCGGCTTTGGGCCTGTATATCGGCAAGCGCGTCCGGGCCTTGGAAAGCGGCTGCGTGTGGGGCAACGAAATGACCGCCTACCGCCTCAAGGACGGCAAGATCTTCCAGGTCCCCTGCGCCGAACCCGAACTGCTGAAAAAGCGGTCCAAGAGCCGCGCCTGACCGCTCCTTCTTCTACTCGACAACGAACTGACTGACGTGATCCTCGTCGAGGGGCTGGGTGAAGGGGGAAACCAGGAGGATGGTCAGGGCGTTGACGGCCAGTCCCCACAGTCCCGGGTGGATGTTCTGCCACTGCAGGACGGGAAAAAGGTTAAAAACGATCACCACGGCAAAGCCGGCGAAGAGTCCGCTGAGGACGCCCGCCCGGGTGGCGCCGGGAAAGAAAAAGGTGGCCAGCAGCACAGGGAAGATCTGGGCGATGAATCCGTAAGAAAGCAGCAGTAAGAAGACCAGCGACAGCTCGGTCCCCACTGCGAAGAGATAGGCCACGGAGCCGATGACCACGACTAACACACGGATGAGAAGGATCTCCCGCTGAGGACTCAGGTCGGGCTTGACCACGCGATAGAGGTCGCGCACCAGGATCGATCCGGCGGCATGCACGATGGCATCGCCGCTGGACATGGAAGCCGCCAACGCTCCGGCGCAAAAGAGTCCGATGACCACGGCGGGAAGTTCCATCGACATCAACACCGTGGGCAGAATGCTGTCGGCGGGAGTGACTCCTGGAAAGCTCAAGATGGCCGAGAATCCGATGAACATGATGGGCACCAGGAAGATCTGGAATGTGGGATAGAAAACGATCGTCTGCTTGAGGGTGCGGTTGTTCCTGGCCGTGTAGATCTTCATGAAGTAGTGGGGCCAGAGGCTAAATCCGATGGCCGAGATGGCAATCGCGCTGGAATAGCCTCCCCAGGTCCACAGGTCGCCTGCGCCGTCCAAGCCGGGCGGTGTGAGCATTTCAGGACGCGCTTGGGCGATCTGGTCGAACATGGGACCGATGCCGCCGTAGAGTTTGTAGGGCAGGTAAAGCCCCAGCACCCAGGCCAGGATCAACATGAATATGCCCTGGAAGGTGTTGGTCCAGCCCACTCCCATGACGCCCGAATGAAAGACGTAGATGAGCACGACGCCGTAGGCGATGGCGGCGCCAAGCCACTCGGGAATGCGACCCTCGGTGACCACATTGAAGACGTAGCCGGCCCCCTGCATCTGCAGCGTCAGATAGGGCAAAAACGCGATCAGGCTGATCACGGCCAGCACGGCCGACAGCAACGGACTCTGGAAGCGGTGGGCGAAAAGCTGGGCCTGAGTGACATATCCGAAGCGGCGTCCCAGCCGGGCGATGCGGGGTCCGAAGAAATACCAGGGCAGCAGCCCGACGGTGCCGTAGGAGAGGATGTAGAAAACGGCCGCTCCCCGCGAATAGGCCCAGCCCGGGGCCCCCAGGAAGGCGAAGGCGCTGAAGATCGAGGCTCCCATCACGAAGTAAAGCACGAGGAAGCCCAGCGAGCGGTCGCCCGCCACATAGCCTTCGGTGCTGGAGGAAGCCTTGCGTCCCGAATAAAGGCCGACCGCCAGGGATGCCCCCAGGTAGCCGACCGTGACCAGAAAGACGATGAACCAGCTACTCATCGTCAAACTCTCCCCTTCTCGACTCCCACAGATAGATGGCCAGGATGAGAAAGAAGCAGGCCAGCAGCCATCCCACCAGGTAGACCAACGAGAAAGGCATGCCCAAGAGGCGCGGCTCGATACGGCTGAAGCTGGGATAGATGGGCCACAGCATGGCAAAAAAGGCCAGGATGAAGAAAGCCGCGGCTCCGCCGTAGATCAGGCGCTGCCGGGGCGGCAGCTTGGAGGAAAAAAAGCGCATCCCCTGTGTTATAGACGAATCCCTGCTCACCTGCCAGCCAAGGGAAGTGCGAGCTTCGAGATTCGAATGTTGAACTTGTCTCAGGCTATGGAGAGCTGACAGCCAGAGAAACACGAGCGGAGAGGCCCGGGGCGGGGAAGCCGATGAAGGTCTGGTAGTCGTTGTCTGTGAGGTTTTCCAGGTGTCCCCGCAGGTGGAGGCGGCGGGTCAGGTGCCAGGTGGCGGAAAGGTCAACAGCGGCATAGCCGTCAACGCGGTTGCGCTCAGGCACGGGGATCTGACGGTCAAGATTGGCTCCCACCCAGCGTCCTTGAAGGAAAAGGCTGAGGCGGGGATGGGGTGTGAGGTCGAAGGAAAGTCCGCCGGTTTGACCGGGACGGTGCAGCAATGGTTGCAAACTGTTCAGGTCATCACTTTCGGTAAAGGTGGCGTCGGCCCGCACCTTCCAGCGCGGATCAGGTTTCCACTCGGCGTAGATCTCCACGCCTTGAGTGCGGACGCGGGTACGGTTGACGTGCAGGAATTGGTCGAAATCGAAGTCGATCAGGTTTTCGAAGCGGTTGTGGAAGTAGGCTCCTCCCACCAGCAGCGAGGGCTGCGGGAAGAGGTGGTCGAAGCCGATGTCGCCGCCCCAACTGCGCTCTTCCAGCAGAGATGGGTTTCCTCCCAGCGCGTCGGGGCTGGAGAGTGCGAAGAAGCTGGGGAGTTTGAAGGCCCGTCCGATGGAGCCGCGCAGGCGGGTGGTCCGCGGTCCCAGGCTGTAGCTGAAGGAAGCGCGGGGGGAGAAGACAGAATCGAAGTCGGTGGGTTTGTCGATGCGCGCTCCGGCTTCGACCTGCCAGGGTCCGCGGTTGAAGTGCAAGGCTGCGTATCCGCCGCCGCTCGTGCGCTGGTCGCGGTAGGATCCGTCGACGCGTCCCCCGAATTGGGGCGGGAGCAGGAGGAAGGTTTCGGCGTCGGCGTCCTCGTGATCGAGTTCAGCGCCCAGGCTCAGGTCGAAGTCCTCGGCCATGTGCCAGTCTCCGCGCCATCCCAGGCGGACGCGGGTGAAGGTGGTGTCCTCTAGCACGGGCGGGACGGAAAATCCGACGGCCGGCGTGAAGCGGTCCAGGCCATGGCGGTAGAGTCCGCCGGCGATGTTGTGCTGAAAGTGCGTCCCCGGGCGCATTTGCAGGTCGGCAGCCAGACTCCATTCCTCATTCTCGGAATGGCGGACCTGGCCCGAGCCGAAGAGCGGTCCGCCCGAGCTGTCGCTGTAATCGTCGGCTTCCCACAACGATCCGCGGGCGTTGAGGCGCAAGGAGGTGCGGTTGCCCTGCCAACCCAGCCCGGCTTGCAGGTTGACGGCTTGGTAGTCGTCGTCGGCGATGCGGCCTTCTTCGCCTTCGCCCAGGACGCTGAAGAAGTAGTCGGCATTTCCCGAGGTGCCACCCAGCGCTGCCTGAGCCCTCCGCAGCGAGGCGTCTCCGCCTTCGATTTGGGCGCTGACCCTGAATGAGCCGCGGGCCGAGGCTGGCCTGGCACCAGGACTCGCCGCGGAACCGCCGGATGGACTGGTCGTGCTTGCGGGATGGTCGCTGGCGCGGACAGCGACGTCGCTTCCTCGGCGGGTTGTGAGGTAGATGACTCCGGCCAGGGCCTGCGATCCGAAGTAGCTGGAGAGCGGTCCGCGAACGACCTCAATGCGTCCGATGGCAGAAGCCGGGATGCCTTCCAGGTTGTAGATGCCGCCGATCTGATCGGTAGGGTCGTTAAGAGGAATGCCGTCCAGATAGACCAGGGTGAAATTCGGATCACCTCCCCGCACGTAGGCCACCGAACTGCCTCCCCGGGTGCCGTTTGACAAGACATGCACCCCGGGGACCGATTTCAGCACCTGGGCTACGCTGCGGGCCCCCGAGGCATCGATTTCAGCCGCTTCGATAACGCTCACCGCGGCACCGGGGAGCTGCGCCGGGCGCGCGTTGACGGTCACCGTGTCGTGAATTTCCGGCAGCCCAGGATCCTGCCGCTCCTCTTCATCATCCTGCGCCGCCAGCGTCCGCACCAAGCCGGGACACAAGGCCAGCCCGACGAGAATCAAAATCGAGGACGCCGAGGGCCGGCGGAAAAAGGTGCCCGACTCGGTGTCCAGGCCGCTACCCGTTCCTGAAGGTCCATCATCTCGGCTCCCGGCTGGGCGGCTCCTGGTTTCTGCCTGGGCTGGGCCGCCCTTTGCATCGACTGGAAGTACCGTATCCCGCCTCCAGGTGGCCAGCCGGAAAGCGGCGTAGCCTACCGCCGGCAGCACGAAGCACAGCAGCACCAGCCAGAACAGCGGCACCCGTCCCCCGGCGGTTTCTCCGGCCCAGGCATACACCAAACAGAGGGGAAGCGTCCCCAGGGTCGTCAAGGCCGTGAACCGGCGGTAGGACATCTGGCTCAGTCCGGCCAGGCAGCTCACCACCTCGGTCAGCATGGGGACCGAGCGGCTGAGGACGATGGCCCAGGCGCCGTAGCGTTGAAAGAACTCTTCCACCCGGGCGCTTTCCTGCGATCCGATGACGGCCTGGAAGCCTCTGTGTCCGTAGCGGCGGCAGATCCAGAATCCCGCCAGAGCGGCCCCCATGGCTCCGATGAAATTGAAAAGGAAGCCCAGCCACATTCCTTGAAAGAAGCCTGCCAGCGTCATCACCACCGAGGAGGGAACGGGCAGCGCCAAGTCCACCAGCAGCAAAAGTGCAATGAGGGGTCCGGTGACCGCTTCAAGGCCTCGCTCTTTCAGCCCGTCGCGCAGCCAGCGGGCCAGATTGTCCTCGTCCATCCAGCCGCCGGCCTGAAAAAGCAGGAAGGTCAGCGAAAAGAACACGAAGAGGATGAATCCGATCCAAGCCAAACGCTTCATGGCCTCTCTCCAGAGCGGCGATGCCCCAATTGAGTTATGGAAGTTCAAGAAGATTTTACACTGCTACCCGGCTTGACGCTTGGATAAAGCCCAACCGAGGGTCGGCTTGGTCGATGCTTCCCGAGGTGTAAGAACGCGGGTCGCCGCCGTGGCAAAGTTGCGAGCCCTCCGCCCCGGCAAGCCTGTGTCTCAGCACGGGAACTTCCGCCGGCGACCCCTTGAGCTGGTTTGGGCTGCGGCGTCCTGCCACTGTCCTGCCGCCAAAAAGCGGAACGCCCCTGGCCGGCGGACGTTGTTAGAGCTATGTTCCAGAGATCATTGGAGGATGTTCGGCTGGCTTGTCGGGCGCTGCTTCGGCGGCCTGCCGTCACGCTGCTGGCCGTGTTGACATTGTCGCTGGGGCTGGGCGCGGGGACGCTCGTCTTCAGCGTGACCAGCCACGTGCTGCTCAACCCTCTCCCCTACGACGAACCCGGACGACTGGTCATGATGTGGAACCGGTTCCCGCGTCAGGAATTGGATCGGGCAGCTTTCTCCGGTCCCGAAATCATGGATTTGCGGGAGTTGGAGGACGTCTTTCAAGGCGTAGCGGCGATTTGGCAGCGATATGGCAGCTTCGGCGACGGAGAGGGCGACCCGGAGCAGGTCCACATTGGCTGGGTGACCCACGACTTTTTTCCAGTGCTGGGCGCATCGCCCGCTCTGGGTCGTCACTTTGAAGCCTCCGACGACGTACGCGGAGCGCCGCCTGTCATCCTTTTGTCGCACCGTATCTGGAGCAGCCGCTACGCCTCTGATCCCGATATCGTGGGCAAGTCGGTGCTTTATAACGGCGAGCCGATCACGGTTGTCGGCGTGATGCCCAAGGACTTCCGCGTCCTGCTGCCGGCGGACGCCTCCATCCCCAGCCGTTTGGACGCCTGGCTTCCCTGGGGCGGCGGATACGAAGAGATGTCGCGCGGTTTCCACCGCTTCAGCGTCATCGGACGCCTGCGCCCCGGCGTGTCCCTGCAAGAGGCCCGCCAGCAGGTGGCCGCCATGAGCAGCCGGGTGGAAGCCGAGGAGGCAGCCTACACCCGTTCAGGATACGCCGTCGATGTCGAGCCCCTCCACGGAGACTTGGTGGCGCCCGTGCGGCAACCGCTCATGGCGCTCATCGGAACCGTCTTCCTGGTCCTGCTTATCGCCTGCGCCAATGTGGCCAACCTGCTGCTGGTGCGCGCGGCCTCGCGTGAATCCGAGATCGCTCTGCGGGCCGCGCTGGGCGCCTCGCGCTTCCGGCTCCTGCGGCTTTTTTGGACCGAGTCGCTGATACTGGCCGCGGTATCCTGCGCCTTGGCGGCTTCTCTGGTGTGGGCCGGACTCCTGGTCATCCGCTCGGCCTCCATCAGCGCCTTGCCGCGTCCCGAGGCCATCGAGATGAACTGGACGGTCCTGGCCTTCGCGCTAGGCGCGTCCTTGCTCAGCAGCCTGGTCTTCGGCAGCGCTCCGGCTCTTCAGGGAGCGCGGGTGGAACTGGTGCAGGCCCTCAAGCAGGGCACGCGGTCCTCGCGGGGAATGGGCCTGATGCGCAAGGGCATCCTGGGCATCGAAATGGCGCTTTGCGTCCTGCTCTTGATTGGAGCCGGGCTACTCCTGCGCAGCTTCGACAACCTTCGCAACGTCGACGGCGGCGTTCATCCCCACAACGTCCTGACGCTGAAGCTTTCGCTCCCCTTCACCCGTTACTTCTACAGCCAACCGGTTCCCATCATCGACTTCTACAAAGGGCTTTCGGAGGCTGTCTCTGAGATGCCCGGCGTGCGGACAGCGGGCTTGACCAACTTTCTGCCTCTCAGCGGCGTCAGCAACTGGGAAGATCCTTACAGCTATGACACGCCGGACGGCCCCCTCGAGTGGGGCGCGGCCTCAGCCGACTACCGCATCGTCACCCCCGAGTATCTGTCGGCGGTGGGAACCCGGCTGCTGCAGGGACGGTTCTTCGACCGCCAAGACGATCTTGAGCACCCGCTGGTGGCTCTTGTCGATGAGGAACTGGCCGCCCGCGCCTGGCCCGACGAATCGCCCCTGGGCCAGCGCCTGCGCGTTAACCGCTTCCTCAACGGCAGCTACTCTCCCGAGTGGGCGCAGGTGGTTGGAGTGGTGGAAAGCGTCCGCTCTCACGGGCTGGAGATGGAGGCCGTGGGGACGCTCTATCTCCCCCATGCCCAGTCGCCCCTGCGCAGCATGGCTCTTGCAGTCCAGACCGAGGCCGGGGCCTCGCAAGGCCTGGTGGAATCGATCCGTGAAGCGGTGCTGGAGCAGGACGCCCTGTTGCCGATCTTCGACGTCCTTCCCATGCAGCGCTACATGGAGCAGGCCCAGAGCCGTCTTCGACTGGTCTTCCTTCTGGTTCTCTCCTTCGCTCTGCTGGCACTAACGTTGGCCGCCGCCGGAACCTACGGAGTGATGTCGTTCATCGTCCGCAACTCGACCCGCGAGATCGGCATCCGAGCCGCTTTGGGCGCCGACCGGCTGCGCATCTTGCGCTGGGCTTCCTCGCGCTGCTTGGTCCCTGCCTTCTGGGGGATCGCGGCTGGCGCGGCGGCCGCATTCCTGCTGGGCATGTCGTTCTCGGACCTGCTCTTTCAGGTCTCCCCCGGCGATCCCATGACCTATGTCGCCTGCTGCCTGCTGGCCCTGACCGTAGCGCTGGCGGCCACCTTCCGTCCCGCTTTGCGCGCGGCCTCCATCCATCCCTCCCAAGCCCTGCGCAGCGAATGACGTCCCGGCTGAAACCTCATTCAGTCCTGGCTCGCTGAAGGCAAGCCACGTGCCCTCCTTCGCCGAGGCCATGCAGGTGTCAGGCGTTGAAAGCCATAGTCAGAGCTCGCTGAAGGCGAGCCATGTCCCCTCCTTCGCCGAGGCCATGCAGGTGTCAAGCGTTGAAAGCCATCGTCCGGGCTCGCTGAAGGCGAGCCATAGGCCAGCCCAGGGTAGAGCGAAGCCGCGCAGCGGCAGGGCGGCACCCTGGGTCCAGATGACCAAACCAAACGAACCCTGAGAGGGTGGAATGGCGGTACTTCGAAGCCCTCGGTTGCGGTTTGCAGGGACATTGGTGCCCCCTCTGAAAATGTGCCCCGGCGGTGGAAACCCCTGACGTGCGCAGCATCCCCGTGCAAGCAGGTTCAGATCGGCTATGGCAGGATATTAAACATGCAGGTCACGATCAGGAAGGCGTCCGTGGAGGACGCCGCCGAGGTCGTTGCGGTGATCAATACGGTCATCGCGGAAGGCGGCTTGACGCTCTTCGACAAGCCCTTTTCGGTTGACCAGGAGCGACGTTTCATCGCTTCCCTAGACGAGAGGAGCGCCCTTTTTGTCGCCCAATCGCCTCAGGGCATCGTCGGCGTCCAATCGGTGGACGGCTTTTCTGACTACTCCGCGTCAGGACGTCACGTCGCCACCATCGGCACCTGGCTCCTGCCCGAAGCCCGCGGCAGCGGTGCGGCCACTCTTCTGGCCCGAGAATCCTTCCGCTTCGCCCGTGCAAACGGATACGAAAAAGTCGTCATCCAGGTCTTGGCTGAAAACGCCCGCGCCCTGGCCTTCTACCGCAAGCTGGGCTTCCAATCCATCGGCACCGCCCGCCGCCACGTCAAACTCAATGGCCGGTATCATGACGAGGTGTTTCTGGAGAGATTTTTCTAGCCAAGCCTGCACTCAGATCTCCCACCCGCCATGGAAGTGTGGGATAACGTTAAAAGGCTGCCCGGCACAAGGATCCTGCACAGGCGGGGGCGGAAGCGAATGCTGAAGCCGACTTCCTCGCCTCCCCGGGGCCACAGATAGCAAATGCGTGATGCGTTGAAGCGTTGTTTGAGAGCGACCCGCGCAGCAGGATGGAGCCAGCCAGAGATGAGAAGAGCCAACGACTGAGAAGACAAGTGGAGGACGATGATGAAGAGATTCATGCTGGTGGTGATCACGGCAGCCTTGACCCTCGCCGGGAGCCTGGGAGCTCAAGAAGCCGACCAAATCAAGGTCGAGGAACTGGCCAAGACTACGACAAGCTGGGACGGCAGGGCGATACCCGCCTATCCCGAGGGACAGCCTCAGGTCACGGTCAGCAAGGTGACAATCCCGAGCGGGCTCAAGCTGCAGTGGCACAAGCACCCCGTACTCACGGCAGGTGTTGTCCTCAAAGGCCAACTCACGGTCATCACTGACAAAGACGAGAGGCTGCACCTCAAGGCCGGCGAGTCGATTGTCGAAGTCATCAACAAGTGGCATCATGGCGTCAACGAAGGTGACGAGCCCACCGAGATCATCGTTTTTTACGCTGGCGTCGAAGGCCAGCCCGTCACGGTGTTGAAGCCCGAACAATGATCAACGGCGCCCCCGCGGTCATTTACAACAAGAATGGGATGCAGACCTGACCTTTCTCCGGGACGGCACATGCGAGATCGAGCCGACTAATTCGAAGTTCATGTTGAAGCTCGCTTCTCGCTCCAAGGCTCATAACTCGTTCCTACCTCTAGATCGAACCAAGATGAGTTGAAGCGATTCGTCGAGGTTTTCGCCAAGACAAGACATTGACTCCTGAGCCTTTCAATATTACAATGTAAGCATATGGCCCAGCGGACATCTTTAGGAGAGTTTGAACAGATGGTGTTGCTGGCGGTGCTGCACTTGGATGAAGAGGCCTACGGGAACGCGATTTGCGAGGCCATCGAAGAGAGGACGCGCAGAGCGGTTTCGCGCAGCTCGTTGTATGTCACGTTCGACCGGCTGGAGGCCAAGGGGTTCCTCAAGTCAAGGCTGGCTGATTCCAGCGCCGAGCGTGGAGGGCGTCCCCGGCGCTATGTCGAGGTGACGGCTCAGGGCCTCGCCTCGCTGGCCGAGTCACGCCAAGCCCTTTTGAGCATGTGGAGAGGGCTGGAAGACGTGCTGGAGGAGGCGAGTTCGTGACCCCAGCACGCCATCCAGAGAATTCACCTCATCCGCCCCGCTTGGCGGTGTGGCTGTTGGAACGCTGCATCAGGCGCGAACCGGCCCGCTCCGGTGTGGTGGGCGATCTCTTCGAGGACTACCGGCATCTGCGCGACCGCCTGGGACGTTGGAGGTCAGACGGGTGGTTCTGGCAGCAGTCCTTCGCCATCAGTGCAAAATACCTGTTGGCTCGGGACAGACTGCCACGGACGGCTTCCCGCCCGCCCGCCCCGGTCCGCCAGGCCAAGTCTCAGCGGGCCAGAGAAAGGAGAACCCTCGTGCCCAAGAATCTTATCCTCGATCTCCGTCAGGCCCTTCGCTCCTTGGCCAGGACTCCGACTTTGACCCTGGCGGCAGTCTTGGTGGCGGGACTGGCCGTCGGGGCCAACGTGGCGGTCTTCAGCTTGCTCAACGCGGCCTACTTTCGTCCGCTGCCGTTTCCCGCGGCTGAGCAGCTTGTCATGGTTTGGAATCTCACTCAGGAAGGCGAGACCGACAACATTTCTCCAGCCGACTTTCTCGACTGGCGGCGGGAAAACCGCGTTTTCGAGAGTCTGGCGGCCTACCACAGCGCCAGCTTCAATCTGACCGGACGTGGCCAGCCCTTGCGCTTGGAGGGGTATCGGGTTTCGGGAGAATTCTTCCAGACCTTGGCGACTCCCGCGATGATGGGACAGCCTTTTGGCCAGTCCTCTGACAGGCCCGGGGCGGAGCCGGTCGTGGTGCTCAGCTATGGATTCTGGCAGAACCGCCTGGGCGGCGACACGGGAGTGGTCGGCCAGTCCCTGAACCTCAACGGGACGCCCCACACGGTGACGGCGGTCATGCCGGCCGAGTTCCGTTTCCCCCACCCTCAGGCCAAGTTGTGGGTGCCGCTGGCCCTGACGCCGGAGCAGCGTGAGCAGCGGAGCTCTTTTTATTTGATCGGCGTGGGACGGCTGGCCGCGGATGTTTCAGCCGCTCAAGGCGAAGAGGCCATGGTGGCTCTCAATGGCCGCATCCAGCAGGAGCACTCGCCCGACGAGGACTCATCGGTGGTCCTGCAGCCGCTGCGCGAGAACTGGGCCGGAGATTCGGGGGCCGCGGCCCTCTTGCTGCAAGGCGCCGTGCTGCTGATCCTGCTGGCGGCCGGCGTCAACATCGCTCACGTCCAGCTTTCCCGTGCGCTGGGAAAGCGCAGGGAAGTGGCGACCCGGCTGGCCCTGGGGGCCGGACGGGGACGGGTGTTCCTGCAGCCCTTGATGGAAAGCTTCTTGATCACTCTCGGTGCAGCGGTGGTCGGTTTGGCGCTGGCGCTCATCGCCATTCCGATCTCCTTGAGGTTTCTAGCGGACGAGCCGACTTGGTCGGCGGACATCCACATCGACGGGACGGTAGTGGCCTTTACGTTGGCGATCGCGGGCTTGGCCGGAGTCTTGGCAGGACTGGCGCCCGCCCTTCGAGCCCTGCGTTCCGACCCCGCCCGGTCTCTCACCGAAGACGCACGCGGGGTTGGCCTTTCACGGGGATTCCGCCTGCGCGGACTGCTGGCGGCGGGAGAAGTGTCCTTGGCCCTCATCCTCCTCATCGCCGCCGGACTCTTGGTCCGCACCACCCTCCACCTCCTGTCGCTTGATCTCGGCTTCCAGCACCGAGGTCTCCTCAGCCTGCGCATGGACCCGCCCGAATCGCGTTACCCTAACGGGCCGGCCCGCCACCAGTTCTACCGACAAGTGCTGGACGAAGTCACAGCCCTTCCCCAAGTCGAGTCGGCCGGATTCACCGCCGGCCTCCCCTTCACGCTTGCCGGCGGATCGCTGGGCTTCACCGCCGAAGGCATCGAAGTAGCGCCCGACGAGCCCGTCTTCGCCGCCTACCGCGGCGTCAGCGAAGGCTACCTGCAGACCATGGGCATCCCTCTCCTCAGCGGACGCTACTTCACCCGTGACGACCTGCGCCCCGGACGTGCCGCCGTTATCATCAACCGGGCCATGGCCCGCCGTTTCTGGCCTAACGGCGACGCCCTGGGCAAGCGCCTCAAGCTTTTCGGAGAGAACTCCAGCCAGCCTTGGGCCGAGATCGTGGGAATCGTGGCCAACGTCCGCCGTTTCGACTTGGCCGCCGATCCTCCTCCAGCCTTCTATGCCCCCTACACCCAAGTCCCCATTACCCACTTTACCCCCCGCGACCTCGCCATCCGTGTTCGTGGACCCGATTCGAGCGGCTCAGGCGCTGGAGATCCACAAGACACGAGCGCGGCATCCGGAATGCCATCCTCTCGCCCGTCATCGGCAATCCCTTCGAACCCGCCGCAGTCAGAAGCAACCTTGGCCCGTCGGTCTTCGGGAGTTGCTGCGAACCAAACGACTTCCCCGCAAGGTGCATGTCAAGGACTAAGTCGCCAAGGCCAACTGGCAGCCAGCCCGCTACAGATCGCCGAAGCCGTGCGCCAAGCCATCCGCCGCGTCGATCCTAGTCTGCCGGTCTACAACCTGCGTCCCGTGAGCGACATTGTGGACGAGTCCTCCCGCGCCACCCGCTCTCAACTGGCCTTGCTGGGCACCTTCGCAGTCCTGGCCTGCCTTCTCAGTGCCCTGGGCGTCTACGGAGTCATCGCCCACTCGGTCCGCTCCCGTTCCGCCGAGCTGGGCTTGCGCATGGCCCTCGGCGCCGCCCCTGGGACCATCAAGAAGTCCATACTTCGCCAGGGCGCCCTCATCGCCTTGACCGGCTTGGCCCTAGGCCTCCCCGCCTCACTGGCCCTGACCCGATTCATCACTTCCTGGCTCCACGGCGTCCGCCCCGCCGACTGGCCTACCTACGCCGCCGCCTCCCTCTTTCTGCTGCTCATCGTCCTGGCCGCCAGCTACCTTCCCGCGCGCACTGCCTCCACCCTAGATCCCGCCACCACCATGCGGTCTGATTAGCCTGCCGATGGAGTGCATTGCCGGGGTTGTGGAGTGGCCGGTGACGTCAATCAGATGCTTATGAAGTAGTCTGGCCATCGGCAGGGCGAAGGACGAAAGAGCCGTGTTCGTGTTCGCCAACGGCCCTGAAGTCACGATGATCGATGGTCAGGATTTCGCGAGTGCGCAACCGCTCCGCTACTGCAATGACAGCCGCGTCCACGAATCCCAACTGTAGACCCTGAAAGCGCTGGATGAGCTTGCGGCAGCGCTCCACGTCACTCTGGGTCATATGATCAAGCGAAAACGCACCGCTTTCGACGCTCTCTAGGAAGTCGAGTGAGGCTGGAACCCCTAGATAACGGACCAAGAAGTAGTCGAGTTCCGCAATAACGGGCAATGGCACGACGATTGGTCCTCGACAGTCTTCGACGAAATCCCTTACTGCCTCGTGGTGCTTATCGGCTCGATCGTAGAGTGCGTACAGTGCTCCCGTGTCGGCAACTAGGGTCATGAACCAGACCCTCGCATCCCGTCCAGGAGTTCCTCGGCTCTTTCCGAGATGTCGCTGCGTCCACTTGAATAGGCTCCTACCCCCTTGGGCATGGGCCGCTTATCGTTCCTGTCGAGATAAGCATCGAGTGCCTCACGAATGAGAGCTGACTGCTGACGCCCCTGTTTCTTGCTGAGCTGTCTGAGTCGGAGCATAGTCGTCTCATCGAGGTAAAGAGTCGTCTTAACCATACAGTCAGTCTACCATATATGGCACCACCTATAGGCGTCTGGAAACGCCCGCCAGTGCGTGCTGAGCTCCCACAAAGGAAATTGCTGCAAAGCTCCACTGGCCATTCTCTCGAGTCTCAAGCGAACTCGCCCAAATACTGGGGGAGCATTGTGCGCCAGGTGGGCCAGTCGTGGTCGTATTCGGGGCCCCAGGGATCGACGCGGTTGGGGATGCTGCGCGAGCCCAGGACGTGGGCCATGCGCCAGGACTCCTGGGGATCTTCCCAGCGTCCGCCGCCATAGGGCATGACGATGTAGCGGCGCTGCAAGAGGTGCAGTTGGGGGCCGTCGGAGAGGTTGGGCAGGTAGTGCAGGGGCGAGGAGAAGTAGAAGTCATGGTTCATGTGTCCGCGCATGTACTTCTCCAGATCGTAGGTGCCGCTCATGCCGATCGCCAGCTTGAAGGCGTCGGGATGGCGGCAGACGGTGGCCACGGCGTTGAAGGCTCCGATGGAAGCGCCGACGGCGATGATCTCGATGCCAGGAGACTTGCAGTCGGCCTGGATGGCCGGAACCACCTCGTGGTAGATCATCGAATCCCAGGCGGTTTGCAGCCAGGAACAGTGCTGGGGGGGATAGCCTTCCAGCCAGGCTCGCCCAGCGATGCTGTCGAGGGAGTAGACCTTGATGCGTCCTTCTTCGATGAGGTGGCGCAGGGCGCCGACGAGGTGGAAGCGTTCGACTTCTTCGGCGTCGCCTCCGGCCGTGGGGAAGATGAGAACAGGCGTCCCGTAGTGTCCCCAGCGTACCAGGCGGACTTCGCGGTGGATCCGGTCGGAATGCCAGACCGAAGACTCCTTCATGGACGGCCCTCCTCCTCGCGCCATTTCTGAATCAGTTGCCAGAAGCGTTCAGTGAACTCGTCGATTTCGTGCTCGGGAAAGAGGGCGGCCACTTTTTTGCGGACGGCTTGGCGGGCGGTGTCGGAGGCGAAGAACTCCCAGGCCACCTCGTCGAGGTGTCCCAAGTGCTGGTGGCAGAATTCCTCGAAGCGTTCCACTTCAAAGGTGCGGCGGGCCAGGTCGGCGTAGCGGCGGATGCGCTCCCGGTAGGGAAGATCTTCTCGGGCGATCTCGAAGTAGGGTGCCCAGTCGAGGTTCTTGCGCATGCGGCGCTTGGTGGCGGCGCAGAAAAGCGACCAGCGGACGTTGGCGTTGACCAGCCAGGGGAAGTGGTAGTGAAGCGAGGTCACCTGCGAATCGGGGCAGGCGTTGGCGAAGTCGATGGGATGCCAGTCGCCTCCCGCGTAGAGGGCTTCGCAGGAGTTGAAGTCCCAGCCGAAGAAGCTGTTGATGGTGAGCGTGATGTCGCGCAGCAGTTGAGCGTCCTCGGAGGGCAAAAAGTCGCGCTCCAGGCGGTAGCGCTCGTGCAGAGGGGCCGAGGGGTCGTAGTTGACGATGCGCAGTTGAGGACCGAGTCCCACGCAGCGCACGAAGTGGTCATAGGGCAGGACGGCCTTCTGCAAGTGCATGACCAGCGTCCCGCTGTCGTCGTAGGCGGCTTTGAGGGCCTCTTCGTCGTCGATCTTGCTCACGCCCCGCCATCCCCCGCCGTCGTAGGGCTTCATGAAAAGCGGGTAGCCCAGTTCGCGTCCTACCGCACCCAGGTCGAAGAGGCGGGCGTATCGCTGCAGAGTGGGCTCGAGGTCGTCTCTGGGCTCATAGCTCTTGGGAGGAATCAGCCAAGTGTCGGGAATGGGCAGCCCCAGGCGCATCATGGCGCAGTAGGTAGTCTGCTTTTCCATCGACTGCAAGGCCCAGGGATTGTTGAAGACGTAGAGGTCGTCCATGAGGACCGACTTCTTAATCCACTCGCGGCTGACGTGGTACCAGTGGGTGAGGCGGTCGATGACCACGTCGTAGCGGCAGGGCTGGCGCAGGCTGAAGGGCTCGATGGTGAGGCGTTCGACCTCGAAACTGAGGGTGTCTTCCCCCTGCGGGATGGAGAGATTGAGCCGCTTCACAATCTCTTCGTAGCAGATGGGCCAGCAGATGTCGGCTCCCAGCGAGAGACCGATGCGTCGAGTGACTTGAGCCAAATAATCCTCCTGTCGGTACGGGACCCCGTATTCTAGAACAGACGCCGGTTGGCTGTCCAAAGCGCCGGAGGCCTCACTCGTAGATCATCCACAGGGGGCCGGGGAAGAGCCAGGAGAGTGCGTCGCGGAGGCGGTCGCGCCAGTTTTCCCAGTTGTGTCCGTCGCGGGCCTCCCGGTAGCGGACCTGCATGAGTCCGCTCTCTTGCAGAAGGGGGACCAGCGAGCGGTTCTCGTAGATGAGCGACTCGTAGATGCCGCAGGTGATGAAGATCTTGCGGGAGGGCCTGCCCGGATCCTTGCGGAAGCGGTTCATGAACTGGACCACGGGATCGAAGACGGGGCCTCGCCAGTTTTGTCCGATGTCGCTGAAGGCAAACGAGCCGGACTGCAGCAGCAGGCGTCCGAAGGTGTTCTGGTGGGCCCAGGCGGCGTGCAGCGAGGCCACGGCCCCGAAGCTGGCGCCCATGAGTCCGCGGGCTTCGGGACGCCCGATGAGGGGCAGGCGCTTTTCCAGGTAGGGAACCAGTTCCTGCGCCAGGTGGTCGGCGTGGCGCGGATCGGCGGCGTACTCAGCTAAACGGTCGGGCGAATGGGTCAGTGCCACCACCATGGCCGGGATCTCCAACCGGTGAATGAGGTTGTCGAGCACCGTCTTGAGCGAGGCGTAGCGCAGATAGTCCGTCCCGTCGTGGACGATGAGCAGCGGATAGCGGCGTGTCTTGCGGTAGCGGGCCGGAAGATAGAGCTTGAAGCGGCGCTCGGCGCCGAAAACCTTGCTGGGCAGCGAAATGTCGTCGATGACGCCGGGACGAGCGTCGGGATCGGGCTGAGTCCAGGCCGGGGGCGTATAGCCGTAGGCCCGGCAGACCGAGTTGGCTCCGAAGGGATCGAAGGCCTTGAGGTCGTTGAGCGGGTCCTCGATCCAGCGGCCTTCGCCGTCCTTGACCACGTTGAATTTGTACTCGATGCGCGAACCTTTGGGCAGCTCCAGATGCAGGTGCCAGAGGTCTTTGTCGGCATCCAGGGCCTGGAAGCGCTGGGAGGAGGGCAGACCGTAGATCCAGTGCTGGAGGTGCACTTCATCAGCCTCTCCCCGGTACACGAATGTGACGCCGTCTTCTTCAACGATGGGAAAGTGGTGGTTCTCGAAAAACGCGTCCAGGGCCTTTTCGCCGTCCTTCTCCTTGATGTGCTTGAGCTGTTCGAGTAGAGGATTCATGGGCTGTTCAGTCGGCGGGTTGGATGGGACGCACCTTGCCGTCGCTGGTCAGACGCCAGGAGCGGCGGGCGGCCAGCAGGCGACTTTGGCGCCAGTGAAGCAAGCTGCCTTGCTCCAACGTGGCGCAGACCATAGGCTTCATGCGGCGGGCCAGGCGTCCCACGCGTTCGCGGTCGTCCAGCAGCAGACGGCTGCGCGCGTTGGGCAGGGGCACGACTCCCTCCACCAGTCCCAGGCCGGTTTCCAACAGTTCGGCATCGCCGGCTCCCTGGGGCGGGCAGTCGTGGAAGAGCAGGATATGCTCGCTCATGGCCATGGCTCCCGCCGACCAGGCGATGACGGGACGCTGTGAGATCAGGTCCTTGAGATCGAAGAGGCGGATGCGGTTGAGCAAGGTGGCAATGTGTCCTCCCGCCACCAGGACGGCTTGGGAGGCCGTGATGATCTCCTCCAGTTCATTGCGCACATGGCTGTTGCGCAGGCGCAGTTCGGGATTCTGCTGGTGGACCTTGACCACCCGTCGCAGATGGCGGCGGTCGAGAGCGCGCACGGCGTTCAGGGCCGCCTGCCTTTCGCTTCGCAGCAGGGACGGTTGAGGCGCGGACTCCTCGCGGTTGAGGGCCCGCACGGCCTCCAGCGCGTAGTGTAGGCGGATGCGGTAGAGGCGCTGCAGACGGATCAGCTTCTCCTGGCGGCTTCGGTGTTCTTCCACCAGTTTCTGATCGGCGCGGAAGAGTCCGTCGGCGCGCTGGTAGAGTTCCAGGTCGATGACTTCGCAGCCCACGTGGCTGCACAATTCCTCCAGCTCGCCTTCCCGCTCCTGCCAGCCGGCCGTAATGGCGCACAGAGGCCCCGAGACTCCCAGTTCGTTCAAGACTTCCGCCAGGGTCGGCTGATGCCGTTGCGGACCTAAAAAAACAACATCCGGCATGGGCTGAACATGGTCCGCCAAGGCGGGGTGCCGTGTCAATACCTAGCGTGAGGTGGACGACTCGTCGGGAGCGCTCTCGGCGGGCGCGGCGTCTTCAGCAGGAGCCTCCCTTTCCGATTCGGCGTACTCGAAGTTGCTCCACTCGACTTGCTGACGGCGGTGGAGGCCGCTGAAGAAGATGCGTCCCTTGAGGAAAAGGTCGAAGCGCTGCGGCATCCACAGGCCGTCCTTGACAGGACGGCGGTCAACGCGTCCTTCGAGTTGGCCGATCTTACCTATCAGGCCCCACCACAGGCGCACGGGATCGGTGAGTTCGAATTGGGCGCGGACGATCTCGTAGTTGCTCTTGGCAACCCACAGCTTGCCGATGCTCTTGTTGAGGGCCGCATCGATGCGCCGTTTGTTAGGAAGGTCGCCCTCGCGGGGACGGAAGGAGAGGATCCAGCAGTCGTAGCCGTCGAGGGATTCCTGGCCGTCCAAGGCGAAATGGTAGCGGCCGGTGAGTTCCTCATCGAACTCCATGCGGTTTTCGTTTTCTTCGCGGGGGTCCTTGCCTTGAGCGACCTTGCGGCGGAATTCCTCTTCCCGTTCCTGCTCGTCTTCGAGATCGCCGCCGTCCAACGGCTCACCGTCCTTCTCCACCAGGCGCTGGAAGGGGATGCCCTCGACCGGTATGTTGCGGTACAGCTTGGTTTCTTCTTTCTTGACCTCGTCTTGGTCGTTGAGTTCGTGGGAAACCGAGAGATAGTCGAAGTGCAGGCGGCCTTCGGGATTGCGTTCGGCAACTTCCTTGGCCCGCTCGATGGTCTTGGAGAGAATCTCATCGGCGCTCATCGGCGCTTGATCTTCGCTCCCCAAAAGAGGGGCCAAGAGGCAGAGACAGAGATGAGCAAGGAGCCAATTCGGTATCAGCTTCATATGAGCATTAGACGAAGGGCTGCCCAAAAAGATTCGCTCAGCCTCTCGCTCAGCGGCCAAGGTCCTGCATCAGAGTTGGTTTCGAGTGAAGTTATTCCACTCTAGACTGCAGATGGCGTGAAGTTAGCGGCGGTCGTGGACGATTCGGCCCGAGACGATGGTGACCAGGGGGAGGCCGTGGAGGTTCCAGCCGTGGTAGGGGGTGTTGCGCGACTTGGACTCGAAGGCCGAGGCGTCGACAGTGATTTCGCGCTCGGGATCGAAAATGGTCACGTCGGCCGCCGAGCCTTTCTTCAAGGTGCCCCGATCCAGGCCCAGGATGCGGGCCGGGTTAGTGCTCATCAGTTCGATAAGGCGGGACAGGGAGACGACCTCCTTGCGCAGCAGGAATTCGATGCACAGCGGAAGCGAGGTTTCCAGTCCGATGATCCCGAAGGCGGCCTCTTCGAAGGTAGTGTCTTTTTCAAGAGAGGTGTGAGGGGCGTGGTCGGTGGCGATGCAGTCGATGGACCCGTCTTTAAGGCCTTCCAGCATGGCTTCCAGGTCGCGGCGGGTGCGCAGGGGAGGCGACATCTTGTAGTTGGTGTCGTAGTCCTTGATGTCGGCGTCGGCCAGGGTGAAGTGGTGGGGACAGACCTCGGTGGTGACGGCGATCCCGTCCACTTTGCCGCGGCGGACGTGCTGAAGGCCCTCGGCGGTGGAAACGTGGCAGATGTGGGCGTGACAGCCGGTCAGCCGCGAGAGCATGACGTCGCGGGCGATGTGGACTTCCTCGGCCACGCCGGCCATGCCGTTGAGTCCCAGGCGGGTTGAAACCGAGCTTTCGTTCATGCAGCCGCCGGCCGACAAGTACTTGTCTTCGCAGTGGTCGAGCACGGGGAGGCCGAAAACGCGGGCATATTCCATGGCTCGCCGCATGACCTGTGAATTCATCACGGGATGTCCGTCGTCGCTGAGGGCCACGATTCCGGCCCGTTTCATCTCGCCGATTTCGGCCAGTTCTTCTCCTCCTTGCCCTTTGGTGACGGCTCCCGCGGTGCAGATGTTGGCTCGTCCCGCCCGCAAGCCTTGCTCCAGCACATGACGCACCACGCTCTCGTTGTCGATGACCGGATCGGTGTTGGGCATGCACATCACCGAGGTGAATCCGCCTGCGGCGGCGGCCCTCGACCCGCTGTCGATGGTTTCCTTGTCTTCGCGTCCGGGCTCGCGCAAATGGACGTGCATGTCGATGAGTCCCGGACAGACCACGCATCCTTGGGCCTCGATAACTTCAGCCTTTTCGTCGGGGGACAGCTCGATGTTGGAATCGACGGCCTCCACCTTGCCGTCCTGCAGCAAGACGTCGAGCTGGCTGTTGAGGTCTTGGCTGGGGTCGACCACCAGTCCTTGGCGAATCAGGGTTTTCATAGGCTCATTCCGTTCCAATACCCAGTCCCTCTCCCGATCCCGACAGCAGGTAGAGGACGGCCATGCGGACCGCCAAACCGTTGGTCACCTGGTCGAGGATCACCGAATAGGGGCCATCGGCCATAGCCGGATCGATTTCCACGCCTCGGTTGATGGGGCCGGGATGCATGACGATGGCGTCGGGCTTGGCCGCCTGCATCTTCTTGGCGTTGAGGCCGTAGAGGTTGAAGTATTCCTTGACCGAGGGGTAGAAGACCTCGTGCTGGCGTTCTCTCTGGGCGCGCAGCATCATGACCACGTCGGCTCCCCGCAAGGCCTTTCCCATGTCGTATTCGACGTCCACCTGGTACTGATGGAAATCAAGGGGAATCAGCGTCGGCGGACCGCACACCGCCACCTGGGCCCCGCACTTGGAGAGCAGCAGGACGTTGGAGCGCGCCACCCGGCTGTGGCGGATGTCCCCCACGATCACCACCCGCAGCCCTTCCAGCTTGCCCTTCTTGTCGATCATGGTCATGGCGTCGAGAAGGGCCTGGGTAGGGTGCTCGTGCATTCCGTCACCGGCGTTGATGAAGCGGATGTCGTGGCAGCGGCGGGCCAGCAAGTGGACCGATCCCGCCACCGGATGACGCACGATGACGATGTCGGGCCGCATGGCTTGCAGCGTGAGTCCGGTGTCGATCAGCGTTTCGCCCTTTTTCACGCTGCTGGTGGAGGCGCTGATGTTGACGGCGTCGGCGCTCAGTCGTTTGGCCGCCAGTTCAAAGGAGGAGCGGGTGCGCGTCGAAGGCTCGTAGAAGAGTCCGATCACCGATCGTCCGCGCAGGGTGGGGACCTTCTTCAGCGGGCGTTCGTTGATCTCGCGGAAACTTCGGGCTGTGTGCAGGATCAGTTCGATGTCTTTCAGAGAAAGCTCTTCGATGCCCAGGACGTGCTTGCGACTCAGTTTCATCACTGAGCACGATAATCAAAGCTTCGCCCCCAGACAAGAGCCAGCTTCAGAAGCCGCCCTCAGCGGTCGGGATTTTCCGGCATTGGGATGGGATGGGACGGGATGTAGTCGCGCGCCACTAAGTCCCAGTAATTGCGGTAGGGTTCGTCTTCGGCGATTTGGAGAAATCTCTCGATGTTCTGGACCAGGGACACCGAAAGATGCCCCGCAATCGATTCGGGATGGATGTCGCGGTAGCCGGTGAGGCGGTTGAAGTAACTGCGGATGATGATCCCCTTCTCGTGCACGGGCATGGAGCCGACGTTTTCGATGAAGTAGTCCATCGTCCCGTTGCGGAAGAGATAGAACTCGACGTTGGAGGTGTAGAGAAGCGACACCTTCAGGTCCCGCCGGCGCAGCTCATCGCCCACGGTGCGCAGGGCCTTTCCCCCGGCCAGATTGCCCACTACCGGGATGAGGCGGTTCTCCTCGGCCAGTTTCTTGAGGAAGACGAAGCTTTCGTCGCGGTCCAGGTAGTGGCCGGTGCGCCCCCGCAGGTCGGTTTGGACCATCAGAGAGCCCCAGGAGGGGAAAAGACGGGCGTTGAGTTCAGGACGTCCCGGAATCTCGTAGGCCAAATCCAGTCCCTTGCGGTGGAAGGCCGAAGCGATGCGCTCGATGGTCCGGCGGTCGTCGGGCTTGGTCAGGCGCGGATACTTGCTGTGGATCAATTGCCACAGCTTCTCAATGTTGCTCTCGTAGAACTCCTTGTCAGCCGGCAGCCCCTCAAAGAGCTTAGCCAAGTCGCGGGCGTCGGCCCCGGGTCCGGCCTTGAAGCCTCCGGGCAGGGGCTTGCCGAAGAGCTGGGACATGAATTCGCCGCGTCCCTCGGAGGTCAGAAAAATCGATTTCAGCCACAAATGGTGGAGCAGATTGTCTCGCCGGATGTCGACGATGAAGACCATCTTGGGTTTGGCGGCGACGATATAGCTGAAGTTCTGTTCCGGCCCCACCCCCACGTAGGCTTGCCCCGGCTCCACGTACTTCCTGATCTGGGGCAGGACGTGCAGGTAGGAGGTCTCGTTGGAAACCAGGTTGTCGGTGGGGAAGAAGCCATTGTCTTCGCTGAGCTTGAGCGAAAGCTCTTCGAATTCCTTGTCGCTCAGCCCCTGGGCCTGCAGCGCGCAGTTGGAACCCGACAGTACCAGCAGGGCCATCAAAGGCAGGATGCGCAGGATGGATCGAAACAGCATGTTATTCA
Organism: Acidobacteriota bacterium; assembly: GCA_035471925.1. Classification (GTDB taxonomy): domain Bacteria; phylum Acidobacteriota; class UBA6911; order RPQK01; family DATIPO01; genus JANQFM01. Next base: position 32,532 of record DATIPO010000203.1, read on the forward strand.
TTGTACAGGAATCCCGTCCTTTTCATTTTTTCTCAAGCCACTCACGATAAAGGCGTTCGCTGAGTTCAATTTTGCGCTCCATGGTGAAGTTATCCTCCACCCGCTTGCGTCCCGCTTGCCCCATGCGGTGGCGCAAGGTCTGGGAGTCAATCAGCTTCCACAGCGCCTCGGCCAGTTGGGCGGGCTCACCCGGCGGAACCAGCAGTCCGGTCTCCCCATCGGTCACTAACTCGCGGTTGCCTCCCACCGCCGAGGCCACCACCGGCAAGCGGTTGGCCATAGCCGCCAGGACGGCCGAACTGAATCCCTCGGAGTGAGAGGGCAGGCAAAAGACATCCAGCCGCTTCATCAGCGCCTCGCTGTCTTTGCGGAAGCCGGTGAAGCGGACGAAGTCATCCAGCCGCAGCTCTTGGCTGAGAGCCTCCAGTTCTTGGCGCAGGGGTCCGTCGCCGATAATCGCGTAGCGGACGTCGGAGAAGCGTGAAGCGAGAAGGGAGGCGGCCTCCAGCAGGTCACGGTGGCCCTTCTCGTGGCTCAGGTGGGCCACGATGCCGATCCAAACCTCATCCAGTCCGCGTTGGAACTCCGCCGCCTCCAAGTCGTCGAACCATCGCAAGTCGACTCCCTCGTAGACGACCCGGACGCGCTGTCGGTTCACTCCAGCCTGAGTCAGTACCTGGCGGATGCTGTCGCAGACGGTGAAAATGAGGTCGTTGCAGGCGTTGTATTTCCAGCGGCTGAAGGGCGAGCTGAGGGGAAAGATGACGCGCCGGGAAGAGACCCGCAGCGGCACGCCGCACAGCTTGGCCGCCAGTCCGCCGGCCAGGATGGGGCGGGGCGTATTGAAATGGACGACCTGGAAGTTCTCCCCCAGCATCACCTCGCGCAGGCGCCGGAAGGCTTTGGGGCTCCATTCCGAGCGCTGCTGGAAGTCCTCAACGGGCACTTTCAAGGCCCGGCACCGTTCGGCCAGAGGCGCACCGCCGGGGGCAGCCAGAAAGCACTGGTGGCCCCGGGCCTGCAAGCCGCGGATGAGGGTGTAGAGCTGTTCCTGGCCTCCCCTCCAGACCTGTTCCGTGTCGACGTAGAGGATCTTGAGGGGTTTCAACGCGTCCGCCCCCCTCCGGTCTGGCCTGGGGACCCTTGGGAGTTGGATCTCGGTCTCTGCTTCTTGGGCCCGCGGCCTCGCAGTTCCCACAGCTTGAGGTGCTTGAAGAGGACGGAAACAGCGGAAAGGAAGGAGACAGCCAAGCCGGCCCTTCCGTCCAGGAAGCCCCGTCGCAGGATGTAGTTCTTGAGGAACACCAGCGGGGGCGTCAGCGCCACCCGCAGCGGACCCACCCCCTTGCCCCGGTCGAGATAATCGGCGGCCGCCAAGGAAGAAAAGCGGTCCAACTGGCCCAGGTACTCGGAAAGATCGCTGTAGGTGAAGTGCAGGATGTGGCCCCCGAGCCGTCCCTGGACGGTGCCGTTCTTGAGGCGGAACGACTCGTGGACGCGACCTCCCCGCCAACGTCCCGAGTCTGGACGGAAGAGCCGCATCTGTAGGTCGGGATACCACGTCGTGTGGCGGATCCAGCGTCCCATGAAATAGGTCTGGCGGGGAATGGCATAGCCTTTCTCGGGCCCTTCGGGACGCCTTTTCCAGTCCCGCAACTCGCTGCGAAGGTCGGCGCTCAGCCGTTCGTCGCAATCCAGGCTCAGGACCCAGGGATGACTCGCCTGATCGGTGGCGAATTGCTTCTGGGCCCGATAGCCCGGCCACTCCCGCTGGATGACGTGCTCGGTGAAGCGCCGGCAGATCTCGGGAGTGCGGTCGCTGGAGAAGGAGTCCACGACAATGATCTCATCGGCGATTCCCCGCAGGCTCGACAGGGCGTCCTCGATCTTCTCTTCTTCGTTGAAGCTGATCAATACGGCTGAGATCTTCTTCAAGAGGCGTCTCTTTCGGCTCGTCTCGATGAGGGTTGGGGCTGCCTTTCCGCCGGTTCCGGGAGTCCGGGGTGGCGGCTGACCACTTGGGAGCGATTATAGTAAACGCCGATGGGGGCACGGGCATAGAATTCACTCAGCAACTCCGCCACCTGAGAGTCCCTGCGGCGGGCGGCGGACTTCTCCAGGCGACGCAGGCGGCGCACTTCAGGCCATCGCTTCAAGGCGCCCCACAGAGCCCGGTAGAAGCCCCGGTCGCCTGCCAGGATGCGGGTCAGGATCTTGACCTTGAGGGAGAGCAAGTGAGCCGCCATCCAGGACAGGCTGTGGCAGTTGATCCAGTGAAAGAGCAGGCGGTTGCGCAGCGAGGCCTCTTCCACCTGAGGACGTTTGTAGTGAGCTTCGATGGTGGCGCTGGTGCGGTGGCGGGCCAGGCTGCGGGGCTCGTAGCGGACCTCCCACCCCCGCTTCCAGGCCCGGTAGGAGAGGTCGATGTCCTCCCAGTGGAAGGGAGCCAGGATCTCCAGGAAGCCGCCCAGCTCCTCAAGCTTGTCCCGACGGTAGGCCGCGAATCCCCCCACCGCGTAGAAGGAGAGCAGCCGCCGCTCCGCGGTCCAGCGTCGGGCTTGGGGGCTGTCGTCCACGTCGTAGTTGAAGTAGACGCTCCAGAATCCCCTTCGGAAGCGTCCCACCTTGCCGCCGGTGGCAAAGACGGGCTCGTCCCACTCGAAGACGCGGGCGGTGACGGCGAAGAGGCGCTCGGCCGGGTCACCCTCGCTGAAGTGGCCGGCCAGGTGGACGAAGTAGTCCTCCTCCACCCTGACGTCGTTGTTGAGCAGCGCCACCACCGGATAGCGGCAGTGGCGGAAGCCGGTATTGCAGGCCGGAGAGAAGCCTCCGTTGAGGGGACGGCGCACCAGTTCGACCTGCGGAAACTCGCGGGGGAGGGCTTGAGCCGTGTCATCATCCCCGCCGTCGTCGACCACGATGATCTCCCAGGGACGCTGGCCGTGCTGTCCGAAGTAGTCCGCCGCCCGCAGGACCGAAGGCAGGTTCTCCCTCAGCAGGTGGAGGCCGTTCCAGGTGGGGATGACGATGCTGAGCATGACCTTGCGCTCCTGGCCGGGAGAGGGCTTCTCTCAGCCCGCTTGCGCCTGCAATACGGTGATGGCCGCCACGTTGACGATGTCTTGGGCGTGGCAGCCGCGGCTGAGGTCGTTCATGGGACGGTCGAGGCCTTGTAGGACGGGTCCGATGGCTTCGGCTCCAGCCAGCCGCTGAGTCAGCTTGTAGGCGATGTTGCCGGCGTCCAGGCTGGGGAAGATGAGCGTGTTGGCGTCCCCCTTGAGGCCGCCGCCCGGAGCCTTGGAGGCCGCCACCTGGGGAACCAGCGCCGCGTCAGCCTGCAACTCGCCGTCGCAGGCCAAGTCTGGAGCGCGCTCCTTGAGGGTGCGGACCGCCTCGGCTACTTTGTCGACAAAGGGATGGCGGGCGCTTCCCTTGGTGGAAAAGGAAAGCAGCGCCACCCGAGGCTCCTCTTCCAGGTAGAGCCGCGTGTTTTCAGCCGCCAGCATGGCGATCTCGGCCAGTTGAGGGGAAGTGGGGTCGGGCACCACCCCGCAGTCGGCGTAGATCAGGGCCTTCTGCCCGCCGGGGGCAGGACGGCTGAGTGCCATGATGAAGAAGCTGGAAAGCATGGAAACGTCTTGGCGCAGTCCAATGCAGTGGAGGGCCGCCCGCACCGTTTGGGCCGTGGGGTAGACAGCCCCCGCCACGCATCCCCGGGCCTGGCCCGCCGCAACCAGCAGGGCGGCGCAAAAAGCGGGATGGCTGGCAGCCTTGAAGGCTTCCTCGGGAGAGATGCCCTTGGCCCTTCGGCGCTCAAAATAGAGGGCGTCGAGCTTGTACTTGCGGACGGCTTGCGCGGGGTCGAGGACCGTAAAGCCGGTCTTCACGCCGCGCTCCCGCGCCAAAGCGGCGATCGTGCCCTCATTTCCCAGAAGTAGGGGCAGTGCGATGCCCTCCTCGAGCAAGATCGAGGCCGCCTCCACCACCCGCTGATCCTCGCCTTCAGCCAGCACCACTTTGCAGGACGAACGGCGTGCCCGCGCCCGGATTCGCTCCAACAACGACATGGGGCGCATGTTGACCTTTAAATAAGGTCATGTCAAGATTGCACACGTGAAGTTGACCAGCGAAAAGCACGACGGGATCTGCTTCATCATTCCTGAAGGGGAACTCTTGGCCGGACAGGGCGATGCCGAACTCAAAGCTGAGATGGAACGCCTCATCGAAGAAGGCCAGCGCAGGATCGCGGTCGACTTCTCCGACGTGCCTTACATCGACAGTTCCATCCTGGGACAGCTCGTCCACGGCTACTCCATCCTCAAGAAAGAAGGCGGCGCGCTCAAGCTGCTCAATCCCTCCAAGCGCATCGTCGACGTCCTCAACCTGACCCGCCTCATCTCGGTCTTCGAAGTCTACGAAGACAAACACAAGCTGATCGAGAGCTTTCAATAGGGGCTACAGCCATACAAGGTCGGCGATCTTGGTCGCAAGGCCGACTCGTGCGCAAACTTGTGGGCCACCTGGGGGCCTAGCTTGACTCGCGGCTGATGCGCTCCTTGACGCGGTCGACGGCTTGTTTCAGTGCCGCCCGCTGGGAGGCTTGGTAGGCCTTTTGGTAAGCGGCCAGCGATTTCTGGTACTTGCCAGTGACTTCGTAGATGTAGCCCAGCCGCTCTTGGATCTCCCATTTGCCGGGCAGGTGCTGGGCGGCGTTGAGGAAGGCGCTTTCGGCGTCGGCATGGCGCTTCTCCAGCAGGTAGGCCTCGCCCAGGTTGTACCAGGCCTCTCCGTCCTGAGGATTGGATCCTACGAATTCCTCCAGCAGGCTGATGGCTCGGCCCGACTGTTTGGCGGCCAGAGCCTGCAGGGCCCGGTCATAGGTGACACGGTTGAGGAACTTGGGGGCTTGGGGCTCGGAGGGGTCGAGCGCTTTGGCCTGGCGCAAGTACTGTTCAGCCTTGTCGAAGTTCTTGAGCTGATAGTGGGCCAGGCCCAATTGCAGGATGACCTTGGGGTTGCCGCGGTTGATCTGCTGAGCCTTCTCCAGGTCGTCGATGGCTTCGGCGTAGGACCCTTGATTGAAGTAGGCGGCACCCCGCAGCCGGTAGATGGGCAGCCGTTCGCGATTATCGCTGGCGAAGCGCTCTCCCCTCAGCAGGGTTGCCGCGGCGTCGCTGTAGCGTCCGGCGTTGTAGTAGGCGTTGGCCAATCCCAGGTAGGTGCCCAGGTTGCCGTCCTTGAGGGACATGGCTTTCTTGAAGTGCTCGATCGACTTCTGCAACTGGCGGGTCTGCAAGTAGCAGTGTCCCAGAATGCGGTGGCCGTCCTCGTATTCGGGATTCTCTTCGACGATGGGCTCAAACTCGCTGATGGCCTGCCGGTACTTGCCCTGTTTATAGTAGGAAAGCCCCTTCTGGAAGTCGCCCTGGGCCAAGACGGCAGTGCCGCACAGGGCCACAAGCAAAAGACTGCTGAAGAGGTTGCGCACAAGTGTCATGTCGTCTCCTCGGCTGGGTGGATCTCGATCGTGCCTCGGCCCGAGGCGGGAAGGCTATTCGAAGTAGCCGTAGGCCTTCCAGGCGTCCACTTCCGACTGCGTGGGGATCGAGACATTCTCGACTCCCATCTGGCGAAGCAGGTCGAAGACTTCCACCATCTCGGAATAAGGGACATCGGGCTTAGGCCGGATGATGAAGGGCTTGCCGGGATTGGTGTCGAGGACGGTCTGAATATAGCCGCCCAACTGGGCCAGCCCCATCACCTGATTGTTCACCGCGTATTGTCCCTCTCCCTCAATCTTGATGAGAACCGACTCTTCAGGTTGCACATTGGTGGGATCTTGGTCGGGATATCCGAAGCGCAGACCCTGCCGCGAAGTGAAGACGGCCGTCAGCATGAAGAAGATGATGAGCAGGAAGGCGATGTCGGCCATCGAGGAGGTGGGGATCTCAGGCACGTTGTTGAGACGCCTGCGCTCTTCCAAGCGTGATCTAGCCATTGCCGTCCTCCTCTTGGGTTGGGCTGGGGCTTTCCGGGGACTCCTCATCAGGGGCCGCGATGCCTCCGCTCACTTCCTGAGTCGTGAGGAGGCCGATGTCCTGAGCGCCCCCATTGCGCAGGGCTTCCAGAACGCCGTCGATGAAGCGGTACTGTACTGACCGGTCGGCCTTGATGACGAATTCGGTTCCGGGGAAGTCTTGCAGCAAGGCCTCGGTCCTGGTCTGAAGCTCGTCCATCGACAGGACCGGTTCGGAGGCGCTTTCACCGTCCGAGAAGGCCACCGTTCCATCGGCTGTGATGGCCACGATGGCCGGGTTCTCACGTACCTGCTCCCGGGTCACCGAGGACGGCATGGTGACTTGAGTGCGTTCGGGCGAGAAGCTTGTGGTGAGCATGAAGAAAATGATGAGCAGGAAGGCGATGTCCGCCATCGATGCCGTCGGCACCACGGGTACGGGCTTGGCTCTGTGGATGCGCCGTTTCATTGTCTCCCCGCGGCGGCCACCTTGGTCGGTGATTCTTCAATTTCGCTGAAGGTCTCGAGCAGCATGGAAGTGCTGGTTTCCATGTCCAGGGCGAAATTGGAAACGCGGCTGTTGAAGTAGTTGTAGGCGGTCTGGACGGGCAGCGCGATGGCCAGCCCGGTGGCGGTGGTGATGAGGGCCTGCGAGATGCCCTGTCCCACGGCCTGGGGATTGCCCAGTCCTTGTTCGGAAAGGGCGTCGAAGGCCAAGATCATGCCCACCACGGTTCCCAGGAATCCGAAGAGGGGAGCAATGTTGGCCACTGTCAGCAGCACCCACAGTCCGCGCTCCAATTTGGAAACCTCGTGCAGTGCCACCGATTCCATGGCCTTCTCGATCTCTTCGTTGCTCTTGCCATAGCGCAGAAGTCCCGACTTGAGGTTGGTGGCCACGGGATGGTCGTAGCTTTCGCAGATTTCCACGGCCTGGCGCAGGTCGCCGCCCAGCAACGCCTCTCTCACTCCCGAAAAGATCTCGCCCGTGTCGCCCTTGATCCGCGCATAGGCGATGGCGCGCTCGATAATGTAAAACAGTCCGACCAGGGAACAAATGATCAAGGCGTACATCATCGCCCCGCCGTCCTGGATCAGATTAAACAACCAGCCAATCGCTAGTACCACTGTGTCGGTCCTCCAAATGCTCTATGTGATCACGCCGTCGGTTTGAGCCTTCTCCGGCGGCAAAGCCTCACTCTGCCAAACTTCCATGATAACGATCCGGACTCGTTTGAGTCAAAAGGGCGCTCTGAGGTTCAGATGCCATTCTGGGCCTGACTGCAGATCTCTCTTTCCTCCAGCCCCAACATCAACAACAGACGCCAAAACCCCGGGTGACGTTCAGTAAAAGGCCGATTCGCTGCGGAAGAAAGGCAAGCCTTGTTACCCGGCTTCGGGGTTGACGGGTTCGTCCTCCAGCCCCGCCAGAGCAGAGCGGGCCGCTTCCTGCTCGGCCTCTTTCTTGGAGAGGCCTTGGCCCTTGGCCAGCGAACGTCCGGCTGAGAGCACTTCTACCACGAATTCCTTGCGGTGATCGGGGCCGCTTTCGGCCACAACACGATAGTCTGGCTCGCTGCGTCCGATGCTGTGCAGTTCCTCTTGGAGGGCGCTCTTAAAGTCCTTGACGCGCACCTTCTTAGGATCGATTTCATCAAGAAGGGGCCCGAAGCGCCGCAGCAAGAAGCGGCGGGCCGACTCAAGGCCTCCGTCCAGATAAATGGCCGCCGTTACACTCTCGAAGATGTCGGCCAGGATGGCCCGCTTCTGACGTCCGCCGGTCTTTTCCTCGCCGTGGCTGAGCAGCAGGTAATCGCTCAGCCCCAGTTGGCGCGACAGCCGTCCCAGTTGGCGGGCCGAGACCAAGTGGGCTTTGAGTTTCGAGAGACCGCCCTCCCGCAAGGTCGGATAGGCTCTCAGCAGCGCCTCGCTGACCACCAGGCCGACGACCGTATCGCCGAAGAATTCCAGGGCTTCGTAATCTCCTCCCTCGGTAGGATTGCCGGCATCGTGCAGATAGGAGCGGTGGGTCAGAGCCTGATTAAGAAGGGCGTAGTTCTTGAACCGGTAGCCTAAGGTCTCTTCCAGTCGGCGTAGAGAAGCCGTGCGTTCGGCATCTGGCGGAGCCGCCGTCATGGTGGCCGTTTCAGCCTTGCTCAGCGATCCCCGAAATTTCTGCAGCCAGTTCATGGACCCTTCCCGGACGCCTCCGGACAGAGTGCGCCGGGAGGCCATCACACTCAAGCCGAATCAACCTCCCTCGCCGGGAGGAGGAGAAGAGGAGCCTCCGGGCGGTGGAGAAGCGGGTTCGCCGGGAGGAGGCGTCTCGGCCGGAGGCGTCGTCCTGGCCGCGGCTTCCTGGGCCCACTGCTGCTGCTTCTCACCCAGCTTCTCGCGCAGGCTCTCCTGGGCGTCCTGGATGCGGGCCTCGATCTTCGACTTGTCCTTCTCCAGCAGGTCGTAAATCTCGCCCAGCGTCCTCGTTGCCGCGTTGCCGACCGCTGTTCCCGTGGCAGCCGCCAAGGTGAAGTAGTGGATGGCCTGATCGGCATCATTCTTTTGGCGATAGGCGCTGCCCAAGCGGTAATAGGCGTAAGCGTCCGTCGGGTCGAGATCGGCGGCCATCTCCAGATTCTCGATGGCTTTGTCGAGCTTGGTCTGGTCTTCCTTGTTCTGCATGAACTCGCCCAGTTGGGAGCGGCCGATGGCGAAGTGAGCCGAGCACAGAAGCTTGTCCCGCTGTTGAGGTTGAAAACTGTTTCGGACTTGTTCGTCGGCCATTACCGAGGTCACTTTGCCGGCCATTGTCTGAGCCTTGTCGAACTTCTTGGTTTCGGCATAGAAGAAAGCCAGATGGCTGGCCAGGTCGAGTGCCTGCGGCAGTTCCTCTAAGGCCTGCTCGCCGTGCATCATGAAGTCGGCGAAGTTGTTGTTGGTGAAGGCCGACATCGCGATCACGTAATGGGCATGAGGCGTCATGCCGCTATCGGGAAACTGTTCCAGGAATATCCGGGCTTTGGCCGGCTGCTCCGGGCTGGGGGCATTGACAACCGCATTCCAGGCTTCCATTTCAGCCTGCGAGCGGACTTGCCCCACCACGCGCGGCGGCGGAGGAGCCGGTTCGGCTGTTTCCTCTTGTTGGGCTGGCTGCTCTTCTTGTGTTTGGCCCTGCTCTTGAGTCCCCTGTTGCTGGGCCACCGACCAGCCCCAAACCAGGGTCAGGACTCCCGCCAGCATTAAATATCGAACGAATTTCATAAATCCTCCCAGTTCATAACTGCAACGTTTTATTTTGCCATATCTGTGGTCGAAGGCCAATCGCACCCGGCTATGCTTGGCTGTGATGCGGGACCCGCCTAAGAGTTGCATTGAGAGGCCAGGCTGCGGACCGCATCCTCCACTTGACGGGCCGCCAGGCGGGGATCGTCCAGACAGGGGAAACGCAAGGCCGATCCGAAGCACACTCTCACCGGGCCCGCCTTGGGACGCGAAACATGCTTGTTATAAACTTCGAAGAGTCCCTGCAAGTAGACTGGCACCACCGGAAGCTTCATTTCCATCGCCATTACTCCCACCCCCGGCCGGAATGCCTGCATCTCCCCGTCCTCGCTGCGGCGTCCCTCGGGAAAGATGAGCGGACAGCATCCTCGTTCCACCAGCAGGCCCGTCCTGCGCAGGGTCTTGCGTACCCCGCCCATGCGCTGCGGCAGGGGATAGGCATTGAAGAGTCCCCTGGCCAGCAAATAGAACCAAGCGGCCGCCGCGCGCTCTTTGAGCCCATAGCGCTGGGGAGCGAAGAGCGGCAGGAAGTGCTCCTTGGCCATGGCCGGAGCCAACCGGTATCTCCACGAGAAGGGCAGCGCCAAGGCCACGGCCGGCGTGTCGAGATGGCTGTTGTGGTTGGCGGCCAGGATGACGGGAGGAGAGAGTTCCCGCAGGTGCTCCAGCCCCTCTATCTGCATGCGGGCCAGTTTCCGGAAGAGGTGGAAGACGATCAGCTCATCCGCCAGCACGCGCGGGATCTTAATGAGGGGACCGTGCCATCCCCAGAAACGGATTCTCTCCGCAGCTCGGCTTGACGGCGGCGTATCCTTGCGGCTGCTCTGGGGCCCAGGCTCCTGACCTGTTTCGGGTTCGGCCGCTTGCTTCCCGTGGCCTTCTCGGGCGCTCTGGTGGCCGCTTTCTTGGGCCACGGTCCCCAACTCGCCGGCCTGCGCTGCCTCCTCAAAGTCTCCTTCCTGCTCCGGATGCGAGGCGTCCTCTTGAGCTCGCAGGGAGCGCAGCCAGGCACGCAATTGGCCCACGGTTTCCAGTTGAGCGAAACGTTCTTCGTCTAAACGAACGCGGTAGGCCTCCTCCAGGGCTGCCATCAGCTCGATGCGGTCGAGTGAGGAAAGACCGAGGTGGCGCTCCAAGCTGGTTTCGTCGCGGAGGGACGAAGAGGGCTGTCCGCTGATGCGCTGCAGGGCCTGTTCCAGGGCCGAGCCTTGGGGAGATGTCGTGGTGGGGCCTTGCATCTGGCGTCCTACCGCTTCGGCCACTTTGCGGCGCTGCACTTTGAGCGTGGAGGAGGTGCGGGGGAAGTCCTCATCAGGCCACACCGACCAACTGCGGACGCGCTGATGGGATTCCAGCCGCGAGTTGGCCCGCTGCACGGCTTGCGACAGATCGGCCCCGGCTTGGACGGGAATGATGGCGGCGTGCACCAGTTCGGCGCCCTGGCTCTTGCGCGCAACCACCACCGCCTCCCGAACTTCGGCCATCTCGTTGAGCATGTCTTCAACGTCGCCGGGGTGAACGTTGAGCCCTTCCGAAGTGACGATCAGGTCTTTCTTGCGTCCACGGTAGTAGAGCCGTCCTTCCTCGTCGAACTCGCCCAGATCGCCGGTGTGCAGCCAGCCGTCCTCGGCCACCGTCTGCTTTTCGCCCTCGGCCCCCAGGTATTCGCTGACCACCGAATCGCCCCTGACCAAGATCTCGCCGTCCTGGCTGAGGCGCACCTGCTGACCCGGAAGGACGCTGCCGATCGAGCCCGCGCGGCTGTGGAAAGGATGGTTGACGGCTACCACAGGAGAGGTTTCAGTCATGCCATAGCCCTGAACGACGACGTATCCCAGACGTCCCCAAAAGGACTCGATGGAGGCCTCCACTTCGGCACCGCCCACCACCAGGGCCCAGAACTTCCATCCCAACGCCCGGTGGATTTCCCGGCTGCGCCACCAGCGCTGCAAGATGCCTGTCCAGCCTCCGGCATGGGGACGCGCCTCGGGCACTCGAAAGCGCTGCTCGATGTGGGACTGCAAAGTCTGGGCGATGCGGGGCACGCACACTAGCGCCGAAACCCGCTCCCGCCGGATGACTCCTGACAGCGAGTCAGGATGGAGGTCGTCGCTGAAGACCGCCGCCCCGCCCAGCAGAATCGGAATGAAGAGCCCCAGAGACTGCCCGAACATGTGGCTCAAGGGCAGCAGGTCGAGCAGGCGGATGGGCTGAAAGGGCCGGGCGTATTTGCGGTAGCGGGCGATTTCACCTTGCAGCGGACGCAGGTTGGAGCAGATGTTGCGGTGGCGGTGAACGACTCCCTTGGGTTCGCCGGTTGTGCCCGAGGTGTAGACGATCTCGACGATGTCGTCGGGTTGGGCGGGGACGTAGTCCAATTGCCTGGCCCGCGGTAGATGGCGGACCTCATCGAGGCACAAGCGGGCCCCGAGTTGGCCGGCGGCTCCCTCGACCCGGCTGCCGTAGAGGAGGATGCGGGCCCCGGTCTGTTCACGAATGCGGGCCACGAATGAAGGCGAGGATCGGAAATCCAACGGCACGGCCACCGCTCCCCGGCAAAGGCAGGCCCAGAAGGAAGCCGTCCACTCGGGGCGGTTCTCGCTCCACAGGAGCACCTTGTCGCCGCGTCCCACGCCCTGCGCGCGCAGGTAGGCGGTCATGGATGCGATTTGCTGACGGAGGTGGCCATAGCTCATCCGCCAAGTGCGGTAACCGTTGAAGTAGCGGATCGCTTCGCGGCCGCTGAGGGGGCCGGTCTGATCGAGAAGATCAAGCAGAGTCTGCATGCATGGGTCCCGTGCTCAGGACCTGCTCCGCGGGACGTTATTCCCAGTTTTCCTTGCGGATCTCCGAGCCGTCCTCCAGGTACCAGGTATCGGAGCCGTAGTCTTTGGCCACGAAGATGAAGAAGCGGTTGAGCCGGTCGGCTTCGGCTCGAGGCATGGTGATCTGAAGCTGCACCCTGACGTCGGGGGTGAGGTCTGAGCCGCTGAAGACAAAACCTTTGGCGGGAATCTCCTCAAGTCCGAACCAAGCCGAGAGATAACCCTGGGTGAAGGTGCTTTCCCGTACGGGCAGAGGCTTCTCGGATTGCTCCAGAGTCATTTGGTAGTCGTTGATGGTCTTGGCCGGAGAACCGACCCCGATGCGGTAGTTGGATTCGGGGTCGAAGGAGGTGAAGCTGGCGGTCACCACGATCTCTTCAGTGCTGGTCTTGAGGATGGGCGCCGCCATTTCGGCACGTCCCGCGGCTGCCAAGACAAGTGCGGCGGCTGCCAAGAGAATGATCAGGAATGTCGTTTTCTGTCTCATGAGCGTCCTACCCTTGCTTTTGGTTGTTCGGTCGCAGCAAGCCGGGAAGCTGCCCGCTCCCGTTCGACGACGGCTGCCCGTGTCCTAAAGAATTTAGCCTTCTCAATGTTATACTCAATTTTGGCCTCTGTCGAAACCCCCTTGCTCCTGAAGTGATGTGCGTTATGACGAAAAGTTGGACCCCTCCCGCTCAACGCTGGTGGCTGAGGTGCCTTTGGACGCTGCTGCTGGCCGTCGCCTTCACCGTCCCTCTGGCAGCCGAGAAGAAGATCGCTCTGACCTTTAACGACCTCCCCTCGCGGGGGCCCTTCGGCTATTGGCGGCCGCGCGAGATTTCCAACAAGATTCTGCGAACCTTGGACGACCACAAAGTGCCCGCTGCAGGGTTCGTCGTGCAGGAGAGAATCGACGATTCACCCATGCTCTACGTGGTGCTCGACGACTGGGCGGAACGCGGACTCATCCTGGGCAACCAGACCTACTCGCGGGTCGACTACAACGTCCTGGAATTCCGCGACTACCTTCAGCACTTCAGGGACGGTCAGAAGGACATCGCCCGGCTGGGACGGCTCAAGAGGATCCCTTATCGTTTTTTCCGCCCGCCTCAACTGCACTACGGCAACAGCGAGGGCAAGGTCAAAGACCTGCACCGCATGATGAGGCGCTTTGACTACCAACTGGCTCACGTCACGGTCAAGACCTCAGACCAATTCTTCATCCGTCCTTATCTGGAGCACGAGCGCGAGCCCGAAAACGTGGCCCGGCTCAAGAACCTCTTCCTGGCCCACGTCAACCAAAGCCTGGAATATGCCGAAACCCAGTCCGAGAAGGTGTTCGGACGCAACATCCGCCACATCCTGCTGCTGCGGACCGGCATCTCCACGGCCATGTTCCTGGGTGATTTGATCGAGTTTCTGAAGGAGAAGGGCTATTCCTTCGTGACCTTGGCCGAGGCCCTCGAGGACACAGCCTATCAAGCCGAGGACGAGTACCATGGCTCCGAGGGCCTCATTTTCATCGACCGCATCGCCGCCACCCGCGGCTTGCCCTACCAAGCCCAGGAGGGAGAGCTGCAGCGGGGAGACGTGGAGCGCTGGCTGCAAGAAATCATCGCGGAAGAGTCGAAATCCACTCAGGACCCTCCCCGCTAGAAGCAGCGAGCAGCAACCATGCCCGCAGGACTTGACTGGCCTGTGAGCCTGTTGGTCATCTTTAGGGCCTGGAAACCTGCCAAAGATTGGCTAACCATTCCCTCCTCGGCGTGTCTGGATAAGACGAATGGAGTACGAGGACGACCAATTGGTGGCGCAGATCCTGCGCGGCTCTGACTTGGCCTTCGAGCGGCTGATGAGGCGCTACGAACGCTTGGTCTTCACGGTCGCCTACGGCTACGTGGGCTGTCCCGAGCAGGCCATGGACGTGGTCCAAAACGTCTTTCTGAAAGCCCACCGAAAACTAAAATCCTACGCCGCCGGCGGACGCTTCAAAGCTTGGCTGATGCGCATCGCCGCCAACGAGAGCCTGAACTGGATCCGCTCTCAGAAACGACATCGCCATGATGCCCAAGTGCGCGAAGACATCTCTCCGGCGCCTCAGCCGGGACAGGAGCGGCTGATCATGCAACGGCAAAGAAGGGAATTGCTCTTGAGCTGCCTCAACCGGCTCAATCCGCGCCAGCGCTCAGCCGTCGTGCTTCGCTACTTCGAGGATCTGCCCATCCGCGAGATCGCGGCCTTGCTGGAATGCAGTGAGGGAGTCGCCAAGAACATCCTCTTCCGCAGCCTCAAGAAAATGCGCGAAGACGTGGCCCAAAGGGAGGCCTGCTGATGACATCCTGCTCAGACTTTGAAGACCTGTTTCAGTCGCTTCTGGCCGGAGAACAACTCAGCCAAAAGCACCTCGAAGATCTTGAGGGCCATGCCCGCCAGTGTCCCCAGTGCCGGGGTCTGCTGGAGCTGCACCGGGAACTGGGCCAGCAAGGGGCCGATTTGGCGGGTGTGTCCGAAAGCCGCTTCGCTTCCATGCGCCGCCGGGTTCTGGCCCAGACCGCGGGTAAGACAAAGGCCGCCGCAGCAAGCGCATTCGAGGATCCGGCGGCGGCCCGGCAAGCGGAAGCTTCGAGACCTCGACGCTACTCGCCGGCTTGGGCTGTTGCAGCCGGATTGCTGCTCCTGCTGGGAGGCGCCTTGCTGGGGCGGATGTCAGTTGCCGAAGCACCCTTCCAGAACCTCGCAGGAATGTCCCAGGATCCCTCTCTGATCCGCGAAATCAGCCAGGAAGCTGAAGGCAACGACGATTTCTCCGATGCCGAAGACTCGCCCTTCATCTATTCGGACGTGAAATTCCGCCCCTTGGATGACGGGCAGGTCGCTCTCAGCTTCAACGTGGCCCGCCATGTCGAAGTGATCGAACCCGTCGACTCGCCTTTGGTCAAGGAGGTCCTCGTGCAGTCGCTGCTGGTGCGCGGCGAATCAGAGTCGCTGGGCTCGCGCCTCAAGGCTGTTTCGCTGGCGTCCCAGACCATGGACCCCAAGGTGCGGCAGGCTCTGACCTTCGCCATGCATCACGACGACAGTCTGGCCGTGCGCCAGAAAGCCCTGTCCATTCTCGCCGAACTCCCCGTGGACGCCGACCTGGAGGAAGCCTTGTTGCAGACGCTGCGCGAGGACCCCTCGGTGCAGATGCGTCTGCTGGCGCTGGAAGTGATGGGACGCCGTGAGATGGACTCGGAGACGCTGCGCGAGGCCATTAGCGAATTGGAGCAGCGGGGCGACCGGGCTCTTCTACTCAAAGCCACCGAATTCCGCCAATGACGGCGCTTTTGGATCGAATTTGAACACACCTACATTTAACCGAAATAGACGGAGGAGAAAGCCATGATGAACTTGAAACGATGGACCTTAACCGCACCGATAGGGGTGCTCATCCTATTGCTGTCGGCGGCCTTGCCGCTGATGGCCCAGCAGCAGAAGAGCCTTAACGCCTCGCCTGGGCAGATCCTGATACTCGATTTGCAGGCGGGAGGCTCGGCCCGGGTGACCGGCTGGGACCGCAACCAGGTCCTGGTCAGCTATGATGTGCGCGATGGCCGGCCCTCGGACTTCAACATCGAGATCGAGGAGACCTCTCAAGGCGTGCTCGTTCATTCCGAATATGTGGGCTCGTCGCGGACCTGGTCGAGCAATATGAGCTACGACATCCGTGTACCCCGCCAGTACAACATCGAACTTGACTCCATGGGCGGCGGACTGTCGGTGAACGACGTGGAAGGCCGCTTCACGGGCAAGACCATGGGCGGCGAGCTCAACTTCCGCAACGTGCGGGGAGAAGCCGACATGAAGACCATGGGCGGCGAAATCCACTTGGAGGACTCCGACCTCGACGGGACGCTCAAGACCATGGGCGGCGAGGTGCTGCTGAAGAACGTCACGGGCGACGTGACGGGCAGTTCGATGGGCGGCAACGTCCGCTATGTCAACGTCCGCCGCCGGGACGGCTCGCTGGCCGGACCCAAGGGAACTTCCGGCGTCCCGGCCACTCCTGAGACCGTACAGATCTCGACCATGGGCGGCAAGATCGATGTCGACGAGGCCCCCGCCGGAGCTTCCGTGCGCACCATGGGCGGAGACATCGACATCCGCAGCGCCTCGCGCTTCACCCGCGCGCGCACGCTGGGCGGCGACGTCTACGTCGAATCCCTGGACGGATGGGTGGAGGCTGGGACCAACGGCGGCGATGTCGAGGTGCACGTCCTGGGTACGGGAGGCGACCAGCACATCGACCTGACTTCCCTGTCCGGCGACATTATCCTCTATCTCCCGGCTGATTTCTCGGCCGACTTCGATCTGGAAATCGCCTATACCCGCGACAGCGGAAAGCGTTACCGGGTCATCAGCGACTTCGGCATCCGTCAGCGCAGCGATACGGGCCAATGGGATTACTCCAAGGGCAGTCCCCGCAAGTACATCCTGGGAAGCGGTTCGGTCAACGGGGGAGCCAACCCGGTCCGCATCAAGACCATCAACGGCAACATCACCATTCGCCAGCAGTGAACTGGCTGTTTCCTCATCTACAGGGCTGACCGATCTCTGCACAAGATCCTTGGCATGATCGGTCAGCCCGTCCTTCAGACCCGCCTGACCACCCGACTGAAGAGCTTGGCCAAGCCGCTCAAAGTCCCGCCTGTCCCCGCTTCCCGCCGGATTGCTCGTGAAGCATGCCTTGCCTAGGCTGCGGTTGCGCTATTGCATTAAGCAATGAGCCTGGGAATCGGAGGGCGTAGTTTCCGGGTTCGAACTCAAGGAGCAATCACCATGAAGGACAAGACCAATCTCTACTCTCTGCTCATGCTGTGTCTGCTGGCCGCGGTGACCGCCGTGGGCGTGCTGACCGTGGCCCAACCGGCTGAAGCCGCCATTGGCGGCGGCTGGGACTGCCCCACCGCCAACTGCTCAGGCGGTTTTTTTACGGCCCAATCGTGGGGCAAGGCCTCCGACTGTCAGACGGCGCGGTCCAGGTGCACCTTGGGTGTCTACGGAGACGCTCACCGCATCTGCGAAAAAAAGATCACCTCCAACGGCGAGCCCTGCGATTTCCAGCCCATCAGTTACAGCAACTGCTACTGGTCGAACGGAATGTGGGTCGTCGACTGCGTCATGCAGCACCGCTGTGAGATCTGCCAGTTCTCGCTGAGCTAAGCTGAGCCCGTCGTGGGAGGGGAGCCGTCCCCTCCCGCGACCCTGCTTCCAGACTTGTGCCCGCGAAGTTCGAGGGCCGCTGACCGCAAGCTGAACCTAACCGGCGGCAGATTCCGGACGGGAAACGATGACTTGATCCTCCTCGACTCTCACCGGGAAGCTCTGTAAAGGGACAACGGGAGGACCGCCCACAATGCGGCCCTGCAAGTCGAAACGCCCGTCGTGACAAGGGCAGAAAAGATCTCGCTGTTGAGACCGGAATTCCACCGTGCAGCGGCCATGGGTGCAGTCGGCGGCCACGGCATAGTAGCGTCCGGGCGTGGCGTGCACGAGAAGAGCCAGGACGTGTCCGTAGCGGAACTTCTTGGAGGAGCCGGGGGCGACTTCGCCCACTTGGGCGGCTACCACCTGTCGGGGAAGCTGGGGAGGTCCGCAGGCGGCCGCCGCGGCCGAGCCCACTACGAGCTGGAGAAGACGCCGCCTGGGAATTTCGCGTTTGGAATCTGACATGCCCGCATTGTAACCAATGACGCTACGCAAGCAGGGCTTCTCGTGCTGGCTCCGGGGCTGTCGTACCCTCATCTCCGTTCAAGCCGGGCTGCTTCCCGCTCTTACGGTGGCCCTGGTTCTCCCGCGCTCAGAAAGACGGATCAATGAGGTTGCCCTCCGTTCTCTCTGCGGCTCGCCGGCACCGGCTAGCGCTGGGAAGGTTTCGAGACGGGGATCAGGACCCGGGCGGCCAGGGGTTGGTTCTCTGCGGTGCGGGCTTGGATGGGAGTACCTTCCTGGCCCAAAGCGGTGATCTGCATGTCTTCGCCTTCGATTTCGACCAGCAGGAAATGAGGCTCGGGCGACCACAGGGCCATGCCGTGTTTCTCCAAGTCGTCGACGATGTTCTTGTCGCGGGTGTCGGCGCCGCCGCCGCTGATGATGTAGCGGATGCCCCCGGTTCGCTCAGGGTCACTGACCTGAAGGTTATGCTCGTGACCGTTGAAGATGACCTGCACGCCGCTCTCTCCCAGCAGCGCTTCGACGTAGTCGAAGCGCTGATCGCGGTCTTCGTAGCGGGGTCCGGCGTTGTAGAGAGGGTTATGGAAGACGGCCACCCTCCAAGGGAGCCGGGCTGTTGCAAGGGTTGCCTTCAGCCACTGGTGCTGGGCCCCGCGTTCCCGGTAGATAAATCCCTCTTCCGACCCTTTGTGCCGGGTGCTGTCAAGGATCCAGAACTGGGCCAGATCGGCGAAGGTAAAGGCATAGTAACGTCCAGTGGAGCCTTCGAGGCTGTCGGGAGGGGGCAGAAAGAAATTGTCCAGGTAGACGGGCAGATCATCGCCCCGTTCACTTTCACTGCCGTCGTGATTCCCCAAGGCCGGATAGAAGGGCACCCGCAAGAGCAGTTCGCGGTAGGGCCGGAAAAAGCGCTTGTGCCAGTCCTTGTCGCGTTTGCCGGTGTGGCGCTGGTAGAAAAAACTGCCGTAGATGTTGTCGCCGGTTGTGAGCACGAAGCGAACGGGATTGCCCTCTTGCTCCTGGCTTCGAAGGGTCCTGAACATGACCTGTCCCAGGCGGCTTTGAGTGTCGTTGCCCTTGCCGTAGTCGCCGATGACCAAAAACGCTACACGCCGGGCCTTCAAGGGGGAGGTCCGCAGGGTCGATTGGGCCAGCAGCCGCTCTCCCAGCCGGACCCGGTAAGCGTACGGGCGATCGGGTTCGAGTCCCTCGATCACCGTCCAACTGCGCTCCTCCTCCGACATCCGCCGTCCGTCGATCTCGACCTCTACGCGTCCCAGGGGACGCGCCTGGCGTCCGATGGTGTTGCCGCGGCCCTCGGTTGAGCCCCAGGCCAAACGGGCCGAGTGGGAGGTGAGGCCGGTGATGTAGACGAACGTCCGCTCTTGGGCTCGCACCAGACCGCAGGTCAGCAACAGCAGGGTAACCGTTTGAAGCTTTCGCATCGCTTTTCCTATAGTACGGTAATGAAGCATGGGCGGACACCGGGATGGCGGAAAACGGGGAGTGGAGGAGCGATGATAAACCTCTTCAAGTCAGCCTGTCTGGCGACGCTGCTCCTTTTCTTGGGGGCCTGCGGGGATGGCCGTCCAGCGGCAAGGGGGCAGCAAGACGATCAACCCGAGGAGGCGCTGGTCACAGTCTATTCCCACCGCGGCTTCGAGGCCGACCAGGAGCTTTTCCAGCGCTTCAGCGAGCGGACGGGGATCGAGGTCCGCGTGGAGCGGGGCGGGGCCGACGACCTTATTCGGAGATTGCAGCAGGAAGGCCTGGAGTCTCCGGCCGACATCCTGATGACGGTTGATGCCGGACGCCTCCACCGGGCCAAGACGGAGGGTCTGTTTCAGCCCGTCCGCTCCAAGGTCTTGGAGGCCAACATCCCCGTCCACCTGCGCGACCCGGCGGGAGAGTGGTTCGGACTCACCAAGCGGGCCCGCGTCATTGCCTACGCGCGGGAACAAGTCACTCCCGGGCAGCTTTCCAGCTACGAAGACTTGGCTGATGCCCGGTGGAAGGGCAGGATCCTGACCGGATCGGCGGACAACATCTTCACCCAGTCGCTCCTGGCCTCCATCATTCTGGTCCACGCCCGGCGCGAGGCCGAGGCTTGGGCCCGCGACGTGGTCGCTAACATGGCCGGACCGCCTCCCGCCGACGACCGCGGCCGGATTATGGCGCTGGCCTCCGGCGAGGCCGATCTGGCCTTGGTCAACACCTATTCGCTGGCTCTGATGTTGAAGTCGGGCAACCCTCGCGAGACTGAGGCCGCCCGGGCGATCGGTGTCGTCTTTCCCAACCAGCAAGACCGGGGAGCCCACGTCAACATCAGCGGCGCCGGGGTGGCCCGCCACGCTCCCCATCCCGGCAATGCCGTCCGCCTTCTGGAGTTTCTGAGCGGGGAAGAGGCTCAGCGAGTTTTCGCCTCATCTAACTGCGAGTACCCGGTCAAGGAAGGCGTGGAGTGGGCCGAGCCTCTTCAGGAGTGGGGGCGATTCCGCGAAGACCAACTCAGCCTCACCGTGGTAGGCGTCTACAATGCCGAAGCCGTGGAGATCATGGGGGAAGTCGGCTGGCCTTGACGGCAGGGCGGTTATCCCCTCCATTGTGCGATTTGCCCCAGGGCACGCCCGAGCCCGAACTGGGGAGCCGCGATGCTGGAAGCGGTAGACACCGCCAATGTTTCATTGCCGCCGCTCCGCATGACCAGCATCGGCTTGTCCTCGTCAGTCTTGCCTGGCCTTTCGCCCGTTTCTGTCGGGCACCCCTTCACGCCGTAATGGCTCCATGATTGCTTGCCTGTTTCTTGGGTTACTCAAGACACTATTGCTCCCGAGGAGGAGCCTCATGAGATATTCGAAATTGCTCGCCTGTTCGTTGTTCGCGATGGCCTTGGCGCTCTCGCTGATCGTCGTGGCAGCCCAGTCCGAGGGTAAGGCCTGCCCCTATCAGCCGACCGTCCAGCAAGAGCAGCCGCAGGCGCAGCCTGCACAGGGCCGGCCCATGTACGGAAGACAAGGCCAGGGGCAACGGCATCGTCACGGACAGGGCCATCATGGACAGGGCGCGGGTCAACGCTGCGATAATCCCAATTGCCAACACCGCGGAGCGGGTCCAGGCCAATGTCCGGATTGTCCTCAGGGGATGATGAACGATCCTGACCATCAGGACTTCCGCTTCTTGCTCGACAACCGCCAAGCCATCGACCGCCAAGTGCACCAGTTGGAGAATGGGGTGGAGACTCTGACCGAGTCAGACGATCCTCAGGTGGCGGCCCGCATACGCAAGCATGTCAGGGCCATGTACCAGCGCCTCGAAGAGGGGCGTCCGATCCATGCCCGTGACCCGCTTTTCGCCGAAATCTTCCGCCATGTCGACCAGATCGACCTGGAAATGGAGGACACTGAGAAGGGGATCCGCGTGCGGGAGACCGCGGCCGATCCGCAAGTGGTCAAGCTCATCAAGGCCCACGCCGAGGTGGTCAACCTCTTCATCGAGAACGGCCACGCCGAGATGCACCGCAATCACGAGGTGCCCTGAGCCGGCCTGCCTTAAGACTGCATTTGGACCCGCTTGGGCAGGGCGCCTGCCGCATGGCATGATCAGAAGCCTCCTGGGTCGTCGGGTGCATTCCAAGGCATCCTGACGACATCGCAGGGGAGCTTTCTCCCTTGGCGGGGCCCTGTGGGTGCAGGGTGCCAGGCGAGGATCACTCGCTGGAAGAGCGGATCCCGGGAAGATGGCCGAAGACTTCTCGAAAGCGCGCCGAACATCGAAAAGAGACTCGATCGCCGTCGTTTCCCGGAATGAGGAAACAAGCCGCGATGCCGCGCTCCTGGGCCCATTTCGAGCCCTGATCCGTTCCCATCACGTAGAGAGCGGTGGAGAGAACGTCGGACGCCAGCCCGCTTTGGTGCCACACCACCGTCGATCCCCGAAAGGACACGGGCCTGCCCGTGCGCGGATCGATGATGTGGGAGACGGCCTCCCCGTCCACGGTCAGATCGCGCTCAGAGCCACCGCTGACGGCCAAAGAGCCGGCCGCCAGCTTAAGTGCAGTGAGGGTCTGCTGCCGGTGGCGGGGATGGGCAACCCGGACGTCCCAGTCCAGGCCTCGGGGAGGGTTGCCCCACACCCCGATCTGCCCCCCCAGGTCGGCCATCCAGCCCTTCAGGCCCAGCTTTTGGGAGTGGGCGAAGGCCCGGTCGAGGGCTTCTCCCTTGCCGAAGGCGCCGGCGTCGATGAGCACCTCACGCTCTTTGGCCACGGTACAGGCCTGGGGATCGAAGCGAATGTGCCGGAGTCCGCTGGCCTGCAAGGCCGCCTCCAGTTCGGGGGCTTGGGCCAGATGTCCTCGGCCGCGGATGTCCCAGGCTTCGAGGAGGCGTCCGATGAAGGGGTCAAAAGCGCCCCCGGTCTCGTAATGCCAGCGGCGCAGTTCCTCGAAAAGCCGGCAGAGTCCTGGATGGAGGGCCAAGGGCTGAAAGAGTGGTTGCTGGTTGAGGAGGCTGAGACGGCTATTGGGGCGCCAAGTGCTCAGCTCGCCCTCGCTTGCCTCCAGCAGGGTCAACAAGCTTTCAAGTCCCCTGATGGCGGACTCGCGATCGGCAGCCACGGCCGCCAGACGGCAGCGCGTCCCCATCAGATAGACTTGCCGTTCCACCACTACTTGGGGCCCCTCGCGGCCTCCCTGGGCGGCCGGCTGCGAGGCGAGAAATCCGATGCTGATCCAGGTCAGGACTAAGGCAGAGGATAAGCGCATTGTTTGAGCCCACCCGCTCAGGCCGCAATGGCCTTGTTTCCCCGGCGGGAGCTGTGCTTGAGGTTCGAGGCCGGACGCCAGTTGCGCAGACCTACGATGAGGTGGACCAAGTAGACCAGCGCGAACAGTCCGCCGCTGACCAGGTGGACGATCAGAGCCGCCTGCAGGACCGTTTCCTGAGTGACCACTTGAAGGGCGTATCCGCTGATGGCCATGAGGGGGAAAACCAGCAGGCTGGCCAATCCGCTGCGGCGTCCCTGGGGCTGCCCGTTCCGCAGCTTGCGCATGACGTGGCTGTTGAAGAAGACCCCGAAGACGAAGAGCAGCAGGGGCGAAAACAAAATGTGGCCGTGCAGCATCAGGTTCTGCCAGGGATGGTTGATGATGCTGAAAGGATCTTCGCTCTCCAGCAGATACTTCATCCAAAAGTAGAGGACGCCGGTGGCCGTCACGCCCAATGTCAGCAAATGGAGAGACCAGCGGTAAAAGCTTTTCATCGGCCTCCTCCTTTTCCGGGCGCGGGTCGGCCCGGCTCCTGCCGCAGGACCTGATCGATGGCCATGACCCTGCGGACGGCCCGGTTGACAGCCCGCGCCGTCAAGGTGGCGCCGGCCAGCGGACGGATGTCGCGGTTGAGGTTGAGGTCGCCCTTCAGTGCTTTGCCGTGATACTGACGCCGCCATTCCTCGGGCGCTTCATATTCGGGCGGTTCCAGGAAGGCCGTTGTTTCAATCCGTTTCAGTGTGCCGTCGGCGTTCAGGCAGATCAGCAGAGATTCCTTCTTGGTGCGCACCACGTGGGTGTCGACGTAGGCCCGTCCGACTTGCTGGCCGTCGCGGGAGGCCAGGTAGCGGGCGATCAGCGCGGTAGGTACCTCCACGCCCGCTATCTCTGCGGCCTGGTTCTGTTGGTCTTGGCTCAGGAAAACCCGCTCTGACCTGAATTCGGCCTGGGGATAGGCGGCCTTCAAAGCTTCCTGGCGGCTGATGGCAGCCCATGCCGGAAGCCAAGCCGTCAGCAGGACGGCAGCCAGGGCCGCCGTCCGCCGAAGGACATTGGGACGGACGGCTTCCCCGTCCTGTGGCTGTCGGAATGGGCTTTCGGCTTTCAAGTCGTTGTGTCTCCCGATTCGATCAGAAGGAGTATCCCAACGCCACGTTGAACTGGTTAACTCCCGTGTCGGCATCGTTGCTGATCCACTGATAATCGGCCTTGAGGACGACGTTGTAGATCGGCTTGTACTCCAGGCCCAGGGTGTTGAAGACGCGTTCGCGGGAAGGATCAGGCAGGAATCCCGCTAAGACCTCGTCCTGCGTGTCCAGGAACTCGAAGCGGTAGTAAGGCATGAGGCTGGCGGTCTCGTTGAACTCGTTGAGCACGTTGTAGCCCACATGAAAATAGCCGCCCTGCATGCTTTCGGCCACCGAATCGTCGCCGCTCAGTCCCAGGAACTGATTGAGCTCCACTGCGTCGTCGATGCTCGACTTGGCGTAGAGGCCGCGTATGTCGAATCCCCTCAACTGGACCTGTCCGTGCAACTCGCCGATAGTGGTGGCCACGTCGAAGTCTTGCCCTTCCAGGACGATCTCCCCTTGTCCCGAACCGCCACGGTAAATGGAGCCTCCGAAGAAGATTCCCGGGGTGGGGTTGACGTCGAGGCGTCCTACAAAGGCCAGGTTGTCGGCCCGGGCTTCGGAGCCCTTCTGGCGTCCGCCGCGGAAACCGTTGGAACTGAACTGGCTGGCGCGGAGTCCGTTGACCACGTAGGCGCGGTAGTCGAAGATCCCCGCCGAGCCGTGGAAGCCGAAGCCGTTCTCCCGCCATGTGGTGGGAATGATGCGCTGCTCTACGACGGGACGGCGGGCGCCCACGAAAACGTTGGGCTCGTGGAATTCGTTGACCAGCCCCATGGGAACCAGCAGAATGCCCCCTCGCAGATTGAAGCTTTCGTGGGCAAGATAGTCGATGTAGGCGAATTCCACCGAAACGCTGCCTTCGACGTCGGTCGACCCATGTTCGACTTCGATCTCTGAGTTGAAGAGGAACTTGTCGTTGAAGCGGTAGCCGGCATAGAGGATGGCCCGCAAAAAGTCGAGTCGCGTGGTCTGGTCGACGTCTTCACCCGACTCGTTTTCATTGGCGAAGTTCTCATAGAGCATCTCGCCGTATCCGGCCAAGGCCACGCCCCGCCTCTTGCGGTAGACCGATGCGGCCGAGGGAGCGATGCCCAAGGACTTGGCGTCCTCGTTCGTGACCACTAACTCCTCTTCGCCGCTGCGTACCTTCTCAAGCTCTTCGGCCAGGACGTCGACTTGACGGCGCAGTTCATCGACGTCCACCGTCATTTCATCAGCGGGTTTTTTCTCAGCTTCTTTCTGGTCCTGCTTTTTCTCTTGCTTCTCGGCGGATTCCTCCTCTTGCTGCTTCTCTTCCAGCCGTTTGAGGCGCTTCTCGATTTCTTCCAGCTTCTTCAAAACCTCCTGATTGAGGTCCTGGCCTTGAAGGGTGACCGGAGCCGCCAAGAAAAGGGCGGCGATACAGACCGTTACAATCCACTTTCTTGCCATGATTCAAGTGTTCCTTTCCGGAAAACGGCGAATTGACTCCCTTCTGAGGACGGGCCTATACTGGAAGCACGTGAAATTTTGGGTTGAGACCGTTTCACGTTGGGGCGCGTCATGTTCCAGGCGCGTCCCTTTTCTTATCCACCGCTCGTCTAGAATTTCTGGCCTTTCGGCCTTCCTGCGAAGACGCATAAAAGCGCCCTCGTTTTTTTGTTGTTGAGAATCATTCTCAACAAGACGGGCCAAAGGGTACTAGCTTGGTCCCATTTATGTCAAGCCCCTTTATGGAGAAGCGGGTGCCCCTTCTTTCCAGCGGCCACGAGGAATCGGTCGAGGGGGCTTGAGGCGGGCTCAGTCGCTCTTTTTCTGAGCTCCTCCGGGCTACCCATGAGGCCAGCGATTGCGGGCCGATGGGGCCTGTCAGGGCTGTTTGACGGCTGAGGGCTCTTTTCCATTCGAGGCCGCTTTGTTAAATAATGAACAGATGGATCAGCAACCGGTCCTTGTCGTGCTCTTGTACAGTGGTTTGGCGGCTGCATTCGCCAGCCTGGGCGCTTTGCCCTTTTTGCGGCGGGGCGGGCCTGGACGTTTTTCCATCGGGTCGGCCTACAGTTTCGCCTCCGGTCTCATGCTGGGGGCCGGATACCTTCTGATGAGCGAAGCGTTGGTTCACGGCAAGGCCGACCTCGTCGTCGTCGGCGCAGCCTTGGGTGTGGGATTCACCTGGTGGACGCAATCTTACGCCGGCACCGAGGAACTGCGGCGCGATGCCCAAGCCAAGCCCGACCGTCCGGAATACGGGTATAAGATCCTGCTTCAGAACGCCCTGCATTCTGCTGCTGAGGGCGTGGCCATTGGAGCCTCCATGGCCTACGATCTTGGTCTCGGCGTTTTCATCGCTTTAGCCTTAGCCGTTCACAATGTCGGCGAGGCCACGGCTTTGACTTCGCTCTTGACGCAGCGAGGAGTCACGGTGCGCCAGTCGGCTGGACTGTGTGTTTCGGTCAAGACGCCTCAGGCGGTTTTCGCCATCACCGCCTTCGCCCTTACTTCGGCTCTCCGCCCCTGGCTGCCTCTGGCTTTGGGATTGGCGGCCGGAGCCATGGTTTACCTGGTCATTTCGGAATTGTTGCCTTCCTCATACAAGCGCGCCCCCAAGTCGGCGGTGGCCTTGTTGGTGAGCATCAGCGCGGGAGCCGTGATACTGCTCAGGTCGTTCTTCATGGCGTCCTGAGGGGTGTTGGGAGGATCCGATCATGTACTACGAACTTGGGATCGTTTTCCTGGCTGGACTGATCACCGCCGTGGCAACCGGACTCGGTGCCATCCCCTTCGCCTTCATGCGTACGGTATCGGGACGCACCCTGGGGCTGGCTAACGGAGTGGCTTCCGGACTCATGCTGGGCGCCAGCTTCGGACTCTTCAGCGAAGGCAGCGTCTACGGACTGTGGCAGACTGTGGCGGGCGCGGCCGTGGGAGTGGCCTTCGTGTTTTTCGGCGAGCGCTTTTTGCAGGACAAGGAGGTCGAATTCGGCGACATCCGGGGCGCGGGAGCCCGGCGCATCCTGCTCATCATCGCCATCATGACGCTGCATTCCTTCTCAGAGGGCGTTGCCGTCGGCGTCAGTTTCGGGGGCGGTGAGAAGCTGGCGGCGTTGATCACCATCGCCATCGCCGTCCACAACATCCCTGAAGGGCTGGCCATCAGCGCCGTGATGCGTCCCCGCGGCAGCAGCGTGTGGGCGTGTGCCGGGTGGAGCGTCTTTTCCTCCCTTCCCCAGCCCCTGATGGCGGTTCCGGCGTTTGCCTTCGTCGAGGCTTTCCGAGCCGTTCTTCCCTACGGACTGGGCTTCGCGGCCGGCGCCATGGTCTACATGGTGTTTCTGGAACTCCTGCCGGAGGCCTTCGAAGAGGCCAATCCCAGCCGGGTGGGCTTGTTGGTCAGTTTGACTTTAGGGGCCATGATCCTCTTCCAGAAATACCTGTAAGATGGTTCACTCACGAAGGGAGCGGGGGCATGCACTGGGGCGGGGAAGCGGCTTGGGGACTGGCGGCGGGAGTTGCACTGGCGCTTCTCGTCTATTGGGTGGTCCGCGGACGCTCCTGGCGGGGACGCCGCAGGCTCTTCATGTGGGTGGTGGCACTGACTCACCTGCCTTATTTGGCCTTCGCCTTGATCTGGCGGCCTCCGGCTCTGGGACATGAGGCGCTGATCCTGATTCCCTTCCTGGCGGCGGCGCTGGCAGGCGGACGTTGGATGCCCCTCTTGCTGGGACTGGGACTAGCGGCTCACAGCCTGGTCGACATCTTCCATCCGCTTCAGGACGGCCCGGCCTATGCGCCCCATTGGTACCGCTGGGCCTGCATTTCATTTGACTGGCTGCTGGGCGGCTACGCCCTTTGGGCGCTGCGCGACTCCAGCCACTCGATCAGTTCACCCAGGTGAGCAATCTCGTGGTAGTCGGCTTGTCGTACCTTGTCCTCATCGGCCATCTCGTTGACCCAGGTGTCGTGGTAAGGAACGTGCAGCGCATGTCCGCCGATGGAGAGCACCGGCAAGATGTCGGACTTGAGCGAATTGCCCACCATCAAGAAGCGCTCGGGAGCCAAGCTGTAGCGGCGCAGGATGGTGCGGTAGGTGTCAGGCGCTTTCTCGCTGACGATTTCCACATGTTCGAAGAAATCGGCCAGCCCTGAGCGTGCCACTTTGGCTTCCTGATCGAAGAGGTCTCCCTTGGTGATGATCATCAGGGGGATGCCTCCGTGCAGCCGGCGAATGGTCTCTTCGACGTGCGGCAGCAAGTCGATGGGGGCTTTGAGCATGGCTTTGCCGAACTCGAGAATGCGTTCGATTTCGCTGCCCGACACCCGGCCCTCGCTCATCTCGATGGCGGTCTCGATCATGGAGAGGGTGTAGCCTTTGACGCCGTATCCAAAGATCTCCAGGTTGCGGCGCTCGGTTTCGATCAGGCGCTGTGCAATCCAATCGGGATCCTTATAGGCCGACAGCATTTCCCCGAAGCGTTCTTCGGTTTGGGTGAAGAGGTCGAGGTTGCGCCAAAGCGTGTCGTCGGCGTCAAAAGCGATGATGTCGAAGCGCTGGTTCATTCCGGTTGCGGACTCCTCAGGGGGCTTTCCAGATGGGTCCCAACGAGGGATAGAGTTCGATGGAGGGCTCGTTGCGGGGCGGCTGCACGGCCACATTCAACTGAGGACGGGCGTTGGGCGCGAAAAAGGTCAGCGCCGGACGGCCCTGCTGGTCGAGCACCAGCGCGGCCCGGGAGTTGTTGGCCTGGTCCTTGAGAAAGAACTGGGGACGTCCTTCCTCGTCCACCAACAGCGCCAGCCGGTCGTCGCCGTCGCCGTCGCGCATGCGCAGCATGGGATAGTCGTTGTCGGCCACGCCCAGCCGCGAACGGATGGTGCCCTGCTGGTCATGCAGCGTCACATTGGGCGTCCCGTCGGGAAAGATGGCCAGTCCTACGCGGATGGCGCCTTCCCGACTGCGCAGAGCCAGGCCGGGACTTCCGTCGGGCAGCAATCCCAAGATGGCCCGGGCGTTTCCGTCGCGGTCGTAGAGGTAGATGCTGCTGCGGCCTTCCTCATCGGCCTCCAGGCGCATGCGCAAATTGCCCAGTTCGTCCACCAGTTCAAGCTGGCGGAGGCGCAGGGTCTGATCGGCGTCCTGCCCCTGTTGACGGGCCCAGGCTCCCTGGGGAACCATGATCCAGCAGACTGCTGCGCTGACCACCACCGCCGTCAGGGCGGTAAACACCATCGACTTCAACTGACGTGCATCCATAGGCTGGGTCCCTTTCCGTTCTCGGCTCGCCTGCCGCGTTTTACAAGAAGTCATCTTAGCATTCCGGTATGCCTGCCCACAGGCCGCGACGGGTTGCCGCTTCGGCTGGCTCACAGACGCAATGAGATGCCCAAGATCCAAGGCAGGAGTAATCCGCAGACGAGGGTCAGCAGCAGGGCTCCCAGGAGGTTCAGGACCAAGCCCGCAGCGGCGAAGCGCCAGATGGAAAGATGGCGGATTTCTCCGAAGGCCAAGCTGTTCACGGGTGTGGCGATGGGCGACATGAAAGCGCAGGTGGAGGCCATTCCCACTCCCACGAAAAGCGGCAGCGGGTGCAATCCGAAAGCTGGGGCCAGTGCGGCGGCACTGGTCATGAAGACGGTGGCCACGAGGGTGTTGCTGAGGACTTCGGTCAGGAAGATGGTGGCTGCGATGAGCAGGAACAGGGTGGCCAAGGCAGGCGCGTCCTGAGGGATGTTGCCCGAAAGCCAATCGGTCATCTGCTGGTCGAAGCCGCTGGCTTCGGCCCACCGTGCCGTGAGGGCGAAAAAAACGCCCACGGCGGCTACCAGCGCCAGGCCTTTCCAGGGAAGCCGCGCCCACAGGTCTCGGACGTCGAGCAGAGAGCCGGGCAGGCTCAGCAGGCGACGTCCCGCCGCAGGCCAGAAGAGCAACAGCATGAAGAGGCTTCCTCCGGCCAACGCCGACAGGTTGAGGAACACCATCCAGGCGGTCCGGTCGCGGAGCGCAAAGCCGGCCACCGCCAAGAAGGCCGAGAAGAGCAGAATCGATCCCGCTGCCCAAGCGGCGGCCCGCATGTTTTGGTCAAGGACGGGCACCTCGGGAGGCGGAGCGTCCAAGCGCAGGCGTGCCCGCCGGAAGGCCGCCATTCCCAGCAGCCAGCCGGCCAAGTCCAACGCCAGTACCAAGGGCAGTCCCCAGGCCATCCAGGTGAGGAATCCGACTTGATCGCCGGCTGGAACCTGGAAGACCTCTAAGAAGAACAGCAACAGCAGGTTGGCCGGAGAGCCGATGACTGAGGCATTGCCGCCGATGTTGGATCCCCAGATCAGCGAACAGGCCAGATAGGTGGTCAGTTGGCGGCGTTCGCGAGGACCGGCGTCCTGGGGCATCAGGCGTTCGATCAGGAGGAGGACCGCCGGCAGCAATGTCAAGGTGGTGATGACGTTAGGAATGAAGGACGAAAGCAGCGAAGCTCCCAACAGGAGACACAGGGAAATCAGCGGCAAACTGCGATGCACGCGCCGGATCAGCCCCAGGACGATCCACTCCGCCAGCCCGCTTCGCACGAAGAGGCGGGAGACCAGGAAACCCAGGACGAAGATGACGATGATCTGTATTCGGTCACCCGCCAAAAATCCCATGGAGCGAATATCTTAGCCCATGTGGGCGGCTTGAAGCGCTCCTGCCCAGATGCTAAAATTTCACTCGTACGACTATGCATTTAGCAAGGCGGAACCCTCCTCCGCTGTTACTTGATTTTGTCAAGTGGACATAGATAAGGAAACCCAATCGTGAGCGAACTTCAAGAAGACCGATTTCAGGACAGGATCGGGGCCGGAGAAAAAATCGAGCCCAAGGACTGGATGCCGGACCGCTACCGCAAGCAGTTGGTGCGCATGATCTCCCAGCACGCTCATTCCGAGATCGTGGGGATGCTGCCGGAAGGCAACTGGATCACCCGGGCTCCCAGCCTCAAGCGCAAGAAGACGCTTTTGGCCAAAGTCCAGGACGAAGCCGGCCACGGGCTCTACCTCTACTGCGCCGCTGAAACTCTTGGCGTCGACCGCAAAGAACTGGTGGACCAGCTTCTCACCGGCCAGGCCAAGTACGCCAGCATCTTCAACTATCCCACTTTGACTTGGGCCGACATTGGAGTCATTGGCTGGCTGGTGGACGGTGCCGCAATCGTCAATCAGACCATGCTGGCCCGATGCTCCTATGGACCCTATTCGCGGGCCATGATCCGCATTTGCAAGGAAGAGAACTTCCACAAGGTGCAGGGATTCGAAATCGTGGCCACCATGGCCAAAGGGACGCCCGAGCAGAAGAAGATGGTTCAAGATGCCGTCAACCGTTGGTGGTGGCCCACGCTGATGATGTTCGGCCCTCACGACTCTGAGTCCCCCAATTCGGCTGAGCTGATGAAGTGGAAGGTCAAGACCAAGAGCAACGACGAACTGCGCCAGCGCTTCGTCAATCTGACCGTGCGGCAGGCCAATGCCGTAGGGTTGACCATTCCCGACGCTGAGCTGAAATACAATACCGAAACCGACAACTGGGACTTTGGCGAGATCGATTGGGACGAATTCTGGAACGTGGTCCGCGGCAGCGGTCCCTGCAACCGGGAGCGCTTGGAGACCCGCCGCAAAGCCCATCGGGATGGCGCCTGGGTGCGCGATGCGGCCCGAGCCTATGCCTCCAAACGCCGGGGCGAGGCTCTCAAACAGCCCGCCTGAACAAGAAGGTAGCTCGTCATGCCGGATGATTTCACGCCTCAGGACGACGACACCCAATGGCCGATTTGGGAGGTCTTCCTACAGCCCCGTTCTGGGGCCCCGCACGAGCACGCGGGAAGCCTCCATGCTCCAGACTTCGAATCGGCCCTTGAGAACGCCCGCGACGTCTACTTGCGCCATGGCGATCCCCAATCCGGCATCTGGGTGGTGGAATCGCGCCACATTCGTTCGGCCGAGTCGGAGAACAATCCGGAATTCTTCGAATACACCAAGTACAACATCTACCGTCACCCGCAGTTCTACGACGTTCCGCGGGGAAAGAGGACTGAGATTGAGCGAAAAGCAGCCCGCAATCGAGATTGAGGGCGAGGCGCTGCGCAGCCATCTTTTTGAGTATTGCCTGCGCCTGGGGGACGACCGCCTGGTGCTGGGCCACCGCCTCTCCGAATGGTGCGGACACGCCGCCATCCTGGAAGAGGACATCGCCCTGGCCAACGTCGCCTTGGACTTCATTGGACAGGCCGAATACATCCTCGATCTGGCGGGAAGAATCGAAGGCGCCGGACGCGACGCCGACCGCCTGGTCTATTTCCGAGAGGCCATCGACTACCGAAACCTCAAGCTGGTCGAGCTGCCCCGCGGCGATTTCGCCTTCACCATCGCCCGCCAGTTCCTCTTCGACGCCTATGACGTGGAGCTGATGGAGGCGCTGCTGGACTCGTCCTTCCAGCCGCTGGCCGAGGTGGCCGCCAAGGTGATCAAGGAGGCCCGCTACCACCTCCGTCACTCGCGGCGCTGGGTGGTGCAGTTGGGCGACGGCACCGAGGAGAGTCATCAGCGCATGCAGAAGGCGCTGGACGAGGTCTGGATGTACACCGGGGAGATCTTCCAGGCCGATGACATCGACCGTCGTCTGCATGAAGACGACATGGCCCCCGATTTGGAGGAATTGCGTCCCCGCTGGACGAAAGCCGTCCAGGACGCCGTCGAGGAAGCCACTTTGAAGCTGCCCGACCCCGATCAGTACATGGCAGAAGGCGGCCGTCAGGGACGGCACACCGAGCATCTGGGTCATCTGCTCAGCGAAATGCAGATTCTCCCCCGTTCTTATCCCGATGCCACCTGGTAGGGGAAGCCCTGCTGCCAGGCTCCTGGCGGCGGTTAGGATCGCAACATGGATTACGAACAAACTGCGGCCGCCGGCAAAGAGGCCGTGATGGACATTTTGCAAGAGGTCAAGGACCCCGAGGTGCCTGTCCTCAGCGTTGTCGAGTTGGGCGTGGTGCGCGATGTGAAGCTCAAGGAAGGCCATGTGGAGGTCGTCATCACCCCCACTTATTCCGGGTGTCCCGCCATGCAGGCCATCCGCGAGGGGATTATCAATGCCTTGCGCAGTCACGGATTCGACAAGGCTTCCACCCGAACCGTCCTCTCGCCGCCCTGGACGACCGACTGGATGAGCGAGGAGGCCAAGGGCAAGCTCAGGGAATACGGCATCGCCCCGCCCGGACACACCCGCGACCGAGAAGACCGGCCCGTGGCTTGTCCCTTTTGCGATTCTGAAGACACCGCGCTACGCAGCGAATTCGGCTCGACGGCCTGCAAAGCGCTCTATTTCTGCAACGCCTGCCAGCAGCCCTTTGAACAGTTCAAGTGCATCTGACCCGCCGCTTCGATAAAGTGAACCCATGAGCGAAACCATCCTCTACGGCTTGGATTTAGGCGTGGCCCGCATCACGCTCAACCGTCCCGAAAAGCTCAACAGCTTCAACCGTCCCATGGCCAAACGACTGCGGGAAGCCCTCGACGATGCGGCTCAGCGGGTCGAAGTGCGGAGCGTGCTGATCACCGGCTCGGGACGCGCCTTCTGCGCCGGCCAGGATCTTTCCGAAGCCGTTTCTGATGAAGGCGACGATCCCACCGACTTGGGCCAGATCGTGGAGGACAGCTACAACCCCGTCATCCGGGCCATCGTGGGGCTGGAGAAACCGGTTGTGTGCGCCGTCAACGGCGTGGCGGCCGGAGCCGGCGCCAATCTGGCCCTGGCCTGCGACCTCGTGCTGGCTTCCAAGAAGGCCAAGTTCATCCAGAGCTTCTGCAACATCGGACTGATTCCCGACAGCGGCGGCACCTACCACCTCCCCCGTCTGGTGGGGATGGCTCGGGCCAAGGCCATGATGCTGCTGGGTGAACCCGTTGAAGCCGAGCAGGCCGAGCAGTGGGGCCTGATCTCTGCCACGGCGGAGCATCATGAACTGGAAGACAAGGCCCTGGAAGTAGCTCGCCACTTGGCCAAGCAGCCTACCCGCGGGCTGGGACTCATCAAGCGGGCCCTCAACCGCACCCTCGACCACACTCTGGACGAGCAGCTCGAGCTGGAAAAGCAACTCCAGTCGAAAGCCGGCTTCACCAAGGACTATCAGGAAGGCGTGCGGGCCTTCATGGAAAAGCGCAAGCCCGTCTTCAAGGGCGAATGAACCAGCCAAGGAGCTTCTCGTGAACCAGAGCCCAGGACATTCTGAAACGACGCATGGCGAGTCCAAGGTCGTCGTGGGCGTGGTGGGCGCAGGGACCATGGGCCGGGGCATCGCCCAAGTGGCGGCTACCGCGGGTCATCCCCTCCTGCTCTACGATTCCGACCCGGACGTCATAGCTGAAGCTCGTGCTTTCCTGAACAAGATCCACGACCGCCTGGTGGAGAAAGGCCGGCTGTCGCGGGAGGAAGCCGACGCCATTCTTGCACGCATTCAGGACGCCGAGGAGATCGCCGACCTGGCTTCTTCATCCCTGATCGTCGAGGCCATCATCGAGAATCTGGACGTCAAGCGTGAGGTCTTCTCTCATCTGGAAGACATGGTTGAGGACGAGGTGCTGCTGGCTACCAACACTTCTTCCCTCTCGGTCACCTCGGTGGCTTCTTCCTGCCGGCGTCCTCAGCGGGTGCTGGGCGCCCACTTCTTCAATCCCGCTCCCTTGATGGCGTTGGTGGAGATCGTGCCCGGACTGGCCACCTCCGACAGCGCCCTGGAATGCTGCCGGGGATTGATCGATTCCTGGGGCAAGACCACTGTCCTGGCCAAGGACACGCCCGGATTCATTGTCAACCGGGTGGCCCGTCCCTTCTACGGCGAGGCGCTGCGCATCTTTGACGAGGGCATCGCTGACGCGGCCACAATCGACTGGGCCATGCGCGAGTTCGGCGACTTCCGCATGGGGCCTTTCCAACTCATGGACCTGATCGGCAACGACGTCAACCTCAAGGTAACCGAGTCGGTCTTCGAGGCCTTCTACTATGACCCGCGCTTCAAGCCCTCCTTCACCCAGAAGCGCATGGTTGAGGCGGGACGACTGGGACGCAAGTCGGGCCGCGGGTACTACGATTACTCCGACCAGGCCCAAGCGCCCCAGCCCAACAAGAATCCTGACTTGGGCCAGCGCATCTTCGACCGAATCCTGGCCATGCTCATCAACGAGGCCGCTGACGCCGTCTTCATGCAGGTGGCCAGCGCCGAGGACGTCGACTTGGCCATGACCAAGGGCGTGAACTATCCCCAAGGATTGCTGGAATGGGCCGACGAGATCGGTCCTGAAGTGGTTTTGCGCCGCATTGAGGAGCTTCAGGCCGAGTACGGCGAAGACCGCTACCGCCCCAACCCTCTCCTGCGCCGCGTCGTCCGCCAGGGCCTCCGCTTCCGCCAGTCGTTCTAGATGGCATTTCTGACGGGTTGTCGTGGCGAGGGGCCGCAGGTGCCGTGATGACAAGGCGTCGCGAGCGAGGGCAACGCAGTCAGCGCGGATGGATGGGCACCGCAGCCGACCACCTGTGAGAAATGCAAGCTGGGCGTTTCAAGTGCATGCCCCCCGCACAGAGCCATAAGATGAGGGCTTGGGGCGGAAGCATGGCAGTCGGAGACAAGTTCTGGCAAGCCATCTCAGCGGCCTTCCACGAGGCGGTATCCGGCCACTCCCTTCTTCGCTAAGGCTATCGAGGGCAGGCGGCGCTGGGGGCTTGCGTCGGCCTTCGATGTGGTGACATCTGGACTCATAGTGCCTCAAAGAAAGGCGTGCTCTTCAGGTTGCGAACCTTTTGTAGAATATCATGCCAATCGAGCCGTTATCCCCATGGTGATATGCATGTTGAGCGCCGTGGACTGTGTTGGCCGGGGACGGTGTCGAATGTCGAGTCCGGGCTCGCTGTAGGCGAGCCATAAGCTAGCCCAGGGTCAGCCGGGGCGAGCACAGCGAGGCGCGGCGCCACCCTGGGGTTGAGGCATTCTTGAGGGGAAGACGCTGAAAGCGTGAAATAAAAAAAGCGGACGTGGCAACTAAATCAGGAAGGAAACATGAAGGAAGCTTTCATCATCGATGCTGTGCGAACCCCGGTGGGCAAGATCGGCGGGACGCTTTCGCCGATCCGGGCCGACGACATGGCCGCCCTGGTCATCGAAGAGATCCTGCGGCGCAATGAGTCGCTGGACCCTGCGGCAGTCGAGGACGTGATCATGGGCTGCGCCAATCAAGCCGGCGAGGACAACCGCAATGTTGCCCGCATGGCGCTCCTTTTGGCGGGATTGCCGCAGAGCGTCCCGGGCGAAACCGTCAACCGCCTCTGCGCTTCGGGACTCAGCGCCGCCGCCAGCGCCGCGCGCGCCCTCCAAGTGGGCCAGGGCGACGTCTTCATCGCCGGAGGCGTCGAGCAAATGACCCGCGCCCCCTACGTGCTCTCCAAGCCGTCCTACGCCTTCGGACGCGACGCCCAGCTCTTCGACACCAGCCTGGGATGGCGCTTCGTCAATCCCAAGATGAAGCGTCTCTACGGCTGCGATGCCATGGGCGAGACGGCCGAGAACGTGGCCGAGGAATACTCCATTTCCCGCGAGGACCAGGACCGCTTCGCCCTGCGCTCCCAGCAAAAGGCCGCCAAGGCGCGGGGGGAGGGCCGCTTCCTCCGCGAGATCGTGCCCGTCGAGATTCCTCAGCGCAAGGCCGACCCCATCCTCTTCCAAGAGGACGAGTACATCCGTCCTGACACCTCGCTGGAGGCCCTCTCCAAGCTGCGCACGGTCTTCCGCGAAAACGGCTGCGTTACCGCGGGCAACGCCTCAGGACTCAACGACGGTGCCTGCGCCGTCCTGCTGGCCAGTCCCGAGGGCGCCCGCCGCTTCGGATTCCAGCCTCGGGCCCGTTTCATCACCTCCGCGGTGGTGGGCGTAGAGCCACGCCTGATGGGCATGGGACCGGTCGACGCCACCCGCAAAGTCCTCGACCGCGCCGGACTGGCTCTCGACCAGATCGACGTCATCGAACTCAACGAGGCCTTCGCGGCCCAGTCCTTGGCCTGCCTG
This sequence comes from Acidobacteriota bacterium, assembly GCA_035471925.1. Taxonomy (GTDB): domain Bacteria; phylum Acidobacteriota; class UBA6911; order RPQK01; family DATIPO01; genus JANQFM01. Next base: position 69,296 of record DATIPO010000203.1, read on the forward strand.
CGCCAACTGGGCGTCGATGACGACGATCCCCGCGTCAACCCCAACGGCGGCGCCATCGCGCTGGGTCATCCCTTGGGAATGTCGGGCGCCCGCCTCCTCACAACCGCCCTCAACGAGCTGGAGGCGCAAGACAAGCGCTATGCCCTCTGCACTCTGTGCGTCGGCGTCGGCCAGGGAATGGCCGCCGTCATCGAACGCCTGTAGGGGTTCCGCAACAGCCGCAGAGGGCACAGTGGAGCCGAGAGCCCATCCGAGGGTGCACTGCAGGTCGTGGCGCAAGCGAGGTTTTCGACTGCCGGCTAACACCCGCAACTCTCACGGGTGGGCTTGCTTCGTTGCCGCATCCATCCGGCCTGACTGCGCTGCGCTCGGTCGGACTGCTCAAAGTACCCTGCAGTACCTCGCCGCGGGCCTCGGTCGCGACGCCTTGTCAGTATGGCGCCTGCGGTTTCTCGTGACGACAACCCGCGAGAAACGTGGACTAGCTGCGGCGCAGGGTCTGCGACGGGGGCGGCCAGGGGACGCCGGAGTCGATTGAGCGATTGGCCTGGTAATCGTGCCCATTCTCGTCGCGGATCAGCCTTGGCAGGTAGACCTCGAAGGTTGTGCCTTGCCCTGGTTCGCTCTCCAGGGTGATGACGCCGCCCAGGCTGCGCACGATGCCGTGTACGACTGAGAGGCCCAATCCCGTCCCCTCGCCCACTTCGCTGGTGGTGAAGAAGGGATCGAAGACGTGCCTGGCCACTCCCGAGTCGATGCCATGTCCGCTGTCGCCGATGGTGAATTTGATGAAGGGACCCATGTACTCGTTGCGGTCTTCAGCCAGAAGTCCCAGGCAGTCGCCTTCGGCTTCGCTGAGGCTGACGTGAAGCTGGCCCCCTTCGGCGTTCATAGCCTTGACGGCGTTGCGCACCAACTGCTGGACCACTTCCTGCAATTCCGCCGGATCGGCCGAGACCCGCGCGTCCACATCGGGCAATTTCAGGTCGAGAGTAACGTTTTCTGGCAGTTCCTTGGTCAATGGCTGCAGGCATTGACGCAGTGAATCACGCAGGACCAGGGGACGCCTCTGGAGGCGGCTGCTTCCGCTGAAGACCAGCATCTGCTCCACCAAGTCATGGGCCCGCCCTCCGGCCTGCTGGACCTCGCGCAGGCGTTCGGCATTGCGGCTGTCCTGGGGAAGGTCGTCCAGCACCAGGGCCGAATAGCCCATCATGACCGAAAGCAGATTGTTGAAGTCGTGGGCGATGCCTCCGGCCAGGATGCCCAGGCTTTCCAGCCGTGAACGGTGTTTGAGATTGGGTTGTCGCAGGTTGGAGAGGTCGCGCAGAAAGCAGCAGATGCGCCCCTCCTCGCTGCGGCTGTAAAAGAGGCTGAGTTCGGCTTGCAACGCCCTCTGTCCGGGACGGCTGAGGACGGTCTCGATGCGGGCGCTGCCGGCTTGCGAGGCGCGTTCCAGCTTGCGCCTGAGAGTGGATTGGTCGGCGGGAGGCACCAGATGGACAAGATCGCTGCTCAGCAGGTCCTCGCGGCGGTAGCCGCTCAAGCGGCAGGCGGAGGGGTTGGCCTCCAACACCCGCCCCTTGCGGTCGAGAAGCAAGAAACCCTCTTCGGCCTCTTGCAAGAGAGGTTCGACGGGCCCTTGGTTCAGACGAAAATCAGACATGCGTTTCTCTCCTTCGGCTTCAGGCTCGCAAACGGAAGCCCGGCTCAGTGTCGACTATCTTATCGGTGCGGGAGGGCAAAACTGTGTGCGCAGGATTACCAGGTTCCGTTGTTTTTCGGCATTACTGCGACGGCTTTGCCTTGGAATCGGGGAGGGGCGCGGGCTTAGGCTCGGACTCTTCTTCTGGGCCGGAGTCCTTGCGCAGGCGCACTTCGATGGGGCTGAGGGAATCGAGGTGGACGTCCCGCTGAGGAAAGGCGATGGTGATGCCGGCCTCGCGAAAGAGGTGATCGATGCGGTGCCGCAGGTCGCTCTGAACCGTCTTGGAGTCCATCAGCCGCCGCATGCGCAGCCAGAAATGGACTTCGAAGATCAGGGCGTTGTCGCCGAAATCGGAGAAGAGAAGGATGGGATGGGGCGTCTTGAGCACCTTGCCGTGCTCGCTGACCGCCCGTTCCATCAGGCGGACTACATCCCGGGTGGGCGAGCCGTAGGCGACTCCCACTGTGACCTTGGCGCGGTAGCGGTCGTCGGAGAGCGTCCAGTTGACAACGTTTTGCTCCAGGAAGGAGCTGTTGGGGACAACGATGTCGACGTTTTCCGCGCTCAGCACCTGGGTGCTGCGCAGTCCGATGCGTTTGATGGTGCCGTAAAGGTCGTCGATTTGAACCAGATCGCCCACCCGGATGGGACGCTCGGTCAGCAGGATGATTCCGCTGATGAAGTTGCGCACCACGTTCTGAGATCCGAAACCGATTCCGATGGCCAGGGCGCCTCCGGCCACTGTAAAGGCGGTCAAGGGAACGTTGACGGCGTAGAGGGCGATGAGGGCGAAGATGACGACCAGGGTGTAGTAGAAGAGCGCCTGAGCGGCTGCTGCCGAGCCTTCGTCCAGACCCATGCGGGGAAAGAGCCTCTTTCCCAAGCCTTGGCTGATGCGCCGGGAGATCCATAGCCCGAAGATGAGGAGCAGCAGCACCCAGATGATCTTGGCCACCGTGATGGGCTGGTCGTCGACCGAGGTCAGCTCGCTATACCAGATGGCTAAGAAGCTGTCCCACCAGCGGCTGAGGCGTTGCCCCAAGTCTTCGCCGCCCAGAGTCAGGCTGATTTCCTCCTGCAGTCCGTTGACCAGGCGCAGGCTGTCGTCGATGCGCAGGATGGCGATTTCATAGGCGTCCGCCAGCGATTGGACGGTGGCGATTTGCCCCTCCAATATTTGGGCCTCGGGACTGCCGTCCTGGGCGGCTTCGAGCTGCTGCTGAAGGGTGAGGATGCGCTGGCGGGCCTCGTCGCCCTGCAATCGGTCTAACTGGCGGTCGATCTCCAACTGCCGGCGGGCCTGCTGGGCCTCCAGGCTCCAGTCCTCCAGGTTGTTGTCGGCTTCCTGGTGGAAAACGCTGAAGCGCTGGGACCAGATGCGCTCTTGCAGGCCGAGCTGCGTCTGGTATTCGTTTTCCAGCTTGAGGCGGGTCTGGAGTGCTTCCAAGCGGCTCCGCAAGGCGGAGTGCCGGCGGTCTTCGAGGGGGTCTCCCGGAGCTTGTCCTTCCGTCCCCTGGCTGACTTGGCCGCGGATCTCCTGCAATTGTTCGCGCAACTCTCTTTGCCGCTCGGCCGAGCTTTCCTGGTGGTCGCGGATTTGGGCCAGCTCACGCGCCAAGACGTCCCTGGGGAACTCGGCCTCGCGGCTCAACCAGGCCACCTGTTCGCGCAGGAAGTCGCTGCGCAGCGAGTAGATTTCGTCGGAAAGCCGGCGGGCCTCCAGCTCGGCTCTCCGCAGGTTGAGCCTTTCCAGGGCCACCCAGCTCTCTAACTCGGCGGTGCGGAGTTGGGCCGAAAGCCGCGGCAGGCGCGAAGAGTCGGTGTTGCCCTCCAGATTCTCCTTGATGCGGCGGCGGTCGGCTTCCCGTTCCTGGCGCTGGCGGTTGGCCGAAGCCACCGCGGCCTGCAAGGCCTGGCGGGCCGACTGCAGCATTTCGCCCTGGCGAAGATGAGCCCGCAATTCGCTGCGCACGGCCGACAGGCGCAAGAAACTGTAGGGAGGCTGGTCGCGGGGACCGCTGTCGCGCATCGACTGCAGATCCTGATCGAGTTGCCGCCCTTCCTCCCGCAGGTCGGCCACGATGTTCTGCTGGGTCTGGAGCTGATCGAGAAGCGATTCGATTTGCTCTAGCAGAGCGAGGTGGCGCTCAGCGCTGGAGTCAGCCTGGGCTTCGGCGGAGGCCAGCCGGCTGCGGGCTCGGCTCATTTCATCATCGAGGCGCTGCATGCGTTCCTGCAGGGAGGGTCCCTGCTCAGCCTCGCCCGACGCCTGGTCCGGGTCCTGGCTCAGAAACTCGAGGGGGTTGCGGGTCTGAGCGCTCACCTGGCAGCAAAGGGCGGCCCAGCCGAGCCACAGCACGGCCAAAACGAGGATGCGGCAGCTCTGTCTCATGCTTTTTTCCTCTGCTGGGCCGACATGGCCCTTATGTTAGCAGGAAGGCGTCAGGGGACGCTGTTTTCAGAAAATGAGCCGTGGGTGTGAGGGGAACCGCCAAGCAGCAACGTTGATTGAGGTTGAACAAGTACCTCCCACTTGGATGCAGTCGAAAAAGGGCCTCCTCCCCTCGAGGCCCTTTTTCATTGGTCCTGAGAAACCGCCGGTCCAGAACAGTGCTGGTCCTGAAAAGCCGCCCTCCCGGTCGCTCGGCCTCTATAATGGCCTGGAAAACATGGCTGCCAACCTCGATACCCACTCAGATCTGGATACCGTTCCGGTGGTCTCCCGGGAGTCTCGTCCCCTTCTCGGGACCCACCACCTCAGCAAAAGCTTCGGCAAAGTTCGGGCTGTGGACGACCTCTCCATTTCGGTTCCTCCGGGCAAGATCTACGGCTTTCTGGGACGCAACGGAGCCGGGAAGACCACCACTCTGCGCATGCTGATGGGAATCATCAGGCCCGACCAAGGCCAGATCGAATTGGACGCCCAGCGCTTCCAGCGCATCGGCAACGCTCAGAAGCGCTCCATCGGATACGTGTCGCAGGAGCAGTATTTCTATCCCTGGATGACCTGCGCCGCCATCGGCAAGTTCGTGTCGGGCTTTTATCCCACCTGGGACGAGGCCGAATACGGGCGACTGACAGGACTGCTGGAGCTGCCCCCTGAACGCAAGATCTCGGCTCTCTCCGGCGGCATGAAAGTCAAGCTGGCGCTGGCCTTGGCCCTGGCCCACCGTCCGCGGCTGCTGGTGCTGGACGAACCCACGTCAGGACTCGATCCTTACGCCCGCCGCGAGTTTCTCGACATGATCGCCGGCCAGGCCCGCAAGTACGGACGCACTACCCTCTTTTCGTCGCACATCATCGAGGAGGTGGAACGGGTGGCCGACTTGGTGGGCATCATTCACGACGGACGGCTACTTTACGAGGGCGATCTGCCGACCCTCAAGCGCTCCGTGCGCCGCCTGGTTCAGCCGCCGCCGCAATCCGAACAGCCTTGGGACGACACTTCGGCCGACACCATGGGAGCCGGCTTGGACGCTCCCGACGCCGCCCCCCAGGAGGAAGAACTGCACCGGCCCATCCTTGACGATCTGGAAGTGTTACGCGACACCACCCTGCCCAACGGCAGCCGCGAAATGGTGCTCTTCGGCAATCCCCACACTTGGGAGCAGTGGCGCATCCCGCCTTCGCGCACCGAAGACATGTCCCTGGAGGACATTTTCATCGCTCTGACCGGGAAAAGGCCTGAGCTATGAAGACATGGCTGATTCTGGTCCGCAAGGAGGTCCGACAGCACCTCTGGGCCCTGGCGGGACTGCTGCTGATCTGCATGCTGGCCTATCTCAATCTGGTCGCCTATTCCCTGACCGAGGCGGCGCCATCAGCGCCTCTGCAGGCTCTGCGCGCCTTCCTGATCGTGTACATGCCGCTGACGGCGTTGCTGCTCAGCGGACGCCTGGTGGTGGCCGAGTACAGCGCCGGCACCCAGGTCTTTCTGGAGGGGCTGCCTCTGGCCCGGGTCACCATGGTGACGGTCAAATACCTCCTGGGACTGGTGCTGCTTTTCCTGGCCCTGGCGCTGGCCCTGACCCTGGCCTTCTCCTTCTCATCGGTTCAGCCCGACCTGCGCCAGTCGACCATCATCGCCTTGCGCAGCGCCGTCTACCTTTGGACGATTTATTCGTTTTTCTTCTTGGGCGGGTTTCTGGGACGCTACCGCTTCCCTTTTTACGGGCTGGTGGGACTGGGCTTCCTGCTGCTGACTTACTCCACCGACGTTGACCTTTCGCGCTGGGGCCCTTTCGCCTTGGTCGACAATACGCTGGCCTTCGAACGCAGCAACTTGCCCTGGATGGCCCTGCTCTGGAGCGCCGCATTGCTGATTGTCCTCACTTCTGCGGCCTATGCCCTGGCCCTGATCCGCGAAGGATCGGTGGCGGCTTTGACGGCCCAGAAGATGTCCTACCGCGAGAAGATCGCCTTCACCATGGTCTTCATGGCCTTCCTCACCACCTTCACTTACCTGGATGAACGCAAAGATCCCGAGCCCTTTGAGCTGGTCCTCGGCAGCTCGGCTCATGACGGATACGCCACGGCCACCGTGCTGACGGCCTATGAGAGCGAGGAGACGGACCATCAGATGGCCCAGGAGTGGAGCCGCGAATTGGCTGCCATGCAGCGTTTTCTCGATTTGGCCTGGGTTCCCCAGGTCTTCATCGTCGAGCGCACCGACCTCGATCCCGATCTCTTTGAGCAGGGCCAGATCCAGGACGCCTCAGGCGTCTTGGCGCGGGCTCACATCACCCATCCCGACTTCCGGGCGGGCGCCTTCAAAGCCTGGCTGCTGCGGCGTGTCTTGCTGGACGCTTCACGGCAGCGGCTGGAGGAGGAGACCTACGCTTGGGTCCTCGACGGATTCTCTCTCTACTGGCTCGACGAGCGCTCTCAGATCGACCGCGGAATCCTCATGCTGCGCGCCCTGTGGGCCGTCCCCCAAGAGGACGAACTCGAAGCCGCCTTGTTGGGCCGCTGGCTGTCGGTGCGCGAGCAGTTGGGCCAGGAGGTGGCAGCCGGACTGGCTTACTCGGGCTTGGCCGCCTTGCGCCAACGCTGCGGACCGGAAGGCGTCCAAGACTTTCTGCGCCGCGTCCTGGCTACCCCCGTCCCCCGCGACTTGAGGGCCCTGTGGACGGCTCCCGCCGCCCGTCCGGTTCGGGCCCTGCAAGAGGCCTGCGGACTTTCGCTCGAGGAACTGGTGCAAGACTGGAAGGCCCTGCTGGCCGAGAACCGCCGCCAGTCAGGACTCCTCGTGGAGTCCCTGCCCCGCCTTGAGATGGACCTTGAAGTGGAAGCTTTCTCGTCCCTCTCGCGCGGCCTCCGCCACCGCATCACGGTCACGCCCCGGCCAGCCCAGGCGCTGCTGCTGGAGGTCCGCTACGGGCGCCTTCAAGGGCTGGAAGTCCGCAAAGAGCCTCAAAAGCTGCATCTGCAAGTCGTACGCTATCCCGACCGGGCCGAGGACGCCCTCCCCGGCACCTACACGCCGGGCGAGCGCGTCTATGCGGCGGCTCAGCTCTATGTCCCCCTGCTCAGATGCAATGTGGTGTCGGGCTGGCGCGCCTGGGAGGTGGACTGATGGCGTCCCCCTTCAGAGTTCTGGTCGGCAAAGAACTGCTGGCCTTCCGGCCGTTCCTGGCCTTTTCGGTCTTTCTGGCAGTGCTGGACTCGGTGCTGGTGCTGCTGACCGAGTATCCGACTCGAGTCAGGCTCGACTTTCTGACCACCCAGCACTCCGACTCGGCGGCCGTCCTCTTCTTCATCTTTGCGGCGCTGGCGCTGGCGCTGACCTCGGGCATCCTGCTGCGCGAATACGACGAGAGGACGCTGGAATTCCTCGACGGCCTGCCCGTTTCCCGCAGCCAGCTTTTCGCCGCCAAGGTCCTGGCCGCGCTGGGAACGGTCATGGCCTACCCTCTGCTCGCCTCGCTGGAGGGCTTGGTCATGCATGCCTTCGCCCGCGACTCTCTCCATCAGGCCTGGCATCTTGGCCTGCTGGCTCAGTCGCTCTGGCTCGACGGTGTCTTGATTCTCTTTTTGATCGGTGTGGGAACGCTTCTCTCCCTGCTCAGGCGCTTTTCCTGGATGGCGGCGCTGTTGATGATCTTCTCCTTTCGTCTGGCCGCCGGGTGGTTTCCCGCCCTGGAAGGCTACAGCCCGCTCGTCCTCATCGCGCCTCCCATACGCGGCGGACTCTACGTCGTTCCCTGGAAAGCCGTCTTGGCGCTGGGCTCGATCGGCCTGCTTTCGCTGCTCCTGGCCTGGGTCCAGTTCGCACGGGGAAGCGACTGGCTGCTCATTGCCTGGGGACGCTTTCAGCGCTCCACGCCCGGAAAGATACTGCTGGTCTTGGCCCTGTTCCCGGTCCTCGGCGTGTGCATTTTCCTGTTGGCCTCCTTTGCGCTCGAAGACCCGCCGCCCGCGGGCGTCCAAGTCGACTCCGACTTGGGCAGCGCCGAAGTCCGATTTCCAGACTGGAAGACGGCTGAGCTTCGGACCCAACTCTATGAGTTCGTCTATCCTTCCAACCTCCGCTCCCGGGTGCTGGAGCTGGCGCCTGTGGCCGACGCTGCGGGGCGCAAAGTCTTCGACTTCTTCCAAACCGAGCCCGGAGAGCCTATCGCCGTCGACGCCACCGCCAACGATGCCACCCACTATGCCGGGTTGGCCGAATGGCAGAGCATCACCTTGGCCTTGGCCCATCAGCCCGACCTGAAAGAACTGGAAGGCACCCTGGTCCATGAGACGGCCCACGTGCTCATCGACGAGCTTTCCAACCGCCGTTTGAGGGATCATTTCAATACCGTTCGGGTCTTTCACGAGGGGCTGGCCTCCTACCTGGAGCATGACTTCGTCCTGACCGAGAAGCGAGCCCAACTGCGGTTTCCAGCAATAGTGCTGCGCGACCGGCGACTCTTCGACTTCGAGTTGATGGCCGACAGCACGCGCTTGGAAGCCGAGCTGGGCATCGAGGTGATTTATTCGCTGGGCGAACGCCTGGCCGCCACCCTGGTAAAGGGCATGGGTCAGGACGGCATCGTCTGCCTGCTGCGAAATCCCGACTTGGCCGCAGGGCTGCGCCATCTGCAGGGCGTCCCCTTCTGGCAGGCCTGGATTCAGTCCTGCGGCCATGACCTGGAGAGCCTGCTGGGAGACTTCTATCTAGCCCTCGATCAGGACGCCCGCCGCCTGCGCGGGCAGATCGACGCCCTGCCGCGTCCGCGGGGACGCATCGAAGTCGAGGAAGGCAACATTCTGGTCTACGTGTTGGCCCCCGGGCTGCCCAAGCCCTGGGAACCCGTGTGCCGCTTCAAGTCCGACCCCCAGGCGAGTGTCGACGACGTCCACGTCTCCTACGCCTATCTTGAGGAGCCTTGCAGGGCCGAAGCCCAGTCGATCGCCCCTAACGGCACCTTCTACCTGCAAATCGGCATCACCAACTTCGACGCCGGCTACACCCTCTACGAACCCTGGTTCCCCGCCACTACCACCCCCGCCGCCCAGTGACCCTGGCGTCCTCGTGCGGGGACGCACCCTGTGTGGAACGTCATGGCCGATCCAGCCAACGCCTCGACGACCCGCAGCGAAGGGACGCTGACCGCCGCAGCCGGATAGTCCCATCGCAGAGCGAACTCGGCCTCGGCCACTCGTTGAAGTTTGCGGCTTAGGCCCGGGCCAGGTTGCGGTAGAGGATGACGCCGATGTCGGGGCGGAGAGGATGCGCCTTAGGGGTGCTTTGCAACTCAAGTCTGGGCTCCCTGAATGGGAGCCATAGGCCAGCCCAGTGTAGAGCGAAAGCGCGCAGCGGTTGAGCGGCACCCTGGGTAAGAAACCAACAAGAAAGGAACTCTGAAAAGGGTGCAATAGCGGACCCTCGAGGGTGCCGTGTTGCGGACTTCGCGACAGCCTCCTCAAGCGGTTGCGTTGGTCCGAAGCGCCTCCCCCGGCACTTTCCAGAAGGGTGAAGAGAAAACCCGGTATCAGACCCTATCGCTACACTTGGACCGTAATGATCGTCGCCGTTGGCAGCACTCGTCCTCCCAAAGTCGAAGCCGTGCGGGAAGCATTCCGGCGCATCCGTGAATGCAGCGGCTGGCCTGCGGACGAGCCCGAGGTGCTGGCCCGCGACGTGCCCCATTCGGCCCCGTCGATGCCGGTTACTGTCGATGAGTTGGTCGGCGGCGCCTTCCTGCGCGTCCGCGCCCTGCGCCGCGATCTGGCCCGGCGCAGAGAACACGCCGACCTGTGGATCGGCCTGGAAGGCGGCCTGAACGTTTTGGACGCACCGGCGGCCAAGACATACACCGCCAAGGGAGCCGCGTCCGAAGAGGAGACCGCATCGGTTGGCGCAGGACCGGCCACGACTGGAGCCGCTGCCTTGAGGATGACCAGCGGGGCAGCTCCGCAAAAAGCAAGGTCCGCAGAAGCCGGTGCCCGTCCGATATCAGTCCGCCAGGTCTTTTTGGAAAGCTGGGTCTATGTCGAGGGCAACCGGCTGGAGGGCCTCGACCAAGAAACCGAAGCCGGCCTCCCGGAATCGCCCGAAGCGTCCGCTGCTGCCTTTGGCGCTCCCAGGGAGACGCTCGATAATGGTCGTCTGGATTCCCCGGCTGGCGGGCAATTGCACACCTCCTCGAGCGTCGGTCGGGCGCTAACCGCGAGGCAGGATGCCGATGACGCTGGAGGGCCGATGGTCGAGCTAGGCAGATTGGAAGGCTACTACGCACGGGGCGGCGGAATCGTCGTACCTGAGGCACTGGCCTCCATGGTCCTCGACCAAGGGCTGGAGTTAGGCCAGGCCATCGACGCCTATGTCGGAGGCCGCGACATCCGCTCCAAAAACGGGACCTGGGGCATCCTGACGCGCGATCTGGTTTCGCGCCAGGACTCCTTTGTGACAGCCTTGATCGCCGCCTTGGCGCCGTTCTATAATTCCGGCGCTTACAAGGCGGCACCGCAGGAGGCTGAACCTGCAACCACCACCATTTCAATGAAGTCAGAGGCGCTATGAAGCCGCTTATTC
>DATIPO010000204.1:0-5014 GCA_035471925.1 Acidobacteriota bacterium
GCCCTCATGCGTCTTATGGGAAGGACATCGGCTCTCAGGTCCGATGCTCTTGAAAGGCTGGTTGCGGGGGGGGGATTTGAACCCCCGACCTTTGGGTTATGAGCCCAACGAGCTACCAGACTGCTCCACCCCGCGTCAGGAGTATGAAGTTTACGTGAAATGGCGAGGGCTTGTCAAACCGCTGAGGCTCGGGCAGCGGCCCTCAAGCTTCGAGCCGGCTCGGGACGCTATTTCACGCTTTTCAGCGTTCGTTCTGAGAATCGCCCACACCCAGGGTTACACCTCGCCTCGCTTCGCTCGACTTCGGTTCACCCTGGGCTGGCATATGGCTCCCCTACAGGGAGCCCGGACATGACGTTCAACACAGACGCCTGAGAGGTGAAGAACCCGACCTCAGGGAGCCCGACTCGGCGAACAACACAGACGCCTGAGGGGTGAAGAACCCGGCCTACAAGGAACCCGGTCTTGGCGAACACTCGCCGGAAAGGGTGACGAACTCGAGCCTCAGGGAGCCCGACTCGGCGAACCACACAGTCGCCGGGAAGGGTGAACGACCCGTCTCCACAAGGAACTCGGTCTTGCGAACAATGCAATCGCCGAAAAGAGTGACGAACTCGAGCCTCAGGGAGCCTGGATTCTAGGTTCACACAGTCGCCCCGAGGATGAACTCAACCTTCAGGGAGCCTGGACCTGACGGTCAACTCAGTCGCATCGAGTGTGAAGACCTCGACTTTGACGGGAGCCCGGACTTGGCGCGCAACACAGTCGCCCGGAGCGTAACGAACTCGACCCTCAGGGAGCCGGGATTTGGCGCACGACACGGTGCCCCGCAAAGTAACGAAGGCTGGGTGAAGAGCATCTCGAGCACGAACGCCGGGAGCCCGGATTTGACAGAGCGGCGCTAGTTTGAGGCGCTTTCGCTGTCTTCTTCGGAGCCTTCTTCGGGGGCGTCTTGGACGCAGCGGATGCCGGTTCCGCTCTGCATGCCTTCCAGAAAGCCCATGCGCACAAAGAGGCCCATCTGGGAGCCCTTGAGGGCGTAGGAGCCTCCCCGAACAACGCGCAGGTTCTGGTCGTAGACGGCGCGGTCGCCCCGGGTCCGGGCCGGCGAATCGGGATAAGGTTTGAGGCGGCTGTCGGTCCATTCCTGGACGTTGCCCATCATGTCGTAGACCCCGAATTCGCTCTTGTCCTCAGGATTCTGGCCGACTTCCATGGTGTCGGAGAATCCGCGCTCGTTGGTGTTGGTCTTGGTGGCATCCCACTCGTCGCCCCAGGGATAACGAACGGGATTCTTGCCACGAGCCGCCACCTCCCACTCGATCTCGGTGGGGAGGCGTTTGCCCTTCCATTCGCAGAAGGCCTTGGCATCCTTGAAGGTGACGTTTGGCACGGGCTTGAGCTCTTTGCCGGGAGCGTAGTAGCTGCGCCAGTCGCCTTCGATCTTGTACTCGCGGTCGGCAGCGATGTCAAAACGCAGGAACTGCTCGAAAGTAACCTCATAAACGTCGATCATGAAGGGTTCGACCGTAGTCGTGTGAGGCGGCTCCCACCACTGGCCCTTGTCCTGTTGTTTCTCAGGACGCCAGTCGCTGCCCACGGTGTACTCTCCTCCCGGAATCAAGACCATGGGCGCTTCGAAGGGATCGGGCATTTCATCGGTGGCGTCGGCCGCGACAGCATCTTCCGGCGGAGCCTCGGCCGCTTCCTCGCCTCCCCCGCAACCAAACGCCAAAACAGCCATTATCAACAGGAAGATCGTTTTTCTCATGGGCATTTTTATAGCACTTCGGGCAAGGCGAGGCAATCTTGCAGAAACTCGAAGTGCGGGATTCGCAGTGCCCAGGCCAGCCTCCTGCGGGACCGCCGACTTTAGTCCAACCGGCGAAACCCGCCGCCGCTGGCGGTTGTGATGCCCAGTGGGCTTCGCCGTTTTCGCCTCAGGAAGAAATCGCGGTGGCGAAGCCATGAATCGGGCGGAAAAACCCCGTCGCGTGGATAGTCTGATTCAAGCGGCTTCTTTAATCAATCTCGCGGACTGTCTCCAGAGCCTTTTCGTAGTCGGGCTGATCGGCCACCTCGCCCACGTATTCCACGTGGCGGATCTTGTTCTCTTCGTCGAGCACGAAAAGAGCCCGGCAGTCGAGCCGGAGTTCCTTGATCAACGTCCCGTAGGCTTGGCCGAAAGAGGCATCGCGGTGATCGGAGAGCATCACAATGTTCTTGACGCCCGCCGCCTCGCACCAGCGCTTTTGGGCGAAGGGGAGATCCATGCTGACGGTATAGATTTTAACGTCGTCGAGGTTGCTGGCTTCTTTATTGAAGCGTCGGGTCTGGATGTCGCATACCGGGGTGTCGAGCGAGGGCACCACGCTGAGAATGCGCACCCGTCCCTCAAGGTCGGACAAGCCGACCGGCTGCATGTCGGCTCCGATGGCCACGAAGTCGGGGGCCTGCTGGCCTTCCTTCAATTCGGGACCCACTAAGGTGAAAGGGTTGCCCCTCAAGGTCACGGCATCAGCTCGTTCTTGGCTCATCTATTTCCTCCGTCTATTTCTTGATATCGATTCGGATGGGATTCGCTCAGCAGAAAGCGACTGCTCTTCCGCCTGCGACGATTGCAGTCCCGATGATTTTAAGGATTCCGCCGCCTCTGTCAAACGCTGAGGGCCGGTGCCTGACGCTGGGTGACGGCCAGACGGCCCGGCATCTACTCGCCTTCGGCTTGGCTGGGCTGCGGTTCGGTCGCGTGATATTCCTGCAGGCTCTTGACGCGGATGCGTCCGCGCTGAAAGGCACGGATGGCTTCCACCGCCGCCTTGGCGGCCGCGATGGTGGAGATGCTGGTGATGTCGTAGGAGATGCAAGCCCGCTGGATGGCCTTTTCGTCGTAGAAGGAGGCCCGTCCCAGAGGCGTGTTGACCACCATGTCGATCTTGCTGCTGCGGATCAAGTCGACGATATGAGGGCGTCCTTCGTTGACCTTGTAGACCTCCCTGCTTTCCACTCCCGCCTCGCGCAGGGCCAAGTGAGTGCCGTGGGTGGCTACGATCTTGAATCCCAGGTCTTCAAAACCCTTGCCCACTTCGCCCACGAACTGTTTGTCGCGGTTGTTGACGCTGATGAAGACGGTCCCCGAGCGGGGCAGCACCTGTCCGGCCGCGGCTTTAGCCTTGAAATAGGCTTCGCCGAAGGTCTGGTCGGCGCCCATGACCTCACCGGTGGAGCGCATCTCGGGACCCAGGCTGGTGTCGACGCCGGGGAATTTGTTGAAGGGAAAGACGGGTGCCTTGACGTAGTAGGCCCCGTGGTACTCGATGTCTTCGGTAAGCCCCAGGTCGGCCAGCTTTTCGCCGGCCATGACGCGGGCGGCGATTTTGGCCAGGGGGATTCCAGCGGCCTTGGACACGAAGGGGACCGTCCGGCTGGCTCGGGGATTGACTTCGATGACGTAGATCTTGTCTTCGGCCAAGGCGTACTGAATGTTCATCAAACCCACTACCTTGAGAGCCTTGGCCAGGCGGCGGGTGTAGGCCTTGATGGTTTCCAGGTGCTTTTCCGGCACGCCGATGGGAGGCAGCACCATGGTGGAGTCGCCGGAGTGGATTCCGGCTTCCTCGATGTGTTCGAGAATGCCTCCCACAACGGTGGTCTCGCCGTCGGCCACGGCGTCGACGTCGAACTCCACGGCGTTCTCAAGGAAACGGTCGACCAGCACGGGACGCTTTTCAGAGACGTCGACAGCCGAAGCAAAGTAGTTCTCCAGCGACTGCTCGTCATAGATGATGGCCATGGCCCGTCCGCCCAGCACGTAAGAAGGACGCACCAAGACGGGAAAGCCCAATCGCCGTGCGATGCCGCGGGCCTCCTTGTAGGAGAGCGCGGTGCCCGCCGGAGGCTGGGGAATGCCCAGTTCGTCGAGCAGGTTGCCGAACAGCTTGCGGTCCTCGGCCAAGTCGATGGAGTCGGGCGAGGTTCCGATGATGGGGACGCCATTGCGGGCCAGATCCTGGGCCAGCTTGAGAGGCGTCTGGCCGCCGAACTGGACGATGACCCCGTCGGGCTTCTCGTTGTCCATGATGGCCATCACGTCCTCGAAGGTGAGGGGTTCGAAGTAGAGGCGGTCGGAGGTGTCGTAGTCGGTCGAAACCGTCTCGGGATTGCAGTTGACCATGATGGTTTCGTAGCCCATCTCGTCAAGAGCGAAGACGGCGTGGCAACAGCAGTAGTCAAACTCAATGCCCTGCCCGATGCGGTTGGGCCCGCTTCCCAGAATGACGATCTTCTGGTCTTGGTCAGCGCCGGTTTCATCTTCCCGTTCGTAGGTGGAGTAAAGGTAGGGGGTGAAGGATTCGAACTCAGCGGCGCAGGTGTCGACGCGCTTGAAGACCGGCAGCAAGCCCTTGGCGTGGCGGTGCTTCCAGAGGTCGATCTCGCTCAGCGGAGAACTCCCGTCGGCGGCCAGCAACTGGGCCAATCGCAGATCCGAGAGCCCTTCCTGCTTGAGCCGGTGAAGCTCCTCGTCGTCCAGGTCTTGCAGCGAACGTCCCGCCACCCCTTGCTCCAAGAGGACGCATTGGCGCATCTGTTCCAGGAACCAGGGGTCGATGCGGGTCAGTCGGCGCACCTCTTCAACGCTCATGCCGCGCGCGAAGGCCAAACGCAGGTAAAAGAGGCGTTCGGGGTTGGGACGCACCAGGCGGTCGCGGATGTGCTCGGGGTCAAAGTGCTCATAAGCCAGCGTATTGCCGATCTCCAGCGAACGCAGTCCCTTGAGGAAGGCTTCGCGGAAGGTGCGTCCGATAGACATGGCTTCGCCCACCGACTTCATCTGGGTTCCCAGGGTGTCGTTGGTCCCGCTGAATTTCTCGAAGTTCCAGCGCGGAAACTTGACCACCACATAGTCGAGGGTGGGCTCAAAACTGGCCGGCGTCTTGAGAGTGATGTCGTTGGGCAGTTCGTCGAGGGTGTAGCCCATGGCCAACTTGGCCGCGATCTTGGCGATGGGGAATCC
>DATIPO010000205.1:0-12370 GCA_035471925.1 Acidobacteriota bacterium
CTACCGGTTCGAGGACGGGCACCTGCACTGGCGGGACGTTCCCGGAATAGGCGTGACCGTCGACGAAAAAGCTGCTGCCGAGCATCCCTACCAAGCCGTGGACCTGCCCGTCCTGAGGACAGCCGATGGCGCCCACGCTGACTGGTAGGCCATGAACACAACACAGACCACGGAAAGGTTGGGCTGATGAACATAGAGGTTGAAGTCAACGGCGTCCGCTACGTCCGCCAGGTCGATCCCCGGCAACTGCTGGTGCACTTCTTGCGGACGGAACTCGATCTGACCGGAACCCGCGTGGGGTGCGAAACCAGCCTTTGCGGGGCCTGTACCGTTCTGATGGACGGGCTGACGGTCAAGTCCTGTACTCAATTGGCGGTTCAGGCCGATGGATGCAAGATCACCACCATTGAGGGGCTCGGGCATGACGGGCGGCTGCATCCTCTGCAAGAAGCCTTTTGGGAGGAACACGGACTTCAATGCGGATACTGCACGCCCGGCATGATCCTGGCCGCCTTGGGACTGCTCAAAGAGCAGCCTGACGCCGACGCCGCCGAGATCCGCAGGGGACTCAAGGGCAATGTCTGCCGCTGCACGGGCTATCACAACATTGTCAGGGCCGTGCAAAGAGCCGCCAACCTAATGGCGCAAGCCCCGCAACCCCAACAAGAGAGGGAGCAAGCCGATGACAGCTAGTCTCTTCGGCAAATCGATCAAACGGCGCGAAGACCCCGCGCTGATCCAGGGAAAGGCGCGCTACACCGACGATCTCAAGCTGCCGGGCATGCTGCACGCGGCCATGGTGCGCACGCCTTACGCCCACGCCAGAATCAAGAGCGTCGACACCGAGGCAGCCCGCAAGATGAAAGGCGTAGCGGCCGTCTACACGGCCTCCGATATCGAGACAAGCGGCATACCGGGCGTGGTTCCGGTGGGTTGGCTGCTACCGGGGCTGAAGACGCCTCCCCACCGCCTCCTGGCTTCTGACAAGGTGCGCTACGGGGGCGACGCGGTCGCCGTGGTGGTGGCTGAGGATCCCTACTTGGCGCGCGACGCCGCCGAGCAGGTTTGGGTCGACTGCGAAATGCTTCCGGCCGTCACCGAACCCGCCCAAGCCCTGGCTCAGGACGCCCCCCAACTGCACCAAGAAGCCCAGGGCAACATCGCCTTCGACTGGGAGCTGGGTGACAGCCAGGCCGTAGACGATGCCTTCAACAAGGCTACGCGGCGCGTCGACTTGAAGCTGCGCAACAACCGTCTGGTCGCCTTTGCCGTGGAACCCCGCGCCGCCCTCGCCGATTACGATGCTTCGCGGGAGAAATTGACCCTCTACATGACCAGCCAGAATCCCCACGTGCACCGGCTGCTGCTATCGACGGCTTCGCTGGGCCTGCCTGAACACAAGATTCGGGTCATCGCTCCCGAAGTGGGGGGAGGCTTCGGCAGCAAGATCCCCCACTACCCCGAGGAAGCCCTGGCGGCATGGTGTTCCATGCAACTGGAGCGTCCCGTCAAGTGGACGGCGACCCGATCGGAGTCTTTTCTCACCGACACTCAAGGGCGTGATCATCACACCACCGCCCAGGCGGCCCTCGATGACCAGGGGCGCCTGTTGGGTTTGCGGGTCAAGACGTATGCCAACTTGGGCGCCTACCTTTCGACCTTTTCCACCGCCGTGCCCACCTACATGCACGGTCCATTGCTGTGCGGAGCCTACGCCGTCCCGGCGGTGCATTGCAATGTCATCGGAGTCTTCACCAACACCGTCCCCGTAGACGCCTACCGGGGAGCGGGGCGTCCCGAAGCCACCCTGCTCATCGAACGGGTCATGGATCTGGCGGCCCAGGAGTGCGGGCTGGACCCGGCGGAAGTGCGCCGCCGCAACTTCATCCCGCCCGAGAGCTTCCCCTACGCTACGCCGCTCAACCTGGAATACGACAGCGGCAACTACCAAGGCGCCCTCGACCGGGTGCTGGAAATGGCCGACTACCGGGACCTCCGCCAGCAACAGGAGCGCCGTCGCCAGGATGGCAAACTGCTGGGAGTGGGCCTCTCGACTTACGTCGAGGCCTGCGGACTGGCCCCATCGTCGGTGGTTGGGTCGCTGGGCGCCCAGGCCGGTCAATGGGAAAGCGGCGAAGTCCGCGTCCATCCCAGCGGCTCGGTGAGCGTCTACACCGGCTCCTCCCCTCACGGTCAAGGGCACGAAACCTCCTTTGCCCAGATCGTCTCCGACCGTCTGGGAGTGGATATCTCCCAAGTGGAGGTCGTCCACAGCGACACTGACCAAGTGCCCTTCGGATGGGGCACATACGGCAGCCGCAGCGCCGCCGTGGGGGGCAGCGCCCTGGCAGCCAGCACCGGCAAAATCATCGAGAAGGGACGCAAGATTGCCGCCCACCTGATGGAAGCCGCCGTGCAAGACGTGGAATTCCGCGACGGCAACTTCATGGTGCGCGGCTCGCCTGATTCCGCTCAGCCGCTGGCCGCCATAGCCGGGGCCGCCCACATGGCCCACAACCTGCCCGAAGGCCTTGAGCCCGGCCTGCGCGCCACCACCTTTTATGATCCCGAGAACTTCACGTTTCCCTTCGGCGCCCACCTTGCCGTGGTGGAGATTGATCCCGACACCGGAGAGGTCAAAGTGGTCCGCTATTTGGCAGTCGACGACGTGGGACAGGTCATCAACCCGCTCATCGTGGACGGACAGCTCCATGGAGGCATCGCCCAAGGCATCGGGCAGGCGCTCTACGAGAACGCCGTGTACGACCAGGGAGGACAGCTTTTGAGCGCGTCGCTGCTCGATTACGCCCTGCCCCGCAGCCATCACCTGCCCTCGTTTGAACTCGACCGCACGGTCACCCCTTGTCCCCACAATCCCCTGGGAGTCAAGGGAGTAGGCGAGGCTGGAACCATTGCCTCCTCGGCGGCCGTGGCCAACGCCGTTATCGACGGGCTGAAACCCTACGACATCCGCCATCTGGACACTCCTTTCACGCCCGAAAAGGTGTGGAAGGCCATCCACGGCGGGGAGTGAACACAAGACCATGTTTCCCACCTCATTCCAATACCGCCGGGCGGAGACCCTGCAAGAAGCTCTGCGCCTCTTTGAGAGCTGCCAGGACGCCAAGTACCTGGCCGGCGGACACAGTCTGATTCCAGTCATGAAACAGCGTTTGGCTCAGCCGGACTGCTTGATCGACATCGGATCCATCGAGGAACTCGCCTCGGTGGAGGATGCCGGCGACGCCATCCGCGTGGGCGCCCTGGTGACTCACGCCCGGCTGAGCAGCGATCCTCTGATTGATGCGAACTGCGCCCTCCTCCAGCAAGCAGCCGCTCAGATCGGCGATCCCCAGGTCCGCAACAAGGGGACCATCGGAGGCAATCTGGCCCACGCCGATCCGGCCTCCGATCTGCCTGGCGTGATGCTGGCCTTGGAAGCACGGATTCACTTGGCCGGCCCTGGCGGCAAGCGAAGCATCCCGGCCAGTGAATTCTTCCTCGACCTGTTCACAACGGCCATGCAGGAGGGCGAGATCCTGGCCGCGGTAGAAATGGGGAAACGTCCCGAGTGGGGAAACTGCTACTTGAAATTCGAGCATCCCGCCTCAGGCTATGCCGTCTGCGGCGCAGCCTGCTCCCTTCGGTTAGGACCCGACGGAGAGTGCCGGCGCTTGAATCTCGCCTTCAACGGGGTGAGCGCCGTTCCCTTTGCGGCCGGGCGAGTGGCTGAGGTCCTGACGGGCAGCCGGCTGAGTGACGAAGAGATCAAAAGGGCCGTGGAAGAGCATCTGCAAGTCCCCGAACCTCTCAACGATTCCTTCGCCTCAGGGCCCTATCGTGCTCAGATGGCTCGAGTCTATGCCCGGCGGGTCCTGGCCGCCGCCCGCAATCAGATGACCTAGGTTGTTAGACAACCCGCCGCAGCAAGGCCTGCTCGCTCATCAAACGCAACTCAGTTTCATGATCCTCTTAGCCACCGAATCGACCTTGAGCCGGACCAAGCAGAAGCGGCTCCAGAATCGCTCCAAAGCGAAAGAATACGGACATTTCCTGTTTGACATTTGGTTCCCTAGCACGCTAGGATGATGAAACAAAGTTTCAGGAGGTATCTTGAATCAAACGTTCGCAGCCCTCAGACCGCACCCCCGGGCGGCTCCGACTGGAGCAGTTGTCCCCGGGAGCGCTCCCCCCAAAGAGTTGGACCAAGACAAGGCGAACGAAAACGGCCGCACAGGCGAGCCCGCTGGGGCTGGGTACGTGCCTGGCTGCGGCCTGTGGAGTGAGCGAATGATGAAACGATTGCTGTGGCGGTGTTGGATCGGACTACTGTGCTGCGGGCTGGGACTCCTGGCAGCGGCGCCCAACTTGTTGATGGCCCAGGCCACCACCGGATCTATCACGGGAACTGTGACCGACAGCAGCGGAGCGGTTTTGCCGGGAGTGGAGATCACGGCCATCAACGAATCCACCGGCAACCGCAGACCGGCGGTGAGCAGTGACGAGGGACGCTATCACGTGGCGGCCCTCCAGCCCGGCGTGTATACGGTCGTGGCCCGCTTGGAGGGGTTTCAAACAACCCGGGTAGAAGGTCTGATCGTGCAGATCGACCAAGTTTTGCGCAGCGACATCGAAATGCCGGTGGGCAGCATCTCGGAAGAGGTTTCGGTTGTCGGGAACTCGGTGCTGGTGCAATCGGAGACAGCCGCTGTTGGCCAGGTCTTCGACACCCAGCGCATCAATGACCTTCCCTTGAATGGTCGCAATTTCGTGCAGTTGGCGACTCTCTCAACGGGTGCCACGCCGCTCTCCGATTCCACCGTCAGCTTCTCAATGACCAACCTCTTCACCGGACGCAGCGACCAGAGCGCCAATATCGCCGGCGGACGGGAGGGACAGAACATCTTTCTAATCGACGGCGTCCCTAACAACAGTGCCAAGTGGGGGGGCGTGGGCATCACGCCTTCAGTGGACGCCATCCAAGAATTCAAGGTCCAGCACACCTTTTTCGGGGCCGAGGACGGGCAAGGCAACTCGATCGTCAACATCGCCATCAAGTCCGGCGGAAACGACTTCCACGGCACGGCCTACGAGTTTCTGCGCAACAACGTGCTGGACGCACGCCAATGGCAGGACGATACAGAGGACGCACTGCCCTTCAAGCGCAACCAATTCGGATTCACCCTAGGCGGGCCGATCGTGCCTGAGCGCACTTTTTTCTTCGTCAACTACGAGGGTCTCCGCACCCGCCGCGAGAACACGCTGCAGGCCACCGTGCCCACTCCCGCCATGCTCTCGGGTGATTTCTCCGGGCTGGGTCCCATCTACGACCCGGCCACCACAGCTCCCGACCCCAACGCGCCCTTGGGGCTTTCGCGAATGCAGTTTCCGGGCAACGTCATCCCCCCCGACCGCATCAATCCGGTGGCGGCGACTTTGGCTCAGTTCTTCCCGGCTCCCAATGTGCCGGGCGTAGCGCCGCCGGGCATCAACCTGATCGTTTCTCCTTCGGCCCGCAACGACTTCGACCAGTTCAACCTCAAGATCGACCACGTCTTCAACCAGGACAGCCGCATCTTCGGCCGCTATTCTCTGATGGACTCAGAGGTCACTCAACCTTCCATCGCGCCCCTTTTCGGCAATGAGTTTCCTCTGCGGGGGCACAACGCGGTCATCCAGCACACCCACACTTTTTCCCCCAGCCTCCTCAACGAGGCCCGTGTGGGCTTCAACCGGACCCGCCTGAACTTCTCCCAAGAAGGCGCGGGCGAAGAAAACTTCGTCAACACCCTGGGTTGGCAGACGCTCAATCCTGCTCCCCCTTCCTTCGGGCTGCCTTCCATGCTCTTCCTGGCTGGAGGCCTCTCCGGTTTCGGACCCACGACGTCAGCACCCATCAATTCGCTCAACAACACCTACCAGGTGGCGGACACGGTGATTTGGAGCAAGGGAGACCACAACCTGAAAATGGGCTTCGAGATCAACCATAACCAGGTCCAGCAGGTCACCGATCTCTCCTCTCGGGGCCTGCTGGCCTTCAACGGTTTCTTCAGCAGCCGGCTCTTGGTCGGAGACGGCGGAAATCAGATCGCCGATCTGCTCCTGGGGTTCCCCATCGCGGTTCAGGGCGCCACGGGGCTGGCTCCCGCCTTTTTCCGTTCCACCTACCACAACTACTTCATCCAGGATGATTGGGACGTCAGCGACAACCTCACCCTGAACCTGGGCCTGCGCTACGAATACAACACGCCCTTTTCGGTCGACGACGCCGCTTTCACCTTCTTCGATTTCCAGCGAGGGGAAATCGTGGTGGCTACAGAGGAGACCAACCAGATTTCCCTGCCCGACCGCAACAATTTCGCGCCCCGCATTGGTCTGGCCTACCGGCCCTTCGGCAACAACAAGACCGCCATCCGGGCCGGATACGGAGTCTATTACACGCGCATCGAAGTCAACGAACTGGAGCACGGACGCAATGCGCCGCCCTTCAATGTGCTGCAAACCATCTTCGGAGGGGTCGTCGAGCCCACTCTCGTGCTGGACCAGCTCTTCCCTCCCTTGGAGGCGGCAGTTCCGGGGTTCTTCACCCATTCGCGTTTTGCCAGGCGGCCCTACCTGCATCAGTTCGGACTCAGCATTCAGCACGAAGTGGCTCGAAACTTGCTGTTGGACGTTTCCTATGCCGGGACCCTGGGACGCAAGCTCAACCTGCGCCGCGATCCCAATCAGGCGGCACTTCCGGCAGGACCCGAGGACCAGTCATCGGTGCAAGAGCGGCGGCCCTTTCCCAATTTCGGATCCGCCCTGTTGGCCACGCGCGACGGCACCTCCAGCTACCACTCGGGCCAATTCAAGCTTGAAAAGCGTTTCTCAGGGGGTCTTTCCTTCATTGCCGCCTACACTGTCTCCAAGGCCATCGACATGCTGTCCACCGTGGGAGGCAACAATGGCCAGGGCATCATGACATTCCGCGAGCGTCCCGACTTGGAGCGCGGACTGGCAGCCTTCGACACCCGCAACCGCTTCGTCTTCAGCTACAGCTACGATCTGCCTTTCGGCCAAGGACGCCGCTTCGGATCGGACATGGGCCGACTGGCCGACCAGTTGTTGGGAGGCTGGCAAATCAACGGCATCGTGTCTTTCACCTCCGGCTATCCTCTCACCGTTCTTCAGGCCGGAGACCCCAGCCGTACAGGACTGCTGGGGAATTCGCGGCCCGACCGTCTGGCCGACGGCAATCTGCCCAGCGATCAGCGGACGCCCGAACGCTGGTTCGACACCGCGGCCTTCGGCCCGCAGCCCGACGCCATGCTGGGCGATGCCGGCCGCGGCATCATTACGGGTCCGGGGACCCAGAATGTCGATTTCTCGCTCTTCAAGCAGATCTTCATCAGCGAAGACGTCGATCTGCAGTTCCGGGCCGAGTTCTTCAACCTGCTCAATCGTCCCAACTTCAATCTTCCCGACCCGGTGCTGCAAAACGCCACCTTCGGCGAGGTGCTCTCAGCGGGCAGCGCCCGGGAGATCCAGTTCGGACTCAAATTGATCTTCTAAGAGACGCTGTCTATGAAGGCCGAAGCTGACCGCAATCCAAGTTCCCCGCGAGCCGACCGGCTTGCCGGGGAGAGCCTCTTCGGGATGGGGCAGCCCGCTTCCGGGCAATGGGGGGATGCCGCAAGGGGGCGGCGACATTTCGCCCGCCGCCCTGCTTTCGGCGGCTTCATCCCGAAGGGGACACTTCTCTCGTTAGGACCTCCTCCCCCCGGTGGAGCCCATGTCTGAGTCGTCCGGCTCGGGAGAGTCGCGCTGGGTCTTCCTGCTGCTGATTCTCATCAACGTCAATTTCGCCCTCGACTTTCCCATCACCAAGGCCGTGCTGGAGGAAGTGACACCGGCGGTCTTGTTGTTCTGGCGCTGGGTCTTCGCCGTCTTGGTCTTCGTTCCGGCCGCGTTTCTCGACAAGGCTCCTCCCCTGCGGCGAAACGAATCCATGAGCCGTGGGAAAATGGTCCTGCTGCTGCTGATTGCAGGAGTCCTTGCTCAAACCATCTCCAGCGTCATCATGAACACCGGCCTCACCATGACGCTGGCCGCCAATCTTTCAGTTCTCTTCCTCACCGTGCCGGTCTTCGCATCGCTTCTGGCGGCGCTGCTACTGAACGAGCGTCTGCGCGCCAACCGGGTCCTGGGACTGGCTTTGGCTTTGCTGGGGACGGTCCTCATCTCCGACATCCAGTGGCGCGACACGGCGCTCATGGACAACGCCTACCTGCTGGGAAACCTCTTGATTCTGCTCTCCTGCGCCGGCTTCGCGCTGGGCGTGATCCTGACCAAGCTGCTGCTGGCCAAACTCAGCTACCTGCGCGTCAACGCTTACGTCTTCTCCATCGCCCTGCTCACGGTCATCCCCTTCGCCTACCAGGAAGATCCTAATTTTCTGTTTAAGGCGGGGAGCTACTCCTGGACGGTCTGGCCGGCCTTTTTGAAGATCGGCAGCGTGTGGGCCCTGGCCGCCATCGGATTCACCTGGGTACTCTCCCGACTGGAAGCTAGCCGCACCTCCGTCTCGCTTTACCTGACGCCGGTCTTCGGGGTGGTTTCCTCAGCGCTGCTTTTGGGCGAATCCATCACCCTGGTCATGATCTTGGGCTTGACCGTGACCCTGCTGGGCTTGGTGCTGGTCGTCTACGAAGAACAACTTCGGCGCAAGTGGAAGAGCATCACTCACTGAGCCCGCCAACGCAACAGCACGGCCTCGGTCAGGCTGGAGACAACCGTGTTGGGCGCCGATCGGGCTAGCGGGCGTTGCCCAGGGGAGCCGGACCCCACTCTGGCCTCCATATCAAGAGCCGTCCTCTGGGGTCGAGGCGGATCTCGAACGGTTCGGCAGGACAGGAAAAGGTGATTTCCCCCGACCGATCTCCGATCCGACGCTCAGTAATCCGGCTGCCGGAAGCGGACCGAATCTCGATTTCCAAATCAAGCAGGTAGGGATCGGCCTCTTGGCGGATGACCGCTGAACACCCTGCTCCCTCCCGCGGTTCGGGGTTCCAGTCGGCTTGGAGGACAGGCATGCCTCGGCGTCGAAGCCACTGATCCCAAAAACGGTTCAGAACGGCTCTGTCCTGGCTGGCAAGCTGGAAATGGCGCTGAAAGTCCTCCAAGGTCAGTTTTCGATCTTGAAACTCCTCCAGGATCCTCCCCAGAGCCTGAAAGAAGGCCTGGTCGCCGACAAAGTCACGCAGCATGTGCAGGAACCAGGCTCCCTTGATCCAAGCCAGCCTGAAGTTGTCGTCACCGGGAGTTCCGCCGGCCACCTCGGCCAGGGGTCGGTCTCGGCCTTGCTTCCACATCTCGGCGTAGCCGCGAGCTGACGCGAAGCGCAATCCTGGCAGGCCGTCATTGAGAAAGGACAGCGCAGCGGCCTTTCCCGCCCGCTCTTCCAGGCTGATCACGTAGCCGTACTGGGCCAAGCTTTCACTGAGCAAGAGAGGCGCATCCTCCTCGGGTCTCACCTGGAACCACCACCAGGCATGAGCCGACTCGTGCGCGAAAACCAGTTCGAAGATCTTGGGCGCCTTCAGGGCGCCGGCGCTTGCGGCGAACATCTGCTCCGCCGGCGCTCCGCCCAGCGAGGTCGTCGAGGCGGGCAGCAAGACCACCTGGAAGGGGTTCCAAGGAAAGCTGCCGAAGCGCTTCTCCAGGGGCATCAACATGACGGCCATCGAAGCAACCGTGTCCGACGGATCGGCCACCTCCTCTGGAGGGTAGAAGAGTTCGATCGTCAGACCGCCTCTTTGCAGGCGCCGCCAGGAGAAGGGCCCCGCCGCAAAGGAACGGCCGGCAGGCCGGGTCACTTTCCAGGCAAGGACTTTGCGTCCCCTTTGCTGCGGCTCGGCGACCGGCTCCGCCGCTTGACCCGTCGCCACGGCCTTCCAATGCCGGGGCATCTCGACCTCAAGCCTTCCTGGGGCTTCGAACGAGCCGTCCTCTGGAAAGGGATACCATCTGTCCCCGGCATTGGCCACCACCGACTGGTCGGAAACCGCGAAGCTGTCGGGCACCGGGAGACTGCGGGGAAGACTGCGGAAGGTGAATTCGACCTCGACTTCGCTGCCGGGCGCGGTCGGCCGCGGAATCCGAATCTCCAACCGCTGCTTGTCGGCAGAGAGGGCGGCGGCTCCGGTCGACGATGTAACTCCCACAAACTCTCCGTGAGGTCGTGCAAAAGCCAGCTTCAGCCGATCGGTCGGCTCCTGTCCCGTCCGTCGCAGCACCATGTGCGCCTGGGCATAGAGACGGTGCTGGGAGGGCTCAAGCCGCACCCGAAGGTCCAAGCGGGTCATCGTCCAGGGCGATGCAGCCGATAGCGGCGCCAGAAAGGCAAGAAAGAGCATCAGGACGCCAATCCGTCTCTGTAGAGCACATTTCGCATGGGGTGTCGTCGCGAGGCAGCGCGGCCGCGGGCCTCCAGACGGTTCGCCGGGGCCCGGTCGCGCGGCACAGTCGGAAGTCAACCTGTCACACTCCTTTCCCCCTCTCGGCGACCCCCAAATCCCTATAACATGAGCCCCGTCGAAGCGCCACTGCGAACGGCAATCCTCAGCCCGCGCCTGGAAAAACCGCGGCTTCACCGGCCTTGGATGGCTCCGGCAGAAGGCACTTCCACGACTTGAAAAGGCTCACGGCTGCGGACCGACTGGCCGGAGATGCGGTCGCGGACCTCGATGAGGAGTTGATAACGTCCCGGCTCGAGGTCGGCTGTGGTGACGAAAAAGGCCGCGGTGAGAGCATCGCGCCGCAGTCCCAGATTCCGCTGCTGATGCATCGCGGCCTCCTGCCAGGAAACGTCTTCACCGGCCAGAGCATAGCTCCAGTCCACGTCGGGTTTGCCGCTCGATGAATCGGCTGCAAAACCATAGACCTCGAATGCGAAGGCCATGCGCGAGCCGCGAGGGAAGCGCGAGCGGGCCTGGGGATAGACCTTCAGTCCCATGCGCGTGGCGAAGGCCTCGCTCAGGCCGGTCTCCCCAGGCATAGGCCGCATTTGTGATGCCAGCACCACGTCGCTCATCCACAGCGAGTCGGGCGCCTCAGGAACCCTGATCGAGGTCTGCGCGGTGGCCAGTTTGCCGCTATGAGCATCGCGGGCCACCAGGGTCAGCTTGTAGCGTCCCGGCTCCAGGGGGATTTTTTTTTGATAGACGAGGTCGCCCTCGGCGTCGACTGAATGGGCCAGCAGGCGGTCCTCGAATTGGTAGTCGATGCGCCCGCCCAGGGTTTCCACCTCCCCATAAAGATCGATTTCGGCCTGCCACAGCCCGGACCTCTGAAAACGCACCTGGCTGGCGGGAAGGTGGAGACTGGCGGCCGCCAAGACGCGATCGGGCGTCATCCACATCCGATGCACCTGAAGCTGGAGGGGAAAACTCTGGTAGCTGACTCTGACTTCGGTGTGCGCCTGGAGGTCAGGGAAACGGAATTGTGGAGGCCGCCGCAGATCAAAGTAGCTCTGCAGCCGTTCAAAAGGATTATCGCCCTCCCTGAGAGGTGAATCACCCTCCAAGCCCAGACCCCGCATGTGTTGGGCGTTTCGGATCCGTCCGGCGCGGGTGGTCAGTCCCACCTGCTCGCCCAAAGTCTGTCCCTGGCCGCCTACGTAGAGCAGTGCGTCCTTCTCTGAATCATGCAGCGCGATGCGGTATTCCCCGGTACTCAGCGGGTCGACGAATTCGATTTGGGCGGCCCGGCCCAAGTGCTCGACGTAGTTGTAGGTCCACACTTCGTAGGGCAAGGCAGTGGTGGTTCCGCCGCCCTCCTTCAGAGGACGCGCGTAGCGGCCTCCCGTGGGATGGCGCTCGATGGAATCGGGAGGTCCGAGAACGATGTAGATGCGCCCCCGGTCGGTGGCCCATCCGTCGATGCCCGACTTGAAGTGTTCGTTGGCATAGGCGATGCGCCGATAATGCTCTTGGCGGGTCTCGTTGGCTCCCGAGCCAGGCGTCTTATCCCGCCTTCTCCAGAACTGCTCGATGAAGGCGTCCTTCTCTTCGGCGGTGCTCAACTCCTCGAAAACCTCGCGCTCTTCCTCGGTGATGATGTAGGCGACGTCCTCCCTCAACCAGCGCTGGTAGTAATCGACTTTCTCCTCCTGGGCCTGGAAGTCCTGGGCCAAGGCCGAGGTTCCCGCACACAGCAGCACCAAGGCAGCCAAGCCCGCCAGAAAGCCGACCATCCGCGCCGTGGCAGAGAAAAAGTTTCTCATACTTATGATCCCTGAAACCGAGTTTCATATTCTAACAGGCCAGCCTCCCCGCCTCAACCGTGTCGGCCGCCCGTCTTCAAGCCAATCGCGGGCGGCTTTCCGGCT
>DATIPO010000206.1:0-92018 GCA_035471925.1 Acidobacteriota bacterium
TGCCACTACTCCAGAGACACTCTTTGACGTGGGATCCATCGGCAAGGTCTTCACCCGGGTGGCCATCCAGAAACTGCGCGAGCAAGGCCGGCTGCAGCTTAGCGACCGCCTCGTCCGCTTCTTTCCCGAGGTGCCCCAGGACAAGGCCGCCATCACCGTCTCCCAGCTTCTGGACATGCGCTCGGGCTTGCACGAATACCATGACCGAAGCGGCGACTTCGAGCCGATGACGCGGGAGCAGGCCCTGGAGCGGATCTGGAAGCAGCCCCTCCGCTTTCAGCCTGGCCGGGGTAAGGGTTATTCCAACTCCGGCTACGCAGTCTTGGCCGCCATCATCGAAGAGACTTCCGGTCTCAGCTATCCCGCCTTTCTCGACCGCTACCTCCTTGAGCCCGCAGGACTGCGTCGGACAGGCTTCTATCAGTTGCGCCAGTGGGAGCCGGATTCCATGGCAGTAGGGTATGAAGCCTTGACCTATGGCGAAGTCAACTCTCCCGCCTACTGGCCTGAGATCTCCTGGGCCTGCATGGGAGGGGGCTGCCTGGTTTCGTCCACCCGTGAGCTCTTTAAATGGTTCCGGGGCCTGGCCGAGGGCAAGATCCTCAGTTCGCAGTCGTTGCAAGAAGTCTTTCCCAAAACTGGGGATACGCAGATCTACACGGGTCTCAACGACTTCGGTTTCGGGGCCCTCATTGCATTCGAGCCAGTCAGGGAAGACCTTGTTGTGGTTCTTCTCAATTCGGCCGGGGAGGAGGGCTGGAGCCCGATCGGCTTCGATTTGATGAAGCTCTTGAAACGCCTCCGGTGAACCGGGCTCGGGCCTATGAAGAACTGTTCCTATCTGGTCCCCCAGGAGCCTTCCGAGTGCGGCGCGTCAAAACCCTTGAACCAGAGTTTTGCCAAGTTCGAGGTGCGATATGCGAAGTTCGAGAGAATCCCCAAGGAGGGGCATTCGCCCGCCCGGGGCGCAACCCTGGGTAACCGAGGTTAATCCGAATTCAGTACGACGCAGCATGGCTCAGAACTCTTGACGCCTGGCAGTAGCGAGCTGCCTCATACCGCCGAGAGCAGAGAAGCAACCGGTCTTGGTCGCTGAAATTGACTTGTGTGTGAACTTGCTGGCCACCTAGTGGCCCCGCAGGGTGGTCATGGGGTCCAGCCGGGAGGTCCGGCGGGCGGGGAGGTAGCTGGCCAGCAGGGACACGCCGGCCAAGATGGCGGCGGCTAGGATCAGCGTCAGCGGGTCGCGCGCGCCGACGGCCTGCAACTGCTCCTCCAGGAGTCCGCTGAGGAGGATGGAGACGGCTGCTCCCAAACCCAGGCCCAGCAGCAGAGGCAACATGGCGTCTTTGACCACCATTCGGCGTAGGTCGGCGGCGCGGGCGCCGAAGGTCAGCCGGATGCCCATCTCG
The DNA here is from genome assembly GCA_035471925.1 of Acidobacteriota bacterium. GTDB lineage: Bacteria > Acidobacteriota > UBA6911 > RPQK01 > DATIPO01 > JANQFM01. The sequence goes on from DATIPO010000206.1 coordinate 1,413, forward strand.
GGACGCCGCTGAACCACTCCGTAGGAGACCACGCCGTAGATGCCGGCGGCGGCCAAAATCAGGGCCAAGGCCGCGAATAGAGCCGATAAGATGGCGCTGAAGCGTTCGCGGGAAAGCGTCTCGCTGAGAATGTCCTCCATGCTTTGCATTTCGTAGATCACGGCCTGCGGGTCGACCGAGCGGACGGCTTGGCGGGCCGACTCTCCGATGGACTGGCCGCCTCCCTCGCGAAGGCGCAGCACGAGGTTCATGCTGGCGGCGTAGCTGCGGACGAACTGGCTGTGGGGAACAAAGAAGGAGGGCCCTTCGGGTTGGCCCAGTCCACGGTCGCGCAGGTCGGCCGTCACACCCACGACGGTCCACCAACTGTCGTCGGATGCGCGCAGCGGCTTCATCTGTTTGCCCAATGGACTCTCTCCCGGCCAGTGGAGCTTGGCCAGCGATTCGGTAACCACGACAACGGCCTGGGAGTCATCTCTGTCGGCGGCGTTGATCATGCGTCCCCGCAGCAGGGGGACCTTGAGGGCCTCGAGATAACCGGGCGTCACGATTTGGAAGATGGCCAATTCGCCCTCGCCTTCCCGCTCGGGAGGTTTGTCGCGCAGCACAAAGGTCATGTAGTACACGGGATCGCTGAAGGGGTTGGCATGGGTGGCTCCGGCCTCCTCCACGGCGGGAAGCGCGGCCAGGCTCTCCTCGACTTGGCGCACGAACTCCACGCGTCTTTGGTGGGTGGCGGCCCAGCTCTCTGAGGCGGTCACACGGATCTGCACCAGGTTGGACGGATCGAATCCCGGCGAGGTGCTCTGCAAAGCAGTCAAATTGCGGGTTGCTAATCCGGCTCCCGTAATCAGCAGCAGGGCCAGGGCGCCGTCCAGTGTGAGCAGCAGCTTGTGGTGGCGGCGCAATCCGCCTGAACTGCCGCGGTCCATCTGGCGCAGCGAGTCGGCGGCATTTCCCGAAGCGGCCGAATAGGCGGGCGCCAGCGAGGAGAGCAGCAGGGCCAGGATGGTCACCGCCGCCGAGAAGGCCAGCACCCGGACGTCCACGCTGACCGACTTGAAGTCGGGAAGCGGGACGGGGCTGAGGGTCATGGCCAGCGGGACCGCGGCATAGGCCAGAGCCACTCCGGTGGTGGCCGCCCCCAGCGTCAGGATGGCGTTTTCCACCAGCAGGCGTCGCAGGATGCGGGTCCGCGACGCGCCCAGGGCCGCGCGAAGCACGATTTCGGGCCGCTGACGGCGGACGCGCACCAGCATCAGGCTGGCCACGTTGGCGCAGGCGATAGCCAGCAGAAAGCCGACGCCTCCCAACAGCGCGTAGAGGGTGGGCCGGACATCCTCGCTCAAGTTGTCGCCCAGAGGTTCCAGTTCAAGGCCCCGCTCGCGGTTGGCCTGGGGATCCTTCTCGCGCATGTACTGGGCCACGGCCTGCAACTCCTGGCGGGCTTGCTGGTAGGTGGCGCCGGGTCGAAGGCGTCCGATGCCGAACATTCCCAGGCGTCCTTCGCGGACCTCCCGGGTCATCGGGATGTAGATTTCGGTACCGCTGGGATAGGCGCGATTGGCCGGGACGATGCCGGTGACTTCATATTCGCGTCCGCTGAGGCTCAAGGTGCGGCCGATGACGTCTTCCCGGCCTCCCCACTGGCTCCGCCACAGCTCCTCCGAAATCAAGCAGACGCTGGCTTCGCGCTGCTCGTCCTGAGCGGTGAAAAAGCGCCCCCGCAACGCACGCACGCCCAGGACCTGAAAGAAGGGAGCGCTGGCATAGGCACCCTGAACCTTGCGGATCTCTCCGCCATCGCGACTGACATTGAGATCCAAAGGCTGGGCCGCCGCGACCTCCAGCAGCGTGGACTGGCGCTCCAATTCGTCGAGGTAGGAGCCCTTGAGGAAGTACTGCAGGTCCGAAGACTCGATGGTCAGCCAGATGCCGGCCAGCCGTTCGGGACGCTCGAATGGCAGCGGACGCAGTACGAAGGCGTCGAAGACGGTGAAAACGCTGGCTGCCGCCCCGATTCCCAAAGCCAGGCATAAGCCCGCGAAAACCGTGAAGCTGGGGGACTGGCTCAGGCTGCGCAGTGAAGCCCGTAAGTCGCTGGCGATTCCATTCAACATGCAGAGTCCTTTCCGATGCGTTTGCGAGCGGTGATTCCCTGGTGGCGGAGCTAGACGCGGGCAACCAACAGCGTCGTCGGGGACTTCAGCCCGCGTCCGCTCCAAGAAAACCAGCATAGAAGGCTCCAGGATAAAAGTAAAATTCATTTATTTCTTGACATCCATGAGATTGGCTCATAACGTGAAGCACGATGATTTTAGAAGTCCGCCATCTGCGCATGGTCGAGGCCATCAGCCGCGAAGGGACGGTGAGTGCAGCCGCCCGACGCCTCAACCTGACCCAGTCCGCCGTCAGCCACGCCTTGCGCGACTTGGAAGACCGGCTCGACTTGCCCCTCTTCCAGCGGGGCAAGGGCAAGATGCGTCCCACCGTCCACGGACGCCGGGTGCTCAAGCTGGCCGGTCCGGTGCTGGAGCAAATCCGTCAGGCCGAGCAGGAGCTGCTGCGCTCCTCCAAGATCGCCGGAGCGGGCGTGCTGCGGCTGTGCACCCAGTGCTACACCTGCTACGCTTGGCTTCCCGCCGTCATGCAGGACTTCATGGAGGATGTTCCCGGCTACGAGTTGCGCATCGTTCCCGAGGCCACCGATGGGGCGGTGGAGGCCCTGCTGGACGAAGAGGTCGACTTGGCCATCGTCCACCTTCCGGTGGGGCGTGACGACGTGCAGGAGATACCGCTCTTCCGCGACGAGGTTATGGCTGTCGTGCCCAAGGGCGACCCGCTGGCCGACAAGGAGTTCCTCAGCCCAGAGGACTTCTCCGACCGTCATCTGATCTTGCACAGCGATCCTGAAGGCAGCGTCATCTTTCAGAAGATGCTGACTCCTGCCGGGGTGCAGCCCCGCCAGGTCTCACAGTTGCGCTTGACCGAAGCTGTTGTGGAGGCCGTCAAGGCGGGGTTGGGCATCACCGTGCTGGCCGGCTGGGTGGTTTCGCCCAAGCTGGAGAGCGGCCAACTGCGCGCCGTCCGCCTGGGACGGCAGGGCATCTTCCGAACATGGTCGGCTGCCGTCCTGCGCAGCCGCCGCCGGGATCTGCCCTTAAACCACCTAACCGATCTGCTGCGCCGCAAGGTGGCTGGTGCCGGTACCGAACTGGAGCCTGCCCAGGCCGCCAACGCCGCGGGATGAGCGGGCAGTCCAGGAGAAGCAAAGGCATGAAGCCCACTCTGGAAACGCGGCGGCTGACTCCTGAGCGATGGGATGATTTCGAAGACTTGTTCGGCCAGCGCGGAGCCTGCGCAGGTTGCTGGTGCATGTACTGGCGCTTGACGCGCAAGCAATTCCAGGCGCAAAAGTACGAAGGAAACCGCCAGGCCATGAAGGACCTTGTCGATTCGGGCACGGTGCCCGGACTCTTGGGCTACCTGCAAGGACGTCCGGTGGCCTGGTGCTCGCTGGCGCCTCGTGAGGACTATCCTTCCCTGGCCCGTTCGCGCATCCTCAAGCCTCTCGATGATCGGCCCTGTTGGTCGGTGTCGTGCCTCTTCATCGAGCGGGGCTGTCGCCGCAAGGGCTTCTCGGTCCAGATGCTGAGGGCGGCGGTCGAGCATGCCCGCGCTCAAGGCGCCAAACTCGTGGAGGGCTATCCCGTCGAGCCCAAGAGCGACAAGCCGATCCCTGCCGCCTTCGCCTGGACGGGCATTCCCAGTGCTTTTCTGGCGGCGGGTTTCCAAGAAGTTGCCCGCCGCTCGCCCACCCGCCCCATCATGCGCATCTCTCTCGATTGATCGGCCCTGGGCGCGCCTGCGTCTCGACCGACATCAAGAAAAGGCGGATCAGCACCGCAGGTGGGAGATCTCGCTAGGGACGGCGATGCCTGATCCGCCTTCCGCCGTGATCGGCGGTGAGAGCCCAGCATAGTTTCGCGGATCAGGAAAATCCTTAGAAGGATGTTTAGAAAATCATTTCATTTCATGATGAAGTGGAAACAGCTTCGCGCTTTTGGGGAGAGATCTCCGGCAAGGGGCACATGGTCGAGAGTTCCTTGAAGAAGCGGCTGAAGTCCTTGCCGTAGATGTTGCCCACCAGCAGGTCGATCAGAGACTGCCGGTTGTGGGGATACTTGCGCAGGAACTTGGCGAAGCTGAAGTCCTTGGTGTAGAAGGCGAAGACCAGCTTCTTGACGGCGTCCATGGCGTCATTGAATTCGTCGCCGAAATCGCCCAGCCGTTGGCCTGAGAGGTCGCCGGACTCAAGCGCCCGGTGGATGGCGTCGGCGGCGCACTCGCCCGACTTGAGGGCCAGAAACACGCCCGAGGAATAGATGGGGTCGAGGAAACCATAGGCGTCGCCCACCAAGACCCATCCGTCGCCGGCCATCTGCTCGGCGCGGTAGGAAAACTCCTTGGTGGCCTGGGCGGGGAAGAGCTGCTTGGCGTCCTGAAGCCGCTCTTTGATGAAGTCGCAGCGGTCGAGTTCCTCCTGGAAGACGGCCTCCATGTCGTTGTCGCGGCTCTTGATGAGGTAGTCGAGACCTCCCACAACGCCGACGCTGACGACGTTTTCGTGCAGGGGGATGTACCAAAACCAGGAGTCTTCGTTTTCGGTGTGGACGACCAGGGTGGCGCCCTCGTCGCGTCCGCCGTCGCGGTAGGCGTTTTCGAAGTGGGCGTAGACGGCGGCTTTCTTCAGTTCAGGATCGTAGCGCCGCGTCCCCAGCTTGCGGCTCAAGAAAGCGCTTTGTCCGCTGGCGTCCACCACTACCCGGGCCGGAATGTCGCGGATTTCGCCGTCGGCCATCTTGGCTTGGACGCCCACGGCTTTGCCGTCCTCGAACAGGACGTCCAGCACCTTGACTCCCCGCTGCACTTCGGCGCCCTTCTCGGCGGCATTGTCGAGCATCATCTGGTCGAACTCGCTGCGCAGCACCTGCCAGGTGTCGGAGCGTTCGTGATCTTCGTTTTCACGGAAGTAGAAGGGCGAGGAGGTCTTGCCCTGGCGACTGACGAATTGGACCGAGTATTTGCGCTGGAAGCGGCTGTCTTTGAGCTGGTCCAGGACGCCCAGCCTGTCGAAGGTGTCGTAGGTTCCCGGCATCAGGGATTCGCCGATTTTGAAGCGGGGTTGGGGGTCGCGCTCCAGCAGGAGCGTGGAATGGCCCTTTTCGGCAGTCAAGGCCGCCGTGGTGGAGCCCGCCGGCCCTCCCCCGATTACAATCACGTCGTAGCTCATAAGTCCTTTTCTGCGAGAGGTCTGCGCTCTTGCCCCCACTATTGTAGCAAGACGGTCTTTTGGGCCGCCAAGTTCCACAAGAAATAAGAAGCCCCTTGGTTCAGAGGGCCCGGGCGGGCCTCCGCGGGTGGGTGAATGAGAGTCAGCAAGCTGGACGCCTCCCCTGAGAGGCAGGTTGCGTCCTTCATCGGGTCCGCCTCTATAGGAAGCGCCGATAGCGTCGGCTTCAGTGAGCGGCCTTTTGCTGCTGCTCGTCCAGGTAGGTGACCAAGTCGAGCCACTCTTGCACTAGGAGCACTTCAGTGAAGTTGATCATCCGCGACTTGCCGTCCTCGCGGCGGATGCCCTTGTATTCGGGCCGATCAGCCATCACCGGCGGATCGGTCACGATCGGGACATGAGGCGGCTTGGCGAAACGATGCGAAGGGGCGATGATCGATTCGGCCAGGTACTGCCGCGACTTGGGACTTCGGGGATCAGCCAGCCTGAAGGGAACAGGCGGCTCGATGGAAGGCTCAAAGTCTTCCCCGGCCACCTCGTGGCAGTAGTTGCAGCCTTGGCGGACAAAGACCTCGCGTCCAGCTTGACCGTCGCCTTCAGGCAAGAAAACCGGCTCTTGGCATCCCGCCATCAGGACGACCATACCGATGGCGAGCAGGGCGAGGGCCGGGACCATGGATCGGTTGATTCTTGATTGCATCCACATGATGCCCTCCGCTCTCAAACCAAGCACGCCCGGTGCCATCCCAAGTCGGCGGACAGCGGCGGAAACTCGCCCCGGGGTGGGTCGAATCCCCCAATGGGTTGTCAGGAAAACCAAATGGAGCCGGCCTGGGCAAGGGCCTCTTCAACGCCCTGATTTTGCGCTGCGGGATCAACGGGGGGCTGTGTTAGACTGGATTTCAGCGACTCAGAGCGTCCCCGACGGCGGTTGGCGCGTAAACTGAAGAACCGAAAACGCTTGCAAGGATTCCGTGGGAGAAGCGCTTGTCCCGAAGGCCGAAAGCATTGCGCTATGCTATGGGACTCCTGGGGCTGGCCCTCTTCGCCTGGCTGATCTACCGCACCGGCTGGCGCCGGCTATGGGACGGCATCGCCGACGTCGGCTGGGGACTGGGCTGGGTGATCGCTCTGGGGGGCGTTTCGCATCTGGTAAAGACATGGGCTTGGAGATTCACATTTCCTGTCGAGCATCGTCCCCGCTACCTTTGGATGATCGGTGTGCGCTTGGCGGGCGAGGCGGTGGCCATGCTCTCCTTCGCCGGACAAGTGGTGGGAGAAGCCACCCGCGCCGTGATGCTCCGACGGGCCGCGGTTCCGCGCTTATTCCGCGTCTCTTCGGTAGTGCTCGACCGCTCCCTCTTCACCTTCACCGGCATCCTTGTGATCATTTCGGGAACGCTGCTGGCTCCCACCGTGGTGGCTCTCCCCGACAGCACCCGGCGCTACAGCTTCCTTGTGCTGGCGGTGTTCGGGGTCATTTTCGGGCTGGGACTACTGGCCGTGCGCCGTCAGGTGCCCTTTGCCTCGGGGTTCCTGCGTCTGTTGGAAAAGTCTGCGCGGCTGCGCGGCTGGGCCCGCCACAAGCGGGAAGGGGCTCTTCAGTTGGAGGCGGCCATCTACGGATTCGCCCGTGGGCGGCCGGGCGACTTTGCCTGGGCCGTGGGGCTCAACCTCACCGGCCACGCCTGCAGCGTCCTGGAGGTCTACCTGGTCCTGCGTTTCTTGGGACTCGACGTGACGCTCTTGGAGGCCTTTGTGGTCGAGGCTCTGACCAAGGTGGTCAACTTCGGCGGATTCATCATCCCCGGCAATCTGGGCGCCTTCGAGGGCGGAAACATGGTGATTCTGCGGCTCATGGGACGCGAGGGCGCCTCCGGGCTGACGCTGGGCGTCACCCGCCGCCTGCGCGGGCTCTCTTGGGCGACGGTGGGACTGCTGGTGCTCACCCTCCACGGCTTCACCGGAAAGGATGCCGGAGAGAAGCTCAGCCGGGAACTGCAATCTGGAGCCGACGTACCGGACGAGGCCATCTCCGAAGAGAAGGATTCCCTCTCGCTGTCGTTAAAATAAGTCGCGAATTTGTGAGTATCTATGTACGCGAACAGTCTCATGAAATATCTGTCATCTGCTCTTGAAACGAAGACCCGTCCGGCCCTTTGCGGCCTCCTGCTCTGGATGGCTCTGGCCGCGGCCGCCCCTCCGGCTTGGGCGGGAGGGGGCGGGGGCGGCGACGTGCCTGAACCCGAATTCTGGGGAGCATCCCACCCGCTGGAACGCATTGATCCTCATGGACGCCGGGCCCGGGTGGCAGTGCGCGACGTGCCCATCCGCATCGAGTATCCGGTGCTTGCGGGCGAAGAGGTGGTCCTGAGTGCTGTTGGAACCGAGCGCCAAGTGGACGGCGTGTGGGAATTCCGTCCGCTGGTGGCGTTTCTGGTCGACCGCTCGCTTTCCGGCGAGGAAGGCGACGGCCAGTGGCTGGCAGTGTGGAATCTGGGGCAGAACACGCCAGGAGCCTTGAGCTGGTTTCGGGCCGCCATTCCCGGGTTCACGGCCCGCAAGCGTTCACCCTCAGGGCAACTGAACGATCTGCGCGAGAAGCTGGAGACCTTTAACCGCGCTTGGGACAAAGGTGACATCCGCATCCCCGACACGACCTACGAAATCATCGACGGCCATCAACGCTCCAATGTTTCGCTGGTTCTCAACGGCATCAAGCAAGGACTCTCCATCGCCGACTTTTCCTTTCTGGGACAGTTTCTCTATCGGGGAATGCTGCTGCGGCGCGACGACGCTCAGAACCGCAATTTCCAGCAGACCTACGTGGGACTGCTATGGTATGGAGACGTGGCCCGCACCACGCCTGATCGGGAGCCGCTCTCGCCCGACGCCATCCACGAGATCAAGTTCCGCCTGCTCTCCAACCGCCACATGCTGGGACGCTGGGTCTTGCCCGAGGCCGAGCAGTCCTTCGTGCACGGCTTCGAGAACGAGATGCGGGACCACCTGTGGGGGACGTCCTGCCGCTTGGCCTCCGACGCCAACGAGTACGGGCTGGGCTATGAGGAGCTCCAGCGCTACACGGCTTCGGGCGTCCCCATGGCGTTGGGCGGAATCCTCTACTACGACCCCTCCATCGCTCCCGAGCAGCCGCCCGTCGAGTGGGGCATCGACAATCCCTTCGACCTGACTTACGATCCATTCACCGAACCTGAGGTGCAGGAAGCTGCCCGTCGGGGAGAGCGCGTCCCTCTGGCCGTCTACGTCTACCAGAGCAATATGGCGCTCAAGCCCATCATCGTGGTCGACTTCTTCCGCCCCTCCAACCCCCGCCTGCGTGAGGCCGCCACCTACTGGCGCAAGCTGGGCGGCGAAGCTCTCGGAGCCTCCAACCTGGGACGTCTCTACAAGTGGGGCCACCAGGCCCTGGGATTCGCCGCCAACCGCAAGGGCATCACCTTGCTCTCGGACATGAAGCTGGCTCTGGGCATTGAGGAGTTTCGCCTTTCGCTCATGAACCAGATGTACTTCCAGGCCGACATGGCCGATGAGCTCTTGGACCAAGTCGACCGCCTGACCATTAATCCGCTGGTGCAGCCCGGACGCGTCAAGCGCCTGCAAGCCCAACTCGACTATCAGGCTTTGTTGGCCGACGGAGGCGAACTGGCGCTGCTGGCCGCCCGGCGCATCCGCAACCGGCGCATCTTCGACGCCCTGGACATCAAGCCGCGTCCCCTTGACGAGGACGATTACGCCCGCTACCGCATCTATCTCGAACAAGGCCGTCATATCGAGCGCCTCAACCTCTACTTGCAGGAGCCTTACCAAAGCTCCGTTCCCATCGGAGAAGTGGAGGAGTCGCTGCGCGCCTTGGGAGACTTGAGCAGCGGCCGCGACCAGGAAGCCGCCGAGACGCTGGTGCGTTTCCGCATGGAGGTCGGCAAGCTCCGCGACGCCCGAGGCGGAGGGCAGCAACGCCTGCGTCAGGCCTTGTCGCTCAGCCGCGATTCCCTGCAACGCCTCTATGCCGTCCGCGGACTCAGTCCCGACGATCTGCAGTCCGATCTGGCGGCCATGGAAGAAAGGGTCGAGCGGCAAGCCGAGGAGCGCCATCGGCAGCGCCAGAAAGACCATGCCAACTTCTTCATGCAGCAGATGGACAGCCACCTCGACTACCTGCAGGCCCTGGTCGACTCGCAGGGCGACTTGACGCATGTCTCTCCCTGGTACGTGAGCCGCGCTGCGGACTTCTTCCACCAAGTCCCTCAGGTTATCGCGTCCAATCCGATGGCAGCCAAGAAGTTCCGCAAGAAAGAGGCCCAGGTGGCATCGCTTCTGCGCCAGAGCGAGGAGAAGCTGGCTCAGGCCCGGCTCAGCCAGCAACCCCAATGGCTCGAGGAGGAACGCCAGACCTGTTTGGACGACCTGCGGGGAGTACAGCGGCATCTGCGGGCCTCGATCTGGGAAGATGGAGATTTCCCCCTGGACGGACCCCAGGAGAAGGCGCCCCAACGAGCCGCCCGCTCAGCCGAGCCCGACATCCAGTGAAGCTCAGAGACGCTCGAGAGACGCAACCAGAGATGATGGATTGCCTGAGCAGCCCCTGCCCACGGGAGCTGCTGAAGATGTTGCCAAAACTTAACTCCGGTGTGAACTTGTTGGCCACCCCGGTGGCCCAGACAAATTGACCTATGAAGATTTCAGTGAAACCGCTGCTGACGCTGCTTTTGGCCCTCGCATTCGCCCTTCAGCCGGCTGCGGCCCAGGTGTCGCGCCAGGACGAGCCGGGACGGCTGGTCATGATCAAATGCGACGGACTGCCCCCTGACTTGCTGGCCGCGGTGGCTTTCCCCGAACGCGAGGACCTGCTGGCTCGCCTGCCTTACGCCAAGGACCTCAAGCAAGCCTTGACCGAATACCAGCGCCAAAGCGGACGCCAGATCGTGCTCCCAAACATCCGCAAGTTCTTCTACCAGGACGGGGTGGTCGCCGACAATATGTATTCTCATACGCTGACGCTGTCGGCCGTGGCCTGGGGCGTAATCGAGACGGGCCTGCCCAGCATCATCAAGGGACATGGCGTCTTCAGCCGCGACACTTGCCACCTGCGCTCCCACCTCGACGGACTGCGCGACACCATCGACCAGCTTAAGGTGCGCGTGCCCTACGGCGAATCGCGCACCGCCGCCACCTGGAGACTCGACCAAGTCGGCGTCCCGTTCATTTTCGACTACTATGACCCCTTGCGCTCCTGGCAGGGACCCCACATCTACCGCCGCAGCGCCAACCGCGAACTGCTGCTGGAAGGCGGCAAGCGCTGGTTGACCGCCGACGGTGAAGGAGCCCTGGGCATCGCCCGCTCCCACGTATCGCGCTTTGTGACCGGAATCGACTATACCGAGTTCAACCAGGAAATGAGCGCCCAGATCACGGCCGAAAAAATCCTGGAAAAGGACCTGCAGGGCGACGAGCGCTTCGACTTCGTTTCTCCCCTCTTCACCCTGATGGACCACCAGCAGCACGTCGATCCTCACCCCGTCAACCTGATTCACTGGCTGACAGTGCTGGACCGCGAAGTGGGACAAATCTTCCGGGCCGTGGCTGAAAGCGAGAGGCGCGACCACACCGTAGTGGCCATCACCTCTGATCATGGCTCGGAGATCAAGCCCGGCCAAGTGGGCTATTCCTTCCCCATCACCAAGGTCTTCCGCACCCGCCAGTACGGCGGACATACCGTCAAAACGCTGCTGGTGGAAGCCGCCTGGAGCGCCCTTTCCGTTCCTATTCCGGGCATGGACCGCCCCCGCATCTACGAGAGCGAGTATTCGCCTTATAACCGAGGTCCGGCGGGTCAAGACGGCTACGTCACGGCCTACATCGACCCGTTCGGAAACGGACGGGCCGCCACCTATCTGCGCAACGACGACCTCAACCGCCTACACCTGTTGTTGATGGAGCTCAAGAACAAGCCTGATGCCCAGAAGTTCGAGCGCCTGCGCAGTCTTTTCAGCCAGACCCTGGACGCCACCCGCGCTTGGCTGGAGCCTGATCTGCGACTCCTTGACGACTATTTGCAGGGCGCCGCCGACTTGGCCCAGAATCTAGCCGCCAAGGCTGACCGCCAGTCCTTTGACCAAGCCCGGCGCCTGAGAGCCGAAATCAATCGCAACCGTCCTCAGGTCGAAGCCCTGCAGCGCCTGCTTTCCGTGACCTTCGACAAAGGTCTGGAGGGGGGACTTTATTTCGATCAGGTCTTCAGCGGCGAATTCAAGATCGAGGACTTCCTTCCCAAGCAGTATATGGGAGTCGCCAACAGCGTCCACCAGCTCAGCCGCTACACGCTGGGCTTGGATGATGATCTCCAGTGGATCTCGCACACTGTCGACCCGCAGGGCCAAACCGTCCCCATGGACTATTTTCAGTTGCTGCGCGACTACCAGGCACCCAACGCTCCCGTCAACGGGGACCGCAATCCCTACGACTTGGTGGTCACTCCGCTCGATGTCGAAAATCTGCGTCCGGCTTTGCGGGACAAGAAACTTGTCGAAGGGGAGGACCGCTTGCGCGCGGCAGCCTGGATTCTCTCGACCGCCAAAGGCAATCCCAGCAAGGGCGGTTCGGCGCTGGCGGTTAAGACCCAGGACGGGCGCATCCAGTACATTCCCATTGCCCATCTGGAACAGGACGCCGATGGCCGCTATCGTTTCGACTTGAACGAAGGGAAGGATCCTCTGGGCCTGCTGCATTCCGATTCGGGCTTCCGGCCGCCCCGCCCAGGTCCTGCTCAGACGGTGGCTGGCGCCTCGGACGCCTCTCAGGCGTCTGGGCGAGCTTCGCGGTCGGCAGCCCATCTCGCTTGGATGCGCGCCTTGCACCCCGCCCGCCAGTGGCTTGAGGCTGCCCATGCCACGGAGTACTCGGTGGCTCCCAACATCATTCTCGATCTGATCGACGATGCGGTGGCCGAGTTGGTTGGCGATCCTGAGTTCCAGAAGTACCTGATTGAGTTTTCCAGTCCGGAGATGAAGCAGCGCTATCTGCGCGGACTCAAACGCAAGTATGCCTCGCTGCGTCCCGACTTCATCATCTGGGCCGAAGAGCTGTGGAATTTCAACTCCAAGGCCCGCACCTCGGGAGGCAATCATTCAGGGTTGCGTCCCATGGTTACACGCACCGTCTTCGGACTCTGGGGCGGCAAGAATACGGGAATTGCCCAAGGGCGCACCGTCCGCGAGATTCACACCACGATCGATCTCGTCCCCACTTTGCTCGCCACCGCGGGGCTGCTGGACGAAGAGGGACGCCCAGTGGTGGTTCCAGGGGCTTTGCGTGAGCGCGCCTACCGCATCCTTCCCGGCCAAGTCATCGACGTGTGGAAGGAGGGCCGCAAGCCGTCCGTCTTTCAGTCCCGGGACGGAGACGCCCGAAAATCCTCGGCCTCTCCCGAAACCCGCCCGCGTTGAGGCTCGCTTTTGAGGTCCGCCATGAGCGACCCGCGACCCCTGTCCGAGAGGGACCATGTGTCGGCGTCCGGCGTCCGTCCAGGTGACCCGAACCGCTAGTAGGATGACTCCTACGGGCGAGCCCTGTGCTGCATTCTGGAATCCGCTTCCGTTTTCACAAAATGTGACGATTCTCGCCAGACATATGAGGTATGCTGAAGAGAAGGTGCGATTCAGTGGCGAAATGGAATCGCCGTCCACGGGGCCGGCACGGACGATAAAAGGGCAAAATGAGCAATCTCAGCGACCGGCAATTGCCAGCCATTGAAATTGACGAGACGACTTTTCTCAAGGACCACTTCTCCCTCCCGCCTCTGCCTCAGGTTTCCACCAACATCATGGAGAAGATCAGTTCGGGAGATACGGGGCCCAACGAAATCGCCAACTTGCTTTCCTCCGATCCCGCATTGGTGGCTTTGGTTTTCAAGCTCGTCAACTCGGCTTACTATTCGCTTCCCAAGCGCATTGAACGTCTCAATCAAGCCGTGGCCTTCCTGGGATTGGCCGAAATCAACCGGTTGGTCATGGCGCTCTCGGTCATGAAGGCTCTGGAGCCCGCCGAACCCGCGGCCTTCGAGAGATTCTGGCGCCATTCCTTCTACAGCGCCCTCATCTCCCGCAGCGTAGCCCGCAATTTTTTCCGCAACCTTGAGTTGGAGGGGCTCTATACGGCGGTCTTGCTGCACGACGTGGGCAAGCTGATCTACATGAGATTCTTCCCGGAGCATTACCACGCGCTGGTTGACTACACGCGCCATCGGCGCTGCTTTTTCTACCAGGCCGAGGAACGCTTCTCCCTGCCTTCCCACCAGCGCTTCGGAGAGTTGTTGTGCGACCGTTGGAAGCTTCCGGCCACCGTCAGCCGGGCTTGTGCCTTCCACGAACTGCAGCAGTTGCAGCAAGTCGAGCCGGATGACGACCGGGAGTTCGAGATCGTGTCCGCCGTCTCCAACTCGATGGCCCATTTGGCCGACGGGACTTTGACCGATCAGCTCAAAGAAGATTGCCGTCAAGAAATCCAGAGAGTCCTGCATTGCTCCGAAGAGAACTTCCTCATCGCCATGGCCGAGATCTACGATTTGCAGGACTCGGTGGAGGACTTTCTCAACCGTCTGATGTGAGTTAAGGGAAGCCGAAGAGGGCTCGGTAGCGCCGGCAGAGTTGCTCGAAGCCGGCCCGCGAGAAGTGGCCCTTCTCCAACTGGCCGAACACATCCTGCAACTCGCCTCGGGCTTCCTCGATGGGCTGTCGAGGCGCCTTGAGCCGTCCGCTGAGCAGAGCCCGGTCGGCTTCCTGCTGCCATTCCAGGCATCGACGAAACTGGGGAGGAGGCAGGCGGGGCTTGAGCAGAGCCAGGAGAAGGGCGAAGTCATTACGCAAGAGGTGCAGTTGTTGGCTTGACAGCCCTTGAAATCCGGTCATATACTCTCGTCGCTCACGCTGGTTTCCTTTATTCATACTTCTAAGAACGCGCCCCGGCCCCCAATCTGCGAAGTGCATGGCGAAGAGGCATGCCATTAGAAGAGCTTTGGCGAGAGAACGAGACGGCTTTCCGCAAGATTGCCCGAAGCCTGGTGGGGGATCCCTTCACCTGCGAAGATATTCTGCAGGAGAGCTATCTGCGGCTGATGCGGCGGCGGACTTGCCGTGAGCCCACTTACCCTTACCTGCGCCAGGTGGTCGTTCATCAAAGCCTCGACCACTTCCGCCGCTGCGGACGCCGGACCCGGCGCCTCCTGCGCCTGCGCTCGGCTCACGTTCCCGAGTCGGTCCCGACCCCGCTGACCCTCATGCTGGACCGCGAGGAGGAGGCTTTGCGCCAGCGCATCCTCAGCCGAGTGCGCGACCTCAGCAGAGGACTTTCGCCCGAAATGCGGTTCGCGCTGGACGTCTATTTCGGAGGCAGGGAGCTCTCCATCCGCGAGACCTGCCGCAGGCGGAACCTGCCCTATTCCACTTTGCGTTCGCGTTTGCTGATGGCCTTGCGCCGTCTGCGTGTCCACCTGCGGGAAGAAGGACTCTACCAGGAGTATCTGTGCCTGAGGCGTGGCCAAGGCGGCCTTAGGGTTGCGGAGGGGAGTCGGGCGAAGCCTTGCGCCGCTGAAAGAAGCGCACCGCGCTGTCGCCGGCCGTCAGCTCATTGACTTGTTCCAGGACTTGGGGAAGGGGGCCCAAGTCGGTGCGCTTGAAGGACTCGATGACAGCCAGCGAATGAGATCCCAGCAATGGGGATATGGCCAGGCGCTGGATGAGCTTAGGATAGCGTCCGAAGCTGTAAGGCGGGTCGAAGTATAGGATGTCGGTGGCGGCAGCGGGCTGAAACTCCCTCAGGAGGACAAAGACGTCCAGGGTGCTGATCTCGTAGCCGTCCTCGACGCCGCACAGCGAGATGTTCTTTTCAATGAGCCTGCGGGCGGCGCGGTCGCGTTCGTTGAAGATTACGTAGCCGGCCCCGCGGCTGAGGGCTTCCAATCCCATCGCTCCGCTTCCCGCCATGGCGTCGAGGAAGACGGCTCCCTGGATGCGGGGACCCAGGGCGTCAAAAACGGCTCCCCTGAGCCGGTCGCTGGTGGGACGGATGTCCGCCTTCAACGGGGCCAGGCCGCGGCGTTTGAATCTTCCTGCGATGATGCGCATTGAGATCGGCGCCCCTCAGTGGGACCCCAGGGTGACGACGGCTTCGTAGACCGAATAAGCCAGCCGGTGGACGGCAAAGGCCTTGACGTCCCGGCTGGGATCCTCAGGCTTTGGAAAGTCCTCCAGGACCGTCTCCAGAAAAGAGATGGCGGCTTTGTCGGGCGAATCACCGCCTTCAGCAAACTGCAAGACGGCGTGTTCGAGCTGATCGGCGCCCTGGCAGAGGCGCAGCCAACGGCTTCCCACAGCGGTCTGCCGGGCTCCGGCCTCCGCTTGGGGAGAGCTCTGGGGCGCATCCTCGGCGGCGGCCGCCGCCTCCTGAGGTGGAGTGATTTGAGGGCTTTCTTCGCTCACATCGGACCTTCCTGGGCTTGGGAAATTCAGACCAATTACCGAAAAATCGTATCACAGGAGGGCATCCATGGCAGAGACTGTTCTGGACCATAATAAGGGCGGCGAGGCTACCTCGCTAAACGCTGATCAGATGACTTTGAAGGCCGTCGCCGCTGGTGATAGCATGTCTGGCGTGACGAAGGCGCTGATCTTGCTCGGGGGCGACAGCGGTGAATTGCTTCCGCTGACCGCCCATACGCCCAAGCCGCTGCTGCCGGTGGGGAACTTGCCCCTGCTCTTGTTTCAACTCCAGCGCCTCAAGGACGCGGGCGTTACCGAGGTCGTCCTCAGCCTTTCATACTTCCCGCGCAAAATCCGCTCGATTCTGGAGGACGGCAGCCGCTTCGGAATGCTCATCCGCTACCGCGTCGAAAGCCAGCCCATGGGCACGGCGGGTGCCGTCAAGCTGGCTGAGACCATCTTGGAGGGCACCACGGTCGTCATCAACGGCGACGTGCTGACCGAGCATCCTCTCGACAAGCTCCTTAAAGTCCACGCCCGCAGCAAGGCTTCCTTGACCATCGGGACCTGCCGGGCCACCAATCCGCAGGCTTACGGGATCGTGGAGGTTGGGGCCAAGAACCGCATCAAGGGCTTCATCGAGCGTCCCCGGGGAAAACAGGTGCGCACCAACCGCATCAACGCGGGGATCTACCTGGTCGAGCCCGAGGTCTTAGAGCGCATTCCAAAGGACGAGCCCAGCTTTTTCGAAACCGACATTTTCCCCGCTCTGCTGGAGGAGGGGAGCCTGGACCTGCTGGCCTCGGACGTGGGCCAGGACTGGCTGGAGGTCACCCGTCCGGCGGCTTACCTGCAGTCCAACATGCTTTTTCTGGAGGGCAAGATCGCCCCGCCCCGCTTTGCCGCATTCCAGCGTCCCCATCAGGTCCCCGCCCAGGGATCCGTCGAGGTCGACGAGGCCTCCTGCCTGGACGAGAAGTGCGTCCTCAAGAAGGGCGCACGGGTGGTGCATTCCGTCATCGGAGCCAACTGCCGCATCGAAGAGGGCGCCTTCATCCGCAATTCAGTGCTGTGGCCGGGCTGCCGTATTCAGAAGGAAGCCGTCATTTCCGGTGCCGTCCTGGGACGCGGCTGCCAGATCGGCGAAAGGGCCTTCGTGGGTTCAGGCTCCATCCTGGGCGACAAGTCCACCGTCACGGCTTATTCCCGCCTGTAAGGTCGAGCACAGGCGCCAAGCGTTGCACCCGGTCTTCGGGTTGCGACTTGTGCCTGGCTTTCCACTACCGAAGGTCAAGGAATAGGCTCGCCCAACTCAGAGGTAAGCTGAGAGTAGAGGGTCTGCAGGCGCCGGGTCAGGGGACCGATGGAGCCGCCGCCGATGATGCGTCCGTCGACTTCGAGGACAGGAGACAATTCGCCCATGGTGCCCGTCGTGAACATCTCGTCGGCCCGATAGGCCTCCGACAGGGAAACGTTGCGCTCCTCCAGCGGGATGTCGTGGCGGCGGGCGATGTCGATGATCACGCCGCGGGTGATGCCGGGCAGACAACTGTCGGCATGAGGGGTTAGCAGGATGCCTTTCTTGACCAGAAAGACGTTAGTTGCGTTGGTCTCCGAGATGAATCCCTGAATGTCGAGCATCAGGGCGTCGTCTACCCCCGCCTGATTGGCCTGGATCTTGGCCAGAATGTTGTTGATGAGATTGTTGTGGTGAATCTTGGAATCGAGGCACTGGGGCGTATTGCGGCGCACCGCCGAGGTGATGAGCCGTATGCCGCCACTGTCGTAAACGGGTTCTTTCCACTCGGCCAGCACGATCAGGCAAGGGCCATACTGGTTAAACTGCGGACTCATGCCCGAGGTGACTTTCTTGCCCCGTGTGAGGGTCAGGCGGATATGAACGCCGTCGCGCATCTTGTTGGCCTTGAGGGTCTCGAAGACGGCCTGCTTGACCTCTTGGCGGCTGGGCAGATCCGCGAAAGCCATGATGTGGGCCGAATCGAAGAGGCGGTCGAGGTGGGCGTCGAGCTGAAAGATGCGTCCGTCGTAAACCCTCAAACCCTCCCAAACCGCGTCCCCTCCCTGCACCGAACTGTCGAAAACGGACACCTTGGCATCCTCGCGAGGCACTAGTCGTCCCCCTACGTGAACCATGATGTCGGCATTGCGGGGATCGGGGAGTCGCGGCTGTTGAGGCTGTTCAGAAGACATGATTTCTCCAAAAAGCCAAGCATAGCTTTCTGCCTCTTCGCTGCCAAGCTTCGCTGGTTGTCACTGCTTCTGCGGGAGCTTCCGCCCCTTCAGCAGTTCTTCATCGCCAGATCGACTTGCGCTGACGCAGCAGTTCTTCGACGGCTTCCTGCATGGCATCGCGGACGCGGATGCTGATGCGGCGCACCAGGGCCGGATCGTCAGCGGCTTGGGGCGGATGCTCGTCTTCGATGTGGAAAGGCGGCAGGAAGCGGGTGTGCCATTTGGAGGGCAACGGCAGGGGGGCCAGCGGAAACGTGGGCGTGATGGGCAGGTAAGGCCATTCGGTGAAGCGGCGGAACCACTTCCAGTCCAGGCGTCCAAGGATGGGGAAAATCTCGGCGCTTCCCGCCGTCACCACCGGAAGGATGGGCGCCCGGTTGCGCAATGCGATGCGGACGAAGTCGCTGCGTCCGAAGCGCCCCAGCGAGTAGGCCTCGCGGTAGGGGGTGAAGGCTCCATGGATGCCCTCCGGATAGACGCCCAGAATGTGGTCGTTCTGCAGCACCCAGTCAGCATTCTCGTGGTTGGAAGGAACGCCTCCCATCTTGGTCATGAAGGTGGCCAGTCCAGGAAACTTGACCAGGGAGGGGTGGATGAGAAAGCGTGGAAAGCGTCCGCTGTTCTGGACCGCGCCATGCATCAGCATGACCCCGTCCCAGGGCATGAATCCCCGGTGGATCCCGACCAGCACCGCGCGTCCCTGGCGGGGGACGTTCTCCCAGCCGCTCTCCTCGATGCGCCAGTAGATGTCGTGCATGAAGCGCAGCAGGACGCGGCTGCGCACATAGTCGCGGTCTAACCCGAAGCGGTCATAACGGGGCGGGGAGACTGGGCCGTCCGAAGAGCCGTGGCGGGGCTTGCCGCCGGTCCGGGCCAAGACCGCCTGAGCCGAGGTGTAGCGCGCTTCGAAGCCAAGTTGGCGCGAGGCCTGGAGTCCGCTGGCAGTGAAGGAATGACGCAGGTACTCGATCCATCCGGGGTGGGCCGCCGCTCCCAGCGGGGAGAGCAGCCTGCGCAGCGGACGCTGAAGCGAGACGGGCAGCGGCAGACGGCGGGAGCCGGCGAGCTGCAGCGCTTGACGCACCGGGATGGCTTGGCTCGGCACGACGTTGAAGACGCCTTCGGGCGACGTTTCCAGAGCCGCCAGGACGGCTTGCACCAGGTCGTCCTCATGCAGGATTTGCAGGGTGGGGTCGTAGCCCAGGGGCGTGATGGGCAATCCCGAGTCGACCAAGTGGCGGAAGGGTCCCTGTCCCGCGGGACCCAACAGGGGTGCCGTGCGCAGGACGCACAGAGCGGGTGCCTTCGGGGAATCCGCCGCGGCCCTCAGTCGCTCCTCGTAGTCGGCCCAGCGGCGGGCCGGACCAGGCGCTGGACGCGCTGTCTTGTAGCTTTCGTCCACGTAGCCCGGATGATGATGGCTGGGCGGATAGATGAGCGTCGAGGAGAGCAGGATTAACCGCCGCAGACCCAGTTGGGCCGCGCCTTCAGCCAAGCCGACGGCCTCTTGGGGCTGCGGACTCCAGTCCAGCGAGGACGAGAGTTCGGGGGCCACGATGAGGCTGGCGGGACGCAGCCGCGCGAGTTCCGCTTGGGCCTCTGGCGCGCGCCGCAAAACGGCTGACTGGCCCTGCCTCCTGAGGCCCGCGGCAAGCCCTTGCGCCACCGACCTGCGCTCGCCGATGATCAGGATCGGCTCGGATGAGGCAGGCTTGGTCAAAGGCGGCTTTCCTCGGCGTGGAGGGAGGACGGGGCCAGCGAAGCCCCCCGGTTCGAGTCACGCAAGATCAGTTGAGCGGCCCGCTGAGCCGAGATGATGACGGGGGTGATTCCGCCGCCGGGTTGAGTCCAGTGGCCGGCCAAGTAGAGGCCTTCCACTGGCCCGCGCAGTCCCGGGCGGTCCTCGGAGAGCTGGTCGGGAGCCATTTCCCACCCCAGCATGGCCCCCTTCTGATTGAGGGTGAAGCGGTAGCCGGTGTCGGCGGTGGCGCTCATCTCCACCTCGACGTGGCGGCGGACGTCAGGCCAAACCCGCTCCAGTTGGGTGTTGACCCAGCGCTGAAAGTCGAATTTACGCTGCCTCCAATGTTCGGCCTTCTCAGCGGGATCAGGCGGTGGGGCGCCGTTGGAAGCGGCTTCCTGTTCCCCGTCAGGCCGCTCGGGTGCCAGCATGTGCAGCGGACGCGGGCCATTACGGCTGATGCCCCAGTAGTCTTCCTCGATCACCTTCTGCACGATGAGGATATGGCGTCCTGGCTTGCACAGCGACCGATCATAAAGAGTGGGCACGAAGAGCTTGAAGCGGAAGCCGTTGCGGGCCAGAGTTTCGGGATTCCAGTTGTCCCAATAGTATCCGTGGATGGAGCGGAGAAAGTCCGCCCTGACGCCCTTGAGTCCGATGTGGGTCAAGTAGCAGGGGACGCTGGTGCGCAGGCTTTGCACGCTGTCGCGCAGCTTGTCGGGAACCCAGCGGGGCTCGAGCAGATTCTTGAGCATGAGCCGCAGGTCGCCGTTGTAGAGCAATGTCGAAGTGCCCACCCGGTGGACGGTCTGCTGACGTCCGGTGACGGTTTCAATGCCGGTGACGCGCCCCTCCTCGACCTCGATGCGCCGCACCCGGCTGCTCATGAGGATGTCGCCGCCCAACTCCTCCACACGCAGTGCCAGAGCGTCGGCGAAACGCTGCGATCCGCCCCGGGGATAGTAGTTGCCCAAGAAATAGGCCAGCCGCAGCATGCTGTCGAAGACGTAGGACGTCCGGGTGGGCGGTGATCCCCAGTGGGCGGCGTCCGCGCACAGCAGCAGCCTGAGGCGCTTGTCGCTGAAATGGCGGTCCAGGGCTTGGGCCAGAGTCTCTTCGGCGTAGGGCTTGAGCTGGGGCGACTCGCGGAAGCGGAAGTACTGCACCATCCCGTGCAGATAGAGCTTGCGCACTTCGCTGAAAAAGGCGTCCAGAGCCCGGGACTGGTGAGGAAAACGCTCCTTGAGGCGGCGCAGATAGAGCTTGAAATCGGCCGGAACTTGAAAGGACGAGCCGTCAGGAAAGTGGAAGTGGTCGACCGGGTCCATGGCCACCCAGCCGCAGTCGACCTGCAAGTCTTGCATCAGTTTGCCGGTGACGGTGTCGGGATTGCCCAGCAGCGGATAGAAATGGGTCCCCGCGTCGAAGGTATAGCCCTTGCGCCGGAAGGTGCTGCAGTAGCCGCCAGCCATGTAGTGCTGCTCCACCAAGAGGACCTTGAGGCCGGCCTGACCCAGCAGTGCGGCACCCACCAGTCCTCCGATTCCGGCGCCCACTACGATGGCGTCATAGTGGGATTGGGGGTCGCTTCTCAGTCCTCGAAACAGACGCGCCATGCACTCCTTCCTGTTGTATTTGGCTCCCTAGTAGGGTAGCCTAAAAGGGTGTTGGCCAGCCAACATTTCGTATGTGATTGCCTATGATGCGACGGACGCGATTTCTGCTCTTCGCCGTCCTGACTCCCCTCTCCAGCACTTTGGCGGTGGTGTCGGCGACGGCGGTGTTTGCCGGAGAAAAGCCCTCCGACTCTCGACCACCTTGGTTCGAGGAACGGGCCTCCTCGGCGGGCGTTGACGTGCCTCACCGCAACCGCACCTTCGACAACCCCTACGCCGAGATCATGCAGGGATACACGGCGCTGGGCGCTTCGGCGGCGGTCGCCGACTTCGACGGTGACGGACTGCCAGACCTTTACGTCACCGATTCCTCCCAAGAGGGACGCAACCGGCTATGGCGCAATCAGGGCGATTTCACCTTCCAGGACGTGGCCGGCAAGGCTGGGGTGGCCCGACTCAACGACGCCCGCAACGCCTCCGCCGACGCCCTCTGGTTCGACTATGACAACGACGCCCGTCCTGACCTCTTTGTGGTGCGTTTCGGGCACAGCCTGCTCTTCCGCAACCGCGGCGACGGCACTTTCCAGGACGTGACCCGCAAAGCCGGCTTGGACGACCGTCAGAACGCCATCTGCGCCATCGCCTTCGACTATGATCGCGACGGCTGGCTCGATCTCTTCCTGGGACGCTACTTTTCCGACGTCGACCTCTTTGATCCCGACACGCCCCGCTTCTTCCCCGAGAACATGGAGACGGCTCAGAACGGCGGCGGACTCCGCCTCTACCGCAACCGCGGCGACGGCACCTTCGAAGATGCCACCTCCGAGGCCGGTTTGGCCTCCCACAGCGGCTGGACGCTCGATCTGGGACACGCCGACTTCGACAACGACGGGGACGACGACCTTTACCTGGCTGCCGACTTCGGGACCGACCGCTTCTTCGTCAACAATGGCGACGGCTCTTTCAGCGACCGCACTGAGGAAGCCATCGGCATCGATACCAAGAAGGGCATGAACGTCGACTGGGGCGACTATGACAATGACGGACTGCTCGACGTCTACGTCACCAACATCACCGACGACTACATGCGCGAAGGCAATTTTCTCTGGCGCAACAACGGCGACGGCACTTTCTACGACGTGGCCCGCGAAACCGAGACCTACGACACCGGCTGGGGATGGGCCGGCAAGTTCCTGGACTACGACCACGACGGCTGGCTCGACCTCTACGTGGTCAACGGATGGGTTTCGGCCGGCCAGGAAAGCTACGTCCCGGTCATCTTCGAGATGCTCATCCGCGAAGCCGACGATCAGGGACAGATGGATCTCAGCGACGTGCGCAAGTGGCCGGCCATGGGGAAGCGCAGCCTGAGCGGATACCAGAAGTCGCGTCTCTTCCACAACCGAGGGGGACAAGTCTTCGTCGACCAAGCCTCCCGCCACGGTCTCGATTCGTCCCGTGACGGAAGGGGCATCGCGGTGGCCGACTTCGACAATGACGGGCGTCTCGATCTCTTCGTCTCCAACGCTGGCGCTGGACCGCATCTCTTCCGCAACCGGCGTCCGCTGGGGGAGGAGGCCCACTGGATAGCGTTCGAGTTGCGGTCGCCCAAGTCCAACCGCTTCGCCGTGGGCGCTCAGGTCCGCGTCGAGACAGGCGGACGCACCCAACTGCGTTTCGTGGATGGAGGCAACGGCTTCGCTTCCCAGTCCTCCACCCGGATTCATGTCGGGCTGGGATCGGCGCAGCAAGCCGATTCGGTGGAAATCCGCTGGCCTTCGGGACACCGCCAGTCTTTGGGGCCGCTTCCCGCTGACCGCCTCTACCGCGTCACCGAGGGACAGCCTCTTGAGGGCGAGGTAGGCTCAGCCCAAGATGTCCCCCCGGATTCACAGGCGGGTCTCCTTCGACAAGGCCCGCTTGACAGACCGGATCCGCCGAACCACGGTCGTCCGGCACATCGCCGCCACATCACGCAATATCGCCCCGCCGGACCCGAAGCAGGTCGAGGTCTCGGCGTAATCGGTGCGAGCGTCGTGGAAGTGCCGCTTGGATCCAAGAGCCCTTTAGAATGGCTACCTGCGCAGATGCTGTTACGGTCGGATCACTTTGATTTAAGCCGCCCTGTGAACAGGCAGGTAGGCAAGCGCGAAAGGCTTCGTTGATGTTGCTGATTCTCTTGTTGCTGATGACCCCTGCCGCCTCGCCCCCGCTTCCGGCTCCAGCCGCCGCAAGCGATGCCGAAGCTGCCTACCGACAAGCCCAGCAGGCGCGCCGGGAAGGTGACCTGGAGGGAGCCATGGAGGCCTTCGAGAAGGCTGTCCGCGCTCAGCCCGACAGCCTGCGCTTCGCCAGCGAGTACCGCATGACGGTGATCGAGGCCGAAGCCTTTGACCGGGCCCTGGCCTTCTTCGAGGAGTTGACCGCCGAGAATCCGGAATCGGCTCACGCCTTCCTCAACTACGGCTACGCCTACGTCGACAAGATCCCAGCCGCCGGGTCGATCACTCAGGTGCTGCTGGCCAACAACGCCCTCAAGCACTTCACCCGCTCGGTGGAGATCCGTCCTACCTGGATCGGACTTTACACCCGCGGCAGCAGCTACCTCTTCTGGCCCAAGATCTTCAACCGGGCGCCTCTGGGGGTAGCCGACCTGGAAAGGGCCTACGCCATGCAGACGGAGATGGCCAAGCAGAGCTATCATTCGCGCGTCTATGTCTCGTTGGGCGACGGTTACTTCAAGACCGATCAGCCCAAGAAGGCCCGCCAGGTCTGGCGCCAAGGGCTGGAGGAGTTCCCTTCCGACGAGGCCCTCAAGCAGCGGGTGGAGGCCTCCGACGAAGAACTGGCTCAACTGGTCGACAGCGGCTACGACCCTAATGTCCGCGTCAGCACCGACCTCAGGGAACTGTGGAGGCAAGAGCAAGCCGATAAGGCCTCCGCCCCCAACCAAGAGGAGGACCGCCCGTGAGCCTCCAGCCACATTTCGCGCCTCTGCGTAGCTCAAGCAGCGTGTCAGGTCGGTCTGTTTTTATGTCACGCTTACAGCGTTCTTCCGGAAGGATGCCTGAACCCAGGGTTTCACCCTTGCGGCGCTTCGCTTGCCGCGGGCTCCACCCTGGGCTGGCTTATGGCTCGCCTACAGCGAGCCCGGACTTGACCTTCAAAGGACGAAGCTCCCGTCGTCGGTGGCATCCCGGCCGGGGCTGCCGAAAAAGCGGCATCCATCCGCCAGCCCGCAACGGCCGAGTTGTCGGTGGCGGCTGCCTGAAGAGAGACGTTGATCCGCCAGCTCGGCAGGACCGGTGTGGCTGTTCAGGCTTCCTGAAGGGCGGCCTTCATTTGCCTGCCTGTCACGGCCGAGTTGTCGGTGGCGGCTGCTTGGAGGGGGGCGTTGATCCGCCAGCTCGGCAGGACCGTCGGGGCTCCCTGAAGGGGAGCCATAGGTTAGCCCAGGGTAAAGCGAGGCCGCGGAGCGTGCCGAGCGGCACCCTGGGTTGGGGCCAAGAGTCCGCGACAACCCTGAAAGGGTGGAATAGATGGCTCGCCCCCCCCGCACCTGCGAGGACGTGCCGGGGGCGAGCTGGCAGCGGATCATCGCGGCGCCCTTCATTCGGGATCGGCGGCAGCCCCTTTATCGTTCTGCTGGTGGGCGGGCTCTTGTTATCGATCTTGGCCGGGCACGCCATGGGTGGCGAGGGCGGAACGGACGCGCCCGCCATCCGTTTCGAGGAGCGCGCGGCGGAAGCAGGCATCCGCTTCACCCACCGGACGCGGGACTTCAGCGGACTGAAAGACCAGGTCCTGGAGATGTTCACCTCGGGCGGCGCTTCGGTGGCCGTGGACGACTTCGACGGCGACGGTTATGAGGATATCTTCCTCACGTCCTCAGCCCACGGGACCTCCAGCGTTCTGTTGCGCAGCCGCCGCGGCCGCACCTTCGAGGACGTCACGGAACGCGCCGGCGTGGGCGGCGGCAACGACGAATCCAACATCGTCTCCGACGGCTTGTGGTTCGACTACGACAACGACGGCGACTCCGACCTGCTGGTCGTGCGCTTCGGGACGCCCCTGCTCTACCGCAACGACGGCGGCGGACGCTTTTCCGACGTCAGCGCCTCCAGCGGGATGGACCGCTTCGCCAACTCCATTGCCGCCATCGCCTTCGATTTCGATTCCGACGGACGCCTCGACGTCCTCCTGGGCAACTACTTCACCTCCGTCAACTTGCTCAAGCTTGAAGATTTCCGCGTCCTGCCCGACAACCTCGACGACGCCCACAACGGCGGAGGCGTGACGCTGTGGCGCAACCTGGGCGGCGGCCGCTTCGCCGATGCCACTCAAACCGCCGGACTGGCCGGACAGTCGGGCTGGGTCCTGGACGTGGGACACGGAGACTTCGACAACGACGGCGATCCAGACCTCTACCTGGCCGCCGATTTCGGGACCGACCGCCTGTACTTCAACAACGGTGACGGCACCTTCAGCGACGCCACCGAAGAAGGTCTGGGCGGACTCGACACCAAGAAGGGCATGAACGCCGAAGTAGCCGACTACGACAACGACGGCTGGCTTGACGTCTATGTCACCAACATCACCGACGAGTACATGAAGGAATGCAACATGCTGTGGCACAACAACGGCGACGGCACCTTCACCGACTTGTCCAAGGAAACCGGCACCTGCAACACGCTGTGGGGATGGGGCGCCAAGTTCGCTGATTTCGACAACGACGGGCTGCAAGACCTCTACGCCGTCAACGGGATGCGTTCGGCGGGAGAGGGCAACTACATCCCGGTTCTCTTCGAGATGCTCATCCAGGAGCCCGACTTCAGCGACGTTCGTTCCTGGCCCGACATCGAGGGGATGAGCTGGAGCGGCTACCAGCCCAGCAAGCTCTTCCGCAATCTGGGCGCGGGGCTTTTCCGCGAGATGGCTGCTCAAGCCGGCGTTGACAGCAGGCTCGACGGACGGGGCGTGGCCGTGGCTGACCTCGACCGCGATGGACGCCTCGATCTGCTGGTCAGCAACGCCGACCAACGCGCCCTTTACTACCGCAATACGACCCAACCCCAGGGCGACTGGATAGGCCTGCGCCTGATCGGCAGTCCCGCTGCCGGGTCCAACCGCGATGCCATTGGAGCCCGGGTTACGCTGAGCTACGGCGGAATCACCCGGATTCGGGAAGTGCAGGGGGGCAACGGCTATTCCGGCCAAAGCAGCAAGGCCCTCCATTTCGGTCTGGGCATCGCGGCCGAGGCCTCGGAAGCCGGGACGTCAGAATCGACTCCCCAAGCCGAACTCACCATCCGCTGGCCCAATGGCGACACCGAAACCCGCCTCCTCCCCATCAACACTTTCAGCACCCTCTCTCAAGCCAAATCCCTCTCCACAGAAGGAGGCGCACCCTGATGCAGCCATCACTCAAACCGGAAACCATGAGGGCCTGGGGAGGGGAGCAGGTTTGAAGAGAATCATCTTTGCAGCGGCTTCATCGGCCGTCATTCTGTCTCTTGTTGTGCTTTTCGCCGGCTTGGCCTCAGCGGCCCAAGAGGAACAGCTTTCCCGCCAGGAGCGCCTGTGGCAGCACCGCAACTTGGGCAAGGCCTACTACGAGAACACCGTGACTCAGCCCAAAGCCATCGAGGAATTCGCCAAGGCTTTGGAGCTGGCGCCCGACTCGGCCCGCGAGCGCCTCAACTACGCCCTTGCCCTGCTGCGCAACGGCGAGACCGACGAAGCCGTCCCCCGGCTGATCAAGATTCAGCAAGATCACCCCGAACTGCCTCACACCTGGTTCAACCTGGGCGTCTACTACAAGCGCGAGGGAGAGTTCGCTGAAGCGCTGCGCCAGTTCGAGGGACACCGCCAGCGGGCTCCGGGCATTGCCGTCACCCACTACAACCTTGGCCTGCTCTATCGTCTGGAAGGCCGACTGGCGGAGGCCCGGGAAAGTTTTCGCCAAGCCATACGGCTCGACCACATGCTGGCGGCTCCTCATTTCCAACTCTCCAACCTTTACCGGGCGGCTGGAGAGCGCGAGGAGGCCTCGCGGCAGATGGAGATTTTCCGCCGCCTCAAGGAAGCCCAAAAGAACGCCCCCATTCCCGAAGACCTGGAGTGGAGCATCCACGCCGAGATCTTCGACCCTGTCGATGCCGCGCCCCCGTCCTCTCCTTCACCCCCGCGTTGGATGACAGAGAAAATGGGGCAATTGCAAAAAAAACCGGCTATTTCTGAGGTATTTGACCCGCCTGCTGCGTCTAATGATGAAAGCGAAGCGAGTCAGAACAAACCCGATGAAAGCGACTCCAGGGGCCGCGCCTCCCCGGCCGGTCCGTTGAGGGAAAGAGAACCATCGGCCCAAGCCGATGCAAACCGCAATGAACACGATGAGGCTGGAAGTGCGGCCACGCAACCGCCTGCGGCGGGCGGACTGTCGATGCTGATGAATCAAGAAGGCCAACCCATGCTGCTGGCATGGAATTCCGATCAGATTCGACTCTATCAGGAGGAGATGGAGCCGCGGGAGATCGCCGGAATGGCCTCGGCGGGTCCCGTCTTCGACATCGCCGTGGGTGATGTCGACGATGACGGACGCCAGGATGCGGCGTTGGTGCAGGCTGGGACTGTCCGCCTTCTGATGAACGGGGGCCAGGAATTGCAGGTTCTTGCCGAGCCGCTGGCCCAAGGCGACTTTCATCGGGCATTGTGGCTCGACTTTGACCACGACTACGATCTAGACCTCTTCCTCTTCGGACGCCAGTCGCGCCTGTTGCGCAACGAGGGCCAGCGCGGATTTGCCGACCGCAGCCAAAGTTTCCCCTTCCGTCCAGGAGCGGTGGCCGATGCAGTCTTTCACGACCATGTCAAAGACTGGGAAGGGATGGACTTGGTGGTCAGCTACGCCGACGGGTCCTCGGCAGTTTACCTGGATCAGCTCGGCGGCAAGTACGTGGCTGAGGATCTGGCCGCTCTTCCCGCCGGGGCCCGCCGCCTGAGTTCCTTTGACGTGGACAATGACGGCCACAGCGATCTGCTCTTCACGACTTCCGAAGGACTTCATTTGCTGCGCCGCCAAGCCGACGGCTATGTCCGGACTCATTTGGACGCTCAGGACGCCCCCTACTTGCTGGTCGACGCTTCCAACCGAGGCTGGCCTGATTTGTTCATCGGCGCTTCCTATCGCCGCAATCTAGGGCGGGGACGCTTCGGCGAGTCCCAGGAACTGCCGCTTGAAGATGTGCAGAGTTGGCTTGCCGGACCGTTGGCCGATGCCTTTTTCCAAGCCCGCCCGTCCCAATCGGATGCCGCCCAGTCGGATGCCGCGGGCGTCGAGCCGTCCGCTCAGCCGCATGTGCTGGCTCTCAGCGAGGAAGGCGAGTTGACCCTCCTGACCGACGGGACCGCAGCATCCAACTGGATTCAGGTCGAATTGCGGGGTGAGCGCAACCTGCGGACGGCTCATCACGGCGAAGTCGAAGTCAAGGCCGGCAGCCTCTATCAGAAGCGCATCTACCGCGGGCGTCCGCTGCATTTCGGACTGGGCCATCAGCCCCGCGTCGACACCGTGCGCATCACTTGGCCCAACGGGCTCATCCAGAACGAGCCCTTGCCTGAAACGGAGACCCGTCACTCCTACCGCGAGGCCAAGCAGCTTTCCGGCTCCTGTCCCATGGTCTTTACCTGGGACGGGGAAGGATTCCGCTTCATCAACGACATTCTGGGCGTGGCTCCGTTGGGCGCTTCGGCGGGCGACGGACGCTATTTCCAGGCCGACCACGACGAGTACATCCAGATTCCCGGAGATGCGTTGGTCGAGCGCGGCGGACGCCTGGAAGTCCGCCTTACCGAGGAATTGCGCGAGGTGGCCTACCTCGACCAAGTGCGCCTCGTGGCCGTCGACCACCCCTCCGACCTCGACATCTACACGAGCGACCGCTTCAAGGCCCCCCCCTTTCCGGAGTTCCGACTCTATGGAGTGGGGACCGTCCTGCGTCCCCGGGCTGCCCGCCACTTCCTTTCGGAAGCCGGAACCGGAACGCCCGACGGACACCTGGCGGGGCTTGGGCAGGGACAAGACGTCCTGGCGTCTTTGCTCCATCGTGACGCTGAGGCGGTGACGCCTTGGTTGGACGAGCCGGTTGCCGGTGACCCTCGGGCAGCCGTAGGACCGGGCGCTTCATCTAGGCTGCGAGCTCCCATGGTGGGAGATGAGTCGCGGGCCATCCGAGATCAGGCCGATCATTTGGCGGTGCGCACAAGAGAACTGCAGGCCGCCGCCCGCAGCCGCCGCTTGGCCGACCGGGGAATATTGCCGGAGCATGTTCTGGAACTGGATTTCGGTCCTCAACCGGCTCTGGGCCAAGCCCTGCTGGTCATGCACGGCTGGCTGGATTGGGCCGACGCCAGCACCTTCGTCCACTCCGACCAAAGCGGACGCACGGCCAGTCCGCCTCGCTTGGAGCTCCTGGGCGCGGACGGACAATGGCGCGTCCTGGTGGAGGATCTGGGGGCACCGGCGGGCAAGTGGAAGACGATCGCCGTCCCCATCGCCTTGCCGTCCAACGATGGCCACAGCCACGACTCTCGCCGCCACGGGGTTGCGACCGAGGACTCCAGGCCGGGGACGGCCAGCCCGACCTTGTCCAAAGACGGCCCCTTTCGCCTGCGCATCGTCACCTCATGGGCGGTGCATTGGGATGAGATCTTCCTCAGCCCCGATGTGGAGGCACCGTCGACAACCGCCTTACATGACGTGCCGCTGGCCAGAGCCGTCCTCGATTACCGGGGATTCTCCAAGCCCATCGTCGATCCTCAGCGCCGCCAGCCCGACACCTTCGACTATCAGCAGTGGTTGCCTTGGACGCGCTTCAACCAAGCCCGCGGACGCTACACGCGCCTGGGACGCGTTGACCGGCTGCTGTCCGAGATCGACGACCGCTTCGTCATCATGGGCGCGGGAGATGAACTGCGCCTCAGTTTCGAGGCCGGCGCTTTGCCCCAACTCCCCCCGGGGCATAGCCGCCAATACCTGCTCTTCGCCGACGGCTGGGTTAAGGACGGCGATCTCAACACGGCTCATTCGTCCACTGTCGAACCGCTGCCCTTTCACGGCATGAGCGCCTATCCCTATGGATCCGACGAGCACTATCCGGACACTGAGCTGCATCGCCGCTACCTTCGCGAGGACTTGACCCGTCCGGCCGTGCGCCAATTCCACTCTCTCACTCCAGACGCCCGGCGGGCGTCTTCGAACCCCCAGAACGACTCTTATGCAGGAGGAAACCAATGACCGCACCATCGACTGAGCCCGAAGCCATTCGTAGCTACATCCGAGACTTGGTGTGCGAACTGATGGAATGTGAACCCGACGAAGTCACCGACAGCGCAAGCTTTACTGAGGAATTGGAAGTGGACTCGCTGACCGCCATCGAGATGCTGGTTCTGATCGACAAGCACTATGGAATCGACATTCCTGACGAGGAATTCCGCGAAGTCGAGAATCTTGACCAATCCGTGGCCTTGGTTCAGAAGTATCTCAGCCAGCCGGTCCAGGAAAAGGCCTCTTAAAAACACTGCGCGAAAACGGCAACCACCCCAAGCCAATCAAAAACTCTCGACCCGCGCACAACGGACTCCATATGACTGAGAGACGCGTCGTCATTTCCGGCATCGGGCTCCTCACGCCCCTCGGCATCGGACACGAGAACGTCTGGAAGGCTCTGCTGGAGGGCCTTTGCGGGACGGCCCCGGTGAAGAGCTTCTGTACCGATGACTACCCGGCTCATTTGGGCGGTGAGGTCCCCGGCTTTGACCCGTCCCGTTTCTTGCGCCGCCAAAGTCCAGGTCAGATGGGACGTGCTTCCCAGATGGCCGTGGCCGCTGCGCTGCTCTCGCTGGAAGACGCCGGTTTAGTGAGCGGACCCGTGTTGGAGGAAGAGGCGTCCGGGAAAAACCCTCAGGATTGGGGCGGTGCCATCGACGAGGTGCCCGCCCGCCGCTGCGGCGTCGTCATGGGGACAACTTCGGGCGAACCGATCATCGTGGAGCGCTACAACGACGCCCGCCACGCCGGCAAGCCGGACGATTTCCCGGCCCGCCTCTTCGCCCAATACCCCTGCTCGGCCCTGGCCCACACGGTAGCTGACGAATTCCAGTGGACAGGAGGAGCCCTCACCATCCCCACGGCCTGCGCGGCGGGGAATTACGCCATCGGCTACGCCCGTGACCTGATCCTCAACGGACGGCTCGACTTGGCTCTGGCCGGAGGCAGCGATGCCTTCTCCCGTATCCCCTACGCTGGTTTCGGACGCTTGGGCGCCATCGCGCCCGACTTCTGCCGTCCCTTCGATCGCGACCGCCAGGGGATGATCCCGGGCGAAGGCGCCGCCATGCTGGTGCTGGAAAGCGAATCCTCGGCCCGCCGCCGAGGTGCCCGAATCTACGCGGAAGTCCTGGCCTGCGGGGTGAGCTGCGATGCCCACCACATGACGGCCGGACATCCCGAGGGCAACGGAGCCGTCCGGGCCATTCAGGCTGCCCTGCGTGAGAGCCGCCTCGACCCTGGCGAGATCGACTACATCTGCGCCCACGGAACCGGGACACCCACCAATGACCGCATCGAGTCGCTGGCCGTCCACCGGGTCTTTGGAGAGCGGGCCCGCCGTCTGCCCATGAGTTCCATCAAGTCGATGCTGGGACACACCATGGGCGCCGCGTCCGCCATCGAAGCCGCAGCCTGCGCGCTGGCCATCCATACGGGAGACGTCCCGCCCACCATCAACTTCCAGACTCCAGACCCGGATTGCCAGATCGACTGCATCCCCAACGCCGCCCGCCGCATCCATCCAAAAGTGGTTCTCAATAACGCCTACGCCTTCGGCGGCACCAACGCCTCCCTGTGCCTGCGCCAATGGGATGCTCCCGCCGCGGCAGCCCCTCCTTCCCCACAGGCTACGCCCTCGATGGCAGGTCAGCGGGATGGCGTTGGACGTGATAATGCCTCTCGAGCGGAAGAAAAAGTCGGCTCCAGCACATCTTCTGGGGAAGGTCAGTCGGAGCCCGGCTTGCCCGGAGAGAGTGCATCGAGCCAGGTCCGTTGGAGCTCGGGTCAAGGCCCTGTGCCGATCGCTGTCACGGGTATGGCGGTCATTACCGAGGACAGCGGCATCGACCCCAAAGCCATTCTGGGACGCAAAGGGCTGCGCCCGCTCGACCGGGCTGCCCGCCTGCTTGCTTGCGCTGCCAAGCAAGCTCTGGAGGACGCCCACCTCACCGATCTGCTGGCCCGAGACCCCTCGGCCATCGGCCTCGTCAACGGCACTCTGGTGGGTGGACTGCGAAGCATTGTCGATTTTGACCAGACTATCCTTGAGGACTCGCCTAAGTTCGTCAATCCCGTGGCCTTCGCCAACACGGTCATCAACGCACCGGCCGGCCAGACCGCAATCAAGCTGGGCCTGCAAGGCCTCAACTCGACGATTACTTCGGGCCTGACTTCGTCCCTGACCGCCATCGCCTACGCCGCCGACGCTCTTCGCGCCGGACGGGCTCGCGTCCTCTTGGCCGGAGGCGCCGAGGAATCCTCGCCCTACACGCAGGAAGCCTACAAACGTCTCGGTCTTGGGGAGAGTGGTTCAGGTAGTGAACGGGGCAGCCCTCAGGAGGGCGCTGCTCTCCTGGTCCTCCAGCCGCTAGATCGGGCACGGCGCCCTCTGGCACTCATTTCCGGCCACGGCCACGCCTGTGGGACCCCCGCCACACCCCCGGCAGCGGTGCTCGAACAGGCAATCAGCCAAGCCGTGGCTCAGGCTCAAGTGGCGTCCGATGACATCGACCTCATTCTTAACGCCTCTATTAAGGACCGGCGTCTAGCCGATCCCGCCCATGCAGCTTTAGAATCCGTCTTCCAGGCACCCTTAAGAAGCCTGCCGGTCCAGAGCCTGGATTCTCAGACCTCCGATGCCTTAGGCGCAACTTCCGCCCAGGTCGTGGCCCGGGCGATCCGTTTATTCGCGCAGGGCGACTCTCCGTCCCACATCCTCATTCATCACTTGACCTGTGACCGTCAAGCGGCTGCCTTGATCGTCTCCAGGACATAGCCCGCCAGACTGTCGTCCATTCCTTGGACGATCACGTGGGATGGGAGATCCTGTTCGGCTCTGGAGGGGCCGAGGTTCAGCAACTTGAGTCCGGCAATTTGGCAACCGTCCTCACTCCTCCAGCAGGGGTTGGGATTCGATGGCGGAGAGGTAGCGCAGGCGGGTGTCGCCGAAGAGGGCGAAGGCGATGACCGGGGTGTCGGCGGTGACTTCCAGATAGCCTCCCACTTGCTCGAAAGCGGTGCCGAAGAAGGCTGGGGTGTTGAGAAGATCGACGCGGCGTTGACCCGCTTGCAGGGAGAAGGTTCGGGACGCCGTGAGGGTGCCGTCGGGGGCGAAAGCGCGCAGGGTAATCGGGGCTGGCGCGTCCTCGTCGTTGAGCAGGGCCAAGCCGGTGAAGATGTTGAATTCGTCCGATTGGGCCAAGTGGAGGAAGAGGCTGTCACGGCGTCCCTGGGCGATGAGCGGGAGCATGGAGCGGAAGCCGTTTCCGCCGAATTCGATGGCGCCCAGCACCGGGACCGGCTGAGGATTGGCGGCGCCGACCTGGGCCAGGGTCACTTCCAGGAATCCACTGATGGTTTCTCCCGCCTCCGGCTGCAGGCCGAGCAGGTCGGAAAGGTCGGCGCTCCGGCGCTGATTGGGCTCAAGGTCAAGTTGCCCTTGTCCCAGCAGTTGGGAGGCGTCGTCGCGGGCCCGCACCGTGGCTCGGATGGAGGTTGTCCCAGGGTTGACGAGGTGAAGGCGGCTGCCGCCTCCGTTGGCGTCCACGAAGAAGTGGGGCGCCAGCAAGCGCAAGGTGCTTTCAGCCGTGCGTCCCGCGGCTGACAGGAAGCTGTCGGCGTCGGCGCGGAACTGGAAACCCTTCAAGGGGCGGTCGGAGTGTACGGCCATCCAGCCGTTGATGGTGACTTGACCCGGGAAGAGATCCGACAGCGCCGCTTGCAGCGTCCCCTCGGCTGGCAACGTCCGGCTGACCTCATTGATCACCTGAGATTGACCTGAAAGCGAGGGTTGGGCGGAGGTTGTGGCGTCGGCGAGAAGGGTGATGCTCACCGAAGCCGGCTGGTCGCCGGGATTGAAAAGGTGGAGGACGGTATCGGAGTCGGTGGATTCTCGTGCCAAGGGGAAGAGCAGATCATTCGATTCTTCCAGAGAGGCGCCGATGCCGTCGAGGCGGCGCAGTCCGGAGTCGCCCACCATGAAGAATCCTTGAATGTCCATCCCTTGGCCTTGGGCCTTGATGGAGGTGATTTGGGGAGCATCGAAGACCTCTGATGAGGTCAAGCTGAGCTGGCGGGCGTTGCCCAGATCCTCATGGCGGGTGGGGACGGCAGGCTGTCCGGTGTCCGTGAGTCCGTCGAAGAGAACTTGGCCGCCCTGTGCTTCAACGGAACGCACGGCCAGTCCCACGAAGTCGTTGGCGAATCGGTCTGAGGCCGCTGAGAGCGAATAGGGCGCCAGCATCACGAGGGGTGCCGGCTGCGGTGGCTGGGGAGGCTCAGGCGGACTGGTGCGGCCGTCGACGGCCGGTCCGCCGGGATCGAGGATGACTCCGTTGGCGCTGCGGTCGGCGTCGCCGCGTCCGCCGTCGCGGAAGTGGAGGACGACTCGGTCGTTGAAGACCTCGGCTCCCGTGTCGCCGTCGAAGAGGAATTCGTACCAGTGAGACGACGGATCCTGGGGCGTGGGGCCGTACTGGAAATAGGAGTCGGGTTGGGCCGTGGTGGTGTGCATCCACAGCGTCAGGGCCACCGACTGTCCGGGTGCCAGTCCGCTCGCGCTGAAGCCCAGCAGTCCCGAGGGCAGTTCGACGCCCTCAAGCTCGGGATCGAGGGGCGGAGGCTGCTGGGCCGCTACATCGGACAAGTCGACGCCCGGAGGTGCCTCCAGCGTCAGCAGGTCGCCTTTGACTGAGCGCAGAGTCGAGACATTGCGCTGATTGCGGTCGGGGGTTCCGTCGCCGTTTCCGTCGCCTTGGTTGGGAGCCTCGTCCTCGGCCAGGTCGGGGACCCCGTCGAAGTCGCTGTCGCCGCGCACCAAGGTGGTTTCGTCATCGCTGTTGTTGAAGCTGCGGGGGTCGGGAGTATCGGAAGTGACGCGGGCCGTGTTGCGCAAGGTGCCCTCCTGAGTGGGACGCACCACGACTTCCACAAGGCGCGTTTGGGCGGGCGCCAGATCGCCCAGGGGGCAGCGCAGTTGGCGTCCGCTCAAGGTGCAGCCCTCGGCCTCCACCAGTTCGACTTGGGCGGGCAAGTCGTCGAAGGCCGTGACGTCCTGGGCGATGGATGGGCCCAGGTTGCGGACCTCCAGGGTGTAGACGAGTTCGCGCCCGATGGCAGCGGGGTCACTGAGGTCGCGCTTGACGATGAGCAGGTCTGCTTGGGCCTCCACCCGGGTGGAGGCGACACGCCTGTTGTTGGCGCTGTTGGGATCGCTGGGATCGGCCTCGACATTGGCTTCGAAACGCAACGTGCCGGTGAAATCCTCTGGGGTTTGCCAGTTGACCGTGTAGTTCCGCTGGGAACCTGCGCCCACGGTGCCTAGCGAGCAGTTGAGGGACGAACCCGAAGAACTGCATCCGCCGGGCGAGACTCCCGCCAGTTGGCCTTGGATCGGCAGGTCGAGCGAGAGCTGCGTGTTGGTGGCGCTTTCAGGTCCGGCGTTGGACACCACCACCGAGTAGGTGATCACTTCTCCCGGCACAGCCGGGTCAGGCGAGTCGTTGACGGAAACGCCTACGTCGGCTCCGCTGGCCGGGACGAAGGTGGTCTCGCTGTCGCTGTTGTTTCCGGTTGCCGGGTCGTCGGTGGAGGATGATACCGAGGCGTCGCTGCGCAGCGTACCCGAGGCCGAGGACTCGACGTTGACGTTCACGGTGACACTCTCTGACTGTCCGGACGTGAAATCTCCCAGCGAGCAGGTCACCCGTCCCACGCTGTGAGAACAGGATCCGGTGCTGGAGGAGGCCGAGACATAATCGGTCTGGTTGGAGAGGTCGACGGCCAGCGAAACATTCTCAGCGGTGTCGGGGCCGTTGTTGGCCACCTCGAGGCTGTAGGCCAAGGCCGATCCCGCGGTCGCGGGATCGGTGGAGTCGTTTATGGTCACCCGCAAGTCGGCTTCCTGGCCGGGCGGGGGAGGGGGCGCCTGCTCAGAAGGGTAGAGATGCAGCATGGCTGCTTCGTCGTCGCTTCCCAGGCTGGCCCCGCGTCCGTCGCCGTAGGCACTGGAACGCATGATGGCGCCCGAGACGGAGGAGTGGGCCAGTCCCAGCGCGTGTCCGACCTCGTGGGCGAAGACCTCGGCTGCGTTCTTGCCGTTGTTGCCGGCGAAGAAGCAGCCGGCGCCGTCCTGAGTGACGACTTCGCCTTCCATGGCGCGATGGTAGTTCTCGCCCTGAAAGTTCTGGGTGGAGGTGGTGAAGTAGGGTCCGCCAAGGGCCAGAACGCCTCCCGAACCGCACTCGAAGGTGCCGTCGATGGTGTCGTTGGGATCGTCGAAAAGAACCGTGTTAACGCCGTCGCTGCCGTTGAACTCGCCTGTGGAAGTGGTGGTGCCGCCGTAGAACAGGTCGACGGTCGATCCGGTCACGCCGCTCCAAGCGTCGAGGGCGTCCTCAACTTCGCTGAAGGCTCCGCCCGGGACCTCGGGAAGTCCGTCTTCGTGGGCCCGCCAGGTAACCGATCCGCCCGAGTCGAAGGCGAACCAGCGGATGGGTGAGCCGTTCGACATCGTGAGTACGAAGCGGGGACGCGGAACCCGTCGGGGATCGATACTGGTGAAGTAGTCTGGAGGAGTGTCGGCAAAGGCGGATGGGCGGTCCGGCTGGTCGTCGATGGGCTGGGCTCCTGACCTCGCGCCACCAGGACCGGTGGGCTGCAGTTGGCTCCCGCCGCGGACGCCCGAAGGGTTGGCGGACGCCTGGCCCTGCAAGGCCAGCCAGTCGGCGAACCGTTCGAAGTCGCGCGCCCTCTCAGGTTGGGCGCCGCCTGCGCGCGAGGCGAATCCCCGCGCGCCGTCCAGATCGCGCAGGGCCAGACTGCGCCCGCGGTAGAGGACTTGGTGGAAGGCCCCCAGCATGAGTTGGTGGATGCCCAGCGTTCCGTCATTGCGGTCCTGAAGAAAGAGGATGGCCCGGGAACCGCGCCGGAAGCGCGGGGAGGCGTCGATGCGGAGTCCGCTGCCGTCGGGATAGCGCCCGCCGGGAACGCTGACCGTCACCTGGTTTTGGCCGGTGGCGTTCTTGAGCCAGCGCAGGACTCGTACCTGGTAGCGCGTCCGTGGCGCTTCGCCCGCCTGCGGGCCCCGCCAGGAGAGCACTTCCACCACGGCGATATGATCGCTGCGCGCCGCCAAATCGGCGTCCGACATCATCACGAAGGAGGTGGCCAGGACCGTGGCGGTCAAGGCCAGCACCCAAGCGGCTAGAACCACTGCCGTCCGCAGCCGTCCTGGTTGCCGGTCAGATCGTCCCAAAGATGAAGAGTCCGCCCGAAAAGGGAAGTGGAGCACCATCGTCAACCTCGCCGCATCACCGTTCGACCGAGGCTCGCCCCGACCGCAGTATACAGAATTCAACCCGTCGTGAAGGCCCAGACTTCCCTCTCCTTTTCGGCACAGGCGGTCGAGAATTGGGTGATAGATCTCACAAAAAGCGTGCCGCATGCAAGGCCCCCGCCGTTTGAAGAGAACAAGGCAAGCTCAATCGAGGCGGCGGCGGAAGAGGCGGATGGAGGCGGCTAAGCCGGCGGCGAAGAAAACCAGCAGCCAAAGGACCTCCAGCCACTGCGTCCAGAGAGGGGCGCCCCGCAGCATGATGCCGCGGGTGAGGCGGATGTAGTGGGTCAGGGGCAAAAGCTCGCCCAGCCATTGGGCCGGATCGGGCATGGCCTCGAAAGGGAACATGAAGCCCGAGAGCAGCACTGACGGCAGGAAGAAGAAAAAAGAAAGCTGGGTGGCCTGGAGTTGGGATTCGGTCACCGAGGAGATGACCAGTCCCAACGTCAGGTTGGCCAGGATGAAGAAGAAAGAAGCCAACAGCAGGTCGAACAGCGATCCCTCCATGGGGACGGCGAAAATGACAAGCCCGGCGGCCAGGATGATGAGGATTTGGAGGATTCCGATGACTACGTAGGGCAGGATCTTGCCGATCATCAGCTCGCTGCGCTTAATGGGGGTGGCGATGAGGAATTCGAAAGTGCCGCGCTCCCGCTCGCGCACCAGGGCCAGGGCCGTCATCAGGATCATGGTGGTGGTGAGGATCACTCCCAGCAGAGCCGGCACCACGAACACTGCCGTGCGCAGTTGGGGGTTGAAAAAGGACAGCACCACGAATTCCACCGGACGCTCCCGCACCAGTTCGGGCTCCAGTCCGAAGCGTCCCCGGTTGCGTGATGCGCGCAAGGCGCCAGACTCGCCGGGATTGACCTCGAAGAGCTGGATCTCGTGCTCGATGACCTCCGAGAGTCCGGCCGCGGAAGTGCGCACCGAGCGGGCCAGGACGGGGTCGGAGGCGTCCACCAGGATGGCGATCTGGGCTCCTCGTCCGCGCCTGTAGCGCCGGTCGAAATCAGGCGGGATCAAGATCGCCGCCCGCACTTCTCCCTGGCGCAGCAGGGACCGGGCCTGCACTTCGCTGTCGGCGTGATGGGTGACGCGGAAGGTCTGGGTGGCTTGCAGGCGTCCCACCATGCGGCGCGAGACTTCGGAGTTGGCCCGGTCGACCAAAGCGGTGGAAACCCGGCGGACGTCCTGGTTGATGGCGTAGCCGAAGAGGATGAGCTGCACCAGGGGCACGAAGACCACGAAGCCCATGGTCAGCCGGTCGCGGTAAAGCTGGCGGACCTCCTTGCGCGTCACCGAAGAAATGCGGCGCACGAATCCGGCCGGGAGGAATCGTTTCATGCGGCCTCCTCTCCGGCGCGCAGGTCTTCACCGTGGGTGAGGGCCACGAATACGTCTTCCAGGTTGGCCTCCACGGACGAGCCGTCCACGGGGCCCAAGCCGGCTTCCATCAGCCGGTCGGTGAGGGGCGCCAGCATCTGCTGGGAGGGGGGCGCGTCAGGACGCATGAGGACCCGCAGCGATCCCCCGATCTGGGCCACGCCCGAGACTTCGGGGACCTGGCGCAGCAGGGCAGCCGCTTCGTCCAGCCGCTCCAGCCGCAGGCGCAAGACACGTCCGCTCATGGCGCGCGACAATTCCGCCGGACGCCCTTCGATGGCCTTGCGTCCGCGCCGCATCATGCACAGCCGGTAGCAGCGGATGGCTTCGTCCATGTAGTGGGTCGAGACCAGGATGGTGGTCCCCCGCGCCGCCAGCAGGAAGAGCTTGTCCCAAAAGAGACGGCGGTTTTCAGGATCGACTCCGGCGGTGGGTTCGTCCAACACCAGCAGCTCAGGCCGGTGGATGTTGGCCGCCGCCAGGGCCAGACGCTGCCTCCATCCGCCGGAAAGCGTGGCGGGACGCTGCTTGCGGCGCTCCTGCAGTCCGAACTCGTGAAGCGCCTCTTCGACGCGTTCGCGGTGGGGCGAAATGCCGTAAACCTCGGCGGCAAATTCGAGGTTCTCTTCCACCGTCAGGTCTTGATAGAGGGAAAAACGCTGGGCCATGTATCCGATGCGGGTGCGCAGAGCGTCGGCCTGCTCGGGCATGCACAGCCCCAGGACTTCGACCTGGCCCTCGGTGGGCTTCATGAGTCCCATCAACATGCGCATCAGGGTCGACTTGCCGGCGCCGTTGGGTCCGAGAAAGCCGAAGACCTCGCCGCTGTCGACTTCGAGGTCGAGCGAGTCGACGGCGGTCAGCTCCCCGAAGCGCTTAGTGGCTCCCCGGGTGCGGATGGCGGGGTGCCCCTTGTTGGCGGAACGGGCCTCCTCAGGCATTAAGGATCCTCCTCCCGCGACCATCCGCCGCAGCCTTTTCGGGACGTGTCCGATCGACAGCCCCTAAGTCCCTGACGGCCCGGCCCTGCGCCGCTCGCCGCGAACGGTTCATGAGGCGTCCTCTGCCGCGGGGGTGTCAGGGATGGTGAGGGTGACCTCAGCCACGATTCCGGGACGCAGTTGGGAAGGCGCGTCCTGCAGCTCGATGCGGGTCTCGAAGACCAAGTGGGCCCGCTCTTCCTCGGTCAGGGCGTAGTGAGGCGTGTACTCGGGCTCGCGGGCGATGTCGATGATGCGTCCTGTGAAAGCGCCGTCCAGTCCCTGCACCCGCACCTGAGCCTCGAGTCCGGGACGGGCCTTGGATGCCGCGCGGGCCGGCAGCCACACCCGCACCCAGGGATTCTGATCGGCCAGCACAACCCCGACCACGCCTCCTGCCGGGACCCGTTCGCCTTCATCAAAGGGAATCTGGTCCACCACCCCCGCCGCCCGGCTGCGGATGGAGAGGTCGGCCAGCCGCTTCTCGCTTTGCTTGAGACGCGCCGCGCATTCGGCCAGCGCCGCCTGAGCTTCGTCGCGCTCGCGGCGGGCCCGATCGAGCTCGCTGGTGGCCGACACGTTGGCGCGGCGCAGTCCCTCGATGCGCTGGAAATCCTTTTGCTCTTCGGTCAGAGTGGCTTCGGCGGCCCGGTAGACGGCCTGATTGGCCTTGAGCTCAGCCTCAGCCACCTCGGTGTCGAGCTGGGCAATCAATTCGCCCGCCTCCACCCGCTGTCCCACCTTGACCGGAATCTCCACGATGATTTCCGACACCGGTGCCGCCAGCTCGATGTTCTTGCGCTCGACGGTCCCCACCAGCTCAAAGGTCTCTCCGCCCGAGCACCCGGCCAGAAAGAGCAGTCCTAGCGCCACAAGGGAGGCTGCTCCCAGCGAGCGGGTGATGCCTGTATGGGCCCTGTGGGAAGCAGATCTTGGTTCAACGACCATGGCAAATCGTCGCAAAGCTTGCATGCGGCCAATGATACTGCATTGGACTGTGGAAATCATGGGACTGGCCTACTCGGGATCGGGGCGGTTGCGGCCGTAGTGGTCGTGGGCGGCGGCGAATTCGCCTGAGGCGATGGCGGCGCCCATCGAGATTTCCCCGGCCAGGGCCGTGGCGGCGGCGATTTCGGCCAGGCGCTTGGAATGGCCCGAGCCGTGGCAGCCCAGCAGTTGCAGGCACTCGCGCTGAGTCGGCAAGTCGGTGCCGCCTCCCACCGTGGCGATCTCCAGGGCGGGCAGAGTGACGGACACCAACAGCCCCTCATCGCAGAGGCGGAAGTCGGTAATGCCGGCGCAGGCATTGGCCACGTTGGCGACGTCCTGCCCGGTGGCGATGAAAAGGGCGCACAGGCCGTTGGCAAGGTGTCCGCTGTAGCCCACGGCGTGGGCCGAGAGGTGTCCCAGGACGGTGGCATGCCACACGTCGTAGAGTCCCTGGGAGGACGTCCCCAGGTAGGTTTGAATGATCTTTTCGGGCAAGGTGGCCGAGGCCGTGGCCCATTTGCCCTTGCCCTCGGCCAGCAGGAATCCCGAGGCGCGCTTTTCCGAGCACTGTCCGCTGAAGATGTGGAATCCCGTGCAGCCGCAGCGCGAGGACATCCAGCGGCAGGCCTTGTCGGTGGCCCTGACGATCATGTTCATGCCCTGGGCGTCGCCGGTGTGATAACGGAAGGCGGCGATGACCTGGCGTCCGAAGACGCGGCAGCGGATGTCGAGCAGGCGTCCATGGGAAGTGGTGCTTTCAGCTTGGCGGCGGATGTCCTGGAAATGCTCCTCCACCCAACCGCCCAGCGAAGCGGCAGCCTCCACCGAATCGAAGAAAAAGGAAGGGCTGACCAGGTTGGCGTCGGCCACCACCCGGGCTTCCACGCCTCCGGCCCGCGTCAGCGCTACCGAGCCCCGTTCAAAGGAGCGCACCAGAGCGCCTTCGCTGGTGGCCAGCGGAACGTAAAACGTACCCTGAGCGTGCTCTCCCCGCACCTGCAACGGACCCGCTACCCCCAGCGGCACCTGAGCCGCTCCAATGGGATTCTCCAGGTTCCCGCGCAACTGCCGGGGATCAAATGAGAAGCGTCCCACATGCTCCAGCGAAGCCGCCGTCTTTTCTTGCAGCCATTTCCGCCGCTGATCGACACTCTCGCGGCTGTATCCGCCCTTGCGGTAGCGAGGAACCAGTCCCCGCTTGCTCCCATCGCTACGACCTTTGCCGTTCATGGCGCAAGCTTAGCACGTCCATCTCAGATTGCACTTCGTCCTAACCAGAATCGGCGCTGACTCTCTTCGCCTATCGCTGAGCCAGGCGTGAGCGAGGGGTCCGGGGCTATCGACCCTCAGCCGACAGACGGGTCAGGATGCGGGCCAGTTTCTGCAGCGAGTCGAGGTTGTGGACGGGGAGGAAGTCGTCAACATGGGGCAGCAAAGCCTGGGCGCCGCGGGTGAGCGGTTCATAGCGTGGGCGGCCCAGCAGCGGATTGAGCCAGATGAGGCGGCGGCAACTGCGGGAGAGGCGGGCCGCCTCGCGGGCGAGAATCTCCGGCTCTCCCCGGTCCCACCCGTCGCTGATGAGGAGGACAACGGCGCCTTGTCCCAACAACCGCCGCGAGAAGTCGAAGTTGAAGCTGCGCAGTGCCGCTCCGATGCGGGTGCCGCCGCCCCAGTCGCGGACCTGGTGCCCCACCTCGCTGAGAGCCCGGTCCACCGACTTATGGCGCAGTGAAAGGGTGATGCGGCTGAGGCGGGTAGCGAAGACAAAGGACTCGATGGGCGGTCCTCCGGCAGACTGCAGAACGTGCATGAAGTGCAGCAGCAGCCGCGTGTAGCTCTCCATGCTGCCCGAGATGTCGCACAGCAGGACCAGGCGGCGCGGCTTGAGCTTGGGCAGGCGGGTGGGCAGGTGCAGCGGCTCCCCCAGGTGACGCAGCGACTGGCGCAGAAGACGGCGGACGTCGAGCCGGTGTCCGCGTCCGGGACGCAGGCGGCGGGAGCGGCGCAGCAGGCGCTTGAGGTCGAGTCCGGCCAAGAGGCGGCGGGCCATCTCCAGCTCCTCGGCCGACATGTCTGCGAAGTCTTTGCGGCGCAGGACTTCCTGCTCGCTGGGCAGAGGCAGCAGGGCCAGTTGCTGCTCCTCGTCGTGCTGCGGCTGAGGCGAATCGCTGTCTTGGGAGTCCTCTTGAGAGCCGGCGGGCAGCATGCGCAGGCGCTTCTCGGGACGCTCTTCCCCCAGCGAGCGCAGATCGAGGCGGCTCCACTGCTCGTCACGCGTGCGCCAGAAGCGGCGAAAGGCCTCCTGGAAAGGCGCCAAGTGCTCGCGCCGCGACACCATCAGGCTCCTCAACACGTTGAAAACGTCGCCTTTGCGTCCCAGGTGGACGTACCGCAGGGCCCCGGCGGCTTCCCGCACCGTGTGGGGAGAAACGTCCATGCCCAGTCCCCGGCACAAGCGGGCGAAGAGCGTCAGATTGTGCAGCAGGTGTCCGCCTTGATAGGGGGCATCCGGATTCAGGAATTGACTTTCTCGGCTTTCAGACATGGCGGTCGGCGAGCATTTTTTCCCGATTCCCGCGGGGGGACGGATATAATCAAATTTGTTCCGGGGTTGCCGGGGATGAGAGAAATGTCGCTGCTTCGAGACTGGGCTGTGCGAATGCAAGCATTTCCAACTCGTCCCCCTTCACGGGATCGGGACTCGTCTCGTCCCGGGATCAGCGGGCCGTGAGCTTCCGAGCTTGCTCCAAGGCAAGGCAGCCCACACCCGCGACGACCCCGGAACACCTTCCATTCTAGCCGACCCTGCCTCCATCGCCCAACTTCCTCCGCTAAATCCAAACGAGTTCTCGCGTCTTCCGGTGAAATGAAGCTGCACTCCCAGCCACTCCTTCCGCAAGGCTGCGCAGGCAGTGTCGAGCGGTGCGCATGGGACGTTCGAAGTGGGCTGCGTCATAGGTCCGTCCCGCCAGCGTGGGCGCCTGCAGAAAAGCCGTTCCCAGAGGATAGCCGCGATGTCGATGACGGCGCGGCCGGCTTTGCGGCCGCGGAAAGTCCGGGCTCGCTGTAGGCGAGCCATACGCCAGCCCGGGGTCAGCCGCAGAACGCGAAGCGGGCTGCGAGCGCCACCCTGGGTTTCGAACCGAGGCGAGAATAAACCCCGAAGGGGTGTAATAAGGAAACAAGGCAGCGCCCAGGAACCGCTTACAAGTCGGCCACGTAGGCGTCGTGCTCTTCCTTTTCGCGTCCGGTCAGTTGGCCGTCGCCGTCGGCGTCAAAGCGCTGAAGGAGGAAGCGCTGGAAGGCCTCACGCGTCTCAGC
The DNA here is from genome assembly GCA_035471925.1 of Acidobacteriota bacterium. Taxonomy (GTDB): domain Bacteria; phylum Acidobacteriota; class UBA6911; order RPQK01; family DATIPO01; genus JANQFM01. The sequence goes on from DATIPO010000206.1 coordinate 46,153, forward strand.
CGAGTTGGAGAAGCGCTCGAACTGGCGGTCCCACTCGGCGTCGATGGCGGCTTGCAGTTCCTCGAAATCGCCGCTGCGTGAGGGCGTGACCATCAGGCTGACGCTCCCCATCTCGTCGAAACTGTAGGGCCCCCACGTGACCCTGCGGGGCGGGTAGTGGGGGTTGGAGGGGTTGTCCGCCGAGTTGTCGTAATGAATCTCGGCCTCCACGCGGGTTCCAGCGGGCAGGGGAAGCATGTTGCAGTAGTGGTACTGTTCCTGCCACCCGAATTCCCAATCGGGGATCCACAGCAGCTTGATGCGCTCTCCCGAGGGCAGGACGGCCCAGGCTTTGAATTCCTTGCCCAGATAGTGGGCGTGACCGTTGATGGCGAAGGCTTCCACGTCGACGGGCAGAGTGAAGCTGTCGCGGATGACGAAATCGTTCTCTCCTGGCGCGATGTCGAGGCCCGCCATGAGTCCGAAATAGGGCGGAACCATGACCTCGGCGAAGCGCCGCTGCGGCGGTTGATCGGCGAAGTACAGTCCCAGCTTGGAGCGCTCGACTTCAGGTTTGCCGCTGGGGTGGAAGTGAATCTGCAGCACGATGTCGGAGCCGGCTTCGAGTTTCCAGGCCAGTCCCTCAGGCAGGACGTTGGGATTGGCTCCGGGCGCCCATCCGGCCAGGAAGCGCGCCCGAAAGTCGGCGTCCGCCATGCTTGCGAATCCGACGCCTTCCTCGCGGTCTTCGAAACGGCGGGCCTGGCCCTCCACGTCCAGGAAGTAGTCGGCATGATGCACGACTGCGCGGGCTCCCGGACGAAACTCCACGGCCCTGATGTAGCGGTCCTGGGTCAGCCCGGTGGGCAGGACGAAATGGCGGTAGATGTCGGGTCCGTCCTCGGTCACCGGGTAGCCCTTCTCCATTTCCAAGACCAAGTCGGGCGGACCCAGTTTCCATCCCGGGGTAAAGCGTGGCGGCTCGGGAGCCTGAGATAGATCTCCCGCCGGTGCCCCAGCCTCGGCCCATCGCCAGAGGATTTCGATTTCCCGCCGACTGAGCCGCCGCTCATGCTTGAACTCGCCCCAGCCTTGGGCCGCCTGCCAGGGCGGCATGTAGCCCATGTCCGTCACGTCGGCGATCTGAAGAGCTCTCTTGCTGGCCTGATCATAGGTCAGGAAAGGAAAAGGCGCCGCCTCGCCCGGACGGTGGCAGGAGGTACAGTTCTCATAGAGAATGGAAGCCACTTGGCCGCTGAAAGTGGGTGCGCCCGAGGCTTGCGGCGGAAGGTCACCGGTGCCTTGCGGTTGGTCTGTTCCCGGATCGTCTTCGAGGACGGAGAGAGGCTGGCAGGCACCCATCAAGATGCCCAGCAGCAACACTCCGCCCAGCTTGGCTGGTAGGAAGAATCGCGCTTTCAAGTTGTGGTGTTCCCCGTTGTGCAGCAATGTGCCCGTGTCGACTCCCAATGCATGCTAGCAAAGCAATAGGGCTCCTATCAACCGAAAAAGCAACACATTATGTGAATTTGGCATGACTGATATTCCTGCCTTTTGGTCAGAGGACATCAATCCGTCACTCCAGGCACACTTTCCCGTAGCCACCCTTCGGCCATTCTTCAAGGATTATTCAAACGGATGAGGACGGGGCCGGCGGAACGCTGAGCCGTCTGCAAGGGCAATACAGTCTTCGCAAGAGGGAGGCGCGGGCATGGCGCGGCGGGCCCGCGCCCGCCGCTAGTCTTCTCGGGTCATCGGATCCCAAACGTCATTGTTTCTTGAAGTGGGCCTTCATGGACTCGAACCAAGTGCTGCCGCCGTCCATGGACATTTCCATCACCCAGTTGAACTCGGTATCGCTGACCTTGGTTGTGGTGTCGCGGGTGTGGAAGGTCATGCCCATGTATTCATCTTCACCTTTAAAGACTAGCTTGTCGCCCTCGAAGCCGCCGGTGGACATGGTTTGCCGGCCTTCCAGATTGTCGACCCAGGTGCTTTGCCATTGACTGGTTTGGCGATTGTAGGTGTAGGTGGCGCGTCCCTCGAAGTCCATTTCCTGCATCTGCCCGCTGGGATCAGGAAGCTTCATCACGCCAGACCAGTGATGCACTTGAGCGCAGCCGTCCAGCATGTTCTCGACCTTCATGGTGACGGAGTTGGAAACCCACTCCTGAGACGGATCTTGACGCATCTGAAAATCGGCCGTCCAAGTGCCGACCATGTAGTCGATTTTCTTCATCTCTTTGGGTGCTCCAAACTCCGGCATTTCCTGCCAGGACCAGCCCCAAACCGGCAAGAGACAGCAACAAAGCACTATCACGAGAAGCCATTGCGATTTCTTCATGACTCGTTCTCCTAAGGGTTTTTCAAAGTGGATCGGCCGCAAGAGCGGCCATGATTCCTTCACGATACTCCCCCAGAGGACAGAAAACAAGATTCCAGCGGGTGTGCTTTCGGTGAAATTCCTGCACTAAGGGAGAGGAAGGGCAGATCGCCGGGGATATCTTTAGAAGAAGTAAGCCAGCAATAGGGAGGCTGCCAGCATGAGGGCCGAATAGACGTTGGCCCAGATCCTGGAAGTCCGGGTCGGATCCTGTCCGCTCAAGAGCGAGGCATCAAAACTGCCGTGGGGAATCCCCATTTCGCTCAATTTGGACATCAGCTTGGTTTGGTCGGTATCGGAGAGGCTGTCGAGTTCGATCCAGTAAATGCCTTTCTTCTTCCTTTGCAGGGCGATGCGGCGGTCGACTTTCTGCCAGCCGGCTAGATCTTTCACCTTGATGCTTTTCCACTCATCGCCTTCGTCAATCTGGATTACGGAGGGAAAGACCGTCAGATAGTGGTGTGTCCAGCGTTGCCAGAGGATGGCTAACCCGATGGCGGTGGGGAACACGTAGGCAACCCAGCCCGCGTTGTAGAAGTAGATCATCGCCCAAGTGGTTACGACAATGTAAGCCAGCAGGCGCAAAGAATAGGCTGCGCTGGTCCGGTAACGGAAGATCGTCCGATACTTATCAAGATCGACCATTGTCAAAGATTTTAGCAGAGGATCAGTAAGCCCGCTTGAGGATCATGGAAACTGCTCTAAGAGGGCCAGAGGACGATTAGAAGAGCGCCCCCGACCAGGGCGAGGCCGAAGAGCAGCGCGATGCGGCGGCGCAGGCGGGCTTTGGAGAGCGCCGCCACAGCTCCGAACTTGAAGAGCAGGTTGGCCATCGAGGCCACCAAGATGACGCGCCATCCTGTGGAGGCCTCGACTCGTCCGGCTTTGACCATCTGGGCCGTGGAAAGGGTGATGGCGTCCATGTCAGTCAGTCCTGAGATGCCAGCTACGACATAGAGTGCACCTTCGCCGAAGTAGGTCTTGGAGGCGGCGACGGCCAGAAGGATCAGGGCGTAAAGGAATCCGAAGATGATGGCGGTGCCGATCTGGGCGGGATCGCCTTCCTGCTCGGCGCTCTGGCCGGCTTGTCTGCGAAGGCGGAAAAGCAGCGGCGAGGTGATGAGCGCCATGATGGCGATCATGGCGGCCAGCGGTCCGGCCACATGGGGGAAGACGTCGGGGGCCACCAGCGCCACCTCGAAGAGGACGCGTCCGAAAACCACCGTGGACGCGATCATGATGACGGCGGCCGCCACCTTGGCGCTGCTGTCGGAGTCACGGCTGCGGCGGGCGTAGGAGACGGTAGTGGCGGTCGAGGAGATGAGTCCGCCCAGAGCGCCGGTCAGCAGGGTCCCGGTGCGGGCGCCAAGCAAGCGGTAGGCCATGTAGGCGGCCACCGAGATGCCCACGATGAGCACCACCATCAGCCAGATTTCGAAGGGATTCAGGACCTGGAAGGGTCCATAGTGGCGGTTGGGCAGGACGGGCAGAATCACCAAGGCCAGCAGGGTGACGTTCATGACGGCGCGGAATTCGCGGTCGCCGATGCGCTCCACGGCCTTGTGCAGGGGACCCTTCCAGTAGAGCAGGACGGTGACCAGCCCGCCCACGGCCAGCGCCAGGGGCGTGAAGCCGATTTGCAGGGCCGCTCCCACGCCGAACATGACCAGTGCCGCCAGTTCGGTGGTGATTCCGGGGGTAGACTCGTCCTTCGCCACCCGGGCGGCGTTGCCGACGCCGATCATGGCCGCCAGGGCCAGCCAGGCTGAAGCCAACACCCATCCCCCGAAACTCTGGGAGAGATGGGCGGCCAGCGTCCCCAGCACAGTGATGAGGGCGAAGGTCCGCACCCCGGCCACTTCGTTCTTGGACCGCTCGCGCTGCATGCCCACCAGGAGGCCTAATGCCAGGGCTACGGCATAGGGAATGAACTCGGTGATCTGCATGGACCTTGCGCCTCCACCCTTTAGGATGGGTCTTCCCCGACAGCAACGCAAGCCGGGAATTCCTTTTTTGCCGAAGGCAGGCCGCGACTGTATTTGCCGGCGAGTCTGGGCGAGCTGAAAGCCAGCCATTCGCCAACCAGGGTAGAGCGAGGCGCGTTGCTCTTCCTCGACGCAGCTTCGACAGTGCCTTCGTCGGCGCGCCTTGATCCCGACCGCAATCACTCCCCATAAGCCACAATCTCAAGGCTGACAAGCCACTAGGTGGCTCTGAGCGAGACAGCCGGGTCGACGCGCGCTGCACGGCGGGCGGGCAGGAACGTAGCAGCCGCGGCCACGGCCAGCATCAGCAGGGCTACAGAGCCGAAGACCGTCAGGTCAAAGGGCTGCACCGAATAGAGCTGGCTGGCCAGCCAGCGGGAGAGCCAGAATGAGGCGGCCAGTCCCAGCAGGATGCCCAGCCCTGAAGGGCCTATCCCCGACCGCAGGACGAGCCCATAGATGTGCCGTCGGCGGGCCCCCAGCGCCGAGCGGACGGCGATTTCATAGACCTTGCGTCCGATGGTGAAGGAGAGCACGCTGTAGACGCCCGCCAGCGCGATGATCAACGCCACCGCAGCCGAGAGTCCCATCATCAGCGTCTTGAAGCGCTGGTCGGCGATGGAGAGCTGAACGACTTCCGACATGACGCTGACTTGCGCTAGGGGCTGGCGCGGGTCGATGGCCAGGACACGCTGGCGCAGGACGTTGCTTAGCCCCTCCGGATCGACGTCGGCTGACAGCACCAAGTGCATGTCGACGCCGCCCTGCATGGAGAGCGGCATGTAAAACTCAGGCCGGGGGTCCAACTGCAAGCCCACGTTGCGGACGTCGGCCACCATGCCCACGATGGGCAGCCAATCTTCGGGCGGCGTGCTGCGGTTGGCGGCGATGTGGCCTCCCACCGGATTCTGGCCCTGGAGGAAATGGCGGGCGAAGGCTTGGTTGACCAGCACGGCCCGTGTCGACTCCTCCGGCTCCAACAGGCGTCCCGCCAGCAGCTCCACTCCCACGGCCTGAAAGTACTGGCCTCCCACCACCCGCAGTTCGGTGGGCAGGTTGCCTTCGGTCCACTGGCCCTCCGGATCGATGAGGTGGACGCGGCTGCTGACGCCCCACTGCCGGACGGGAAGCAGGCTGATCAGGCCGGCTTGGCGCACTCCGGGAATGGATTCGGCTTCCTCCAGCAGACGGCGGTAGAATTCGAGCCGTTCCGGCTCTTCGTCGTAGTCGGGTCCGTTGAGCGGCAGGGCTGCGGTGAGGACGGATTGGGTTTCCAGCCCAGGGTCGACTTGGGTCAGCCTCAGATAGCTCTTGGCCAGCAGTCCGCCGGCTGTCAGCACCACCACGGCCAGCGCCACTTCCAGGACCACGAGTCCGGGACGCAGCCAGTCCCGCGCCAGTCCCTCGCCCTGACCGCCGCGCCGCTGGCTGAGAGCTGACCCGGGTTGAGCGCGGCTGGCCCGCAGGGCGGGCAGCAGGCTGGCCGCCAGAGCCGTGGCCAGAGAGACGAAGAGTGAAAAGCCCAGCACGGGAAGGCTCAACCGCCCCGCCTGCTCTGCCGTCATCCCGCTGCCCGGAAGGCGCGTCAGGTATGGGGTTAGCCAAAGGCAGAGCAGGACGCCCAGCGTCCCTCCAGCCAGAGCCAGGATCATTCCTTCCAGGGTCATAAGCCGGAAGAGCTGTCCCCGGCTGGCCCCCAGTGCCGCCCGGATCGCCAGCTCCGAACGCCGGCGGATGCCCCGGGCCAGCAGCAGGTTGGCCACGTTGGCGCAGCCGATGAGAAGGATCAGGCCCACGGCGGCCCACAGCGTCCGCAGCCCGTCGCGGCTATGGGCCACCAGCGCTGCATGGAGCGGCCGGATGAGCACTCCCCGCTCCCCGAAGGGATGAGGCTCTTCCTCCTCGATGCGTTTCGCGATGGCCAGTATCTGCTGGTCGGCCTGCTCGAGGGTGACGCCGGGTTCGAGGCGGGCGATGGCGTTGAGCCAGTGACTGTTGCGGCGGGCGTCCTCAGGCATGCTCAGCGGTTTGTAGATCTCGGTCCGGGAGCGCGGCGGCCAGCGGAACTCGGGTGCCGTCACGCCCACGATTTCGTAAGGCTCCCCGTCGAGGCGCAGTGTTTCCCCCAGAACGCTCTCACGTCCGCCGTAGAGGCGTTGCCAGAGTCCGTGGCTGAGCAGCACAACCTTGTCCCTGCCGGGCTGGCCTTCATCGGGCCGGAAGAAGCGTCCCAGCAGAGGCTCGATTCGCAGCACTCCGGCTATCTCAGGTTCCATGCGGATGCCCTGCAAGACCTCCGGCCGCCCCTCCAGGCTGAGGTTGTACTTTTCCGGAAAGGTGTAGCCCGCCAACCCTTCGAAGACGTCGCTTTGCTCTCTCCAGTCAATCAGGTTAGGAGCCGAGAGGGCCCATCCTGAGTGGGGACCGGCCTTCTCCCACAGCCGCACGAGGCGCTCAGCCTCGGGTAGATCGAGAGGCTTGAGCAGCAGCGGATGGACGATGCTGAACACGGCGGTATTGGCTCCGATGGCCAAGGTCAGGGAGAGCAGAGCGAAGGTGGCCAGGACGGGTTCGCGCAGCAGTCCCCGGAGCGCCAGGGAGAGGTCTTTGATGAAGGTCATGGTCCATTCCTTGAGTGTCGACAGCTTCGGGTCTGATTGGGATGTGCGCCATTTGGCGCGCCGGCGCAACAGCATGCTGAGCCGAAACAGGGAGGGAGACAGGGCTTCTTTCCAGTAGCGGAAACGGGCCCGACGCAGGCCGTGCTTGGCCACCCTGCGTCGGAAGGCCGCGTTTAGGTCAGCCAGAAAACCGGCACCTTCTTCAGGCATCACAAAGCGGACCAGCAGGCGTGCCAGGCGCGGCGGATCGGCGTTCTTCTCGTGGGCCGTCGAATCGCTGCCCCTATCGTCCCCGCTCGTCTCAGACAACGGCGAAATGTCTTGCAGGCCCCGCTCCGCTTCCTTGGCCGGGTGCCGAGGTGTATCGCTCATGGGGTCTCCTCAAGCCCTTCCCAGAGCGCATTGAGGGCTTGTTTCTCCCGGCGCAGGGCGGTTTTGCCCTGGGGGAGCAGGCGGAAGATCCTCCGGGCCTTGCCGCCACGCACGGGTTGCGGCGAACCCATGTGCGAGGAGACGTGACCTTTGTCTTCCAGCCGCAGCAGTGTGTAGTGGATGGCGCTGAGCGAGAGCTGGAGCCCGATGCAGTCTTCGAGTTCGGCCTGCACCTCGGCCCCCGCCGCATCTTCGCCCAGGCGCCAGAGGGCGAGAAGAAGCCTTTGCTCCGTCTCTCCAAGCGTGACTCTCTTCACCATGATCTGATCTCCCGCCCTTATTTCTAAATTCCAGATTATATAAGCTGGACGGGCGTCCGGCAAGGTCTTTTTTGCTGCACCCTGGATTTGCGAATTGCTCCCTTACAGCAAGCCTGGACTTGACATCCACCGCCAGCGCGTACCTGCCCTCCGCAGCCTCGCCGAAGGGGGCGTATGGCTGGGGAGCGACCGTGTTGCGTTCTGATCAGGCTCCGAGGCGTTCCAGGCGGACGGCGCAGGCTTTGTACTCGGCGGTGTCGGTTGTGGGATCGTGGGCGTCGGTGGTGAGCAGGTTGATGGGAGCCTTGTCGGGAAAGGCAAAGCTGGAGAAGACCACTCCAGCGGGAGAGCGGTCGGTGACGCGCACTTGCAGGCGCAGCCGGCCGCGGCGCGAGACCACGTCGACCTCTTCCTCGTCGATGATGCCCAGGTCGGAGGCGTCCTGCGGACTCACTTCCAGCCACTCGTGGGGGGCGATCTTGTCGAATCCCAGGGCCCGCCCGGTTTGGGTGCCGGTGTGATAGGTGGCGCGGCGCCGTCCGGTTGTGAGGATGAAGGGGTACTCCTCATCGGGGGGTTCGGCAACGGGCGTATGGGGAACGGCCATGAAGCGTCCTTTGCCGGTGGGGAAGGTGCCTTCATGCAGGAAGCGGGTGCCGGGATGATCGCGGTCGGGGCAGGGCCACTGCAGCCCTTCCCGCTCGATGCGCTCGTAGCGGATGCCCCGCAACAGGGGAGTCAGGTCGGCTACTTCGTCCCAGATCTGGCGGGGATGGCGGTAGTCCCAATGGTGTCCCATGGCGCGGGCCAGATCGCGCAGGATTTCCCAGTCGGCTTTGGCCTCGCCGGGCGGAGGCACGGCCTTGCGCACCCGCTGGACGCGCCGTTCCGTGTTGGTGTAGGTTCCGTCCACCTCGGCGAAGGCGGCGGCGGGAAGCACCACGTCGGCCATGCGCGCCGTCTCGGTCAGGAAGAGGTCTTGCACCACCATCAAGTCGAGGGACTCCAGGGCTTGGCGTGTCTTGGACATGTTGGCGTCGGAGATCAGCGTGTTCTCGCCCATGATGAAGGCGGCCCGCACGCGTCCTTCCAAAATGGCGTCGAGAGCGCCCAGCTTGGTGAACCCGGGCTGAGGATCGAGGGTGCAGTCCCAGGCCTTTTCCCAGTGCCGTCGCGCCTCGGAGTCGATGATCTTGGCGTAGCCGGGCAGCATGGCGGGCAGGCATCCCATGTCGCCAGCGCCCTGAACGTTGTTCTGTCCCCGCAACGGATTGACCCCTGCCGAGGGAATTCCCAGGTTGCCGCACAGCAGGGCCAGATTGGCCAGCGATTGAACGTTGTGGACGCCGCAGGTGTGCTCGGTGAGTCCCAGGGTGTAGATGATGGCGGCGCGTTCGGCGCGGGCGTACTCGCGGGCGGCGGCCACGATCTCCCGCCGGGGGACGCCGGTGATGCGCTGGGCGCGTCCCGGCGTGTAGGACTCGACCATGGCGGCCAGCTCTTCGATGCCTTCGGTGCGTTCCCGCACGAAGTCCTTGTCGTAGAGCTCCTCCTTGAGGATCACGCGGGCCATGGCGTTGAAGAGGGCAATGTCGCTCCCGATCTTGAGGCGCAGCCAGCGGCTGGCAAAACGGGTCAGTTCGATGCCCCGCGGATCGGCCACGATCAGCTTGGCGCCCTTGGCTACCGCTTTTTTGACGCGCAGAGCCAGGACGGGGTGGCTCTCGGTGGTGTTGGTGCCGGCGGCCAAGATCAGCGGAGCGTCTTCCAGTTCGGCGATGGAATTGGTCATCGCCCCTCGTCCCATCATGGCCGCCAGACCGGCGACCGTGGGGGCGTGTCAGGTCCGTGCGCAGTTGTCGACGGCATTGGTGCCGATCACTGCGCGGGCGAACTTCTGCATCAGGTAATTGCTCTCGTTAGTGGAGCGCGAGGACGACCAGAAGACAAAGGCCTGGGGCCCGCTCTCCTGGCGGATTTGCCGGAACCGGCCGGAGACCAGGTCCAGCGCTTCGTCCCAGGACGCCTCCTGCAACCGGCCGTTGCGCCTGATCAGGGGACGGGTCAGCCGGTCGGCGCTGTGCAGGAAGTCGGTGCCGTACTGTCCCTTGACGCACAGCGAGCCGCGGTTGGCGGGAGCTTCCCAGTCGGGCAACACGCCCACCACGCGCTGCTGTGAGGTGCGCAGGCGCAGGCCGCATCCGGTGCCGCAGAAAGGACAGGTGGTGCGTACCTCTTCGATCTGCTCGGGTCCGGCGTGGAGGATATCCTGGGCATTCGCCGCCTTGCGGTCCATGAGCGCGCCCGTGGGGCAGACTTGGACGCACTGTCCGCAGAAGGTGCAGGGACTCTCCAGGAGGGGGCTCTCGAAGGGGGCGGCGATGCGGGTGCCGAATCCGCGTCCGGCGGGAGCGATGGCGTGGGCTTGCTCGATTTCGTTGCAGACCCGGGTGCAGCGGTAGCAGTAGATGCAGTGGCTGTAGTCGCGGTCGATGAAGGGGTTGTCGTCGTCGGGGGCTTGGCCGCTGGTGCCTCCGCCGGCAGCGGGTCGGTCGAGTTCGTACAGTTTGGCAAGCTGATGCAGTTGGCAGATTCCCAAGTCGCGGCAGCGGGGACAGGGTCCAGCGGGGATCTCGGAGAGCATCAGCGACAGGATGGTGCGCCGGTAGTCTTCCAATTCCTGGTCGGCCACGGTGATCTTCATACCCGGCTGGATGGCATGGGCGCATGAGGCCACTGGCGTGGCCAGGCCTTCGATTTTGACCAGGCACAGGCGGCAACTGGCCACGGCCGAAACCCGCTCGTCGGCGCACAGCGTGGGGATCCAGATGCCGGCCTTGTGAGCGGCTTGCAGGATGGTCTGTCCCGGCTGCGCCTCGACGGCTTGCCCGTCCAGCCAGGCTTGGTTTTTGGCGGCGTCATTCATGAGCGGCCTCCTCCAAAGCAGACGCCGTTGCGGCAGCGTCCGTGGCGGTGTTCTTTGACCTCCTCGGCGCAGGACTCCAGCAGCCCGCGCACGATCAGGGGGACGCTGCGACCCAGTCCGCAGGCCGAGGCCGAACGCATGGTTTGCAGCAGCGGATCCAGGTGCTCCCCCCAATCCGCGCCGGTGGCGACGGAGCTGGTCAGCGCGTCGAAATGCTCGCGCAGCCGGACCGTCCCGATGCGGCAGGGGGAGCATCGTCCGCAGCTCTCGCTCTCGTAAAAGAGCAAGCAGCGGCGAACGAAATCGAGCGGACAGGCCGCGAGGTCGAGAACGACCACCCCGCCCGATCCCAGGAAAAAGCCTTCTTTTGCGGGATGCTCGAAGTCGAGAGGCATGTCGAGGTATTGGGAGCCCAGAAAGCCGCCTGAGATACCGCCCAACGTGAAGGCCTTGACGGGACTGTGGATCGTCCCGCCGGCGTACTTCTCGATGAGTTCACGGGCGGTTACGCCCAGTGGCAGCTCGTAGTTGCCGGGACGCTTGACGCATCCGCTGACCGAGTAGATTTTGCTTCCCCTGGCTTGGCCGCGGCCGAGCCCCGCGAACCACTCGGCTCCGCGCCCCAGGATGGCGGGGACGGCGGCCAGCGTTTCCACGTTGTTGATGACGGTGGGGCGTCCGAAAAGTCCGGCTTGGGTGGGGAAGGGAGGCTTTTCGCGTGGCCAGGGCATGCCTCCTTCCAGCGAATTGAGCAGGGCCGTCTCTTCGCCGCACACGTAGGATCCGGCTCCCCGCCGGATCTCGATGCGGAAGTCGCCCAGGAGTCCTTTTTCGGCTGCCTCTTCGATGGCGCCCCTGAGGATCTGCTCGGCCTTCGGATACTCGTAGCGCAAGTAGATGATGCCCCGCGTCGAACCCACAATCCGTCCGCAAAGTGCCATGCCTTCGATGAGCCGATGGGGGACCAAGTGGAGGATGGCCCGGTCTTTGAAGGTTCCCGGCTCGCCTTCGTCGGCGTTGCAGACGACGTACTTGGGAATGGAGGCTTCCTGGCGCACCGCCTTCCATTTGACGGCCACGGGAAAGCCGGCCCCGCCCATTCCCCTAAGTCCGCTGTCGTGCAGGGTCTGGAGCGCTTCCCCGGCCCCCAGTTGGCCCTCCAGCAACCGCTTCATTTGGCGGTATCCGTCCACGTTGAGGTAGTCGTCCAGAGATTCGCCCCCGGGCCTCACGGCTTGACCGAAGACGGCGCCGTCCTCGGCAACCACGGGTGGCGCGAACACCTGACCGGTTGAGGGAGCCTCAACTGGAGCGAGTCCTTCGACCGGCCCCAACGCCCGAAAAACCACACCCTCCCGCCGCGCCGGACCATAGTCGCACAGCCCTGGGCAAGCGGTGGTGGCGCATTCCCTGGAGGGTCCAGAGGCCTCGCCTTCACCCCAGGCCGCCGCACTTCCGTTCCTCTGGGGCCCGGCGTCCGGCGACGTCTCCTGGTGAGCCTCATGCGCCGTTGTTTCTGCCTTGGTCCCAGGTCTGTCTGGCTTCTCCGTTTCTCCCGCGATCTCACCGCCCAGCGAACGCAGGATCCCGCAGACAGGCCCCTCACAGCGTTCGGCTGGCGCTTCCTCCGGCCGGGTGAGGAAGTAATGGTAGAAATCGACCGCTCCCCAGGCTTCGGCGGTGGACACTCCGCACTTCGACGCCACTTCCTCCACCGCTTGGCGGCTCAAAAAGCCGGCCTCGGCCTGACGCTCATGAAGCTGACTCAGAAACGGCGCCCAATCTCGCGGCATATGCACCTCTCCACCTGCGCTGTTGTCGATGCTCATGAGTGTGCAACCCCCATGCCACCCCTCCTTCGCCGATTCTACCCGTCTGCCCCCGTCCCTTGAGCACAATCCCCCACCCCCGCGCCATTTCACGCGGCAGGCGCTTTGGCTCAATGCACAGGCTTTGGAGGCCTGGACGAAACTGTCCCGCCTCGACAATTGACCCTGCAAGCCCGGAATCGGCGTCAGGACGACGTTGCCGGATCTCAGCCCTGTTGTTTCCGAGTACCCCCAAGGGCCCATCGCGCTTTTGGTCGAGTTTCAACGCCGCCAGTGCTCGTGACTCGCTAAGATGAGGCCGTCAGCAAGATTGGGCGCTTGGGCACCGGAATTTAGGGAGGCAAGCCGATGTTAGCTGTACGAAGCCTGATGTGGACCGTCATTGCTCCGGGAACCGTGACCCTGCTCATCCCCTATCTCATCGTTACCCGATGGAGCCCGGCAAGTATCGGTTCCTGGGGGACGCTGCAGTTTTTCGCTTTGACCGTGATTACGTTGGGAGCCGCGGTGCTGTTCCACTGCATCTGGAACTTTGCCGCCCGGGGCCGGGGGACGCTTTCGCCTTTGGACGCGCCGCGGCGGCTGGTGGTCGAGGGCCTCTATCGCCGCATGAGAAACCCGATGTATGTGGGAGTCCTGACGATCCTGCTGGGGGAGGCCGTGCTCTTCCAATCCCTGGTCCTGGTCGGGTATGCTTTGTGTTGGTTCGGTTTGGTGAATCTGGTGATCGTCTTTTATGAAGAGCCCGCTCTGAGGAGGAAGTTCGGACGATCCTACCAACACTACTGCCGTCATGTCGGTCGATGGTTCCCCGGCAGGCGGTACTCTGGGGACGAGAAAGATGGAGAAGGCTACCAGGCAGGTTGAAACCGTCGATGCAGAATCGCTGAGGCGGGAGCAGTCGGCTCATTTGTTTCCGGTGGTGAAGTCCTTTTACCGTGAGCCGCTGGTCCTGCACCGGGGCCAGGGTGTTTGGCTGTGGGACGTCGAGGGCGAGAAGTACCTGGACCTTTTCGCCGGCATCCTCACCACTTCGCTGGGCCATGCCCATCCCGAGGTGGTGGAGCGGGTGCGCGAGCAGGTGGGACGCTTGGGGCATACCTCTACGCTTTACCTGACCGAACCGCAGGTTTCGGTGGCGCGGCGGCTCTCGGGGTTGGCTCCCCAAGGACTCACCCGCACCTTCTTCACCAACAGCGGAACCGAGGCTGTCGAGACGGCCATCTTGACGGCCCGCCTCCACACCGGACGCAGCGAAATCGTGGCCTTGCGCCACGCCTACTCAGGACGCAGCCTGCTGGCCACCACCATCACCGCTCACGCCTCTTGGCGTCCGGCGGGAGGAATCGCTGCCGGCGTGGTGCATGCCCGTTCGCCCTACGCCTACCGCTGCCCCTTCCGGCGTCCTTGCGACGAAAGCTGCATCGACAAGTTCATCGACGACCTGGTGGAGGTCATCGAAACCACCACGACAGGACATCCGGCGGCCCTGATGTTCGAGCCCATCCAGGGCGTGGGAGGCTACATCGTGCTTCCTGACGAATACATGCGCCGGGCCGCTGAACTCATCCGCTCTTACGGCGGACTGCTCATCGTCGACGAAATCCAAACCGGCTTCGGGCGCACCGGCAAGCACTGGTGGGGCATCGACCACGCTGGCGTTGCGCCCGACATCATGGTCATGGCCAAGGGCCTGGCCGCCGGATTCCCCGCCGCTGCCACCATGGCACGCGAAGAGGTCGCAGCCGCCTGGAACGTCAAGTCGATCTCTACCTTCGGCGGCAACCCCATCGCCATGGCGGCCGCCGACGCCACCATTCAGGTCATGCAGCGTGAAGACACCCCGGCGCGATGTGCCGACCGCGGACGCCAGCTCACCCAGGGCTTGCGGTCCCTCCAGCAGCAATACCCCTGGATCGGCGATGCCCGCGGTCGAGGACTCATGCAGGCTATCGAGCTGGTGCACCCGGACGACGAATCTCCCGATCCCGAACGCGCCTTGGCGTTGCTCGAAGCCACCCGCCGGGAGCGCCTCCTGGTGGGCCTGGGCGGACTCAACAACAACGTCATCCGCATCGGCCCCTCTCTGCTTATCGAAGACGAGGAACTGGCCGAAGGCCTGCTCCGTCTCCGCCGAGCCTGCGCCGCGGTTGATGCGGACTAGTGCCGGGCGCACCAGCGTCTACTGAACGCGGAGATGTTTGAGAACAGCCCGCCGGTCCTGGGATTCGCCGACACTTTGATCTCCGGCTTTTGCCAGGGCCGTCTACGCTGCTTTTTCTGATGGCGCTTTGACTGAGCGGGACCGCGTCCACTGGCATCCGAGGATTCCCCTCATCCGGCCCCGAGGCGGACAAGTTGTCCGCTGACCGAGACGCCTTCGGCATCGCCCTCGACGTTCAAGCTGCCCCCGAGTCCTGCCCCGCTTTTTAAGGAAGTTTCGGAAGTCGGCAGGCTCGAGAGTCGATCTCGGCCCAGGGATCGGACTTTTGGGCCAGTCGGCGGAAGAGGTTCTTCAAGTTGTAGAACTTGGGATCGAGGCCGGGGAGTTCGTCCCAGTCGACGGGGGTGGCCACTGGAGCGCCGGGGCGGGCCCGAAGGCTATAGGGGGCCACCGAGGTTTGAGCGTAGGCGTTGCGGTAGAAATCGATGAAGACACGCTGGCCGCGTTTGGCTTTGCGGCTGGCTACGGTGAGTTTGTCGGGATGCTTGCCCGCCAACTCTTCGGCCACTCCGCGGGCGTAGGAGCGCACGTGCTCGAAGTGGTGTTCGCGGCGCAGGGGCACGACCACGTGGAATCCGCGTGAACCGGTGGTCATGAGGAAAGGGTCCAACTCGTCCTGGCGAAGGCGCTGGCCCACGGCGCGGGTGGCGAAGCGGGTCAAGGCAGGGTCGTCGCCGGAAGGATCAAGGTCGAAGATCAGCCGGTCGGGACGCTTCAGATCGTCCTTGCGGCCCAGCCAGATGTGCGGCGTCAGGCAGCCTTGATTGGCCAGATAGACCAAGGTGGCGGCATCATTGCAGACTACGTGACGGACCGTGCCGCCCTCTTTCGGCACCTCCACCGTTTCAATCCAGTCTGGGAAGTAGTCGGGCGCGTCCTTGTGGTACCAGCCGCCGGAGGCGATACCGTCTGGAAATCGCTGCATGGTCAGCGGACGGTCCTTCATATGCGGCAGCATCACCTCCGCTACCCGCCGGTAATACTCCACCACCTCGCCCTTCGTGATCCCCGCCTCGGGAAAAAACACCTTGTCGCGGTTCGAGAGCGAGATGTCCCTTCCGTCGATGATGACCTTCTGAGGGTCCTTGGATGCCATGGCTACGGTTGCTCCCGCCTCTATTCTACAAGCGATTCCACTGCCAGTCTGTTAGACAGGACCTGCTGCTGCGGACCTGTCAAGCCCTGTAGCGGAAACAGGAGCAAACAGGCTCTGGACCAGCATCCTCGCTCATAGGCCGCCCAAACTTTTTCCCGTCGAGTCCGGCCAGTTACTTGATTCAAAACTCGAAGGCGTAGCGCAGGGAGGCGTAGACGGCGAAGGGGTTGCCGGGGATGACGGATTGGCTGCTGAATCCACGGGTTTCGTAGTCAGTGTCGCCAATGTTGTCGAAGTTGACGGCCAAGCGCCAGCGGTTGATCCGGTAGGAGGCCATGGCGTTGACCAAGACGTAGTCGTCGATGGCGAAAGCGTTGTCTTCGGCGATGAACTGCTCGCTGACATAGCGGACGCCGGCTCCCAGGCCGAACCCGTTGAGGAATTCCTTGTGGGTCCACAGGTTGAAGAGGTGATCGGGGGCGAAGGCCGGTTGGTTGCCGGAACGGTCGACCACGATGAACTGCGGCGGAACCTGCGAGATCTGGACGCGTTCGTTGAAGCTGGTCAGTTCGGCATCGTTGAAGGCGTAAGAGGCATAGGTGAACCAGTTGGGCAGGATCTCGGCCGAGAGTTCAAGCTCCACGCCGCGCGAACGCTGGTCGCCGTTCTGGGTGGTGACGCCGTTGTCGTCGAAGATGGCGATGTTCTCGCGCTCGGTCTGGTAGATGGCCAGGCTGGCCAGGAAGCGGCCGTTGAGAAAGCTGTTCTTGATGCCGCCCTCGTAATTGCGTCCGGTCTCGGGTTCGCGGGGCTGGGTTGTGAGGGTGGAGGGAGGCGCGAAGCTCCGTCCGGCCGAGGCGTAGAGGCTGAGTCCCGCGACCGGCTCCACCACGATTCCGCCCATGGGCGAGAATTCGTTGTCGCCGCGCTCAAGGTTGTTGACGGGGTCTTCGAAGTCGATGTGGTCGAAGCGTCCGCCCACGAAGATCTGCACAGCGTCGGAAAAGACGATGCGGTCGAGCACGTAAGGAGCGAAGACCAAGCTGCGGGCGTCTCCGCGCTGGGATTGGCCTTGGATGGGTATCAAGAATTCCCGTTGAGCGAACTCAGTGGGATTAAACAGGTCGATGGGGGGCAGGAAAAAATTGTCGAGGGAGAACTGGTCGTCAAGCTTGGCGGTCTCGAGTCCGAAGACGAACTCATGACGCAGGCTGCCGGTCTGGGCCTGGACTAGAAACTCGGCTTGGTTGCCCGTGAAGCGCTGCTTGTCGTCGAGGGCTGAGAAGACGCGGAAGACATCGGTCCCGCCCTGCTGGTTGGGAAAGGCGCCGGCGAAGAGGGTGCCGTCAGAGGTCCAGTCGAGGTCGCTGATATAGAACTTGTTGCGGAAGGTGACCCGGTCGGAAATCCGGTGGCTCCATTCGGCGCGGAAGCGGTGGATGTCCTGTTCGGAGGTGTCGAAGGGCGACTGGAAGGAAGTTTCCCGGTCAATGTTGGGAATCTCTCCGAAGAGCAGCGGAATCCCCGCGTCGGGCTCGAACTTGTTGCGCACGTACTCAAAGTTCATGCTCAGCGTGCTGGCGTCGCTGATCTTCCAGGTGAAGGCCGGGTTGAAGGCCGTCAGGTAGCTGTCTTTTTCGTCGCGGTAGTTCTCGGCGTCCTGGTGAGTGCCGTTGAAGCGGAAGGCGATCTCGCCCGAGGGATCGACCACGTTGACATCGAAGCGTCCGCGGAAGGTGTGAAAGCTTCCGCCGGTGAGCTCGACTTCGGCGAAGTTGCGGTTGAAGAGCGGCTGCTTGCGCACCAAGTTAACGGTTCCCGAAAGGGCATTGGCTCCGTAGAGGAAGGCGGCCGGTCCGCGCAGGACCTCCACCCGCTCCACGTTGTAGAGCTGGTAGTAGGTGGACTCGGGCTCGGGGGTGCCGTCGATCAGGACCAGGCCGGTGCTGAGGTTGTCAAAACCGCGCACGGTGAAGAAGTCGAAGATGCCGAAGCCGGTCTGGGCGTTGACTCCGGCGGCATTTCGCAAAGCGTCTCCCAGCACCACGGCGTTTTGGGCCTCCAGGACGCCTTCGTCCACCACGCTCACCGAGAGAGGCGTTTTGTGCAGGTCGACGGCCATTTTGGCGGCCGTGGTGCTCTGCGAAGGCACGGCCTCCACCCGTCCGCGTACGGTCACCGTGGTGTCCGGGCCCTGAACTTGCCCATTGTCGGCCTTGTTGGCGGATTCTTCTTCGGTGTCATCGGAAGACTTGACCGCAGCCTCTTGTGCGGAGGGCGGTTTGGCACCCTGCTTCTGAGTGGACGGTTCCTGCTCGGCCTGGGCCCAAGCCACGGTCAGCAAGAGGGCCAGACACCTGATCGATACGACCAAAAACTTATTCTTCACGATGCTCTCTCCACCTTATCGTTAGGAGCGCTTCCTGCGCCCTGATCCATCACATTTCGTCTCAGGCTGAACGGCGTCCTTGCCGGGTCAGCCATCGGACCTGCTTTCAAAGCACTGGATATTAGCAGGTTCGTCCTCACAACGAAGGGAACACCCGGTTCGTTCCATTCAAGACACTCTCTTTGGGGGTCTGCCTCTCTTGGCCTGTGCCCGATTCGTTGGCTGGAAACGCTATTTCACGCTTTCAGCGTTCTTTCTTCTGGCAGCCCGTACCCAGGGTGGCGTCCCGCTCGCTACGCTCGCAGGACTGACCCTGGGCTAGTGGATGGCTCGCCTACAGCGAGCCCGGACCTGCTGCCAACGCTGCCCTGCAGGCGCCGGCGACCGCTGCACCAGGACTAGCTGGCTATCACCGTGCCCGGACTTGCTGGCTCTGTCTGTGCCCGGACTCACTGGTTGTCACTGCGCCCGAATTCGCTGGCTACCGCTGAACCGGACTGGTGGTTATCGCTGCCCCCGGCCTTGGCTGGTTGTCGCTGGGGCCGGATATTAGGTGTAGCGGGCTCCCTGGTATTGGTCTTCGTAGAACTGGGGCAGCAACTGGTCGACCCGCAGCAGGCCCTTGGGGGTTAGCTGGATGACTTGGGGGGTAAAGTCGAGCATGCCGGCCTCGCGCAGCATTTCGAAGGCCGGACGGAAGCGTTCTACGATGTCAACGTCGAATTTGTCGTGGAAATAGTCGGTCTTGAGGCGGCCCAGCTTGAGCTGCAAAATCATCTCGCGGATCAATCGCTGATCTGCGGTGGTCTTGAAGGCCCGCTTCCAGGGAAGGTTTCCTTGGCCCAGCGCGCTTTGATAGTCGTCCCAACTGGCCGTATTCTGAATGTGGACGCCCGACATGTGGCCGAAAGCCGAAACTCCCGTCCCCATCATGTCGGCTCCTTGCCACACCGCGTCGCGGTAGACGAATGAGGCCTTTTGATCCTCCTTGAGCAGCGTGTAGGCGCTGGAGATCCGGTAGCCGTTGGAGGTCAGTTGTTCGATGGCGTACTGGTGCCAGGCCCGCTTGGTCTCCCAGTCGGCCACCTCGATCTCCTGTCCTTTGAGAATGTGCGAGGAGTAAGTGGTGTTGAAGGGCAGCTCCATTTGATAGATGGTGACGCTGTCCGGACTCAGATCGATGGCCTTTTGGACGGCTTCCTTCCAGGTCTCCCAGCTCTCGCCAACCATTCCCGAGATGAGGTCGATGTTGACCTGAGCGAAGTCATTGTCCTGAATCCAGGGCCAGCAGCGGTAGATTTCTTCCGATTGGTGAGCACGTCCGTTTTCCTTGAGGATGTCGTCGTTGAAGTGCTCCACGCCCAGGCTGACGCGGGTCACGCCGATGTCCTTGATGGCTTCCACTTTGCTCTGGGTGAGGGTGCCGGGTTCACATTCGAAGGCCACTTCCTGGGCGCTGTCCCAGGGCAGGTGCTGCTTGATCCGCTCCACCGTTGCCCGCAGGTGCTTGGCGCTGATGTAGGAGGGCGTCCCCCCGCCGAAGTAGATGAACTTGAGGGGGCGTCCGCGTACCGCGGGCGTCTCGCTGTAGGTTTTGATCTCGCCCACCAAATTGTCGAGGTAGCCCTCGATGTCGCGGGCGTTTTTGTCGGTGTAAACCCTGAAATAGCAGAACTTGCATCGCCGGCGGCAGAAGGGGATGTGCATGTAGAGTCCCAGGTCAGCGCCGCTGCGGGGAGGCGATTCGAGCGCCTCGCGGGCGGCCTCAAGGTCCTCTTCGTTCCAGGCCGAGTAGGGCGGGTAGTTGGAGACGAAGACACTTCCGACGTCGGTCTTTTTGGGCTCTAGCTTGCTGGTAGCCGGTTCGGGTTGGGCGGTACTGCTCATGAAATCCTTTCAATGGCGCTTAGAAGCGATTTCGCCGATGCCGGGGTCCCCGTCAGCGGGACTCTGGCAACGGCCTCGCGGGGGAACGGTCTCAGAAACGGCCTCATCGGCTTTCTCCGAAGCACAGCAAATCGCCGTCCAGGGTGCCGATCACCAAACGTCCCTGAGCGATGGCCGGCGAGGCGGTGAAACCCGATCCGCTGTCGAACTGCCAGGCCACCGAGCCGTCCTCCAGGTTGAGGGCAAAGACTTCTCCGCTGCCGGCCCCGAAGTAGACGTGTTGACCGGAGACGACGGGGGAAGATTCAACCCGGGCCCGGGTCCGGAACGTCCAGCGTCCTTCGCCGGTCTTGCGGTCGATGGCGTGCAGCATCTTGTCGCGTCCGCCGATCAACACCAGAGCGTCCGTCACCGCCGGCGAGGAGTAGTAGGGAAAGTCCCGTCGCGGGTGCTTGTAGGTCCAGGTCTCTTTGGGCTGAGCCGGATCGCTTAAGTCCAGTGACGTGACTTGAGCCTCGAAGTTCCCGAAGTAGGCATGCTGGTCGACGATGGCGGGCGAGGAGGCCACGTATCCAGCCAGTTCGTGGAGCGAGACCTGCTGGCCGTCGGAGATGCGCACCAGCCGGAAGGTGGCATCGCATCCGGCCACGGTGACGAACTCGCCCACGACGGCGGGCGTGGCGTGGACGTAACCCGCGGTTTCCAGCTTCCATACCAGGGAGCCGTCGGAGGCTTTGACGCAATAGAGGTTGTTGTCGTAGGAGCCGAAGATCACCCATTCGCCGAAAAAGTTGGCCGAGGAGGTGACCGGTCCGTTGCTTTCAAAGATCCAGCGGGATTTGCCGGTGGCGGCGTCCACGGCGTGGAAGTTGCCCAGTTCGTCGCCCACGTAGACCGTCCCGTCGCGGACAGCGGGAGAGGACTTGATCTCTTCCTCGGCGTTGTATTTCCACTGAAGCGTGCCGTCGGAGAGGTTGAGAGCGTAAAGGTGGCCGTCGAGTCCGCCCACGTAGACCGTCTCCCCGACAATGGCCGCGCTGGACTCGATGCCGATGGGAATCGTGAACTTCCACAGGGGTTGAAGCTGATCGGGGAGGGTGTCGGCAGCCAGTCCGCGTTGCTGGGCGCCGCCCCGCCATTGACTCCAGTTGGAGCCGGAGTCGACCGAAGACAGCAGCGACGCCATGGCGATCAGCGCCAGCAGGGCCACTTGGCCGGGGCGTTTGAGGAATCGCGTGATGGGCTCGATCATAGACATTCCCCTCGTTCATTCAATGATGCGTAAGAGGTGTAAGTGTTTCTAATCAAAGGCTTTTGTCCTGTTTGCCGTTGTCGGCACGGTGCTTTGAACACCGCCGTTGAGGGGAACGGCGGGCCGGGTTAGAAGGCGCTTTCGTAGAGCCGGATGGCGTCCTCGCGGCTGAGTTCCCGGGGGTTGAATGTCCCCGTCCACTGGCGCAGGGCATCCTCGGCCAGACGCGGGAGCGACTGACGCTCGACGTTGAGTTCGCGCAGACGCGAGGGCATGCGGGCCATGGTCCGCAGGGCGGTCAGCCGGTCGCTGAGGGTTTCGGCGCTGGACTCGGGTCCGCCGTTGGGGGTCCCGGCGGCGGTCAGCAGTTCGTGGTAGCCGTCGCCCACAACCGAGCCGTTGTAGCGTACGACGTGGGGCAGCATCAGCGCCACGGCCACGCCGTGAGTGACGTCGAAGTGTGCGGTCAGCGGATTGGCGCAGGCATGAGCGGCTCCCAGCATGGAATTCTCGATGGCGGCTCCTGCCCAGTGGGCGCCCAGCAGCATGCGTCCGCGAGCTTCGAAGTCTTGGGGATCGCTCAGCGAGCGCGCGAAATAGCTCTCCAGCAGCCGCCAGGCTTCGCGCGCGAAGAGCTGCGAAACATGGTTGCTCTTGGAGCAGACATAGCTCTCGACGGCGTGGGATATGGCATCCATGGCCGTCATCGCGGCTACATCCAGCGGCATGGAAGCGGTCAGGGCGGGGTCCAAAATGACGGCCCGGAAGCGAGCCTTCTTATCGCCGCAAGCCATTTTGACATGGGTATCGGGCTGGGAGATCAAGGCGAAAGATTGAGCTTCGCTGCCCGTGCCGGCGGTCGTGGGGACGCCGATGGACGGCAGCATGGGCTTTTCAGCCTTGTTCACACCCCAGTAGTCCTCCATCCGTCCGCCGTTGGTGAGCAGGAAGTTGACGCCCTTGGCGGCATCCATGGAACTGCCTCCGCCCAAGCCCACGATGAAGTCGATTTGTCGATCCTGGCGCGCCGCCTCGCATCCGCGCTCAACCACTTGGGTGGTGGGATTTTCCTCCACCCCATCGAAGAGGACGCATTCCAAGCCGGCTTTCTTGAGGGAATCGCGGGCCCTTTCAACGTGTCCGGCTCGCACGATGCCCGGATCGGTGACCAGCAGGACGCGGCTGGCGCCCAGTCCTGAACTCAACTCTCCCAACCGGTCTATTGCATGTTCTCCGAAGACCACTCGGGTCGTCGGGTCGTAATCGAATTCGCGCATAGGAGTCCCGCATCCAAACGACAGCTCAATCAGTATATACGCAGAATTGCGCCGGAAGTTTCCCGGCTGGATCAGAAGTCCTCGGCAACTGCCGGTTGCGGTTGACCGCTCTTCCGAGGGCGTTCTACAATCCCTCACACCTCTGGAGGACGGAACAAGGACATGTCGACTGACACGATCAGCAAAGAATTGGAAAGCAAAGTTCAAGCGGCCCGGCACAAACTCGACCGGCACGTCCGCGCCATGGTGGAGTGGCATTTCAATCCGGGGACCGGCTGCCCCTTCTGGCTGAAGTGGGCTGAGAAGGCCGACTGGGATCCGCGCAGCGAGGTGCACAGCTTCGGAGATCTCAACAAGTTCGGCGACTTTGAGGACGAATGGCTGCGGGGCGGGCCGGTAGAGCGCTGGATCCCCAAGGCCTATCGGGGACGCCCCACTTACGTTTTCGAAACCGGCGGCACTACTGGCATCCCCAAGTCGCGGGTCAATATCGAAGACTTCCGCATCGATTACGAGATGTTTTCCGAGACGCTGCCCGACGAGCACTTTCCCAAGGGCTCCAACTGGCTCATGCTGGGACCTTCGGGGCCGCGCCGATTGCGGTTGGCAGTCGAACATCTGTGCCAGCACCGGGGCGGCATCTGTTTCTGCGTCGACCTTGACCCGCGGTGGGTCATCAAACTCATCAAGAAGGGCTGGAACGAACACCTCAAGGCCTATCAGGACCACGTCATCGATCAGGCCGTCACGATCCTCTCGGCCAATCACGACATCAGGGGACTCTTCACCACTCCCAAGCTGCTGGAAGCGCTGGCCATGCGGCTGGAAGACGAGGGGTCGAGCATCAAGGGGTCGGGCATCACCGGCATCTTCTCGGGAGGTACCGAATTCACTCCCCAGTGGTACCGCTTCGCTTGTGAGGAGCTGCTGGACGGCGTCTACATGACCCCCACTTACGGCAACACCCTCATGGGGCTGGCCGCCTCCAAGCCCTTTGATCCGGCCGACAACTACAAGATCACCTACCACGCGCCCCAGCCCAGAGCCGTGCTGCGGGTGGTCGATTTGGACGATCACGACCAAGCGGTGGGCTACGGCGAAACCGGACGGGTGGCGCTCACCACTCTGACTAAGGAATTCTTCATGCCTCGCTTTCTGGAGCGCGACGAAGGCGAGAGGGAGCCGCCCTGCGAGGCCTATCCCTGGGACGGCGTCAGCGGCGTCCGTCCTTTCCGCGGGTTCGCTTCCAAAACCACGGTGGGTGTCTACTGAGCGTCTTCCACGGGAACCGCAGCGTCCTATTTGCGTATTGACTGTCAAAGAAGCTGGGGAGGGCGAATCCACAGGGCCGCCGCTGCGGCCGCCTCCCCGAGGGACTTGACCCGCTCTGGAAAGGAGCCGTCACCGTGATTCATTTTCCGATACTACGTTGGGGAAAACCGTACAAGAGCCTGGAAATCGACAAGGTGGTCCACTTCGCCACCGGTGAGCCCTTGGCCGAGGTTTCCCAGGCTAACGCCGGACTCATCAAGCGCGACATGCGCAAGGCCGGTCAGGCCCGTGAGGCGCTGCGCCAGATTCCCCACAGAGAACTGCTCTCGATGGTCAAGAAGGCCGCCGACGCCTTCATGGAAGATGCACTGCCGGCGGGCGAAGGCGGAACACAAACGCCCCAGGAATTTGTCAAATATCAGTCGGCCACCACGGGACTGCCTGAGCACATGTGCCGCGCCAACATGGAAAAGCTGCACCACGTGCTCACTCATCTGGATGAGATCCTGGGCTCCCTGACGCGGGGGCTGGATCCTGAAATCTTCAGCCGCGGATACGGAGAGGAAGACGGCGTCATGCGCTCCTACCAGGCCACCACGCCGGTCTTGAGCATGGTGCTGCCCTCCAACTCGCCGGGCGTGCACGGGCTGTGGCTGCCCGTGATTCCCCTGCAAATCGGACTGGTCTTCAAGCCCGGGCCCCAAGAGCCCTGGACGCCCTACCGCATGAGCGAAGCCTTCTTTCAGGCCGGCGTGCCCAGGGAGGCCATCTCACTTTATCCAGGAGGGGCCGACGTGGGAGCGGCCGTGCTCCAGAACAGTCCCCGCTGCCTGATCTTCGGCGGCAAGCCCACCGTCGATCAGTACCGGGGCGATCCCAACGTGCAAGTCCACGGACCGGGCTTCAGCAAGATCCTCTTGGGCGAAGACCAGATCGACCGTTGGGAAGAGCATCTCGACCTGATGGCCGACAGCGTCCTGGTCAACTCGGGACGCAGTTGTATTTCCTGCTCCGGCATCTGGGCGCCCCGCCACGGACGGGAGATCGCCGAAGCGCTGGCCGAGCGCCTGGCCCCGGTGGCGCCCAAGGACCCCACCGATCCCGAAGCCAAGCTGGCCGCCTTTACCGTGGTGGAGCAGGCTGAGGCCGTTCACGAGATGATCGAGCAGCAACTTGAGGAAGCCGGCGTCGAGGAAGTCAGCGCCAAGTACCGGGAAGGCGGGCGGCTGGTCAAGCAAGAGCGCTGCGCCTACCTGCGTCCCACCGTGCTGCACTGCTCGTCTCCTGAACCCGAGCTGGCCAACACGGAGTTCATGTTTCCCTTCGTCAGCGTGGTGGAATGTCCGCAGGACAAGATGTTGGCCCAGATCGGAGAGACGCTGGTGGGGACCGCCATCACCGAAGACCAGGAGTGGCGGCGCCAACTGCTGGACTGCACCCACATCGACCGGCTGAACCTGGGGCCCATCCCCACCATCAAGCTCAACTGGCTGCAGCCTCACGAAGGCAACTTGGTCGACTTCCTCTTCCGCAACCGCGCCTTCCAAATCGCGGGCTGAAGCCAGACGTCAAAGACCAAGTTCCAATAGGCCAACTCCCAAGCTCAACCCCAGCGTGTGTTAGGGGCTGAAACTTGGGAGCGGCAGTTGGCAATTGGAAGTTGGAGGCTGGTCCTTGGGGGTTGGCCCCCGACGGGCCTTATTGCTTTTCGATCACCGCGCAGGCCAGGCGGGCGCCGGCGTCGCCGGTGGGCTGGCTGGTGAAGTCGTCTTCGCCGGCGTGGACGATCAGTCCGCGGCCCAGGATCGAATTCTCAGCCCCATCTTCAAGCGACAGAAAATCGAAGGTCATGTCCAGGTCGGCCACGCCCTCGGCATTGGCCGTGATATTGCCCAAGTCTCCAACGTGGTGCTCGGCACTGTCCGGTCCGCCATGGGCAGTATCGAAAGGATTGAAGTGGCCCCCGGCACTGGTGCCGTCCGGCGCGCTGCAGTCGCCGTTCTGATGGACATGGAATCCATGCACCGAGTCGGCTTCCAGGCCTGTGACTTGTCCGGTGATATGGACCCCGCCATCGGTCTCTTCAAAGCTGACGGTCCCGGAAACCTCATTGCCCTCGGTCGGTTGCAGTTGGGCCATGGCGGTGACCGGTTGCTGGTCGGCAGGAGCCTCTTCGGCTGCCGGTTCGGCTTCTTCGGCAGGCGCTTCGGCTCCACCGCCGCAGGCGGCCAGCAGAAGCACCAAGATGCTCAATATCGAAAGTTTGCGTAACATTCTGGCTTCTCCTCTAAGAAGATCTGAATTCAAAAGTCCTGTGGAATCACCATTATAGGAAGATTTTCCCTTCCTCTGCAAAGCCGTAGGGTCGGCCTGCCCGGGTTCACGCCGGCAAAACCGAGCTTTCAAACTTCTCGGTCGTCCGCCATGCGCAATCGAACTTCTGAATTGCCGAGCCGGGTTATTGCCCGCCGCCCCCGCGGAACAGGGGAGAAGACAGGTAGCGGTCGCCGCGGTCGCAAAGGATGACGACCACCACGCCATGGTCGAGCTGACCGCACACCTCCAGAGCGGCGTGGACGGCGCCGCCCGAACTCATGCCGGCGAAGATTCCTTCTTCGCGCGCCAGGCGCCGGGCCGTTGTGTTGGCGTCCTCTTCGCTGACGTAGAGCATGCGGTCGACCCGCTCAGGTTGATGAATCTTGGGAACATAGGGCTCTTCCCACTTGCGGATTCCAGGGATGGCGGCTCCTTCGCAGGGGTGCACTCCGCAAATCTCGATGTCGGGATTCTTCTCTTTGAGATAGCGCGACGTACCCATGATGGTCCCCGTGGTGCCCATGGATGAAACGAAATGGGTGATCTTGTGTTGGGTGTCGCGCCACACCTCGGGTCCGGTACTTTCGTAATGGGCCTGGGGATTGTCGGGGTTGGCAAACTGGTTCAGCATCAGATAGCCGCCTTGCTCGACTTTTTCCTGGGCCAAGTCGATGGCTCCCATCATCGAGTCTTCAGCGGGGGTCAGCACGACCCGGGCACCCAGCGCCCGCATGGTGTCAACCCGCTCGGCCGTCGAATCCTCGGGCATGACGAGCTCGATTTCGTAGCCCAGGGTGGCGGCGATCATGGCCAGCGCGATGCCGGTGTTTCCACTGGTGGGTTCGATGAGTTTGACGCCGGGTTTGAGCTGCCCGCGCTTCTCGGCGCCTCTGATCATCCACAAAGCCGCCCGGTCTTTGACGCTGCCCCCGGGGTTGTCGCCCTCCAGCTTGCCCAGGAGCTGGACCCCCGGCTTGCGACACAGGCGGCCCAACTGCACCAGTGGGGTGTTGCCGACCAAGTCGGCCAGTTGAGGGGGAGGGGAGACCAGACGCGGATCGTCCGCGGACCGGCTTCCCTGACGCTCTTCCGCCATTTTTGCCAAGGACATTGTATACCTTTCGATAGTGGTCAAGAACCTCTAGTATATCAAAGCGGCAGAGTCAGCCAGCGGGAGGGAGAGCCGGTCGCCTGCCGGTTCCGGTGCTTTCTCGCGATGGGTTATGATGAGCTGCATGCTGGGTTCCTATGAAGAATTGCCGATCACCTTCGACGATGTGCGTGAGGCGGCACGCCGTCTCAAGGGGATAGCTCATCGGACTCCCGTGATGACCTCCCGCATCTTCGACGGCTTTTGCGGCTACCAGGTGTTTTTCAAATGCGAGAACTTGCAGAGGGGAGGCGCCTTCAAGTTTCGGGGAGCCTACAACACGCTTGCCCAGTTAAGTTCCGAGAAGAAGAAAGCCGGCGTGGTGGCCTACTCGTCCGGCAATCACGCCCAGGGAGTGGCCTATGCCGCCCGGCTGCTCGGCATTCCCGCCACTATCGTCATGCCCACCGACGCCCCCAAGAGCAAGCTCCACGCCACTGAGGAGTACGGTGCCGAGATCCGCTTCTATGACCGGCAGCGCGACGACCGGGCCCAGATGGCGGCTGAATTGGCTGAAGAACGAGGTGCAGCCCTCGTCCCTCCCTTCGATCATCCGCATATCATGGCGGGGCAGGGGACAGCCGGGCTGGAACTCCTGGAAGAAGTTCCCGACCTGGACGTGATGGTGACGCCGATCGGCGGGGGCGGACTGCTCAGCGGCTGCGCTACGGCCGCCAAAGGTCTGCGCCCCGACATCCGCATCTGCGGAGTGGAGACGGCGGCCAGCAACGACTGGTGGCAATCAGTCCGAGCTGGCCGACGGATCGAGATTGCGCCGCCCGAGACCATCGCCGACGGCATGCGCACCACCAAACCCGGCAAGCTGACCTTCGCCGTCCGCCACCTCATCGAGGACGTCCTCCTGGTCGGCGAGGACGAGGTCGTGGAAACTCTGCGCATCCTGCTGACGCGCATGAAGATCCTGGCCGAGCCGACGGGCGCCGTGGCTCCCGCCGCCGTGCTGCACAAGCGGGTGGGCGATGAGGGCCTCAAAGTCGGCGTGATCATTTCAGGAGGCAACATCGATCCGCCCACCCTGTGCCAACTTCTCTTTCCGAGCTGAACGAGGCTCACATCTTGGGCAACGGAAGGGGCCGAGGAGGCTCTTCGCCCGTACAGGCGATGGCGCAAGTCCGGTCCTTGAAGTTATAGCCGATCAGCCACTGACCGGTCCCGCATAAGTCATCAGCCCACTTGGCGCACTCGCTGAGGCTGACGTTGAGGATCGTGATCTGAGTTCCCGCCCAAGCGGTTGCCGCTCCCGCCAGCAAAACCGCCGTAAGGATCACAGCAAATGCAGTTCGGCGCATTTCGGAGTCCTTTCCAGGTTGGTTCACATAGGTCGAATCAGCATATGCCAACGCTGGTCAGGGGTCAACTGATTTTATATGAAAGGATCAGCCGTTCTTGGTTTTAATTCCCGTCCACAGGCCGGAGGTTGAATCTGCCGACGGTTCCGCCTTTGCTTTCAGCAGGCGCGAGGCTCGCTTAGAGAGGCTCGCATTGGCAGTGGATGGCGCAGATCTTGGTCTTGGGATTGTAGCCGATGATCCACTGCTGTCCGCCGCAGAGATTGTTGGCGATGGGCACGCACTCAGCAATCGAACCGGCCAGGACATAGTAGGACTCGCAGGCCAGTGCGACGCCTAGTCCTGAGAGCAACACAGCCGCCAAGAGCAAGGTGGAGATCATGCGCTTCATAGTCGTTTCCTCATTGTCGGGGCAGAGATTCATTTACACATATCCATGACTAGCATCCTTAACATAGATACAGCAAAGAGAAATGTCAAGACGTGATGAGCAGCCGGCACATTATCTGTAGTGACAGGTTGGAGCCCCCGTTCCTGGGAGCGGATGTGTGGCCGAGGGAGTCAGCTTTTCACTCGGAGGCTTCTCGCTTGCGGCGCTCGACTTCGCGCCGGGCCTCGTCGCGGGCCTGCTCCTGAAGGTCGGGCCGGGTCTTTTGCTGGGGCCGCTGTTTGTCTTTGGAGACGGCCCCGATAATGAGCGTTCCGGGACGAGGGTCGAGGGGATCATCGACGGTGACCACCTTGACCGAACCGTCTTCGCGGATGGCGAACATGGGCGTAGCGTCGGATCCGTAAAGGTGGAGGTAGTCTTCGTATCCAAACTCCTCGCTCAGCCGTGTGGCCTTGAGGACCATGTCGGGCTCGCCCAGCAGGCGGTTCAGCGCGGCGTAGGTGGCCTCTTCGCCGAAGAGGACGCGTCCGCGCAGATGTTTGGGCATGGAGAGGGTGTCGGAACGAGCTTTGGGATGGGCCGGAATCTGGTAGACGGAGGAGCGTCCGAAGATGTCCCGAAAATGCAGGCACGCCAGGGAATTGGCCTCGTCATTGGCGGTTAGGGCCAGCAGGCGTCCGATTCCCTCCAGCTCCAGTTCGTCTTCAATGTGTTCAGCCAAGATGTTGGCGTAATGGGCGGGCAGGCCCAACTTCTTGGCTTCGGATACGTTCGACCAGTTGCTGTCCACCAGCATGACGGGCAGGTTCTGCTCGTGCAGGATCTGTCCGATGCGGCGGGCCCACGGGTGGGCGCCCACGATGAGAAAGCCTCGAGGATGCTCTTGGGCCACCCCCAGGGAGCGCGCCAGGGGCTTGGCCGTGAGGCCGTAGATGGCGGCCGTGGCCACGATGACGATGAAGGTCAGGGGCACCAGCGCCGAAGCTTCGGCGAATCCCGCGTCGACCAGCCGGATGGAGAAGATGGAGGCCACGGCTGCGGCCACGATTCCGCGCGGAGCCAGCCAAGAGAGGAAGAGCTTCTCCCGCCAGTTGAGCTTGGTGCGCCAGAGCGACCCGTAAACCGAGGCGGGGCGTACGATCAGCACAAGGAAGGCCACGAAGAGGACGCTGCTGCTCCCCAACTCAGCCAGGGTTTCCAGCTTGAGACGGGCGGAGAGAAGGATGAAGAGGCCCGAGATGAGGAGGACGCGCAGATCTTCCTTGAAGGCAATGATGTGCTCCACCGGCGTCCATTTCTGGTTGGCCAGCGCTAGCCCCATGACGGTCACCGTCACCAGCCCCGACTCGTGCATGACCAGATTGGAGGCCGTGAAGGCGCTGACTACCGCCGCCAGCGCAAAGCTGTTGTGGAGGAAGTCTGGGATCCAGTAGTTCTTCAGCATCATGACGATGAAGCCGGCGCCCGCCACTCCCACCAGGATGCCGATGCCGAAGGTCTGCAGGAAGTGGATGGCGGCGGTCCCAGTGGCGTCTTCGGCGCCTGCCAGAATGGCTTCGAAGATCAGCAAGGCCAGCACGGCGCCCACAGGATCGATGAGGATGCCTTCCCAGCGCGCGATCGAGGCTACCTTGGAGGTCGGCCGCACATGGCGCAGCAACGGCCCGACCACGGTAGGCCCCGTCACGACCAGCACGGCGCCCAGGAGGATGGAGAGGGTCCAGTTGAGATGGACGATCCAGTGGGCCGACAGCGCCGTCAACAACCAGGTGATCATGGCCCCCCAGGTCAGGATCTTGCGCACGGGACGATGGATTTCCTTGAGCTCGGAGAGGTGCAGCGACATTCCTCCCTCGAAGAGAATCAGGGCCACCGATATCGAGACGATGGGAAAGAGCGTGTCGCCAAGCATGAGGTCGGGATCCATCATGTTGGTGACGGGACCGGCCACGAATCCGAATACCAGCAGCAAGAGGATGGAGGGAAGGTGCAAGCGCCAAGCCAGCCATTGAGCCAGCAGGCCCAGAAAGACGATCAGCGTCAGTCCGAAGAGTAGGTTCTCGCTCACAACTGCTCCGCAAGCCCCCGTTTATGCACGGTTTTTGCGCTGGACCGTTGGCCTTGGGCGGCCCGCATTGTTCCTTGACGCTCGGGCCTGAGGGTGGCCAACAAGCCCAAACCGAGTTTCAGCGGCCGCCACCAGTTGTCCCAACGCTGCTGGCAGTGTGAGGCGGCCCCTAACTGTAGCCCAGATAGACGGCTGCGGCCAGAGCCAGCGATCCCGCGATCCAGATCTTGATCATGAAGGGCATGACGAACCGGAACCAGCGGTCCAGCGGAATCTGGGCCAGAGCCAAATATCCTACCAGAACCGCGTTGGTGGGGACCAAGATGTTGGTGAAGCCGTCCCCGAACTGATAGGCCAGCACCGCCACCTGTCGCTCAATGCCGATCAGATCAGCCAGGGGCACCATCAAAGGCATTGTCACGTAGACCTGTCCCGTCCCCGAGGGGATAAAGAAATTGCAGATGCTCTGGAAAAAGTACATGCCCACCGCCGCTCCTGTCGAGCCCAGTTGCTCCAGCGGGATGGAGATGCCGTAGACGATGGTGTCGATCACTTGTCCCTGCTCGAGCACCACCTGGATGGTGCGGGCGAATCCGATGAGCAGGGCTGTGCCGGTCAGTTCGGCGGCTCCGGCGGTGAAGGTCTCAGCCGTCCGGTCGGCTGAGAGCCGTCCCGCCACGGCGATGAGGATGGCCAACCCCAGAAAGATGGCCCCCATCTCGTTGAGGTACCAGTGCCAGCGGCTGAGTCCGAAGACGATTAGAGCCAGGGCCGCCACCACCAGTCCCAAAATGGCCCAGTGACGGGCCTGGGGCACAGCATACTCCTTGCCGCGAACGGATTCGTCTTGGGCTATCTCGGTCCTGGCCATCAGGCTCTTGGAGGGGTCCTGGCGGACGCGCGAAGCGTAGGACCAGACATGATGGATGCCGATGGCCAGGAATACGACCGTCAGTGCCAAGCGGAAGCCGATCCCGGAAACCGGCTCGATCTCGGCAAAGCTCTGGGCGATGATGACCGTGAAAGGATTGGCCACCGCGCATCCGTAGCCCACCGAGTAGCCGATGCAGAGAATGCCCATGGCGGTGATGCGGTCATAGCCTAAAGCCAGCGACAGCGCCACCAGGATGGGGACGAAGGGAATGTACTCCTCGGCCATGCCGATGGTGCTCGAGCCGGCCGTGAAGACCAGGATGCCGCCGGCGATGAGCAGTCCGGGACGGCTGGAAAAGCGCCTCAGCAGGAATCCGATCAGGGCGTCGGCTGTGCCTGTCTCGCGCAGAATGGCAAAGGCGCCGCCGACGATGAAAATGAAGATGATGATTCCAGCGGCGGCTCCAATTCCCTGGGGCACGGCGGTCAGGGTAGCCCAAGGCGGGAGCGGTTCGGCTTCGACGTAATGGTAGCTGCCCGCCACTACAACTTCCTGCCCGCTCTCGATGGTTTCGCGGTCAAAACTGCCCGAGGGCAGCAGATAGGTCAAAATCTGAGCCAGGACGATGATGGCAAAGAGCAATACAAGAGTATGGGGAACGCGCAGTCTCGGCATCCCCTCATTCTGAGCACCCCGGCCTGGATTTGCAAGAGAACGCCTGAAAGCCTCTCGCGGCTCCTCCGGGAGGCTGGTGGACAACCTCCCGGTACAAGCAAAGCCACCAATCGAAAGACTCCAGCGGGATTGGGGCGGCTGGATTATAGAAGGATGATCATAATCGAGTCAAGCCAAAAATACATGATTTAGTTATCACAACGTCCATATTAAAAATAGTTTTTGGCGAAACGGCAAATCAAGGCAGGCCACCCCGAGCCAAGGTCAGGACGAGGGCTCTCTGCCTCGCGGGTTGGCGGCGGGAACGGTTTTTCAGCTAGAATGCCAGGGCGATGCCCAAGTTTCCGCGGCCATTCTATCGCTGGAGACCCCATCCTTGGCACGGCCTGGAGGTGGGACCGGATCCCCCCGGGGTTGTGCACGCCTACATCGAGATCACTCCTTTCGACCTCTTGAAGTATGAATTGGACAAGGAAACCGGCTATCTGCGCGTCGACCGCCCTCAGCGCACGTCTTCCCAGCCTCCCAGCCTTTATGGATTTGTGCCCCGCACTTTCTGCGGCCGCCGGGTGGGCTCGATGATGGAAGGGGCCAAGGTTGGGGACGGCGATCCGCTGGACATCTGCGTCTTCAGCGAACGGCCCTTTTCCCGCTCAGAGGTGATCGTCAATGCGCGCGTCATCGGCGGATTGCAGATGCTCGACCATGAGGAGGCTGACGACAAGATCATCGCCATTTTGGAGAGCGACAATCTGTGGGCAAAGGTGGAAGACATCGGCGGCTTGCCCGATATCCTGGTGGAACGGCTCAGGCATTATTTCTTGACCTACAAGTCGCTGCCCGGCGAGGATTCGCCGGTGGAGATTCTCAAGGTCTATGACCGGGCCCACGCCACCCAATTGATACAGGCCTCGATCGAGGACTACGAAGAGGAATACGGGGAATAGCAGGCGGCCCACGGCGGGTCCGCGGGGAGGAAAGCGAATATGCGAAGAATTGCTTCTCTGACGTGCATTTGGATCATCATGGCGGCACTGACCGCTTCCGGCTGGTCGCAGGGCCGCCGCTCCATTGAGGACGCGCCTGACCGGGACGAGGGCGACGGTCCTTACGAGCAACTCATCCTGCGCGGAGCGACTCTCATCGACGGCACCGGAGCGCCTCCCATCGGACCGGTGGACATCGTCATCGCCATCAACCGTATCGTGCAGATCCGCAGCGTCGGCTATCCCGGCCTGCCCATCAACGAGGCCCGCCGTCCCGAAGCCGGCCCCCGGGCCCGCGAGATCGATTTGGAAGGGCACTATGTGCTTCCCGGCTTCATCGACCTCCACGGCCACATCGGCGGCCGTTCCCAGGGCACGCCTGCCGAGTACGTCTTCAAGCTGTGGATGGGTCACGGCATCACGACCATCCGCGATCCGGGCAGCGGCAACGGGCTGGAGTGGACGCTGGCTCACAAGAGCAAGAGCGAGACCAACGAGATCACCGCTCCCCGCATCGAATCCTACATCTGGTTCGGCCGGGGAGCCGAAGAGGAGGTCACCACCCCTGAGCAGGCCGAGGCCTGGGTGAGGATGGTGGCCGAGCAAGGAGCCGACGGGCTCAAGCTGCCCTCTTTGCGTCCTGACGTCATGAAGGCCACGGTGGAGACGGCCCGAGAGCTGGGCTTGCGCACCACCGCCCACCTCAACCAGATGAGGGTGTCCGAGATGGACGTGCTGGACGCGGCCCGCCTGGGACTGCATTGCATGGAGCATTGGTACGGCCTGCCCGAGGCCCTTTTCGACGACCGAACCGTTCAGGACTTCCGCCTCGACTACAACTACAACAACGAGCAGCACCGTTTCGGACAGGCTGGACGCCTGTGGCAGCAGGCCGCCAAACCTTATTCCGAAAAGTGGAACGCGGTTATGAACGAGCTGCTGGAATTGGGATTCGTCATCGATCCCACCATGACCATCTATGAGGCCTCCAGGGACCTGATGCGGGCTCGCCGGGCCGAATGGCACGAGGAGTACACGCTCCCCTCGCTGTGGGACTTCTACCAGCCCAGCCGCCGATCCCACGGCAGCTATTGGTTTTATTGGGGGACCGAGGAAGAGATCGCCTGGAAGAAGAACTACCAACTCTGGATGACCTTCATCAACGAATACAAGAACCGCGGCGGACTGGTCACCACCGGATCTGACTCGGGCTTCATCTTCAAGCTCTACGGCTTCGGCTACATCCGCGAGCTGGAGTTGCTGCGCGAAGCCGGCTTCCATCCTCTGGAAGTCATCCGGGCGGCCACCCTGAACGGGGCCCAGGCTCTGGGACTGGATGACGAAGTAGGGAGCGTCGAGGTGGGCAAACGGGCCGATCTGATTGTCTTGGAAGAGAATCCGCTGGCCAACCTCAAGGTCCTCTACGGCACCGGGGCCATCAAGGTCGACGACGACAACAAGCCGGTGCGGGTGGGAGGCGTCAAGTACACCATCAAGGACGGCATCGTCTACGACGCCAAGCAACTGCTGGCCGACGTCCGCGCCATGGTCAAGAAGGCCAAAGAGGACGAGGGACGCGAGATCGTCCAGCCGGGACGCTCCGCCGATGTGACGCCGGGGCAGTAGGCGTCCCCGGCGCC
Organism: Acidobacteriota bacterium; assembly: GCA_035471925.1. Lineage (GTDB taxonomy): Bacteria > Acidobacteriota > UBA6911 > RPQK01 > DATIPO01 > JANQFM01. The sequence continues at coordinate 81,375 of DATIPO010000206.1, forward strand.
TCGTCAGGAAAGGGAATGCGATGTCCAGGCGCGCTCGAAGCGCCCGGTACGCCCGCTTGGGACGCGAGCTTCTCATGAAACGGATCTTTCCGGCGGCTTCTTCGTGTCAATCACTGTGAGTGCTGATAGCCGAACGATTCGAATGCCCAACTACAACCCGTCCCAATTTCATGGATTCGAGCCCTCCAGCGAGGACATCTACGCCCAATTCCGCCGTCCGCCGGGAGACGCAGTGGTTAATCCGCGCACTTTGACTCCTTTTCTGCGGGTGCTGCTGGAAATCGACGGCACGGTAACCCGTTTCATCGAGGCCTTCACCCAGGAAGGAATAGCGGTCCTCAAGCTGGGCCAAGGGCGCCTCGTGCTTCCCGACAGGGTCGATTTCCTGGAGATGGAGGCCGGCCTCGAGGTGACCACCCGCCAAGTCTTGCTGTGGGGACGGGAAAGCCGCCGGATTTACGCCTACGGCTCCTCGCTCATCGTGCCCGAGCGGCTTTCTGAGGAGGCCCGCCGAATGCTTGCCCATCCCCAGGAAGGGTTGGGCCGCATCATGCGCAAGACCCGCATGGAAACTTATCGCGAGATCCTCTGGAAGTATCGGGAGTACACCGACGTGCTGCCCGAGGCCATCCGTCCGCTGGCCTCCATGGGACTGGTTAGCCGCACCTACCGTATCCTCTGCGGCGGAAAGCCGATCATGGCCATCAACGAAAAGTTCCCCCGCGTCCTCGACTTGCCCGACCATCATTGAAGCCATCTCCAACTATAGGAAGATTATGAGCCCCGATCCGCCGCGCGCCGACCATTCGCCATTCACCGATCTGGACGACAAAGATGGACCTTCCGCAAGTGAACGCCTGAGCCGCGAGCAAATCCTCTCAGCCCAGTTGGAGAAACTGCGGGCGGGAGTGGCCCAGCTTCTCGACACCAATTCCTTTTACCGCGCCAAGCTGAAAGAGGCCGGCCTGGAAGACGCCCGTGACCTGAAGACGTGGGACGATTACCGCCGTCTGCCCTTCACGGGAAAAGACGAACTCTCCTCTGATCAAGAGGAGCATCCGCCCTATGGAAGCAATCTGACCTATGGGCCGGAGCGCTACGTGCGCGTCCACCAGACATCGGGCACCAAGGGCGATCCTTTGCGCTGGCTCGATACCCAAGGCAGTTGGCAGTGGTGGGCGCGTTGCTGGGAACGGGTCTACCGGGGGGCCGGAGTGACCTCGCGAGACCGCATTTTTTTCGCCTTTTCCTTCGGCCCCTTCATCGGCTTCTGGAGCGCCCACGAGGGTGCCCGCCAAATCAATGCTCTGGCCATTCCCGGGGGCGGCATGTCGTCGATCCAGCGCCTGGAAGCCCTCCTGACCCACCAAGCCACCGTGCTGGTAAGCACGCCTACCTATGCGCTGCATCTGGCCGAGGTGGCCGAGGAGGAGAGGGTCGACCTGGCTCAATCGTCCGTCCGCGTCACCATTCAGGCGGGCGAGCCGGGAGCCGGATTGCCTGCCACCCGGGCCCGAATCGAAGAGGCCTGGGGCGCCCGCTGCTACGATCACGCCGGGGCTACCGAGGTGGGTGCCTGGGGCTATGAAGGCCGGCACCAAAACGGACTCTTCATCAATGAAGAGGAGTTCATGGCCGAAGTCCTCGACCCGGACTCCGGCGAGGCTGCGGAAGAGGGCGAGCTGGTGCTCACCAACCTGGGACGCTTCGGCATGCCCGTCCTGCGCTACCGCAGCGGCGACCGCGTCAGGCTGGCGCGCGACGCCTCGCCCTGCGGACGCACCTTCCGGCGCCTCGAGGGAGGCATCATCGGACGCGTCGACGACGTCCTCTTAGTGCGCGGCATCAACGTCTTCCCCTCCTCGGTTGAAAACATCGTGCGGCGCATCGAAACCATCGGCGAGTTCTCGGTGGAAGTGACCCGCAAGGAGGCCCTGGATGAGATGGAAATCCGAATCGAAGTGGATCGTTCAGCCGACTCAGGGGAGGTAGCCGCCGCTCTGGCTCAGAAGCTGCGCAACGCTCTTGGACTGAGGGCCTCCGTGACCCCTGTGGAATTCGGCTCCCTGCCCCGCTTCGACCTCAAGGCCCGCCGTTTCAAAGACCTCCGCGAGTGACCTCCGGGTACCCATAGAAAAGCCCGCCGGGATGCGGCGGGCTTTGGACAGGTTGAGAGCGAAAGCACTTACTCGGCAGTCTTGTCGGAGATGGCGCCGGCCAAGTGCAGGTTTCCGAAGGTCCAAGTCAAGACGGCCCGGCCTTCCATATCCCCGTGTCCGGGCACGATGTCGAAGTTGATGTGCTCGGCGCGGATGGGAAGCTTCTGGAATTCCGAGTCGAGTTCGGTGACCTTGGATGCGTCGGCCGCCTCGTCGAATCCCAGGCGTCCTTCGTGCAGGCCCATGACCCAGGTGTCGCCCTTCTTGATGGCGCCTACATGGTAGTCGCCGGCGGTGAAGGTGTGACCGTTGACCGTCAGGTCAGCAGCGAAGTTGATCGAGGCGAAGGCCTTGTTGAAGGCGCCGTCCTCGATGCCTTCCAAGTGGGATTCATTGGCGGGAGCCGTGAAAAATGACAGTTTCACGTCGACTCCGTTGACCTTGGTGGTGACGGTCTTGCTCATGTGGGGGTGTGCCATCAGTCCGGTCATGACGGTTACGGCCAGTCCGACCAGCAGCAGCTTTTTGGTCCAATGCATTGTGGATTCCTCCTCCAAATCTTTGATTCTACGTCCCCTGTGACGTCTTCGTACGGGTTAACGTCTTTCGCCTCCAATACGCACATCAACGCATAAAGTTCCCATTTGGCATTCAAACGGGACTGCCGGCAGGAACTCGGTAGGGCAGCCTTAACGGGCAAAAGCCGCGCCTCTCCTGCGGACCGTTTTCTGGACCAATTCAGTCAAGATCTCGGGGTCATGCTCGGCCAACTCGTAGCGGACCCGGACGGCGGGTTTGTCGATCTTGATAACCCGGCGGAGATCGATGGGTGTGCCGATGACGACCGTGTCGCAGTCGGCTATGGCGATGGTCTTTTCCAGCTCGCGCAGTTGCTCATCGTAGTACCCCAGCGCCGGTACAACGTCACCCAGCCGAGGGTACTTGCGGTAGGCTTCGGCGATGCTTCCTTGGGCGTAGGGGCGCGGATCGACGATTTCAGCGGCGTGATGGCGCTGTGAAGCCACGACCCCGGCGCCGATGTTCATTTCGCCGTGGGTGAGTGTCGGCCCGTCCTCGATGACCAACACGCGCTTGCCTTTGACCTGCTCGGGGTCTTCCAGACTCAGCCGGCTGTCGGCTGTGATGATGGAGGCCTGCGGGTTGCGGGAGCGGATGTTGCGCTTGACGGTCTCGATGTCTTCGGCCTTGGCGCTGTCGCACTTGTTGATGATGACGGCGTCGGCCAGAGTGAGGTTGGTTTCGCCCGCCCAGTAGAGCAGCTCGTGGCCCGGACGCAAGGGGTCGGCCACCGTGAGCGTGAGGTCGGAAGCGAAAAAGCTGGGGTCGTTGTTGCCTCCGTCCCACAAGATCAGGTCGGCTTCTTGCTCGGCTTGATCGAGAATGGCTTGATAATCGACGCCGGAATAGATGACGTTCCCGGCTGCGATGTGGGGCTCGTACTCTTCCATTTCTTCGATGGTGCAGTGGAACTTCTTGAGGTCGTCCAAGGTGGCGTAGCGCTGGACGGCCTGCTCGGCCAGATTTCCGTAAGGCATGGGATGGCGGATGGCCACCACTTTTTCGACGCCCAGATCGTCCTTGAGAATCTTCACCAACCGCCGCGTGGTCTGGCTCTTGCCGCATCCGGTGCGTACCGCCACCACGCTGATCAAGGGCTTGCTGCTCTTGAGGAAGCCACGCTGAGGAGCCAGGATCTTGAAATCGGCTCCGGCGCTGACTACCCGGTTGCAGACATGCATCAGGTCGACATAGCGAATGTCGCTGTAGGAAAAGATGCAGAGATCGGCCTCCATGCGCCGGATGAGGTCCTCCAATTCCTCCATGGGATGGATGGGGATGCCGTCCGGATAGTAGGGTCCGGCCAAAGGCGCGGGATACTTGCGTTCGTCGATTTCCGGTATCTGGGTGGCCGTAAAGGCTAGCACGTCGTAGCTTGGATCGTCGCGGAAGACGGTATTGAAATTATGGAAGTCGCGTCCCGCAGCACCGATGATGATGGTTTTCTTGGGCTTCATTGCCATACCTCCTCACCCTGATGGGAAGCAATTCCAGTGCCGCCGGACTTCTCCCGGCGAAGCAGGCGTGAGAACCACTCGCCGCACCGCTCTCTCCGCCAGTGCGGTCATTTTGAGCAGCAAAGGGCAAGCTCTGGGGCAAATAACCCAGCCGAAAACCCTATCTCATGCTTTGCCGCTGGAATGGGGATTGCTAGCCTGAGAGTCATGAAGGACTTTCTCCGAACCGCCGATCTGACCCGCCGAGACCTGGGCCTGCTGCTGGACATGGCCGACCGCTTCAAGCAGGAGCCCTACCAGCACCGGACCGAGTTGCAGAACGAATCGGTCTCGCTCTATTTCAACAAGCCCTCGACCCGCACCCGCATCTCGATGGAGACGGCGGTTGTGCGGTTGGGCGGCGTCCCCGTCATGATGGGTCCCGACGACCTTCAACTAGGCCGCGGGGAGACCATCGAGGACACAGCCCGCGTCATCAGCAGATTTTCGCGGGCCTTCATCGTGCGCACCTACAGCGACGACGAGGTTCACACTTTCGCTGAGTGGGCCTCCATCCCCGTCATCAACGCCCTCACTGACGGGCATCATCCCTGCCAGAGCGTGGCCGACGTGATGACGCTGCGTGAAAAGAGAGGAGACCTGAGCCGGCTCAAACTGGCCTATCTGGGGGACGGAAACAACGTGGCCAACAGCCTTATGGAAGCCTGCGCCCTGTGCGGGTGCGACATCGCCGTCGCCAGTCCCAAGGGATTCGGCATCGCACCCGGCGAAGTCAGGCGCGTTCGGGAACTGGCCGATGAGAGCCACTGCAGCTTGCTGGTCACCGAAGATCCGGTGGAGGCCGTCAAAGACGCCGACGCCATCTATACCGACGTTTGGTTGTCGATGGGAGATCCGCCGGGCGAACGCCGGCAGCGCCTCAGGGCTCTGGGACCCTATCAGGTCAACGACAAGCTCTTCTCCCATGCCAAGCCCGACGCCATTTTCATGCACTGTCTGCCTGATCACCGAGGCGAAGAAGTCACGGCCGAGGTGGTGGACGGTCCGCGTTCGGTCGTCTTCGACCAGGCCGAGAACCGGCTCCATACCTCGATGGCCATTCTCTACGGACTGCTGGAAAATCGCCTGGAAGGAAGGGGAGGCGTCCACTGATGCTGGTGGTCATCGCCCTGGGAGGCAACGCTCTCTTGCGCCGCGAACAAAAGGCCGAGGCCAGCCTGCAAAGGGAGAATGTGCGCCTGGCGGCCCAAGCCGTTGCCGCTGTGGCCCGCCGCCACAAGGTGGTTGTGACCCATGGCAACGGTCCCCAGGTTGGACTGCTGGCCTTGCAGTCCCTGGCTTATCGCGAAGTCGATCCCTATCCTTTGGACGTCCTGGGGGCTGAGAGCGAGGGCATGATCGGCTATATGATCGAGCAGGAGTTGGGAAATGACCTGCCCGGCCGGCAGGTGGCCACTTTGCTGACCCAGACGGTGGTGGACGCGGACGACCCCGCCTTCCACGCCCCAACGAAGTTCGTGGGGCCTCAGTATGAGGAGGAAGAAGCCCGGCGCCTGCAGCGCAACCGCGGCTGGACGCTCGAGAAGGACGGAGACAAGTACCGCCGCGTCGTGCCTTCGCCGGCGCCCCAGCGCATTTTGGAATTGCCTACCATCCGTCTGTTGGTCGAGCACAATGTCCTGGTCGTGTGCGCCGGGGGAGGCGGCATTCCCGTCGCCATCAACGGCCACGGCGCAGTACGCGGCGTTGAGGCGGTGGTCGACAAAGACCGAGCTTCGGCCTTGCTGGCCTCTGACCTGGGGGCCGACGCACTGCTCATGCTGACCGACGTCGAGGCCGTCTACCGCAACTGGGGACAGCCGGGCCAGCAACCCCTCCGCCGGACCACCCCCGACGACATCGATCCCAGCCAATTCGCTGCCGGTTCCATGGGCCCCAAGGTGGAAGCCGCCTGCCGTTTCGTGCGCGGCGGCTCGCGCCAGGACGCGAATCGGCGTTCAATTGCTTCCGCAAGGGGCGTGAGTCGTCCCACGGCCTCTGGCGGACCGTTGGCTGGCATCGGGGCCCTCGCCAACGCTGCCGCCATTCTCCGTGGGGAGTCCGGTACCGTGATCCGCTCGTCCTGGTGAATCTGAGGCGCTCCACCCCTCATCCGCGTCCGCCAGCGGCCACAGGATTTGGCGGCGCCTGGGCTTAAACAGGGCACGATCCACGCCCGTCGCCGGCCTTAGCTCTAGGAACGCGAACCCAGAAAGGCGTCCAGCGACCAGCGATCTTCTTTGCCAGGTATGAGGAAGACCGCCACCATCAGCACCGTGCGCGGAAAGATGTGATCGATGATAGAGAAGAGCGGTTCTTTGAGCAGGTGGCCGTAGGTGACCAGCAGCAAGATCATCCCGACCGCGATGAGCGCCTCGCGGGTGCGAAAGCCGATGACCAGCATCAATCCTGCCAAGAGTTCGACCACGGGTATGGCCAAGCCCGTGATCAGCAGCAGGAAGTGCGGGATCCAGCTATCGGCATAGGGTCCGGTGAAGAGGTTCTCGGCATGCGCCATGGGACCCATGGTGAAGCACTTAAACCACCCGGCCATCAGAAAGATGATCCCCAGCATGACCCGGCAAAAAAAGCGCGCCCAGCATTGTCCGTTCATCCGCTGAGTCTAGCAGACCTCGGTTTTACCGTCCCAGTTGGGACAGAGGCTTTCTGGGAGGGTAGACGTGCCTCAGTCGCCGAAGACCGCCCTGAGGACGCGGGTGCAGGCTTGCAGGACGGTTTGGCGGTGTCCGATGCGGTAGAGCTGGGTGAGGCCGGGACGGGGGTTGACGTCGACCACCGCTGATTCGTCGGGAGTAGCTTCCAGCGAGGGAGCGCGGTAGTCGATTCCCAGGTGGCGCAGGCCCAGCAGGCGGGCGATGCGGCGTCCGCTGTCGATCCACTCAGGAGATGGATCTTCGATGACGCGGGCCAGGGCGAAGCGGCGCAGGTTAAGGATATCGCCTCCCAGCCGCAGGACTCGCCCGCGCGGCAGGACGGTTTCTTCATCCCATCCCCGCGACAGCACCTGCCGCTTCCAGTCGGGGAAGTCGGCGGCTTGCTTCCAGATCAGATCTCCCGAGTAGCGGCGGTCCTGCCGCTCGGCTAATTCACGGATCGTGGAGCGTCCGTCGCCTTCAAGGCGCAAAGGCGAGCGGCTGTAGCCGATGAGGAATTCGTCGTCCAGGAAATCGAGGCGGATGTCGACGCCCGGCAGCCGCTCTTGCACCAGAGCCAGTGGATCTTGCTTCCAGATCTCGTCGAGGGCTTCGCGGATTTGATCGGGGTCTCGGGCCACCGAGACGAACTGCCCCCCGCACAGTTTGTTGGGCTTTACGACCACCGGATAGCCGTGCTGCCGGGCGAAGCCGAGTCCGGGGGCGGGACCCTCTTGCAGTCCGTAGCTGTGACCTTTGAAATGCCCCGGACGCAGGCAGCGTACGCCCCTCGGCGCGGCGACCCCCTGGCGTTCCAGCAGCAGTGCGGTGTAGAACTTGTCGTCAGCCAGCCGGGCCGAAAGAGAGTCGTTGAGAGGGACGTGTCCCGCCAGGATGTAGCGCCGCTGATCGCCGCGGACCAGTTGGGCCAGCACCTTCGATTCCTGATCGAGCAGACGTACTTCGATGCCCATGGCCTGGGCCGCTTGGGCGTAGATGGTCAAGGCTCTTTCCCCGTCCGGATGGCTCATGACGGCTATTGTGCCCTAGGTTCCCGGCTCCTGTCGCGGTCCTCCCCCCGTTCAACCTCTTTCACCCGGGCCGTGGATCGTTTAGACTGCTTCAGGCCGTATGAGGTCACAGTTCCGAATCACAGCGACGGCTCGACAGCGATGGACGGGCCCGGGTCCCCCGGGGGGCCAACCCGTTCACAGACAGGTCCGTTCTGGCGCACACGATCAGCGGCATCCTATCCTCTGGGCGTTCAAGGGTTGCACGCTGCTGCTGATCCTGCTGACCTGGCTGCCGGCTTGCGCGCCACAGGAGCCCGTCCGTTTGCAGGGCGGGGGCGACGTGGTGGAGGGTCCGCGCGATTTCCTGCGCGGCTACCGGGCGCTGAATCCAGACGGGACGGTGAATGCCGTCATCGAGATTCCCGCCGGGACCTCGGCCAAATGGGAAGTCGACAAGAGCGACGGGGCACTGAGATGGGAGCGGCGGGGAGATGGTTACCGCATGGTTCAGTACCTGCCTTATCCCGCCAACTACGGCATGATTCCGCAGACGCTGCTTCCCTCCCGGCAGGGTGGTGACGGTGATCCGCTGGACGTGGTCGTGCTGTCCCCGGCGCTGAACCGGGGGACGGTGGTTCCCGTGCGCCTGATTGGGGTCCTGCGCTTGTTGGACCAGGGCGAGCGCGACGACAAGCTCTTGGCGGTGGTGCCGGGAACGCCCATGGGCGAGGTGGAGGACCTCTCAGGCTTGATGCGCGATTATCCCGGCGCGGCCCAAGTCGTGGAGACTTGGTTTTCCAACTACAAGGGACCCGGCCAAACCGTTTCCGAGGGCGTTGCCGGGGTCGAAGAGGCAACCGCCGTCCTTCAGCGGGCTATGGCCGACTACCGCAGCGCCAACCCGGCCCAGGGCCCCCCCGGGAATTCGCCTCAGCCGCAGCAGAAACCGCCCGATGACTCAGGCGGTGAGGCTTCCCAAGGACAGGACCGAGGGCCGCAGCAATGAGAAGGGCAGCGGCAACGATAAGAAAGGATCTTCATGTCAGACTCTCAGCGAGCGCGCATTATTCGAGTCCCCGTGGGGGCGGGGGCCAACAACTATCGGGGGCTGGAATTGGGTCCTCATTCAGTGGAACGCCTGACACGCGACCGCATCGCTGACTTTCAACTCGATGCCACTTCCAAGTCGACCCGCATTCCTTTCCGCTACTGGTTGGACGAAAAGGCAGAGGAGATTGAGGCGGTGTCGCCCGGCGATGCCGAGGACACCGGCGAATACGAGACCATTCAACATCTGCCGGCGGTCAGCGAGATCTGCCGTCGTCTGCGCGAGAAGGTGGCCGACGTGCTGGGAGAAAACCGGGACGATCCCATCCTGCCCTTGGTGCTGGGCGGAGATCACTCCATCGCCATCGGCACCATCGCGGGACTGCGCAAGGCCCGTCCCAACAAGAAGTTGGGGCTGCTGTGGATCGACTCCCATTCCGACTACCACACCGGCTACTTCGGCGAACGCTTTGGCAACGACGAGTACGACCGCTGGCACCGATCCGGACCGGCTGAGAAGAACAACCGCAAAGGCACCACCTTCAGCGGCCACATCCACGGCATGGCGCTGGCGGTTTCCTGCGGCTACGGCGAGCCCAAGTTGCTGGAGCTCTTCGAGCAGGGCAACTTCGTGGCTCCCGAAAACGTCGTCTGCCTCGGACTGCGCGACATCGACCGCGAGGAGAAGGAGTGGCTCTTCCGCGACAAGGTCTACTGCATCTCCTCGCGCCAGATCGGCTTTCACGGAGTGCCGGACTGCGTCCACCGGGCCGTCAAGCACCTCCTGCAAAAGGGCGTTGAGGAGCTTCATATTTCATTCGACATCGACTGCCTGGAATCGGTGGTGGTGCCCGGAACCGGAACCCGCGTCCCCGGCGGGATGAGTTTCCGCGAAGCCGACTTGGTGCTCAAGCTGCTGCGCGACTGGCTGCCCGAAGTGGGTATCCGCGTCTGTTCCTTTGATTTGGTCGAAGTCAATCCCACCATCGACAAACACGGCCGCACCGCCCACTTGGCAGCCCGCCTGCTGACCGCCTTTCTGGGCGAAGAGATCCTCTACCACGAGTCCTTTGCCTGGCCCGGTGACGGACCCTAGGATCGGGTGAACTGAATCCACGCGCACCTTCAACTGCCGACTTTGAAAGTGTAAATCTTGCCCGCTGAAGCAGCGCTGGCAGAATTGCTGACTCCTGGGGGGAGAAGTCCGTACTCTCCCGGGCGAAGGTCCGGCAACCTATATTTGTACAATCTCGGATCGATCCTTTCGGGATCGAACTCAACCGTGTTTTCGTCAGCTCCACCGGAAGCATGGACGATTCCGCCGGTCAGCATCCGAAACTCCCGCCGGTTTTTCTTTTCCCAGAAACGCAGCAGTTGATACTCGGAGCCCGTGACGCCCTCCCGGCAATAGATATAAAGGGTCTCCGTACCCTTGAAAAGGTAGGGACTACTCTTGGGCTTGACCACGCCGTTCACATGGCCCTTGGTAAGTCCCATAGTGGCCATGCTCTTGAGGAATCCGCCAGTTTTCCAGGTTACGACCTCAGGTTCCATGAACTCCGGATCATCGCCTTCTTCTTTGACAAAATAGACTCCCACCTCGCTAGGCAGTGTCTCGCCCTCGCCCCCCTGCTGGGAAGTCAGGTCGCCCCGCCTGAGTACCGGCTCGTCCGGGGAGGCAGACTCCTTGGCCCTC
>DATIPO010000207.1:0-15248 GCA_035471925.1 Acidobacteriota bacterium
CCTGCGCATGGCTGCTGGATTCTTCGTGCTGCTCAGCCTGGGACTGGGGTTCTGGGTCAGCGAGTACTGGTATTTGTTCACCGCCTTCGTCGGCCTCAATCTCTTGCAGTCAGCTTTCACCAACTGGTGCCCCATGATGACGTTCTTGCGCAAGCTGGGCGTCCGCGAAGCGACCGGCGTGTGAGGACACCCCCATGGGTGGGTCATTATGCCCGCCTTTGCTTGTTGACGGTTGCCGTGAAAACCGGCCAGGATGGCCCCGCGTGGCGACCTGCGGGGCAAGCGGCGTGTTCATCTCGCCCAAGAGCTCAACTCTCCTAAAGGCAGCATGCAGCCCATCATGATCAGAGGTGACGTGTGCCTGCGGAGCCCGCTGCGGGCCGGTGCGGCAGATTCTCTTAACGGATCAACGATTCTTCTTGCAATTCCCGATGGGGTGTGATAAGACTTCGCCCATCTCGCTAACTTTTGTCGAATGGAGTGGAACAGCGCCCGTCACTTTCAAGGGAGGGGCCAGCGCCTCAACCGCGCAGGCCCTGGAAGTGACTCCAAAGAGCGCAAGAGGGGCTGCGAACACAACCGCAGGGATGTTTTCGACTCGCCTCTTTGTTTCGTGACGTTCGGGGTTTACACAACAAGGAGTACTCTTCAGGGGTTCTCAAAAGGGAGGTACGATGAGAAGGTTCTCACCTTTGCTCGTCCTGTGTGCCGTAGGTGTATGCCTGCTCACCCCGCTATGGGCGCAGACATCATTTACGCGCTTGTCGGGCACCGTCAAGGATCAGACGGGCGGCGTCATACCCGGCGCCACCGTGACTCTGACTCGCATCGACACAGGCAACGAATTCCAGACGTTCACCAACGACGCCGGATCGTATACCTTCGGGACGATTCTTCCCGGGGTCTACGAAATGACCATTGAAATGGAGGGCTTCCGCACGGCTGTAGTCCGCGACTTGAGGCTGGTGATTCAGACCAACCACCGCAAGGACTTCGTGATGGAGCCCGGGGCCATCAGCGAGGAGGTGACTGTCACGGCCTCCTCCGAGGTGGTGCTGCAGAAGACCGATGCCACGGTGGGCAACCAGATGGATGAATTGCGTCTGAAGAAGTTGCCCAACGCCAACCGCAGCACGATTTCCTATTTTCAACTGCAGCCAGGAACCACTCCCGGCGGCGCAGTCACCGGCAGCCGAACCGACCAGCAGACCTTTCAGTTGGACGGCATCGACGTCTCCGACTACACGGTCGGCGACATCGAAACGGTCATCCCCACGCCGGTGGAATCAGTGCAGGAATTCCGCATCGCGGTGGCTAATCCCGACGCCAGCTTCGGACGTTCGGCGGGAGCCAACATGACTCTGGTGACCAAGCGGGGCGGCAACCAGTACCATGGTTCCGCCTACTGGTATCACCAGAACGACAACCTCAACGCCACCGATTGGGACAACAACCGTCGCGGTGCTCCCAAGCCGGAACTCAAAGACAACCGGTTCGGTTTCAGCATCGGCGGTCCCATCATCAGGGACAAGACGTTCTTTTTCTGGAACTACGAAGGACGCCGGCTGCCGGGCACCAACGGCATCACGCGCACCGTTCCCACCCAGACCATGCGCCAGGGACTGCTGCGTTTTCCCGATGCTAACGGCAACATCCAGACCATCGATCCGCTCGACTTCGATCCTCGGGGATTGGGCGCCAACCCGGTGGTCCTCAACGTCTTCAACCAGTTGCCGCTGCCCAACACAAGCGGTGGAGACGGGCTCAACACGGGCGGCTTCCAGACTGACGTGGGAACAATCAACGATAACGACTATGCAGTGCTGCGCGTTGACCACGAATTCCACCAGAATTGGACCTTGGAGGCCAAGTTTGCGGCCGACCGGGCGTTGAACACGACCTCCAGCCAAGTCGACCTGCTCAACTTGCGCGGCGCCACGGAAGCTCCGCGGCGAACCCGCAACGCCCACGTGGGACTCAACACCAACTTCACTCCCACATTGACCAACGAGTTCCGCTTCGGCTGGGTCAAGGACTACACGCCCTTGCAGCGCATCCGCCCCACCAGCAACCTGCCTTGGTTGGGACCTGAGCTGAACGTGGCCGTCAACATCGGCCTCCAGCAGATCGACGAGCCCACCGACGTGGACACTCAGAGAGCCCGCATCCAGACCAGCAACTCCGACTACTTCCAGTGGGTGGACAATCAGACCTGGGTCAAGGGCAATCACGTCTTCCAGTACGGTGCCGACGTCCGCCACATCCGCTTCCGCCACGACCGCGACGACAAGGTCATCGGTTCGATCGGACTGCCGGTGGCCGAACTGGCCGACGGAAGTTTCGTCAGCATTCCGGCCAGTCAGCGGCCGAGCTTCATCCAATCGGGCGACGTGGGACGCTACGACAACTTCTATGCCTCTTTGCTGGGAATCGTAAACTCGGTCCCCTATCTGGCCGTGCGCGACGGCGACCTGCAGCCGCTGCCCATCGGATCCAGTCTGGAGGCCGACACGACCCAGCAGTACTACTCCTTCTACTTTCTCGATACCTGGAGAGCGACCCCGTCGCTGTCCTTCAACTACGGGCTCTACTACGGCTGGACCACGCCGCCCATCGAGAAGGACGGGAAGCAGACCATCATGACCTTCGCCGACGACACCAGCACCTTTGTCACGGCGGAGGATTTCCTGACCAATAAGAACCAAACCTCGCAGGGAGGCGGCGTTTTCAATCCCGACATCGGATTCGTTCCCATCAACGATTCGGGCCAGAGCGCCGCCTATGACACCGACTACCGCAACTTCTCGCCCCGCGGAGCGATCGCCTGGAATCCGTCCTTTGACGGCGGCTTCCTGGGCAAGCTCTTCGGCGACCGTGACACGGTCTTCCGGGGGGGCTACTCGCTGCTCTGGGACCGCACCAATACGGTGCAGACGGTGATCATTCCCACTTTGGGCATCGGCTTCGGGCAGACCATTTCGGTCAACGGCCCCACCAACGGTGCCGGCGAACCCTTTCGGGCTGGAGTGGACGGGGACATCCCGCTGGCCAGCTTCGGACCTGCCACGTCACCTGTCATTCCTTCGCCCATCTTCTCCGAGATCCTTTCCTTCTCGGTGGACCCGGACATCACGGTTCCCTACAACCACGTTCTCGACTTCACCATCCAGCGCGATCTGCCCGGCGACCACATCATGGAAATCGGTTATATCGGGCGGCTGGGACGCAACCTCTACCAGAGCGTCAACCTCCAGCAGGTCCCCTACTTGGCGGTTGATTCGGCTTCCGGGCAGAGCTTTGCCCAAGCCTTCGACGCGGTGGCCACCGAGCTGCGCAACGGCGTGGCCCCTGGCAACGTCACTCCCCAGCCTTTCTTCGAGAATGTGCTGGCCGGACTGGGCGGAACCGCGGGACTGGTCGACAGCAGTTCGTCTGACATCATCGTCGGCGACCTCAACAGCGTGTTCCTCAACATGGACATTCCGCTCTTCCTCGACGGACGCCAGCACTTCAACAACTTCCAGTCGCTGGACCTCTTCATGCGCACCTCGGGAGGCCGCTCCAACTACCATGGAATGGTCTTCAGCCTGCGCAAGAACTTCTCCGACGGACTGGTCTACGACCTCAACTACACCTTCTCGCGTTCGCTCGATCAGAACGGCGCCATTCAAAACAGCGCCGGCGAGGTTCCCAACAGTTTCAACCTGGACGCCGGTTACGGGCCCTCGGCCTTTGACCTCAACCACATCTTCAACGTCAACTGGGTCTATGAACTGCCCTTCGGAACCAACCGCGCCGTCTCCTCCAGCAACAGCTTCTTCAACAAGCTGATGGGAGGATGGTCGGCTTCGGGCATCGTCTCCATCCGCAGCGGCGGTCCGCTGACCTTCAGCCAGGGCGCCGGCGTATGGGGCGGCGGAAACGTGCTGGGCAACGCCATCGGCCTGATTCCCACCACCGATCCGGGACAGTTCGGCAATGACGTCAACCGCAATGCCACGGGCGTCAACGGCGTAGGGACCAACTCCGATCCCAACAACGGAGGCACCGGACTCAACCTGTTCAGCAATCCTGAGCAGGTCTTCAACAGCTTCCGGCGCGTCCTCATCAGTCAGGACACCCGCGACGGACGCGGCGCCCTTCGGGCCCCGGCCCGCTGGGATCTCGACCTCTCGATCGCCAAGACCACCGAACTGGGCACGGCCTATGACCAGCCGATCACCCTGACCTTCCAGTTCGACTTCCTCAACGCCTTCAACAGGGTGCTCTTCAGCAACCCCAGCCTTTCGGTCAACAATCCGGCGGCCTTCGGGGCCTTCACCACGGCCAACAGCACGCCCCGCACCATCCAATTTGGACTGCGGGTCGACTTCTGAGCCGCCAACCTGACCTGTTGAGGGGAGATCAACACCGCCGCGGCAAGCCATCGCGCTTGCCGCGGCGCTTTCGACTGCGCGCGACCCGCGCTTCGGCGTGTATAATTCCGCCCAACCGCTTTTCAAAGGGAGAGGTTTTTGGACATGAATCCAAGCCAAGCCGCAAGGAGACCCGTCGCACTCCGCATGCTCCTGATTCTGAGCCTGCTGTTGACAGGCGTTTCTGTCATGGCTCAGGATCAAGACCGCCGTCAGGAAGAAGCCCAAGACTACTACCGCAAGTGGCTCGAAGAAGACGTGGTCTACATCATCAGCGAGGATGAAAAGGCCGTCTTCCTCGACCTCGGCACCCCAGAGGAGAAAGACCAGTTCATCGAACAATTCTGGCGCCGCCGCGACCCCAGTCCTCAAACCATCGAGAACGAATTCAAGACCGAGCACTACCGCCGCATCAGCTACGTCAACGAGCGCTATTTCTCGGGCGAGCCCGGATGGAAGACCGACCGCGGCATGATCTACATCAAATATGGTGAGCCTGACTCGGTGGAACGTCAGCCCTTCGGCGGACCCTACCGCCGGCGCAACAGCGAAGGCGGAGGGGAAACCACCGTCCTGCCCTGGGAACGCTGGTGGTACCGCCACATCCCCGGCGTGGGGGAGGACGTCGAGATCGAGTTCGTCGACAAGGGATTCAGCAACGACTACAAGATCTCACTCAACCCCAACGACAAGGACGCCTTTCTCTATGTCGCTGGACACGGCACCACGCGCGAGGAACGGCTGGGCAACTACACGCGATTTGACCGGGTCAGCGCGCCTTTGGGGGTGGTCGACCGCTCCGATCCGCACATCCTGCGCAACGACCTGCCCTTTCAGCGATTGCGGCGCTTCGCCCAGCTCAGCAAGCCGGCCGAGTTCGAGAATCCGCGTTTGAAGGAGATCGTCGATTCGGCCGTCCACTACGAGCAATTGCCCTTTCAGTTCCGCTCTGATTGGTTGAGAGCTGGGAATCAGGCCTTGGTCCCCCTGACGGTCAGCATCGATCACCAGGACCTGCGCTTCGGCACCGACGGCCAAGGCAGCCAAGCCCGCGTCAACGTTTTCGGACGCGTCAAGAGCCTGCAAGGACGCATCGTCTCGATCTTCGAAGATTCCATCGTCCAGGACCGCTCTCCATCCTCTGAGGGACTGGTCGAGGGTCGCTCTCTCTACCAAAAGATGCTGCTGCTCAATCCCGGACGCTACCGCCTCGACCTGGTGCTGGAAGACGTCCACGCCAACCGCGTGGGCACCCTCCAGACGGGCCTCATTATTCCCTCCCTGGAGGAGGGGAAGCTGGCGGCCAGTCCGGTGATCTTGGTCGACCGGGTCGAGCCTGTGGCCCAAGACTTTGATCCCTCACAGCCGCCCGAGATGTTCGTGCTGGGGACTCTCAAGGTTCTGCCCCACGTGGGCGAGAAGGTGGCTGAGAAGCGCCATGTCATGTTCTATTTTCAGCTCTACAACGCGGCCTTGGACGGGTCCACCAACCTGCCCAGCCTGGATTTGACCTACCAGCTCCTGCAGAACGGCCAGGTGGTGGACGAGAAGCGGGATGCCGACGGCGGACGGGCCTCCTACATCTCGGGTCAGCGCATCGCCTTCCTGGAGTATCTCTCGCTGCGCGACGCTACGTCCGACTCGCTTCAGCTCAAGATCGAGGTCAAGGACCGCATCAGCGGCCAGACTCTATCCCTCAGCCAGCCCGTCCGCATCGCAGCCGCCCCCTCCGGGGAATCCGAATAAAGCGGACCGCTCTCGGCTTTCAGCGGCTCTCCAGAATGGGCAGCGCCAAGGGCGGACGAGTGTGGAAATCGAGTTGGGCCATGTCGGCCACTGCCGCTTCCAAAGAGGAGAAGGAAGTGGGCTCGACGGTGATGACGAAGGGCAGGTCGGCCGGATCGTCCCAGGCTTCCTGCACCACCGAATGGATGTTGATGCCGTGGCGGTGGAGAATGCCGGCCAAGGCGGCCAGGATTCCCGTGCGGTCACGCACGAAAAACCGCAGATAAAAGGGATAGGCCTCAGCCGAAGCGTCTGCCGCCTGGATGTCCTGCGCCACCAGGTAGGGAGCGGCATAGAAGGCGCCCTGACCTTGCCTCCAAAGGGCGGCGTTGAGGACGTCGGAGGCCGCCGAAACAGCGGTGGCGGAACCTCCCGCGCCGGGTCCGCTGAGGACGGTCGACCCCAGCCGCCGTCCCTCGATTTCAACGGCATTGACCTCGCCCTCGATCTTGGACAAGGGAAGGTCCCGGCTCACCATGAAGGGACTGACCCGCAGCCGCGGAGGTCCCTCGCCGTCCTGCAGCGAGGCCGAAGCCAGAGGCCGCAGGGCATAGCCCAGCTTGCGGGCGTAGCGGAAATCGACGGCGTCCAGGGCTTCGATTCCCTGCACCGGAATGGAGTCCGGCGGCGGCCACACTCCGAAGCACAGCGCCGAGAGGATGCCCAGCTTGTCGGCCGCGTCCCGGCCCGAAACGTCGAGCGAAGGATCGGCCTCCGCGTACCCCAGTCGCTGGGCCCTGGAGACAGCCTGGTGATAGTCGGCCCCGCTGGACGCCATTTCGCTGAGGATAAAATTGCAGGTGGCGTTGAGAATCCCCCTCAGGCGCACAACTTGGTCGGAGAAAAGGGAGCGACGCAGAGTCCGCAGCACGGGGATGCCTCCCCCGACAGCCGCCTCGAAGCCCAGGAAGGCTCCCCGCATGGTGGCCAGGCGCAAGTAGTCGGGTCCATGACGGGCCATCAACAACTTGTTGGCGGTCACCACCGAGCGTCCTCGCTCAAGGCTGCCGCGGATCAACTCGTCGGCCGGGTGCTCGCCTCCCAGCAATTCGACGACGATGTCGGGGCCTTTGTCCTGAAAGTCCTCCAGATCGGCGGTGAACTCCACCTCAGCAGGCACAAAGGAGCGCTCCTTTTTGTGAAAGCTGCGGTCAAAGACACAGGCCAGCTTGAGATCCAGGCCCAGTTCGCGGCGGTAGCGCTGGGCCTCTTCCGTTAACTGGCGGGCCAGCGCCTGTCCGACGGTTCCGAAGCCGGCCAGTCCGATGCGTTGCTGCGGCATGATGAGACTCCTGGAAAGTGCGAGGCCCTAGTCTTCCCCTTGTGCCGACGCCTCAGGACGCAGCCGGCGCTCCAGCCTCTCGAGCTGGAAAGCCCGGTGGACGCTGCGCACCGCCTTCTCCAGCTCGGAGGCGCGGATGATGCAGGCGATGCGCACTTCGGAACTGCTGATCAGCTCGATGTTGATGCCCTCGCGGGCCAAGGCCCGGAAGAACTCGGCGGCCACCCCCGGGAAGGACGCCACTCCTGATCCGATGATGGCCACGACTCCCGCCTCGCGATCCACCTCCACTTTCTCGGCCCCCACGTCGGAGGCTATGCGGCGCAGCACCTCCTCGGCCTTGTCGGCGTTCTCCAGATCGATGAGCAGAGAAACATCGTTGCTCTGATCGTGGCGCAATCCTTGGATGATGAGGCGGATCTGGACTCCAGCCTCGGCCAGGGCCTCGGAGATGAGCGCCGCGATGCCAGGCACGTCCTGCACCCGGGTCAGGGCCACGCGGGCGATGTCGGATTCCGCGGTCACTCCGGTAATGGCGGCTTGTTCCACTTGCTCCTCCTTGACGACGACAGTGCCCCTGCGGCGGGAGGCCTCCCAGTCGCCTTCAGCCCCAAAGCTGGAAAGCACCTGCAAGGGCACCTGGTGGCGATTGGCGATCTCTACGCAGCGGGGATGCAGCACCTTCGATCCAGATGCGGCGTATTCCAGCATCTCCGGATAGCTGATGTAACGCAAAAGACGGGCCTCGGGCACGATGCGGGGATCGGCCGTGAAGACGCCCTCTACGTCGGTGAAGATCTGGCAGCGCCGGGCTCCGAGGGCTGCGGCCAGAGCCGTGGCTGTGGTGTCCGATCCTCCGCGTCCCAGGGTCGTGATCTCGTCGCCCGCCGTGACGCCCTGGAAGCCGGCTACGAAAACCACTTGGCCGGCCCCCAGCCGCTCCTCGATGCGGTCGCTGCGGATGGCCTGGATGCGGGCCCGGGAGAAGTTGCCGTCGGTCACGATGCCGCACTGGGCTCCCGTCAACGACACCGCCTGCACGCCATTTTCGTGCATGGCCATAGCCAGCAAAGCGATCGATATCTGTTCGCCGGTCGCCAGCAGCATGTCCAGTTCGCGGGGATGGGGCCGGCTGCTCACCTGGCGGGCCAGACCGAGCAATTCGTCGGTAGTCTTGGCCATGGCCGACACCACCACAACTTGAGGACGTCGGCGGCGATGGTCGCGGGCCAAGCCGGCAGCCACTTTGCGGATGCGCTCCGGATCGGCCACCGAAGTGCCTCCATATTTCTTGACCAGGATGGGTTGCGGCAACATTTCAGCTCTTTCAGCGAGCGGGCGTCGAAAGCGTATGATGGGCAATCGGACGGCTCCTTGTCAATCGCCGCCGCCGCAACAGCCGAAACCGCGGGAAGGCGCGTCACCGCTCTTTATCCAGAATATTGAACAGATCATTGCAGATGATCCATATAATTGGATTGCAGTGACGGCGCAGCGCCCTATTGTTCACCTCGGCCAACGCCTCTAAGTCAATATCCATCAGTGGTTTGAACTGCATCTCCGAGCGATACGGCCGGGCTGGTACTTAAATTGCATTGAAAGTATGTCTGTCGGAGGCGCCAGTCCGAAGAAGAGTCTTCGCTCAGCGAATGACTGATGGAATCAAGTTCAGGCACACACCCGTTTCCCGATTGAACTGCCGGCTGGATTCTAGAGCTAGCGATGATTATTCGTATGGCTGAAAAAGCTTGCCGAGGACTTCCGGACTGGGCACACAACCTCTTAATGAGAAGGAGCAACGTATGAAAGTTTTCAGACTCGCTAGTCGCATGCTGACGGCCGCGGCTGCGGTCGTCCTTTTGTTTTCGGGGACCGCTCTGGCCCAAGCCACTTCCTCCATCACCGGAAAGGTGACGGATTCCAGCGGAGGCGTGATTCCTGGGGCTGAGGTTACGGTCACCAACACCAGCACGGACGATTCGCGGACGGTTGTCACCAGCGACGACGGCATTTACCGTGTCAGCAATCTGCGGCCCGACCGCTACATCGTCAGGGCCACACAGACCGGATTCAAAACCACCACCAGCAGGCCTTTCGAAGTTAATGTGGGACAAGTGGCCCACGTCGACTTGACGCTGGAAGTGGGTGAAATCAGCGAAGAGGTGATCGTCACTGACGCGGCGGCCACCATCGAGCTGGAGCAAGGCCGGGTTTCCACCCTGGTCAACCAGGAAAAGGTCGTCAACCTGCCCCTTAACGGACGCAATGTCATGCAGTTGGTGCAGTTGTCGCCGGGTTCGGTCAACGCTGCGTCCACCGTTTCTGAGCCGGGCGCTTCCAGTGCGACTCAAGACGTCACCACGTCGGTCAACGGCGGACGCGTCAACATGAACGGTTTCTGGCTGGACGGCGTCACGGCCAAGAATCTGTCGGGCGGCATGTCCTCCCAGCCTTCGGTGGACTCGGTGCAGGAGTTTCGTGTCGAGACCCTCAACTTCTCGGCCGAGTACGGCGCCTCCATCGGCTCGGTGGTCAACGTCGTGACCAAGGGCGGAACCAATGAATTCCACGGCTCGCTCTTCGAATTCCACCGCAACGACAACGCAGATGCCCGCGAGTTCTTCGACTTGGGCGGGAAGCCCGAATTCAAGCAGAACCAGTTCGGCGCTACTTTCGGAGGCCCCATCATCAAGGACAAGACCTTCTTCTTCTTCTCCTATGAGGGCATCCGCATCCGCACCGGCGACTCCACGCTGACGACTTTCGAGACTCCTCAGTGGGCCAGTTTCGTATCCAACAACGGCAGTCCTGTAGCCCGCTTCCTCTACTCCAACTTCGGAGTCGGAAACATTCAGGTCAACCCCACTTCGCTGGGCACTTACCTGACCACCACGGTTGATCCCTTCACGGGCAATCCCTACATCAATCTGGGGGCGGGCGAAACGCTGACCCAGGGCATGGTGGACGCTTTCCTGGCTGATCGCTTCGGCGCCCCCGCCGGCAGCTTCGGCCTCAACGACCCCATCACGGGAGACATTTCCATCTTCACGCCCCAGGCCACCGACGGCGACCAGTTCACGTTGCGCGGCGATCACGACCTCAACAACGACAACAAGATCTTCGCCCGTTACTTCTTGGACGACCAGGGCGGCGTCATCGTCGATCCCCGTCCGGCCTTCAACTCGCCCCAGACCATCCGCACCCATCACGGCGTCGTCAGTTGGACGTCGGTGATGTCGCCCACCATGGTCAACGAGGCCAAAGCCGGCTTCAACCGCACCATCAACGACATCCTGGCCGGAACGCCGGGCGTGCCTCTGATTGCGGAAAGCACGGGAACCTCGACTTTCGGGGCCTACAACGGCTATCCCCAGATCTTCCACGAGAACACTTTCTCCTGGTCCGACACCCTTTCCATCAACAAGGGACGTCATGGCATCAAGGCCGGCATCACGGTCCGCCGCAACCAGGAAAACTCGGAGTTCAACGTGGGACGGCCCAGCTATCTGTTCTTCGACCTGGTCAACCTGGCCTCCGACTCGCCCTACTATCAGATCGGCGGCGTCAACCCCAATCTGCCCGAGGTAGGCGGCGACGGCCAAGCCGAACTGTCCTCCAACTTCCGCGCCTGGAGAGGAACTGAAATCGGCGTCTTTTTCAACGACGACTTCAAAGTGCGCCCCAATCTGACTCTCAACCTGGGCGTTCGTTGGGACTGGTTCAGCCGTCTGGTGGAAGACCAGGGCCGCACCACTCAGTTTGACTTGTCTCAGGGCAACGACATCTTCGAGCGCGTGGTCCTGGGCGGATTCGCCACGGCCGATCAGCTTTCGGCTAACGACTACAACAACTTCGCTCCCCGCCTCGGCTTGGCTTGGGATCCCTTCGGGGACGGAAAGATGTCGGTCCGCGCCGGTTACGGTATCGCCTACAACGGCGCTGTCTACAACCCGCTGGCCAACTCGCGCTGGAATCCGCCTTTCTATTCCTTCAACCTGATCTGCGATCCCGCAGTCTGCGGACGGCCCAACGAGAACATCCTCTACGGACCCTCCGGAGGCGGCGCGGTCACGCCCACCGGGCCCAATACCAACCCCGGTGCCAGGGGATTCGAGGGCAACCTGATCGCTTACGATCCGACCAACGCCAATACCCAGTTCCTGTCGGGCATCCCCAATCCCAACACGCGCGATCCTTACACCCAGAGCTTTTTCCTGGGCATTCAGCGTGAGATCGCCAAGGACACTTCTTTGGAGGTCAACTACGTGGGAACCCTAGGCCGCAAGCTGATCAAGGCTGAGTTCTTCAACCGCTTCGCCGGCGACCGTTTGGGCGCGCCCTCACCGGTCAACGGCCAATTCGAGGGCGACAACGGACTCAACCGCCTCAATCCCAATTTCGGACGCTTGCGCTTCTGGGAGAATTCGGTCAACTCCAACTACCATGCCCTCCAGGTGCAGGTCGACCGGCGTTTCTCGGACGGCTTTGCCTTCAACGCCAACTACACCTTCTCCAAGTCCCTGGACTCGCGTTCCACCTGGCATAGCGGCGCCACCTCGGCCAACTTCACGGCCGAAGGCTTCGCTCTTGACGTGAGGAACTTCGGGCTCGACTACGGCCGCTCCATCTTCGATTCCCGCCATCGCTTCGTGACCAACTTCATCTACCAAACGCCTTGGCTGCGGAATGCCGGTGGCGTCTCGCAGGCCGTGTTGGGAGGCTGGCAGTTCAACGGCGTGGTGACCCTGCAAGCGGGTCAGCCCTTCACGCCCCACTTCGCCAACAGCTTCCCCGCCGGCGGTGATTTCAACGCCGACGGTGAGAACAACGACCGTCCCAGCCAAGGTTCCGGCGGCAACAGCCAGGACTTTGAGCAAGGCGACTGGAAGGGCGGTCCCATCTTGTCGCTGAGCGACTTTGTCATCCCGCAAGCCGGGACCGTGGGAACCCTGGGCCGCAACACCTTTGTGGGACCGGGATTCGCCAACGTCGACTTCTCGCTCTTCAAGGAGTTCTCGTTGAACCGGTTCCTCAACGAAGAATCCAGACTCGAACTCCGGTTCGAGTTCTTCAACCTGTTCAACAGGCCCAACTTCTTCCAACCCGAACCGCGCATCAACAACTCGCAGTTCGGCCTCGTGACCGATACCTTCGACGCGAGAGAAATCCAGTTCGGATTGAAGGTGGTCTTCTAGACCGCCTCCACTTCTGAAACCGGCCAGGGGCGCCTCAAACGGGGCGCCCCTTTTTTATTTCCCAGCCCTCGGCCACAGGATTTGAGCAACCGTTGGGCCCGCGGCTGCATCTATAGGGGCATGTCGAAGAAGAGCCTGAGTTTAGCCGTCCTCGTCCTCTCGGCCGTCTGGACGTTGGCCGAGTCTCCTGATCCTAAAGCGCTCAAAGTGCAGCAAATGCTGGACGAGATCCAGAAGGAAGAGTACAGCCAGGAGGCTGGCACGACCCGAACCGTACAGGAAGACGAACTCAATGCCTATTTGGCGGCGCTGATCAACCAGAATCAACCTGAAGGATTGAATTCGGCCCGCGTCAGGCTGGACGGCAGCCGCCACTTCACGACCTGGATCGACGTCAACTTCGATGACATCGACCTGGAGAAGAGCGGTGCGGGCTGGCTCAGTTCCCTGCTCACGGGAACCCGCACGGTGCAGGTGGAAGGCAAGCTGGAGACCTCTGAGGGCAAAGGCAGCTACACCGTCTCCGAGGCTTGGCTGGGCTCCATCCCCATTCCGGCCTCGCTGGCCAACTCGGCTCTTAAACAGGTGGGCGAGAAGCAGAGCCCGCCCTTTGATCCCACCGAGTCGTTCGACCTCCCCTATGGAATCCGCAGCATCGAGGTCATGAAGGGCCACGCCGTCCTTCGCAACTAAGTCCGCGGCAGCTCTTTCCCTTCTTCAGCCGCTACCGCGCCAAGCCCCATCTATGCTAATCTCGCGGCAAGATGAGCGGAGACGAACTAACGCTGGAACAACTGGAGAGTTTGCTGGACAGGAAAGACCTGTCCTCGGAGCAACGTCTGGACGTCCTCGACGCCATAGCCGGCCACTATTACGACGAAGACGACTACGGCAAGGCCATCGAATATTATCGTCAGGCCGAAGAAGCGGCTCCCCAGGGAAACGCCAAGGCTTACTTCGCAGGTCAGAAGGGTATCTGCCACTATCTCCTGGAGCAGGACGAAAAGGCCTATAAAGCCCTTATCTCGGCCAAGGAGATGTTCGACGAGGAGTCCGAAGAGGACGAAAAGCGCAATGACGAAGTCTACGCCATGGTGCTCTTCTTTCTGGGTTCCTACTACGAGTACGTGGGCGACAACGATGCTTCCCTGAAGACCCGTCTAGAGGCCCTCAAAGTGCTCGACGAACTCGATCACGAGGCTCAGTGGATGCTGCTCTCGGGGCTGAGCCGCAATCACGAACGCAAGGGCGAACACGAGAAGGCCATCGAATACAACATGCAGGCCATCTCGCTGATCAGCGACAACGATCCGGAGCTGGCCTATCTCTACGAGAGCATGGCCGCCAACTACTTCGAGCTGGGCGAGTACGACGAAGCTCTCACCTACTACTCGAAAGTGCTCAAGGCGGATCCTCAGTTCTCCAATACCGAGCAGGTCCACCGCCGCATTGCGGCTTGCTACAGCCGGCTGCTCGACTACCGCATGGCCCTGCAGTCTTACCGCAAGCTGCTGGAAATTAAGAAGCTGGAGGCTGATTCCGACGAGTCGCTGGCTTGGCTTTACTGCGAGATCGCCCGCTGCCTCTACCACCTCAAGGAGCATCGCCAAGCCTTGGAGGCGGTCCGCGAGGGACTGAAACAACCGGTGGAAGAGAATACCGAACTGGCCGACTTGCGCAGCTTTCTGACGTCCAGCAACCGCCATCTGGGCAATCACGAAGAGGCCGTCAGCGAGGGCCAGAAGACGCTTAAAATCGCCTCCGACTTTCCGCTCCTGGAAGAAATGCTGCCTAATCTGGCCCTCAGCCTTTACGAGTTGGACCGCCTGGATCAATTCGAGCAGTACCGCCAACTGTGCAACAAGCGCTTTCCCGACTCGGGCTGGACCAAGCACCTCAACAAGCTCAAAGTCTGAGAAGGCGGCCTTCCGTCATGTCCGACCTGGCCAAGCCCGATTTGAAGAGTCTTGATCCCAGCCTTCGAGAGGGAGCCCTGAGCATCCTGCGCAAGCTCCGCCGACACGGGCATGAAGCTCTGTTGGCAGGAGGCGTCGTGCGCGACCTGCTTTTGGGACGCCAAGTCGAGGACGTCGATATCGCGGTTTCAGCCAAGCCCGAGGAGATTGAGGCGCTCTTCCCCCAGACTTATGCCGTGGGCCGTCAATTCGGCGTCATCTTGGTCCATATGGGCGACATCAGCTACGAGGTCACCACCTTCCGTGAAGAAGGCGCATACCTGGACGGACGGCATCCCTCCAGTGTGGAATACAGCGATGCCCGCAACGACGCCCGGCGGCGCGACTTCACCGTCAACGCGCTCTTCTTCGATCCCATCAGCAGCCGGGTGATCGATTATGTGGACGGGCAAAACGACCTGCGCCAGGGACTGTTGCGTTCGGTGGGCGAGCCCCGGCAACGCTTTCAGGAAGACAAGCTGCGCATTCTCCGCGCCATCCGCTTCGCCTGCCGGCTCGGTTTCGAGATCGAGAAGGAGACCTGGAAGCAGGTGGCAGCCCAAGCCGGTGAACTCACCCAGGTCAGTTGGGAACGCATCCGCGACGAGTTGGTCAA
>DATIPO010000208.1:0-28749 GCA_035471925.1 Acidobacteriota bacterium
CGTCCGGGAGAAGCGCCCCATGCTCTCCAACACAGTGGGCGGACTCTCGGGACCCTCCATCCGTCCGCTGGCGCTGCGCCTGACCTGGCAGTGCGCTCAAGCCGTCGACATCCCCGTCGTCGGCATCGGCGGCATCTCCACCACCCGCGACGCCCTGGAATTTCTGCTGGCCGGCGCCACTGCCGTCCAAGTGGGGACGGCCAATTTCTACGACCCCTGCGCCGCTCCCAAGATCATCGACGGCCTTGAAGCGCACTGCCGCCAGGTGGGCATCTCCGACATCAAGGAACTCATCGGCGCGTTGGAAACCCGGGAAGGCCAGTTCTTCTACGAGTAGCGCAGGCGGGCCCGAAGGAAGTGAATCTGACGTCCTTCGACTCTGCTCGCGAGGAACCGGAGATCAGCCGCAGAAAGCCAGTCAAGTTGCAAGTTCAGCCTCGAGAATCTATCGTCCCACAAGCATGGAGGTGGCGATGGAAGCGAAAGAGCGGATCATTGTGGCCCTGGACGTGCCCTCGCGGCAGGAGGCGCTGGGGCTGGTGGAGCGGCTGTCGGGCGAAGTGGGGGTGTTTAAGATCGGGCTTCAGTTGTTCACCGCCCAAGGGCCCGAAATGGTGCGCGAGGTGATCGAGCGGGGAGGAGAAGTCTTCCTCGATCTCAAGCTTTATGACATTCCCAATACCGTGGCCTCAGCAGCGCTGGAGGCGGCCAAGCTGGGAGCGCGCATGGTGACCCTGCATGCCGGCGGGGGACGCGCCATGATGTCGGCAGCGGTGGAGCGCGTCGCTGCCTGGAGCGGAGAGACGGGCCGTCCCAAGCCTCTCTTGCTGGGCGTAACGGTGCTGACGTCGATGGACGAGACGACGCTGCATGCAGCGGGCGTCGCGCGCTCATTGCGCGAGCAGGTGCTGGAACTGGCGCGCCAGACGGAAGGCCAGAAGATGGGCGGGATCGTGTGTTCGCCCAAGGAGATCCGGCTGCTGCGTGGGGCTGGAGTGAGGCTGCCGCTGATTACCCCGGGGATCCGGCCCGCGGGAGAGTCGACCCACGATCAGGCCCGGGTGATGACGCCGCTCAAGGCCCTTCAGGCCGGGGCCGATTACCTGGTCATCGGACGCCCCATCATCCGCGCCGAGGACCCCGTTCAAGCCGCCCGCGACATCGCCGCCTCGATGAAGGAGTGATGCCCTCGGTCCCGGAGATCTGTCACCCAATCCAAGTATTGCACCTTGCAGGGTCAGTTTGCCGACCGTCCCTGCCCATTGGGAGTTGGCCCTTGGGAGTTCGACACGCGGGAGTTGGACACTTGGGAGTTGCCCTACCCCGGTCTTCCGCAGCACTTCTTGTACTTCTTACCCGAGCCGCAGGGGCAGGGGTCGTTGCGGCCGACTTTGGGGCCCTTGTGGACCACCTGCTTGATGGCCTGCTCGGTTCGGTTGTCCATGTTGGTTGCGGTTTGGGGCTGGCGGGGCTGTACGTTGACGCCGGTTCCCTCTGAGTCACCGCCCGAATAGCTGAGGTTGGCGGAGGCCGCGCGGGCCTTGGGGTGCAAGGTTTCCGAGGAGGACGGCTCAGCCACCGGCCTGAGCAGGTAGAGCATGCGGACCATCTCTTCGGTGGAGCGTTGCCACATGTCCTGAAAGAGCGAATAGGACTCGCGCTTGTATTCCACCAGCGGATCCTTCTGGGCATAGCCGCGCAGTCCGATGCCCTCCTTGATGCGGTCGAGATTGAGGAGGTGGTCCTTCCACTGGGAATCGATGATCTGGAGCATCACCATGCGCTCCATCCAGCGCATCTGCTCGGCGCTCATCTCCTCTTCCTTCTCGGCGTAGGTAGTGCGCAGCTTCTCCAACATCCTTTCTTCCAGCTCAGGACGGTTCAACTCGTCCGCATTGGCAGGCAGCTCCAGCCCGAAACCCTGGCGGATGTTGACGCGCAAGCTGTCGAGATTCCAGTCTTCGGGATGTTCGTCGGCGGGAGCAAATTCGTCGAGGTTTTCGCCCAGGATGTCCTCGGCCAAACCCATGATGTAGTCCTTCTGGTCCTGCCCCTCCAGCAGTTCGCGGCGGAAGCGGTAGACTTCCTCGCGCTGCTTGTTCATGACGTCGTCGTACTCGAGCAAGTGTTTGCGCATGTCGAAGTTGCGGGCTTCGACCTGCTTTTGAGCGCGTTCGATCTGCTTGGTGATGAGCTTGGACTCGATGGGGACGCCTTCCTCCATGCCCAGCCGCTCCATCATGCCCGAGATGTTGTCGGAGCCGAAAATGCGCATCAGGTCATCTTCCAGCGAGAGGAAGAAGCGCGAGGAACCGGGGTCGCCCTGGCGTCCGGCGCGTCCGCGGAGCTGGTTGTCGATGCGCCGCGATTCGTGACGCTCGGTGCCGATAATGTGCAGCCCGCCGGCCTCCACCACCTGCTCGTGCAACTCCTGCCAGCGGGGCTTGAGCTTGGCCACAATTTCCTCGAACTCTTCAGGATTGTCCTGGGGCGTCATGCCCTTGTCCTTGAGGATGAGCTGGGCCTCGAAATCAGGGTTGCCGCCCAGGATGATGTCGGTTCCGCGTCCCGCCATATTAGTGGCGATGGTGACAGTGCCGGGCTTACCGGCGAGGGCTACGATCTCGGCTTCGCGCTCGTGATACTTGGCGTTGAGCGTGACATGCTTGACGCCCTGCCGCTTGAGCAGCTTGCCCAGGCGTTCGGAGCGCTCGATGGAGGTGGTCCCCACCAGCGTGGGACGTCCCGCCTCGTGCATCTCCTTGATCTCCTCGGCGATGGCGTTGAACTTTTCCCGTTCGGTGCGGTAGACGACGTCGGAATACTCTCTGCGGACCAGCGGACGGTTGGTCGGAATGACCACCACCGACAGCTTGTAGATCTTGTCGAATTCGGCGGCTTCGGTCTCGGCCGTTCCCGTCATGCCCGACAGCTTGTCGTACATGCGGAAGTAGTTCTGGAAGGTGATGGTGGCGTAGGTCTGCGATTCGCGTTCGATCTTGACGCCTTCCTTGGCTTCCAGAGCCTGGTGCAGCCCGTCGGAGTAGCGCCGGCCCGGCATCAGGCGTCCCGTAAACTCGTCCACGATCACGACTTGGCCGTCCTTGACCATGTAGTCGACGTCACGCTTGAAGAGCGCATGGGCCTTGAGCGCCTGCTGAATGTGATGGACCAGATCGATGTGGGCAGGATCGTAGAGATTGTTCACCCCCAGGGCCTTTTCGGCTTTGTCGATGCCTGATTCCTGCAGCACGACTGAACGCGCCTTCTCGTCGACCTTGTAGTCGGCATCCTTGACCAGGCGGGGGATGATGCGGTCGATCTTGTAATACTTGTCGGTTGACTCCTCCGTTGGTCCGCTGATGATCAGCGGCGTACGGGCCTCGTCGATGAGAATCGAGTCGACCTCATCTACGATGGAAAAATGATGCCCGCGCTGGACGCAGTCCTTGATCGAGAACTTCATGTTGTCGCGCAGGTAGTCAAAACCGAACTCGTTGTTGGTGCCGTAAGTGATGTCGGCTTGGTAGGCAGCCTTGCGGTCGGCGTCGTCCATGTCGTTTTGGATGATTCCGACTTCCATGCCCAGCATGTTGTAAATGGGCCCCATCCACTCAGCGTCGCGGCGGGCCAGGTAGTCGTTGACGGTCACCACGTGGCAGCCTTTGCCGGCCAAGGCATTCAAATAGACGGGCAGCGTCGCCACCAGCGTTTTACCTTCACCGGTCTTCATCTCGGCGATCTTTCCGCGATGAAGGACCGTGCCGCCGATGAGCTGGACGTCGTAATGGCGCATGCCGGTGGTGCGCTTGGAAGCCTCGCGCACGGCGGCGAAGGCCTCGGGCAACAAGTCATCTATTTCCTCGCCCTCGGCCAAGCGTTTTTTAAACTCGTCGGTCTTGGCTGCAAGCTGTTCGTCGCTGAGGGGTTCGAAGTCCGATTCCAGCTCGTTGATCTGCTCGACCAAGGGCTGAATCTTCTTCAATTCCCGCTCAACTTGACTGCCGAACACTTTAGTCAGAATGGCATTCAACATAGCCTTTTATTGTAACATCTCCGCCCTCCGAGGCCCCCGGCGGACGCGTTGACAGTGCCGGGGGCGGTCCCTATAATCCGTCCATGGAGATACCCGTTGCGCTGACCTTCGACGATGTCCTGCTGATGCCCAACCGGAGCGACGTGCTTCCGGCTCAGACCGACTTGGCCACGCACTTCTCCCGCAACATCCCCATCAACATTCCTATCGCATCGGCGGCCATGGATACCGTCACTGAGGCCCCTCTGGCCATCGCCTTGGCGCGGTTGGGCGGGATCGGCGTCATCCACCGCAATCTGCCCATCCAGGGCCAGGTGGCCGAGGTGGAGAAGGTCAAGCGCTACGAGTCGGGCATGGTGGTCGATCCTTTCGCCATGCGTCCCGACGATCCCATCGGCAAAGTCATCAAGAAGATGGAGGAGCTGGGCATCTCCGGCGTCCCCATTACCGAAGAGGACGGCAAGCTGGTGGGCATTCTCACCAACCGAGACTTGCGCTTCGCCGGCGACCTCAACCGCAAGGCCGCCGAGCTCATGACGCCCCTCAAGGACATGGCTGTGGTTACCGAGGAGGTCTCCCTCGACGAGGCCAAGGAAAAGCTCCACGAGCGCAAGGTGGAGAAGCTGCCGGTGGTGGACAAGAAAGGCTATCTGCGCGGGCTGATCACCTACAAGGACATTACCAAGAAGCTGCAGTATCCCAATGCCGCCCAGGACACGCAGGGACGGCTCAGGGTGGGCGCCGCGGTGGGCGCCACCGGAGACTACCTGGAACGGGCTCAAGCCCTGGAGTCAGCCGGAGTCGACGTAGTAGCCGTCGACACCGCCCACGGATTCACCGAGAGGGTCTTGGACGCGGTACGCCAGCTCAAGGACCGGGTCAAAGAGTGCGACGTGGTGGCGGGCAACATCGCCGAGGGGGAAGCTGCCATGGCCCTAGCCGACATGGGCGCCGACGGGGTCAAAGTGGGCATGGGACCGGGAAGCATCTGCACCACCCGTGTGGTGACGGGCGCCGGCGTCCCTCAGATGACGGCCCTCTTCAACGTGGTTCGGGAGGCCCGCCGGCTCGATCTGCCGGTCATCGCCGATGGCGGCGTCAAGTTCTCGGGAGACATCACCAAGGCTTTGGCCGCCGGCGCCCAATGCGTGATGCTGGGCAACCTGCTGGCCGGCACCGACGAATCGCCAGGAGAGCTCATCTTCTACCAGAACCGTTCCTACAAGTCCTACCGCGGCATGGGGTCGCTGGGAGCCATGGCTGCCGGATCGTCCGACCGATACGGACAAGAAGGACGCAAAGGCACCGACAAGATGGTCCCCGAAGGCATCGAGGGACGCGTCCCTTATAAGGGCAGCTTGGAGCAGTTGATCCCCAACCTTGTGGGCGGAGTGCAGTCCGGCATGGGCTACGTGGGGGCCCGCACCATCCAACAACTTCACGAGCGGGCCCGCTTCATCCGCATTACCAATCTGGGCCTGCGCGAGTCCCACGCCCATGACGTGATGGTCACCAAAGAGGCTCCCAACTACCGCCTGGAGAAGTAACTCCCGCCTTTACGACCGCCTCTGCCCCCGGGCCCCGATATGAGTGCCGATCAGGGCGAAGAGGCCCCCGAAAGTCAGCGTGATGGTGATCCAGATCGAGGCCTGAGGGAGAAGCCCCAACTGCAGCCAGTGCTCGAAGGTGCTTTGCGGGTAGACGAAGTCGGGCGGCCCTTTTTCGTAGTGGGTGCCCCAGTCGCCCGCGATGGCAAAGAGCGCGATGATGATGACGGGAATGCGGGCCGCCCAAGCATAGGCAAAGAGTACTTTGCCCAGGGGTCCCCAGTGAGCGACCACCAAGTAGGCCACAATGGCCATCATGATGATCACCGCCGCAAAGGCCGGATAGGTGATGCCCAACCAAGCGGTAACGGCACCCGAGGCCAAGAGAAGCAAGAAGCACACTGCCCAGGCGCCCCAGGCCCGGCCCGACGAGTGGGGCCGATATCCCCTCTTGGAGAGCGCCCATCCGAAATAAAAACCGAAGATGGGAATCAGCCAGGAGATCCCGAAGGGACTGCCTCCGCCTCCCGGATCGCGGCTGAAAAGAGGTCCCCAGTCCAACAGCTCGCCCGTAAGCCGCAACAAGCTGACCAACAGAGTAATAAGAGCGGGAACGAGAATCCAATCCCTGACCGAGACGTGTTGGTTGGACATCTTGCCTCCTTTGTTCCAACAAGTTGAACAGAGAGTTTGCCTGCTGCCGCGACGAAGGGCAAGAGGAATGTCCGCCCGACGGCCTAATCTGCACCATCATGACTTCTGGTCTTGCCGATACTGTCCTCTTGTGCTATGGTTTCAAACCTAACCATTTCAACCTCCTAGGTTAGGGTGGTTCGGTCGCGGGCAGCGGGGCGTGCCCGCCAGCTCGCGACCGGCAATGATCCCGTCTGACTCCTCTTTTCCCTCCAATTCGGCGTGGATTTCTGGCCTGCCGAGGTTCTGCTGCGCATCGATCAAGGGCCAGCCAGACACGCGCTTCAGCACTCCTGCTCGACCAAGACGGCGGTCGAATCCGCCGCCTCGGACAGGGGCGAACTCAGGGGCTTCCAGTCGCAGCCCTTCATGTGCTTGGCCAGAAAGACAATCTGCCCCACGTGCTGGGCCAGATGGCTGAGGCTGAGTTGAATCGCCCGCAGCACGGTCAACGACCGTCCCCCGATCGACACACGGCGCAGCAGATCGTCCTGCCGGAGAGAGTGGATGGCTCCAAACAGCGCCCGCCAACCTCGTTCCCACTTTGCCAGGATAACCTCGCTCGATTCCCCCTCTTCGATGAAGAATTCACGCTCCCGCCGCCAATCGGGCTTCCCGCCGTTGCTGTCAAGAAAGTCGGTCCAGTGCGATTCCAAGAATCCCGCAACATGCTTCATCAGCACGGCGATGCAGTTGCCGTTTTCGTCAAGGCTTGTATAGAGGTTGGCAACCGATACTTGGTCGATGGCCTGGTCGGCCAGGTTCTTGAGGCGCCTCAATTCGCCGCCGGACTGCTTCAGGTACTCCTGCTCTACATTCCCCATTTCTGTTCCTTGCAATAGAGTCTGACTTCGTTCAGGGGCCCCGACATCCATCTCGCGTTCCTCTAATGATGATCGGCCGGTGCGCTTTAACCTTTAACAAATAAAAGACTTATGGCATTTTCAAATTCTGCGGTCTCCTGCGTTTATACTCCCCTCAGAGGGGCGAGTGAAGACGCTCACGGCACTGAATTCAAGCTTCTTTCAACACTGTTGCGCCAGCGCAAGGGTGACGGAGAGACCCGGTCCAGCCTCTACCCGCTGAGAGAAGAGGGTGACTGACTTTGCCGCTAGCGGGTGAAATTGATGGCCACCTTGGGGCCTCAGCGGGTGGCTGTCGTGCTGCGGCGCGGAGGGTCTTTGAGAAAGTCGAGGAATGCTTGCAGGAGCCGCCGCAAGAAGGGCATTTCTCCTGCCACGCGGATCTGATCGCCGCCTTTGCTCTGTGCCTCTCGCAGGCACCCTACGGCGGCTTCCACCAAGAGGCGGCGGCTGCGTACCTGGGCGCTCACTGAGGCCACTCCAATACTGCAGGTGAGGTCCAGCGGGGGACTTCCTGAAAGAGCGTAGGCTTCATCGCGGACGGCTTTGCGCAGGCGTTGGGCAAGAAACTTAGCACCTTTGCTGGAGGTGGCGAAAAGAGCCA
This sequence comes from Acidobacteriota bacterium, assembly GCA_035471925.1. Taxonomy (GTDB): domain Bacteria; phylum Acidobacteriota; class UBA6911; order RPQK01; family DATIPO01; genus JANQFM01. The sequence goes on from DATIPO010000208.1 coordinate 7,744, forward strand.
TCACCATCTGACCCTGAGCTCCCCGCCCGATCAAGTCGGTGCGGCGGCTGTTGAGGCGCATGCGTTCGGCGGTCTGAAAGAGCAGGATCTTCTCAGCGTCTTCCCCCAGACGCGACCGCAAGGGACCGAGACCGTCCAACTCCAACATCAGCAAAGTGAGTGGGGTGCCGTAGCGCTGGGAACGCAGGACTTCGGTGTCGAGGCGGTCTTGGAAATAGGGGGCGCTCATGACGCCTGTTTCGCCGTCGTGGCGGGACAGGGCCTCGACCTGCTCGTTGCGCCGGACCAGTTCTTCCTGAAGCGTCTCGATGCCCCGGTAGGTGCGTTTCAGCTCACGCTCCAGCTCGGCGATGCGTTCTTCGAAGTCCATCCGCTCGACTTATCGGCTTAGGTGTCCAGCCTCCTTAGTCTAACCATCATTTTTTGTCGCAGCGACCCGGAGTGCTTTTGCTCAGCAGCCGTCACTTCCGGCGGCGCTTGGGGTGACGGGTGGCGGAAGCGCTCCAAGGATCCTCGGGCCAATGGTGCTTGGGATAGCGTCCGGCCAGTTCTCTTTTGACTTCGGGGTAAGTGCGGTCCCAAAAGCCCTTCAGATCCTGGGTGACCTGCACGGGCCGCTGAGCCGGAGAGAGCAGATGCAGCAGCACAGGCACCTCTCCCCAGCAGACGGCGGGCGTGTCGGCCAAGCCGAACATCTCCTGCAATCGGACCGCCAGCACGGGCGGATCCGGCGGCTGATAACGCAGACGCAGATGCGACCCGCTGGGGACTTCGAGGTGAGTGGGGGCGCCCTCTTTGAGCCGCTTCTGCTTCTCAGAGCCCAAGCGGCTGTCGAGGGCCGCCTGCAGATCAAGCCGGCGCAGATCAGAGAAGCTGCTCAGACCCGCCAGAAAGGGCAGCAACCAGTCTTCGAGGCTGTCGACAAGCGCCTGATCGGAAACATCAGGCCAGCCTTCCTGAGGACGCCAATCAGCCAGGGACAGCACCCGGGCCTGCCACTGGCGCAGCTTCTCGCTCCAGGGGAGGCAATCCAGTCCTGCCTGGCGCACTCCCTGCAGCAGCGCCTCCTGCACCTGCAACGGATCGGGGTCGTGGAGAGGCTTGCGCGAAAGGGTCAATTGCCGCAGGGTTTCCTCCCGGTAGGCTGCCACGCTTTGGGAACGGACCTCCCACTCCACCCGCTGCCTGCGGCGGACGCGGCCGCCGTGGCGGCTGCGCAGATCATCCTCGGAAAGGGCCGCCGCGGTGTAGATGCGTCCGCTGGACTTTCCGGCATCGAGACTGGCCACGGCCAGGTAGCGATGTGAAGCCAGCAGGTCCCCTTGGGGCAAGGCGGCCTCGCGTCCGTTGGCCAGCAGATAGCGGTGATGAGAACCGGGACGCCTCTGAGCGATGCGGTCGGGATAGGCGCAGGAGAGCAGCCATCCGGGGTGCACCTCTTGAGCGGTGTTTCGGTCAGGCCCGGGAGAACTTCTGAGCAGGTCCTGGAGCTGGCGTGAGACACGCGCCGCCGCCGCGCAGGCCGCGGGATCGCCTCCCCGTTGCCGGACCTGGCGGGCGCCGCCCTTGCGCAAGGCCCTGAGCAAGCTGAGTCGCTCCTCCAAATCGCAGGGGACGGGCCCGTCGCCGCGGGCGCCTCTTAGAGGATCGCGTTCCGAGAGCAGGGCCGCCACATCGACTCCCAGCCTCAGGCATCCCCGGTCGCGGGCTTCCAAGAGCAGGGCTGCCAAGCGGGGATGCAGCGGCAGGCGGGCCATCAGATTTCCCTGCCGGGTGAGCCGACCCCGCGAGTCCAGGGCCTCCAGCTCGCCGAGCAACTCGCGGGCTTGCTGGAAGGCCCCTTGCGGAGGAGGATCCAGCCAGCGTAGTTCTCGGGGGTCGCCGACGCCCCATTGGGCCAGTTGAAGCGCCAGGGGAGCAAGATCGGCGTCGCGGATCTCTGGAGGGGCGAAGGGCAGAAGGGCAGCTTGCCGGCCGCGGCTCCACAGGCGGTAGCAGACGCCCGGCCCCAGGCGGCCGGCGCGGCCGCTGCGCTGGCGGGCCGAGGCTTGCGAGATGCGGACGGTTTCCAGACGGGTGAGTCCGCTGTTGGGATCGAACTTGGGCGTCCGCTCCCATCCGCTGTCGACGACCGTGGAGACGCCTTCGATGGTCAGGCTCGTCTCGGCGATGTTGGTGGCCAGGACCACCTTGCGCCGCCCCCGCGGGTCAGGACGCACGGCGGCGTCCTGAGCCTGCTGAGGCAGATTCCCGTAGAGCGGGTGGATCTCGAGGTCGGAGGCACCTTCCTCGTCCTCAAGACCGCTGGCAGTTCCCCGGATTTCGCCCGCGCCGGGGAGGAACACCAGCAAGTCGCCCGAGGTCTCTTTGAGAGCCGTGCGAATCCCGGCCAAGGCTCCGGCTTGGATGCTCTCCCCGCGCGGCCGGGGCGCATAGCGCACGTCCACGGGATGGAGCTGTCCGCCGCCTTCGATGCAGGGGACGCCGCCCGCCAGATCGGCGGCTGCCTGGCTATCAAGCGTCGCCGACATGATCAGAACCCGCAGGTCAGGACGCAAGGCTCCGCGGACGTCCAGGGTCAGGGCCAAGGCCAAGTCGGCGTGCAGGCTGCGTTCGTGGAATTCATCGAAAATGACTAGTCCCACGCCCTGCAGCTCGGGGTCGGACTGAAGGCGGCGGGTCAGGATGCCTTCGGTCAACACCTCGATGCGGGTGTGACGGGAAACTTGCTGATCGAAGCGGATGCGGTAGCCCGCCTGTTGGCCCACTCTTTCTCCCAGCAGATAAGCCATGCGCGCCGCCGCCGCCCGGGCCGCCAGACGGCGCGGCTCCAGCATGAGGATGGAGCGTCCGTCCAGCCACTCCTCCTCCAGCAGGGCCAGCGGAACCAGGGTGGTCTTGCCCGATCCCGGAGGCGCCGACAGCACGGCACCCCTCTCCTCGGCCAGCCCCCGGCGCAGATCGTCCAACACCTCGCGGATAGGCAGGTCGGAGTCTCGAACCGGGTCGGGCGCGGCCATCTTCCCAGCATACCAGCGGTGATCCCTCCTTCTGCCTCAAAACCGGCAAGGGCAAGGCGGAACATCGGGATGGTCAAGAGTCCCTCGGATCCCCTGATGAATGAACCCGGATCAGTCGATGGCGGGCAAGTGGCGGCGGATGTATTCCTGGGCCCGCCGGTAATCGTGAAAGGCCCGCTCAGCCCGGCGGAAATCGGCGTGGTGGACCCAGCGGCGGCCCTTGTGGAAGCGTTCTCCCAAGAGCGCGTGGAGCATCTCGTGATAGATGACGAACTCCACCACGTAGGACGGCACTCGGGGATGGTCAAGGCGTCGGTCGATGACAATGGTGTTGTGGGCGTCGTCGTAGTGTCCCAGGACGCGGCGGTTGCGGCGGCGGCTCCAGGAAATCCGCTCGATCTCGATGTTTCCCCCGAAATAGCGCTTGTTGAGGGCCTCACAAAGGGCCCGCAGGTCATAATGGCGTCCCTGTTCCGAGGTCAGATGCTTGCGTCCCCGCAGACGGCGCACTTGGCGGCAGCGGCTGCGGACGTCCGGGCGCGAGGCGTAGTCGGCATATCGCCGGCGGTGGGCGGCAGGAGGCTTGCGCCTCATGAGCTTATAGAGCAGGATCAGGCTGATAGAGGTCAAGACGTCGCTGGGGGCTTTGGAGAGGATGTCGCTGAGACGCACATAAACGGTCTCGCCGCGCAGACGGATGGTATGGTGCAGATTGGCATAGGGATAAAAGCGAAGCGAGAAGCGGGGCGGCGGCGTGTCCTTGCAGCGTTCCCAATGGCGTCGGCAAAGTTCTTGTAGCCGGGAGGCTTCGGCAGCTTCCATCACGTCGCTCAAAGTCGGCGTCCCTTCAAGCTTGGGCTGTCGAGGCGGCCAGTTCCTCCTGGAGGAAGGCGATGATGTCGCGGGTCGAGGCTCCTGGCTGAAACACGGCCTTGACGCCCATCTTCTTCAACTCCTCCACGTCGTCTTCGGGAATGATGCCTCCGCCGAAAACCAGCAGGTCGCCCATCTCTTCCTCCTCGAGCAACTGCATCACTTTCGAGAAGAGGTGCAGGTGAGCTCCCGACAGCACCGACAGTCCGATGGCGTCGACGTCTTCTTGAAGGGCCGCGGTGACGATCTGGCGGGGCGTCTGGCGCAGTCCGGTGTAAATGACCTCCATGCCTGCATCGCGCAGGGCGCGGGCCACCACCTTGGCTCCCCGGTCGTGCCCGTCCAACCCGGGCTTGGCGATGAGTACGCGGATCTTGCGCTGGCTCATGGAAGGCTTTCCTTGTCAAAACAGGTTAGGAGCCCGGCACCTCAGCCAGCATTTTGTTGGCCATCTCGAAGTATTTCATGGCATCGCCGTCGTTGCCCTGCTTCTTGAAAATCCAGGCCTTTTCTTTGTAGAGACGGCCGTGTGACTTCTTCTTCTTGCAGGCTTTGAGGGCCTGGTCGAGGACCGAGTGGGCGACGTCGTACTGATGCTTGTCGCTCAAAGCCGCCGAGATGCGTTCGGCAGTGTCGACGAAGTGCTGTTCCGCCGACTCGGGAAACTTGAGCGAGAAGAGCTTCTGGGTGGCCGCTGGAACTTTGCCGAATTCATCGTTCTTGATGAGCAGCTTGATGATTTCATACTGGGCTTCGGCCTGTGAGCGGTCTTCGTCCCAGTCCTGGGCCAGCACGAGCGCCAGAGGGGCCAGGCAGAAGATCAGCAGAGGGGCGAGGCGTTTAGGGGTGGGGCGACTCATAGAACTTACTCTCCAGCGAACGGATTGTCGTTCAAATCATCAAAGGAGGTGCGCCGAAACGGGTTGTCCTCCACGTCAGTCCATTCCGGCCGGGAGCGGATGCGTTCTTGCTCTTGAAGTTGCCGGCTGCGGACGAAATCCCGATATTGCTGCTCCATCGGGGAATGAGGGCTCTCGCTAAAGGAAGGGTAGAAGAACACCGCCACCAGCAGCGCGGCGGCCACGGCGGTCAAGGACGCCCAACGCCAAAGCCAACCCCGTGCGGGGGCGGGCTGCCGTCCGGCGCCTGTAGCGCTCTTCTCGAAGCCTCCGGAAATCTCGGCGCGGATTCCGTCCCAGAGTGTCTCCTGCAAAGGCAGCGTCTGAAGGGATTCCTCCACGATGCGGCGGGCGGTCTGATGGGACTGCACTTCCTCACGCAGGGCCTGGCTCTCTTGCAGGGCCTCTTCAAACTGGCCCAGTTCGGAGCCTTCCAACTCACCGTCCAGGTAGGCCGTGAGCGACTCAGAAAGACTGTGACATTCCGTAGTTTTCACCAAGATACTCCTTGATCTTGTCCCGAACCTGCACACGGGCCCGGTGAATGTCGGATTTCACCGAGGCAAGAGAGCGGCCGACCACTTCGCTGATGTCCTGGTAACTCATCTTCTGAATGGCCGAAAGGACGAAAACTTCACGATACTTGGGGGGGAGCTCGGAAATCACTTTCTCAACCAGTTCCCCGAGTTCTCCTGACAAAATCGACTCCTCCGGCGATTTCGAAGGGACACCGTGGCGCTGCGTTTCAGGTAACTCCATGGCCTCGTCTTCGTCGATCGACTCGAAGTAGTGCTTCTTACCACGATATTTCTGGAAGACGTTGTTCTGGGCGATGCGGTAGAGCCAACTCTGAATCTTGCGGTTGTCCTTAAGCGTCCCCAGTTTGCGGAAGGCCAGGATGAAAGTGTCCTGAGCCAGATCCTCAGCGTCCTCCCTCGAACTTGTCAATCGGTAGATGTAATTCAGAATGCGCTCGCCGAAAATGTCATAAATCTGGTGGAAGGCCTCGACGTCGCCGTCTTTGGCACGCTCCACCAGCTTCTCCAACTCATCGCCGGAGACGCCGAGCTTCTTCTTTTTACGGGGCTTCTGCCCCTTTCCATCTACGCTCAACTACTTTTGATTGGGTGCTGTTTGAAAAGTTGCAAATTTGTCCGGAACGGTCTGCCCAGGGCTGGCGAGCCTAGTTCCTTTCCGGGACTTTCTCCGGGTCCTTCTGTCCTTCTTCCATTTCGAAATGCAGTTGGACATGGTACTTTTCGGCCGCCTCGCGGGCCATTTGTTCGGCTTCTTGCTTCCGCTTCAATTGAAGCAGTTGCTGTGCAAGGGTGTCGCGAATATCGTCCAGCGTCAAGTAACCGGGAGGACGCTTTCCGTCCACCTTGAGGATGTGCCAGCCGCGCACGGTGCGCAGAGGGTCTGAGATCTCACCTTCCTCCAGCCCGAAGGCCACCTGTTCCATGGCAGCCTCCAACTGGCCTGGCCGGATCCATCCCATGAATCCACCCCGGTCGCGGCTGCGCATGTCCTTGGAACGCACCTGGGCGATTTGAGCGAAGTCGGCTCCTCCGCGCAGATCAGCCACGATCTTTTCGGCTTCCTCCTGGCTGCCCACCAGGATGGTGCTGAGACGTACCATCACCGGATGACGGAACAATTCCTGGTTCTCCTGGTAGTAGGTCTCCATCTCCTCCTGAGTCACGGTGGCCTGCTGGGAGACTTTCTCGCGATAGTAATCGGCCAAAGCTTGCGTGCGCCGGATGTCGATCGCGCGCTGGAAGGCCTCGTCCTGGTCGACGCCAGCCTTCTCGGCCTCGCGCGCCAGGGCTTTGACCTCCATCCAACTGCGGATGAACTGCTTGCGCTTTTCCGGGTCGGCCAACTGCTGCTGGGCCCTGGGACCCAGAGTCTGAACCAGGCGGTCGACGTCGCTGTCTGTCAAAACGTAGCCATCCATTTCGGCAACCACTTTATCCTCTTGCGGAGCCCCTTGGGCAGCCTCAGACGGCTCCTGGCTCTGAGCCAGGAGAGGAAAGAAAGCCGCCGCAAGAAAAAGGGCCGCTAGAAACGGTAAGATCGGCATCAAACGTGTCATGAGTTCCTCCAACCGGCGCCGCCTGTCCGCGGCACCGCTTCCAAAGCGGTCAGCATAACACAAGGCCGTTTCCTGCCATGCTCGCCTAGTGCCGCCGAAAGGGCAGCAGACCCTGATGTTCTAAGAATTGAGAAAAAAACTCGACCGCGCAAGCTTCTTGAGCGTCGAATCTTACAGGTGTAGTATTTTAGGAACCTGAGCGCTGCTTTCAGCGTGTAGGCTTTGAGAAAGGAGCAACTGACCATGAGGTTGAAGCGAATTGCATGGATTGTAGGTTTGGCCCTGTTGACTGCGGGCTCGTTGTGGGCTCAAGAGATTCATTTCTTCCAGCGCGGCGGAGGTTCGCTGGGGATTGAGATCCGCAATGTCGAGGATGAGGACGTCGCCAGCCTGAGGCTGTCGCGGGTAGCCGGGGTGGTGATCGAGCGGGTCTTTCCCGGCTCGGCGGCCGAGGAAGCCGGACTCGAGCCGGGAGACGTGATCCTTGAGTATGGCGGAGTGTCGGTCCTCAGCGTGCGCCAATTGCAGCGCCTGGTCTCGGAGACTCCCGAGGGCCGCGAGGTCGACTTGAGAATCAACCGCGACGGCAGCCAGCAGACCGTCATGGCCCGCGTCGGAAGCCGCCGGGGCTCTTCGGTTTGGAGCGGCGAGGGCGTGCGTCCCCGCATCCTCGATGACTTCGACTGGAATTTCAATTTCGACAACCTGCACCGATTCCGGCTGGAGCCGGGAGAAGGCAAGGGACAGATCTTCATCATGAGTTCGCGTCCCCTGCTGGGGATCTCGGTGGTCCCGCTGACCGAGCAGTTGGCCGATTTCCTGCAGGTGCCTGATTCCGAGGGCCTGCTGGTCACTGAAGTCAGGGCCGAGAGTCCAGCGGCGGAAGCGGGCTTGCAGGCAGGCGACGTCATCGTCGAACTCAACGGAGAAGGGGTGGGTCAACCGCACCGCCTCTCCCTCAGGCTCAAGGCCGGCCAGGTTAACGATCTGAGGATTTATCGACGCGGACAGCCTCTTGACCTGAGCGTGGACATCGAGGAAAGCTCGCCGCGTCCCCGCGGCCAACGCCGCCTCTAGGCCACTCGGAAGTCCACAAGTTCTACACACGCGTCAAGCGGTGAGAGCTGGTGCAGCGACCTCGAGCGCTCTCGGCGGTCTGAGGCAACTGGCTGCTTGTAGGCCAACGCTGTCTTCGCAGCCCTCGAACGAGGCATTCGAGGGACTCCGAGGGGACTCGTCAGCGCCGGGAGGGGAGCCGCGCCGAGCGCTTCCCTCCCGTTTCCTGTCTTGCGGCTTCCAGGCGGCCGCTACTTGCGGCGGATGGCCGAAACAAGCCGCAGCACGGGTCCGCTGGCCGCATAGCTGTAGGCCACCAGCAAAAGGGCTTGGCGGGAATACCAGATCATGCCGGCAATCACCAAGGCCACCAAGACCACCATCAGGTGGCTCTTCCCCCGCCCCAGGTCGAGCTTCTTCATCGACGGATAGCGGATGGTCGAGATCATGAGGAAGGCGATGAGATAGACGGCCACCACCATCAGAAGGTCGAAATGAGGCCATTCCGGCGGCGTCTTGAAGAAATGCACGGTGGCCGCCACAAATCCCGCCCCGGCTGGAATGGGCAGTCCGGCGAAGCTCTTTAAATCACTGGTCTGGACATTGAAACGGGCCAGCCGCATGGCTCCGCAGATGAGGAAAATGAAGGCCGAGAATTGGGCCAGGCGGCCCAGGTCGTGCATCCCCCAGGTGTAGACCAGGACGGCGGGGGCCACTCCAAAGCTGACCACGTCGGCCAACGAGTCGAGCTGAAGTCCGAAATCGCTGGTGGCGTTGGCCATGCGGGCCACGCGCCCGTCCAAACCGTCCAGCACGACAGCCACTCCGATGGCCTTGGCGGCGGTATCGAAATCTCCGTTGAGGGAAGCCACCAGAGCGTAGAAGCCGAAGAAGATGTTGCCCACGGTGAAGAGCGTGGGAAGCAGATAGATGGTGCGCCGAAGTTTTCGCCGGGGCGAGAAAATCCCCTCGGCCTCCGATTCCATTTCCTTGGAATTGAACAGCACGCTTAGCTCCAACGGGCGAGGACGCTCGACCCTCCCGCCACCCGGTCGCCCCTCCGCACTTCCAGATGACAATCACGGGGCAGGAAAACGTCCACTCGGCTTCCAAAACGGATGAGGCCTATTCTATCACCCTTGGCCACTGACTCTCCGGCCACCTTCCAGGGAACGATGCGGCGGGCGATCAGTCCGGTAATGAGTGCGAAAGTCAGCCGGCGCCTCTGTTCGTCTTCGATGGTCAGCACCAAGCGTTCATTCTCGACCGAGGCGCGCTCGTCGAAGGCCAGGCGGAATCGTCCCGGATGATAGTCCTGTTGGACAATGCGCCCGCCGATGGGCGCCCGGTTGACGTGGACGTCAAAAACCGAAAGGAAAATGCTGACGCGCAAGCGGTCATCGCCCTCCTCTTCGATCTGTACGACCTTGCCGTCAGCCGGGGAAACCAGCACGGAGGGATCGGCGGGAATCTCACGGTCGGGATTGCGGAAGAAAAAGAGGATGAAGCCGCCCACCAGAACCAAGACGGCGACCCACACCCAAAGGCCCAGCCAAATGCCGACACCCATCAGCGCCAGCACCGGAATGTTGAAATAGAACCCGTCTCTAACCATCGCGCTCCAGCATAGCAAAGCGGCGGTCGCAGCCGTCGAACAAAAAAACCCGCGGAATACCATGGGATCCGCGGGTGTCCGAAATCACTGACCAGCGAGTGGCCCCGCTTGAGCCCGAGTGGGGTCGACCTTCGGGTGCCGACTGAGGTGGCTTGCGGGGCGCTCAAAAGGTTAAGCGGCGCTTCAGCCTGACGCATGCTGCGCAGCGTATTGATGGATGCGCATCTGCATCTGGTCTTTCAAGGCCAGTTTCTTTTTCTTCAGGTAGGTTTCTCGAAGTTGGTCGTCTGGGTTGGGGTAGGGCTTTTGGATTAACTCCTCCAGTTGACGATCGAATTCACGATGCTGCTCGCTGAGCTGACGGAATTCCTCGTCATTCTGGGCCAGATACTCTCTGAGCTTGGTTTCATCCATTAAACGACCCCTCCTCTCTGTTTTTTCTAGCTGGATATTTGGGCGAGTAAAACGCTTGGAGCATGTCTCGCCGCTAATGTACCAGATTTCCGCGACCTTATTCAAGGATTTGGATCGCCCGCCTTTGGGCACCACGAGTGCAGATCGGGACCTCTGAAATGGACCCCAGCCCTCGATCCTTGACGACCCTGGGATCAGCGGATGACTGGCCCGGGTCGTCAGACATCATGCGCGGCTGCGCGGGGCCGGCGGCAGGCGGCAGGCGGCCAGCAAGTCAAACCAGTCCAGAACCGGCTGCCCAATGCTCTGGGCGGTATGGGGCTAGTGCTTGGGACCGCCGCGGTTGGCATCGTAGGCCCTGATAATGGCCTTGACCAAGCGGTGGCGAACCACATCTTTCTGACTAAACGAGCAGAAGGCGATGCCAGGAATCTCGGAAAGGATGTCCATGCATTCGATGAGTCCCGAGCGCTGGCCGCGGGGCAGATCGATTTGAGTGATGTCTCCCGTGACCACGGCCTGAGAGTTCATGCCGATGCGGGTCAGGAACATCTTCATCTGTTCGGATGTGCAATTCTGGGCTTCGTCGAGGATGATGAAGGAATCGCTCAGCGTGCGTCCCCGCATGAAGGCCAGAGGGGCTATTTCGATGACCCCCCGCTCCATCAGCTTGTTGACCTTCTCGCCCGACAGCATGTGGTGAAGGGCGTCATAGAGGGGGCGCAGGTAGGGGTTGACCTTCTCTTGCAGGTCGCCGGGCAGGAATCCCAGCTTCTCGCCGGCCTCCACCGCCGGACGCGCCAGAATGATGCGCTGGATGCTCTTGTTGAGCAGTCGCTGGACGCCGACGGCCACGGCCAGATAGGTCTTGCCGGTCCCGGCCGGTCCGATGCCGAAAACCAAGTCCTGGCTCTCGATCATGCGCACGTAGCGGGTCTGGTTGGCGCCCCGCGGAACGACCTCGCGGATCGGCGTACGGATGACGGGGACGTCGTTGAAATATTGGCCCAAAGTGGCGGCGGCTCCCTCCGATACCATCTCCAGGGCATGACGCAGATCGCCGTTGGCGAACTCTTCGCCGCCTTCCACTAAATCGACGAACTCTCTCATCAAGCGGGCCAGCTTGAGTTCCTTGTCCTCACTGTCCGACTCGATGGAGAGACGGTTTCCGCGGGCGTGGATGCTGCATCCAAAGGCCTCTTCCAGAAAGCGCAGGTTGTTGCCTTGGACGTCGAGAAGAAGCTCCGCGCCACGGGCGGGTAGATCGATGTTTCGCAAGGGGGACCTTTATCAAAAAGGATGGAGGGGAGAGGGCGGGAGAAGACGGGCGGGCGGGTCCCATGCCCGGATCAGGACTCCGCGCCCTCGCTCTCCAGTTGTTGAAGTCTCTTGGTCAGACGAGCCTTGTAGCGGGCAGCCGCGTTCTTGTGGATGACGCCTTTGCGGGCTTTCTTGTCGATCTCCGAGTAAACCGTGGGCAAAAATTCTCGGGCTTCGGTCAGTTGCTTTTCCTGCAGCATGTCGCGGAAGCGGCGGATGGCCGTCCGCATCTGGCGGCGCCGGATCTTATTGCGCGCCCGCCTGACCCGTTCCTGTCTCATCCGTTTGGCGGCGGATTTGATATTGGGCATGAGATCAATCTCTCCTCGATCGTTTTCCTGGTCATTTCAGTGCCGGCAAGTGCAGGGCCAGCCAAACGCAACTCGCCCTCCAGCAAAGCCCTTGATTGTAGAGTCCCCAAGCCTCTCGTGTCAACTCTCCGGGTGGCAGGCCTCGAGAATAAAACGTTCCAGCGCAGCCCTCTCATCGCTGGCCGTGCTCTTCAGCAGGCGGTCGGTTTCGCGCAGTCTGATGAGAAGCTTTTCCAGGTGGGCCCTCGAATAGCTGCGGACCTGACGCTCCTTGCCCTTGTAGCTCCAGATCTTGAGTTCCTTAAGAACGTCCCAGAAGCGCATGCGCCGCTCCTCCAGCAACTCCTTGGCGGCCAGCAGGCGGCGGAAGTTCCAGTAAAGCAGCGCCAACACGGCGGGCGGAGAGTTGCCGGCTTCGAAGAGGCGTCCCAGGATCGACAGGGCCTTGCGCGAGTCGCCTTCAGCCACTGCCCCGATGAGGGCGAAAATGTCGTACTCTCGGGCCTGCAGGGTCATGTCGGAAACCGCCTTCTCGGTGATTTTGCGGTCCTTTAGGCTGTAGAGAAAAAGCTTTTCCAGCTCGCTGTCCAAGCGCTGCAGGTCGTCGCCGGAGAGTTCCACCAAACGGCGGGCCGCCGCCCGTTCAATCTCGAATCCCTCTTCGCTCGCCCGCTCCCGTACCCACTGCTGGGGCGGCAACTGACTGTCGGAGCCGATGGTGGGCAGCTTGGGCGGCCATCCCTTGCCCTTGCGTGAAGACTCCAGCACGATCACGGTGCGGGCTGAGGGGTCCTTCAGGTAGCGCCCCAGCTCTTGATCTCCCTGTTCAGCGTTGCGCACCCAAATCCACCGCCGGTCGCCCATCCAAGGAAGGGTGCGGGCCGTCGCCACCACCTCTGAGGTTTCATCGGAGGCCAAGTCGAACACCTTCCAGTCGAAGCTGCGCCCCCCTTCCTCGACCTGGGCCTCGCAAAGTGCGAAGACCTTCTTGCGCAGATAGTCCTGATCAGCCTTGAAGTGGTAGGCCGGATGCGGCTTTTCCAGTGACTTTTGGAAGGACTTGAGGTCCATGGGAGTGATTAAAAACCTTCCAGGATGCTGCTCACCACCGAGCCGGCAAAGTCTTCCGCGATGCGGTTGAGCGCCGGGTTCTGCTCGGAAAAGAAGTTGTCCACCTCAGCATTGATCTGGTACTGCTCGCGGAAAACATAGTCGTTGTTGCGGTAGATGGTCTGGCCGGTGTTGCGGTTCTTGAATTCGACTTGGGCCCGCAGCTCCACCAGAAAAGCGCTGCCCAGGGTGGTCGTGCGCCCGAAAAGCACCGGATTGGCCCGCACCGAGACCACCGTGCCGCTCAGCACCGCGTCAGCCGCGGGGGCGTCTTCAATGACCCGGTAGCCCGAGCGCCTCACCAGTTCATGGACCAATTCGCGGGTCAAAAACTGCTCGACGACCGCCGTGCTGGTGCGGTTTTCCAAGGGTATGACCGCCACCGTCTTGATTCCGTAGTCGAGGCGTTGCGAGGCTGCCGACTTGTATCCGCAGGAAAGGAGGCAGGCCAGCAGAGGCAGCACGAGCCAACTCCAGCATCGCCGCTCCGCCGCATGGGGCAAGCTCATGATTCCTCCTCCACCCTGGACGTGGTGATCTCTTTTTGAGCCTGGTACTTGCCCTTGCGATCGGCGTAGGACACGCGGCACTCTTCTTCCGCCTTGATGAAGACCAACTGGCCGATCCCTTCCCCGGCATAAATGCGTACGGGACGGGGGCCGGTGTTGGAGATGGAGATCGTGGCGTAGCCTTCCCATTCGGGCTCGAAGGGCGTGACGTTGACCAGCACTCCGCAGCGGGCGTAGGTCGACTTCCCCGTGCACAAGGTGAGCACGCCTCGGGGGATGCGGAAGTATTCCAAGGAACGGGCCAGCAGGAAGGATCCCGGGGGAATGAGGCAGGAGTCGCCGTCTTCGCTCGTGAAATCGTCGCTGCTGATGCGTTTGGGATCCAAAGGCCCGCGGCCCTCCGGCAGAAGCTTGAAGTGACGCGAGATGCGGAAGTCATATCCGTAGGAGGAAACGCCGTAGGATATGGAGGTCCCGCCGATTTGAGAGCTCTCGAATGGCTCGATCATCCCTTCTTCGCGTGCCATGCGCTCGATCCAGCGGTCGGCTCTAACACCCATGAGCGTGAGTGTAGCTTAAGCAGCCCCATGGGAGAAGCAGAAATGGAGAAAAGGGCTGCCCGGCTCTCTGATGGTTGACTCGGCGGACAGAGACAAGTATAGTCTTATGAACGGTTTAACGACGCGCTCTTAGCTGCTCAGGAGGCGATTAGGCACAGTGATCAAGCAAGATATCGTACGTCGCGTATCGGACCGCATGGAGGTCACCAAAGTCAAAGCCGAAACAGCGGTAGACGCTGTTTTCGACGCTCTCAAAATGGCCATGAAGGAAGGAGAGCGCATTGAGTTGAGAGGTTTCGGCGTGTTCATGGTCAAGCCCCGCAAAAGCGGAATCGGACGCAATCCGCGCACCGGCGACGAAGTGCCCATCCCGCCCGGAAAGACGGTGCGCTTCAAGCCCGGCAAAGAAATCCGCTTCAGCGAATTGCAGACCACCTCCAACCAGCGCTGACCCCACATTGAGCCACTCGCCCAACCCGCAATGGCGGGATCCCCTACCCGAACCTCTGCTCAAGGAGGAGTACGACCCCCAAGCTCCTTCCTTGCCCAAAACCCGCACCTGGATCAACGTCCTGATGCTGGTTCTGACGGTCATCACAACCGTCATGACCGGTTTGACTCACGCCGCCAATTACGATTCGGGCTACTTCCTGGACAACCAGATCAGGCTTTGGGGACTACCCTTCGTCGACCCCTACATCATCGCCCAGGTGGCCCGTCCAATCGACTGGATGAGGGCACTTGGCTTCAGCTTTTGCATCCTGGCCATTCTGCTGGCTCATGAGATGGGGCACTATCTCTACTGCCGCTACTACCGCATCCGGGCGACTTTGCCCTACGTCATTCCGGTGCCCATCTTTTTCGGCACTATGGGAGCCGTGATCCGCATCCGCGAACCCTTCCGAAACCGGCGCCAGCTTTTTGACGTAGGAATCGGCGGCCCTATTGCCGGCTTTGTGGTTCTGATTCCCGTGCTGGTGCTGGCGATGTTGTGGTCGAGCACCATTGAGGCTCCCAGCCCGGAGGACGGATTGGGGCTGGTCTTCGCCGTGCCGTTGCTTTTCGATTGGGTGGGGCAATGGCTGAGTCCGCTGCCTGAGGGACACCTGTGGATCATCCATCCCATCGGCTGGGCCGCGCTTTTCGGCGCCCTGGCTACCTCCATCAACCTGCTGCCCATCGGGCAGCTCGACGGCGGACACATCGTCTACGCCCTCTTCGGACGGCGCTGGCACCGCATCATTTCCCACGCCGGATTCTTCGGCCTGATCGGACTGAGCATATGGTCCTGGCCGGTTCCTTCCTATCTGCTCTTTGCGTTGCTGGTGCGGGTTTTCGGATTCCGCCACCCCCCGCCCCTGCAGGAGGAAGGAAGTCCTGGACGCAAACGGGCCCTGTGGGCGGTAGCGGCCGCCCTCATCTTCGTTTTGACGTTTATCCCCGTTCCCGTCCGCTTCGGGTAGCGGTCAGCCAGCGGCGCGGATCAAACCGCGGCGGCGGACCGCCTCCCAATCGGCTGAAGGATAGATGATGGGCGCCACGTCGATCAGGCGGGGGAAGAGATTGAAGATGTCCAGGGAGGTCCACGGCTCGCCGCCTCGCGTGCGCAGTCCCTCCTGATTGAGGGCCGTGGCCACTTCGGAGAGCTTCTTGTCGGCGATCAGTTGTTCAAGCATCAGGACCAGGGCCCGCCGCTCGTCGGGATTCTCCTCCAGACTGTAGCAGTCGCTGCCCACCTGCAATCCGTAGGGGACGTCTTGAGCCAGCGAGTCTTCCGCGCGGGCAGCGTCCTCCCCGTCGGCCGGACGTTCAAACTCCATCGACACCAGCTTCCAGCCCTCGGCTTCCTTGTCGCTGAAAAAGTCCTCCGAGGGGAGCCCATCCACGATTTCTCGCATGCGTTCACGTCGGGGCATCACGGCCTCCTTTGCTGCCATTGTCCCGGCTTGGCGTTTCAACGCCCGGGCCGGTTCATCGGTTGTGTGGTCGAGAAGACACGGAGTCTTGGCATACACTCAAGCAAATGCAGTGCCAGGGGCCAAGGGCCGCTGCCCAAATTCCCGCCCGCTCCACGACAAAGGCCCGGTCGGCGTGGGTTTCAGCCGCTCCGCCGGAGCCGCCCGGCCTTCGCCACGGAGCCATCCTTTGCCGCCCGTCCGTCCGCCAGCGGACAGGGGATGCCCGTCCCCGGACAGTTTACGGCGGTCCGCTTTTGGGCGCGCCCAAGAACCGGCTCATGGCGTCAGGGGGTTGTGCCAAAATGCCCTCGTGATGAGTCATCAGCCCAAGGGGGAAGCCGCCTTTCTGGCGCAGGAAGAAGCGGAATCCGTGGACCACGAAGGATGATTGAGCAATTGCAGAGGGCAGGTCAAAGCGCATCAGGTGCCGGCCAAAGGGCGCTAAGCCGCAGCAGGCCGGAAGCCGTCCGGCGAAACACTGACTTCGCTCACGAAAGCGAGCAGGATTTCGCCCGGCTGTTGAATTTCTATGGCATCGAATGGCGCTACGAGCCGGCCTGTTTCCCCTTGGCCCGAGACTCGATGGGGAACATCGCCGAAAGCTTCACACCCGATTTCTATCTGCCTGAATTCGACCTCTTCATCGAGCTGACGACAATGAAGCAGCGCTTGGTGACCAAGAAGAACGGCAAAGTGCGCCGCTTCCGCGAACTTTATCCCGATATGAAACTGAAAATTCTCTATCGGCGCGACTTCCGTAAGCTGCGCTTGAAATTTGAAGCCCAAGAATGAGTTCCGCCTTCTCCGGCACCCCCCATCTTGACCTGGAACACGAAGTGGTCTTCAGCCGCCGTCGGCTGCAGTCCCGCATCCAGGCCATGGCCGACGACATTACCGGCCACTACGACGGACGGGAATTGACGGTGATCGGCCTCCTCAACGGCGCCGTCCCCTTCGTGTGCGACCTAGCCCGGGCCATCGATCTGACGGTGCGCCTCGACTTTCTGGCCATCAGCCGCTTCGACGGCAGTCCTGGAGGCGAAGCCCGCTTCCTCAAAGATCTCGACGACGACATCGAGGGCCGCCACGTGCTCTTGGCCGACAATATCGTGGACACCGGACTCAACCTGCATTTCGTCTGCACACAGTTGCTGGAGCGCCAACCCGCCTCGCTGCAAGTGGCCGTACTGCTGGCCCGTCCCGAGTTACGCCTGGCCCGCCTTCCCGTCCGCTACACGGGATTCGAGGTTTCGGAGGAATTCCTGGTGGGCTACGGACTCGATTACCGCGGCTTCTACCGCAACCTGCCCTACATCGCCCGCTGCCAAGTGGAGTGCGAGGAGGAGGACCGTCACGGACGCTTCCGCATGATTCCCCTGGCCGACAGCGCCTGAAGGTGAGCCGTGAACCTGCGCTGGCTTTGGACCGATCCGCTCTTCCAACTGGCGCTCTTCACCGTGCTATTCGCCATTCTCTACGCCCTGGCCATCTCCATCCTGCTGGGCATCCGCGACAACTACCGCCGTTACTACCAGAAGTCCGAACTTCAGTGGACCTCGCCCCGCAGCCGCTTCCGGGCCCGCGGCGGACATCTGTCGCTGCTCTGGATCCTCCTGGCCGCGCTGGGTACCGCCGCACTCGTCGTCTTCTGGTGGATTCCCAGCTAATGAGCGAGCCGCTGAACACGTTCCCCGAACCATGACCAGTGCGGACTAGGTAAAGGACAGGTTGCGTTCGAAGTCGTTGGGGGAGGTTGCGGCAGCTTTGGCGGTTTCCAGGCGGATGATGCCTTCCTGGTAAAGCTGAGTGAGATGCTGGTCGAAGGTCTGCATCCCGTACTGGGCGCCTTTGCCCACCAGTTCCAGCATGCCGCCCTTGGAGGGATCTTCGATGCAGGACTTGACCGAGAGGGTGACACGCATGATCTCCATGGCCGCAACCCGCCCGCGGCTGTCTTTGCGGGGCAGAAGGCGCTGGGAAATCGCGGCTTTGAGGGAATCGGCCAGGCGCAGGCGGGCCACGGCCTGTTCGTCGCGTTCAAACATGCTGACGATGCGGGTGACGGTCTTCTCCACGTCCGACGTATGCAGCGTGCTGAAGACCAAGTGTCCGGTTTCAGCGGCCTTCATGGCGATGTCGATGGTCTCGCGGTCGCGCATCTCCCCCACCATGATGACGTCGGGGTCCTGTCGCAGGGCCGCCCGCAGGGCCTTGTTGAAGCTTTCGGTGTCGCTTCCCACTTCGCGCTGGGTGATGGCCGAACGGATGTCGCGGTGCAGGTACTCGATAGGATCTTCGATGGTGATGATCTTCTTCTCTGCGTGCTGGTTGATGTGGTGGATCATGGCGGCCAGCGACGTCGATTTCCCCGATCCCGTCACGCCCGTGACCAGCACCAGTCCGCGCTCCTCCATGGAGATGTCGGCCAGAGTCTCGGGCAGGCCCAGGTCCTGAAGATTGGGGGGCGTCTCGGGGACCACCCGCATGACCAAGTCAAGGGTTCCCTGCTGACGGCAGATGTTGACTCGGAAGCGTCCTCCCGAGAAGGCGTAGGAGCAGTCTTCATCCAGCAGGTCGCGGACCTTCTTGAGCACAGCCTCCTTATCGCGCACACGCGCCTGGTAGAGGATGCGAGCGGCGATGGAAGCCGTGTCTGAGGCACTCAGCGGCGCCCAGCCGGGCAGCGTCTTGATGGAGCCGTGGCGGCGGATCCGCGGCGCCTGTCCGGCCCGGATGTGGATGTCCGAAGCCTCGGCCGTGATGGCCTGCTTGAGGAGAGACTCGAAATGATTGGCCGCGGAGCGCTCCTGAGCAGCCTGCGATGGTGGATTCGACATCAGATTCGACCTTTCTGCGACGTCGAATCTCTCATCGTCAGGGACGCATCATGACTTTACCGCACTGGCCCGCTTCCATGGTTTCGAAGGCCTTGTCGAAGTCGGCCAGAGGATACTGGTGGGTGACGATGGGAGAAAGGTCGACCAACCCCTCGCGCAAAAGCGACTCCATCTTCTCCCAGGTGTCCCAGAGACGCCGCCCCACGATGCCGTGGAGGGTGATTCCCTTGAAAATGATGAGGTCGCTGAGTTCCAACGTCAGCGGATCCTCGGGCAGTCCGAAGGCCACCGCGTGCCCCCCAGCGCGCAGCAGGTCCAGCCCTCCCAGCACAGCCGAAGGGGCTCCCGACATCTCCAGCAGTACGTCCACGCCCGACCTTGGACTCAGGTCGCGCACCTTTTCCACCAGGTCGTCCTGCTTGGGATTGATGACCTCGTCGGCGCCCAGCCTGAGGGCGAAGTCGAGCCGGTAGCGGCTGACGTCGGAGATGAGGATGGTGCGGGCCCCCAGGGCCCGGACGATGAGCAGGGTCATCAGCCCCACCGGCCCGGCCCCGGTGATGAGGACGTCCAGGCCCGAGACGTCCACCGCGTAGCCCACGTGGATGGCGTTGCCGAAGTTCTCCTTGAGGACGGCCACCTTAAGAGGCATGTCGGAAGGATTGGGCCGCGTGTTCTGCCAGGGCAAAGCGATGTAGCGGGCAAAGGCACCGTCGCGGTCGACGCCGATGATGCGGGTCTCGGGCGCGACATGAGCCAGTCCCCGGCGGAAGTACTCACCTTGGTAGTCGACGATGTGGCTTTCGGCGCTGACAAATTGGCCCGTCCTGCGTTCGCGCACTGAGCTTCCCACCTCGACGATCTCGCCGCACAACTCATGTCCTTGAGTGAAAGGGATCTTGCTGCCGCAACGGTGGCGGGCCCAGGGCGTCCACTCGTAGATCTGGCGGTCGGTGCCGCAGATGCTGGTGGCCTTGACTTCCACCAGGACCTCATGGGATCCGATCTCGGGCCTGGGAATCTCAGTCATCTCCAGCCCTCTTCGAGGACGGATTTTGCGGACGGCAGGCATCAACTCGGGCATGAATTTTCCCTCATTTCCGGCTCGTTTGACTTCAAAACGGCTTCACTTGCCGATTCACTATTGGCCTTCCAAGGCACGGCGGCGGAGTCGCAGGGGCCGGGCGTCGGGGGCGCTGACCCGTTGCCAAACCGCCTCTAATTGCCTATAATCTCGTGTTGGTCATGTTCGAATCAAGACATCACGCCGCGACGACCGCTCGAACTACAGGCCCGGTGCATTAGCGCGCCGACGGAAGGCCCGTTCTCAAGCCTCTCCATCTTTCGTCATTCCGTCAAGTTTTTAGAGAATTGAAGGGAACCGGACCGGGCCGCGGATGCTTCCGCGGCACCTTCCCTGAAGAGATAAGGTTCCTCATAGAGGATTTGGTCATGCAACACGAATTGGAAGAATACAAGCAGAAGCCACTCTACAAGCTGCGCCATTCCCTGGCCCACGTCTTGGCTCAGGCGGTGCAGAAGATCCGTCCGGGCGCCAAGCTGGGATTCGGCCCGCCGGTTGACAACGGCTTTTACTACGACTTCATCCTGCCCCAGCCGCTCAGCGAAGATGACTTCGAGCGGCTGGAAAAGGAAATGCGCCGCATCATCCAAGAAAGGCAGACCTTCGAACGCGAGGACTTGCCGGGACCCCAGGCATTGGAGCGGCTGGAGGCCATGGGCGAGCCCCACAAAATCGAGTACGCCAAGGAACTGCTGGCTGAAAAAGGCTTCGACTCGCTGAGCTTTTACACCAACGGTCCTTTCGTGGACATGTGCGAAGGGCCCCATGTCGAGCACACCGGCAAGATTCCTCCCGACGCCTTCAAACTCTCCAGCGTGGCGGGCGCCTACTGGAGAGGCGATGAGCGCAACCCCATGATGACCCGCATCTACGGCTGGGCATTTCCCTCCAGGAAGGAACTCAAGCAGTACATTGCCAGGCGCGAATTGGCCATGCAACGCGATCACCGCAAGCTGGGGACCCAGCTCGACATCTACGTCATTGACGACGAGATCGGCAAGGGGCTGCCCATGTGGCTGCCCAACGGGGCCGTCCTCTGCCACGAACTGGAAAAGCTGGCCATGGAAATGGAGTTCAAGGACGGCTACCAGCGCGTCCTCACCCCTCACATCACCAAGGGCGGACTCTATCAGACGTCGGGGCACCTCTCCCACTATCAGACCGACATGTATCCGCCCATGGTGTTGGAAGAGACCAGCGAGGAAGGCGAGGAGGTCGAGGAGAACTACTACCTCAAGCCCATGAACTGTCCCCACCATCACAAGCTCTTCGCCGCCCGTCCCCGCTCTTACCGCGATCTGCCCTTGCGCCTGGCCGAATACGGGATGGTCTACCGCTTCGAGAA
>DATIPO010000209.1:0-5108 GCA_035471925.1 Acidobacteriota bacterium
GCGTCAGGGTGGTTCGCCAGATTTGGGCGTCCACTGAAACGGTTTCGTCGCCGCCCTGCTGCAGGGCCAGCCGGGCGTACCAGCCATGCCGGTCCAGGAGGCGTTGGCGCTGTTCTTCTGCCAGCGCATCCGAGCCTTGCCCGTAGATGAGCCGCAGCGCATCGATGTCTTCCATCAGATCGTCGGATGTGACGGAGCGATCCAAGTCGTCCAGGCGCTGGAGGGCGGCTTGGTTTCCGTGCAGTGCGGCCGCCACCGGGACGGCCCGCAACTGTTCGACCAGGGAGGCGGCCGAATCGTCCACGGCATCCATCAACTGGTTCAGCGTTTTCTCAAGCTGAGCCATGCCGGCATCGGCGCCGGAATCATCTTGGTCTGATGGTCCGCTGTCGGGAGACTCCCCTTGGTCGGCGGTGAGGGCTCCTGACATTTGAGCGAGTCGCGCCACTCCCAGTGCGTAGCGGGCCGTCAGGCGCAATTGGGGATCGTCGGTGAGATCTCCCTCAGGCTGCTCCAACGAGGGCATCTGCTGCTCCTGCAGGGCCTGCTGCTGGACATAGGCCAGTCCCATGAAGAGGGCCGCGAAGATCCCCAACAGCAGCCACAGCCACCAGACCCGCTGAGGAGGTGAGTCGCCGGGCGGTTCATGCCCGCCGCCGCCAGGCCCGGGGTGGTCGGGAGGGGTTTCTTGGGACGGCTCGGAGGGACTCTCCAGCGGAGGGGTTTGCTGGCCGGAGAAGTGATCGTCGTCAGGCGAGTGCTCCGCCTCGGGGTTCTGGGTTGGCTTCTGGTTGGATCCTTCGGTCGGTCTCTTGGGTGTGTTTTCCACGGCTCCTAGTCTACCAGCGGGACGTTGCAGGCGTCGGCTGGGGCGGTTCCGGCGTGGCTCGAATTCTCCCGGACGAGGCTAG
This sequence comes from Acidobacteriota bacterium, assembly GCA_035471925.1. Classification (GTDB taxonomy): domain Bacteria; phylum Acidobacteriota; class UBA6911; order RPQK01; family DATIPO01; genus JANQFM01. The sequence goes on from DATIPO010000209.1 coordinate 912, forward strand.
CGAGGTTCAACGAATACGGCGGTGGTTCGGGGCGGGACGGTGAAGGTGGCGGTCTCGGCCTCGCAGGACGCCTCGCGAAGGCGAAGGTCGGCGGACTCTTGCTGAATCGGGTGAAGCTGGACGCCTCGTCCGGCCCAAGATTCCAGGGACAGGCTCACCGCTTCGTCGCGGCCGTTGAAAAAGACGACGATACTGGCGTAGTTGGAGTCGAGCTGAGGCAGGGAAGCGGCTCCGCTCGATCCGTCCCGCCGGCCCGGCGCCACAGGGCTGGTCGGGTTGCCGCTGGAGGAGACGTGCCCGGAAGTGGACGCTCCATCGTCGCTGATTGATCCGGCATCATTCAGGCTGAGCACGATGAGTCCCGGGATTTGATCGGGTCCGGTGTTGTGGAAGCGCAGCCGGCGGCGGACGTCCTCAGCGCTGGACAAACGAAAGAGCGGCGAAGAATAGCGGATGCGCAGGAATTCCAGGAAGCGCTCGTGGGCCGCCTCGATATGCTGGGGGCCGGGACGCAGCGCGGCGTCCCCTAGCAGTGGACGCATGATGTCCCACTTGCCGCCGTTGTGCTCTTCGAGAGGAAGCCCGCGTCCCCAGCCGTTTTGCTGCCGGGTGAAGTCGAGCAGGTTGAACCAGTCGCCGGAGTTGAAGCTGTCGCGGTCCATCGATTTGGAGCGCAGCAGGTCCTGCCCCGCGTGAAAGAAGGGGACGCCCTGCGCCAGCGCCACCAAGCTGTTGGCTAGCGTCTGCATGCGGACGCGCTCTTCCATGGGCGTGGCCCGCGGGGCCTTGGCTTGGATGGCGTCGAAGAGCGTCTCGTTGTCGTGGGCGGCCACGTAGGTAATCTGCTCCAGGGGCGAAGCCGTGTATCCAGCCGGGGCACCGCCCAGATACTCGATTTCCTCGCCGCTGACGGTGCCTCCCCGGTGGTCGGTCAAGGAGATGTCGGCCAGTCCGCCGGCCAGTCCCACGCGGATCCAGTCCGAGGTGTGGAGCAGGCGCTCTCGGGCCTCGGGCTGCTCGACGCGGTTGGGGTCGCTGTGGAGTCCGGTGGCGAAGCCCTGGTGCTGGTAGAAGTCGAAAGGCGTCCCGCCGCGCGCAGCATCGCGCAGGCGGTCGTTGAAGGTGGCGACTCCGCTGCCCTTCATATTGATTTGGGTGGCGTTGACGCCGCGGGCGTTGCCGGCCACTTCGCCGAAGTCCCAGCCTTCGCCGTAGAGGAAGATTTTCGGGCCGTCCACATCATCGGCGCGGAGGGTGAGTCGGTCGAGGGTACGGCGCAGCTTGAGCATGTTGGATTTGAGGTGATGCCCCATCAAGTCGAAACGGAAGCCGTCCACCCGATAGTGGCGGGCCCAGGCCAGCACCGAGTCGACCATCAGCCTCTCCATCATGCGGCGCTCGGAGGCCGTATTGGCGCAGCAGGTCGAAGTGGCCACGTTGCCGTCGTCGTCGAGGCGGTGGTAGTAGCCGGGGACGATGCGGTCGAGGACGCTCAAGTCTGAGAGTCCGGCGGCGTGGGTGTGGTTGTAGACCACGTCCATGACCAGGCGAAGTCCGGCGGCGTGCAGGGCCTGCACCATGCGGCGGAACTCGAGGATGCGTCCGGGGCCGTCGGGATCGGCGGCGTAGCTGCCCTCGGGGACGCTGTAGTGGAGCGGGTCGTATCCCCAATTGTAGGCGTCCTGATCCTTGAGGCTGGCGATGGTCTCCTGCTGGCGTTCGGAATCGGGCGGGAACCCGCCCAGGTCGGCGAGCGGACGCATCTGGTTCTCGCGCAGCTCGGGGATGGTGGCGATATCGAAGACTGGTAGCAGGTGGAGATGAGTGATTCCGGCTCCGGCTAGCTTGCGCAGATGGCGCACGCCGTGGGAATCGGGCTCGGCGAAGGCGGCGAAAGTCCCCTTGAGTGCCGCGTCCACCGAGGGATCGCGGACGGAGAAATCGCGCAGGTGCAGCTCGTAGATGGAGACGTCCTCGAAGCCGGCCAGCGGGGGAGGCGAGTGCTGGTCCCAGCCGTCCGGCTGAAGGTCGGCGTCGCGCAGATCGACCACCTGCGAAAGGCGCGAATTGGACGCCAGACTCACCGAGTAGGGATCGGTGACCCGCGACACCTCGACCTTGCCCGAGGACGGGTGGAAGACCGTCACTTCGTAGAGGTAGTACTTGCGGTCCCAATCGGCTTGGCCCTGGAGCTTCCAGACCCCCGAGTCCTCATCGTCCTGCATCTCGAATGCGTTCGGGGGGTCGTTTTCGTCCGCCGACTTAAAGAGCAACAGCCGCACTTGTCGGGCCGTGGGCGCCCACACCCGTAAGACAGGCGCGCGACGGCCGTTTTGATCTTCCTCAAAGGTCACGCCAAGAGGTCCGTCGTAGCGGTAGAGGTCGTCCAGCCCGCCTCCCACCTGCACGCCGGTGGCCTCGATCAGTCCGCCGTCTTCATCGAAGGCGGCCGCCAACACTTGTCCCCGCAGGATGTCCTTGGCCCGCTCTCCCGTGAGGTCGACGCGCGCCCGCGCCCGCCTTTTAAGATGCGGAAAAGCCCGCTGCAACTCCTCTGGCAGTCCCTCGGAGGCTGTCTCAATCTCGATCTCCTGGCCTCCGGCAATTCGCCCGCCCTCAATCCGCATCTCTCCTTGCGCAGCCGTGAACAGGCTCACCCGGGCGGCCTCGTCAACCCGGTCCCAAACCAGCCACTCCCGCGCCACCCACTGCGCTCGGGAATGCTCAAGGCCTGTCTCGGCGAGGTTCTGTCCAACCGCCACCGCGATGCCTCCCGTCCCAAGCCAGACGGCCAGCCAAGCCGCGCACGCTCTCGTCCATTCGTTACCCTTCATGCTCAGGAGTGTAGCCGAGAATTCGGCCAAGCTGCAGAACCTAACGGCGCAGGACGAAATAGAGCGAGATGGAGGCGGACACTTCCCGAGGCTCGCCGTCCACGATCAGAGGAGAGTAGCGTCACTCTTCCAGTCTTTTTCAGCGCGTTCTGAAGGCGAAGACAGCGCTGGTGAGGGCGACGACAGGTTCACCATTGACCTTGGGAGAAGAGTAGCGCCACTGCTTCAACGCCTCAAAGGTCTTGCGGGCGAAAACAGCATGTGAGCAGTGAAGGACGCGGGCGTCCTCAACCAAAGGGATCCCTTCTCTCGACACCGGGACGTCGAAGATGACGTATTCGGTGGGGGCGGCACCCCGAAAAAGCCCGGGATGGTCAGGATTGACCCGTTTGATGAGCCGCCCCGGTTCGAAATCAGCCGTCTCTTCAGCGTCGGATGGACTCATGACCAGCCAGCGCGCCATCGGCGTGAAGACGAAGACCAGTCCGCGGTCGGAGTGATCGACCTTGGCCTTCAGCGTCAAAGAATGCTCGTCCTGGAAAGAGACGTGAACGGGCTTGAAGCGGCTCCGACCCTTGCCGCTGACCTCGAAATCGATTTGCCCTTTTTCCCATTTCATCTGCTTCACTTCGTAGATCAGCTCAGCTAGGTCGTTCTTGCGCCTGAATTTCTCCTCCGGCTTGAGGCCCTTCTGCTTGGGTCCGCTGGGACAGTCGAAGACGAACGTACTGGTATCAATGGACGTCAGTGCCAAACCGACGTTGTAGTCCGCGAGATCCACATCGCCATCGTAGGTCCTGGTGGCGTGCTCGGCGAACCACTGGGGAAAATCGGTGGCCTCCTGCTCCCGGATTTCTGGCTGCTGAGGTTTTTGCTTGGGCCACTCGCCCTGCAACACGGCCACGTGCAGCAAGCGGCACCCCATCATTTGCTTCTTGAACATCTTATTGAGGCGCTCGGGTTGCGCCAGCGTGCTTCCGGATGCGCACCCCAGAATGAGCGCTCCGAGCACAAGCCAGATGGACAACCGTCGGGAGGGAGGAAAATCGGCGTATTGCGCAATGGTCCTCATGCAAACCAATTTAGCCTAGAATCGTCCTCAAATCAAGGGTCCCGTGCTTCACGATTCGCCTTGTTTCGGGCCGCGCAGGAGTTTGCGCAGTCTTTCTTCGCTCTGGACGAGCGCGGAGGAGCGTCGGCGGTGCCAGTCCTTGAGTTCGGGATAGCCGTCCTCTTGCTGCTTGAGGAGGTGGCGGGCAAAGGAGCCGTTGCGGATGTTCTCCAAAACGCCCTCGATCTTGTGTCGAAGTTCGGGCTGAGTGTCTGGCGAGCGGTCCCAGTAGTGGCTGATTCCGACTTGGCA
>DATIPO010000210.1:0-5537 GCA_035471925.1 Acidobacteriota bacterium
CGCCGCCGGCGGGTTGGGCGGAGCGTCCGTCCGAGCCTTCTGGCTGCCGGAAAGCATCCGAGGCGTCGGCAGCGTCGGCCTCAGCCCCGGCCGCGCTGCGCAGCGTTTCGATCTTCACAACGGCACGCACCGGCGAATCGCCCAAGTTGGCGACTTCGACGAAATTGCGTGACGAGGCGCTGGAACGTCCGGCATTGATGAGGGCCAGATTCCCCCGTGGACGCCCGAAGCTCCAATGCACGAAGGGCGAAGCGCCGGCGCGGGTTTCTCCGGCTTCCAGGTACGGCTGGCCGTCCTCACTCTCGGAGCCTGTCGCAGCGTCCAGATCTTGGCCGCTGGCCGCAGCCGAATCGGGACCGTCCGAAGTCTGAGCGGGCGAATCCGTTTCGGGAGCATGATCGCTGAGCACCAGCACCCGTCCCAAATCGCCGGCCAGACGACGGGCCAGCGCCACACCAGAGGCCAAGTCGGCGGAAGGAGCTTGGCACTTCCACCCATCCAAGGCCCCCAGCACCGCTTCCTGATCGCGCAGTCCCTGAGCCAGCAAAGAAGCTTCCTGGCCAGCCAAGACCAAGTGGACGGGTGCATGACGTCCTTGCCCCAGTTCCTCCATCAGGGCCCCGAGTGCCAAGGCCCGGGGCGAATCGGCAGGTGAGGCGATGCTGTCGGAAGCTTCCCGTGCAGCTTCCTCTGGCTGGCCGAGGTCTACCGAGCCCGCCTTCATGGAAAAGGAGTCGTCCAGAACTACCGCCAGGGGACGCCGGTTCTCGCGCAGCTTGAAATGGGGCGCGGCGGCGGCCAGGGCCAGCAGCATAATCACCAGCAACTCGAGCCAGAAGGGGGGAGGCGTACGCAGGCGCCTCCAAGTGCGTCCGCCTTGCTGAGGGAGGCGGGGCAGGCGCCACAGCATCAGCGACGACACCTGGCGGCTGCGGAAACGCCTCTGCAGAAAATAGATGGCCAACAGCGCGCCCAGTCCTGTGAGAAGCAGAAATCCCCAAGGCTGGAAAAACATCAGGCTGCCTCCAAGATCTGGGCGGCCACCAGTTGGTCGAGTCGCCAGCGTTGTCCCAGGTCTTCGGCCACGATGGTGGCCATGGGCGCGGCGCACTGGCGGCAGGCAGCCTGCCAGGAGTCTTGATGGCGGCTCAGGGCCTGCTTGTAGGCGCGCAGCGTTGCGGCGTCGACGTGGGCTTCGCGCTCCTCGCCGCTTTCGCTGTCGATGAGGCGGACGTTCCCGTAGGCTTCGGGATCAGCATCCTGTCGCGCCAGCACTTGCACCACCGCCAAACGGGCCGCTCCCCGTCCCAACAGCCGCAGGGTGCGCAACGGATCGCCCGGCCACAGCAAGTCACTGACAAGAATGCGGACTCCCCGCGCCCGCCAGTCGGGCCGTCCGGCTTGCAGGGCCTCGTCAAAGGCCAACTCGGACTCGAAGTCCAGTCCCTGCCAAAGCAGACAAGGCTCATTGAGTCCGCCCAGCGCCCGACATCTGCGTCCCACCGTCCAGGGACGGAAGGTGTAGCCGGCGTTGCAGGCCGCCTGGGCCAGCAAGGCCGTGATTCCGGCCGCCACCCGGCCTTTGCGGGAGCCTCGCAGGTTCATGGAGCGCGAGGCATCCAGCACCAGGTCGAGATGAGGACTGACCTCCTCGCGGAAGAGCTTGATGGTCAGGCGGTCGCTGCGGGCGTAGGCGCTCCAGTCGATGTGACGCAGATCGTCGCCGGGGAGGTACTCGCGGTGGTCGTGAAATTCGCGCGATGATCCGGCCCGGTTGGCCAGGTAGTTGCCCGCGCGTCCCGAGGAACGGGGCAGGTCCAAAGCCAGCCGGTAACGCATTCCGGCGGCCTCGCCCCGGCGCAGGTGTCGGCGCAGGGCTTTATCCATGAGCCTCGACCTTTCCAGCCGAAGTATCGGACGCCCTCTTGAGGGTGGCAGGCGGCGGACGGAAGCTTTCGAACTGATCGAAGAGCCAGCCGGCGTTTCCCAGCAGCCCTCCAGCCGACAGCACCAATCCCAGCACAAGATATGCTCCTCGGTGGCTGTCGAACATCAAGGCGATGGGATTGCCCATGAGGAAGTTGCGGAATCCCGTCTCGGTATTCCAGTAGGCCTCGGGCGCCAAGAGCGCTCCCAGAGTCAGGGGGCCGATCGAGGCCAGCACCAGGACGCCCAAGCCGATCAGTCCGCTGCGCTTGGAATGCAGGCGTCCCTTGGGCAGGCTGCGCAAGATGAGCAGTCCGATGAGCGAGTAGCCCAGGCCATACATCATCAGCCCCGCGGAGATCTCCACCGAGTCCCTGATGTCGTTGTCGCCGAAGCCGAATGCGTAGACCAGGAAAGTGACCAGCAGAGTCAGCATCCCCATAGCCAGGTAAAAGAGCAGGGCTGAAGCCGCTCCGCTGGAGAGCAGAAAGGCCTTCCATCGCCGCCATCCACGCGCAGGAACGCCGCGCACAATGCGGCTGCCGAAACGGTGGCGTTCGCTGACGGCGGTGAAGAAGGCGGCGGCCAGGACCAGGGAAAAGAGGATGCACCAAAACATGATGTAGAAAGCGCTCGAATAGACCACCGTCAGGCTGACTGCGCCGGCACCGCAGAGCAGCCAGCAGACAGCCAGTGAAAGGCGGAAGCCCCGTGAGCGGTTGGCAGCCGCCGGCGTGAGAATCGCCACCGCAATCTGGAAAAGCAGCAGGGCCACGATGCTCAAGCCGGCAATCAGAAAAAGAATGTGGAGCCAGACCCGGAGGGTGCCCGTTCCTCCGGGAGGGGCACTCATCAGTCCCCCGGTCAGAGCCGCCAAGGCGAAGCCGCCGGTGCCGCCTCGGCCCACCACCGAGATGATGGCAACGAATCCAAGCCCCGCGAACTGCAGCAGGAAGAGGAGGACGCCTCCCGACAAAAACACCTTCATCCCCCGCGAGACGGGCAGCGCGCCCAGAACGATGGCCCCCAGGGTGGCCATCACAACGGTCACGAAGGAAAAGACCAACAAACCGAAAATGGAGCTTAGATCGACTCCCCGCAGATAGTAGGTCAGCGCCAGAAAGGGGAGGAAAGTGCTGAAGATGAGCGTGGTCAGAGCCACCGCTGAAAGCAGTTTGCCGGAAACAATGTGGCGGGGAGAAATGGCTGTGATGTAGATCAGATCCATCTCCTTGCCATAGCGTTCGGCCGCCAGCCGCCAGCCGATGTAGGCGGGCACCAGCAGCAGGCAGCTCAGGCTGAGGATGCCGTAGAGGAAGCTGAAGGCCACGCGTCCCACGGCCACGGTCTGCCCCGAACTGTTGGTCAGCAGGGTGCCGCCCACGAAGAGACTCTCGGCGCCCACCAGACCCAACAGCAAAAAGAGAATAAATCGTCCTTCAGCGATTTGGCGCAGTTCTTTGACCGCCACCGGATTCAGCCGGTCGCTGAGGGATTCCAAGCGCAAGCTCCAGGAACTCATTGCACCTCCCCGCGCGTGATGTTCATGAAGACCCGTTCCAAATCGGTCTTGCGGTGGCGGAATTCCACCACTTTCCAGCCTTCCGAGACCAGTTGGGCCAGCAAGCGGGCGCATTCATTTTGGCCGCCTTCCAGAACCACTTCTATGCCCCGTCCCGAGGGGATGGCTTCCTCCACCTGGGGGATCTCGAGCAGCGCCTCGTGAAACTGTTCCCGACGCTCCAGGACGCGCACGAAGACCTGGGAGGCCAAGTGGTCCTCTTCCAGCACGGCATCCACGGGGCCGCAGCGCAACAGGCGTCCCTGCTCGATAATGACGGCATCATCGCAGATCTCCGACAGTTCGCTGAGGATGTGGGAACTGATGAGGACGGCCTTGCCCTGTTCCGAAAGCAGCTTGAGCAACTCTCGCAATTCAACCCGGGCCCGCGGATCGAGTCCCGATGCCGGCTCGTCGAGAATCAGCACCGGCGGATCGTGGACCAGCGCCCGGGCCACGCTGAGGCGCTGCTTCATGCCCTTGGAAAGATCAGACACCTTCTTCTGACGCAGCTTGAGGAGTCCGGTGAACTCTTCAATTTCCTCCACCACCCGCAGGCGCCCGGTACCCCGGAATCCGAATGCACGGGCGAAGAAGTCGAGGTAGTCATGGGCGGAGATGTCGCTGTGCTCGGGCAGGCGGTCGGGTACGAACCCTACTGCCCTGCGGGCCACTTCCGGATCTTCCAGCACCGAGTGGCCGTCGATGAGAATGTCGCCGTCGGTGGGGTCGTCAAGGGTGGCCAAGATGCGCATGGTGGTGGTCTTGCCGGCCCCATTCGGTCCCACGAAAGCGGCGATGCGGCCCGAGGAAAAGGAAAAGCTGATGTCGTCGACGGCCTTGGTGCTGCCGAAGTAGCGCTTGAGAGAGCGGACCTCCACTTTCATCGTCCACCTCCGCGGGATTCCTGAGCGGAGCTGGTGCCTTGCTCCGCTTCTGGAGAGAGGGCGGAGATGCCGTGAACGATGCTGAAACGGTCGGAATGGGTGATGCGGGGCACTCCCGCCTCCACGAAAGGAGAATCGGCCAGAATGGCCGTGTAGGTCCCCGGACGCAGCACGTCGACGCTGTTGGGGACGAAGGACTCGGTGTGCCAGCCATCGCGGTAATAGTCGCGCCAAACCTTCGCGCTGGGGAAATCGCTGGGGCGCTTGCGTCCGGTGGCCGTCAGCGTCTGCGACTCTCCGGGAGCGATGTCGCGTCCCCAGTAAACCGACCCGTCCAAAGTACAGAACCACACCTGTTGGATGGCGGCGCCCAGTCCGTTAGTAACTTCCACGCCTCCGCCGCCGGTGATGCGCACCGGCAAGCGCTCGCGCCGCCGCTGAGGGGAGCGGATCTGGAAGTGGGCGGGGATGCGGGGCGAAACCCATCCCTGGGCCAGGCGCAGGCCGCCCTCCAGATGCAGGGTGCGGTAAAACGGCTGAATTCCGAACTCGACCAGCGGCACCACTTCGGTGCGCTGGCTAAACGACACTCCCTGGGGAATGGAACGGGTCGAGAAATAGCCCTGGTCGCCTACGGTGAAGGCCTGGTCGTGGCGTTCGTCGAGCAGGGTCATCGAGCGGGTGCGGACGCGAATCTGGGAACCTTCCACGAAGAGAGCGAAGCCCGTCAGCAGGCTGGTGGTCAAAAGCGCCGTTGCTGGGACCGTCCACCACAGCCACACCCGACGCCGCTTGCGGTGAAGAAAGAAGAGATTGACCGGGCCCAGCAAAAGGGCAAACACAACGGTCAAAAAGAAGAGTCCCCGGACGGGGAGGCGGATGTCGTCGCCGATGGCCGAGATGAATCCCGGACGAGCGTTTCCCAGCGGAGCGACAAGGGGTTGGCTGGACTCCTCAGCCCGGTCTAGGGCCAGCTCCCAGATGGGCGAGCTGGAGGAACCCTGGACGTCCGCCGGCAGGCACAGGATGACGCCGAAGCCGGCAAAGACGATGCGCGAACCTTCCAGAGAACCCTCGACGCTCGGCCAATCGGGCCAAGACGGCAGCGGTCCTATGACCACCAAAAGGCCGCCCATGGCCGCATATTCGAAAAGAGCCTCGCG
>DATIPO010000211.1:0-1571 GCA_035471925.1 Acidobacteriota bacterium
TGGCGCACCATACACATAGCTTATTGCAGCGCAACAAAAACTCTTAAGTAGAGGTTAATGGAGCAGAAGTTAACGGAAGGTTTCAGTTCAGGCGTAGCCCTGGATGCGTGTTCTGAGGAAACCGATCGGCTACGGGAGGCAGAGGTTCTTCTGGCCCAGGGCCAGACGGTGCCCGAGGTCAGCCGATCGCTAGGAATTACGGAACAGACCTACTATCGCTGGCGCAAGGAATATGGTGGCCTACGGCTTGACCAGGCAAAGCGGCTGAAGGAGCTTGAGCGTGAGAACCTTCGGCTCCGCCGTGCGGTGTCTGACCTGACGCTTGAGAAGCTGATCCTCAAGGAAGCTGCAGAGGGAAACTTCTAAGCCCCGAGCGCCGCCGGCAATGCGTCATCCATGTCCAGCAGCGTCTAGGTGTCTCCGAACGGTTTGCCTGTCGGGTTCTGGGACAGCACCGCTCGGTCCAGCGCCGCCAGAGGGTTCAGCGTGACGATGAGACTGCCCTGACCGAAGCGGTGGTGCGTCTTGCCGGCAGTTATGGCCGCTACGGTTATCGCCGGGTGACGAGACAGCTTCAGGCCGAGGGCTGGCATGTGAACCACAAGCGCGTGGAACGTATCTGGCGGCGCGAGGGGCTGAAGGTTCCCAAGAAGCAGCCCAAGAGGGGACGGCTATGGCTCAATGACGGCTCGTGCATCCGTCTGAGACCATGCTGGCCCAATCACGTCTGGGCCTATGACTTCGTCCAGGCCCGCACCCATGACGGCAGGGCCTTCAGGATGCTGACGGTGATCGACGAGTACACCCGGGAATGCCTGGCCATCCCCGTGGCTCGTCGCCTGAAATCGGATGATGTTCTTCACTGCCTGGCTGCGCTGTTCACGCATCATGGCCCGCCAAATCATATCCGTTCCGATAACGGCTCGGAGTTCACCGCCAAGGCGGTGCGGGACTGGCTCTCGCGGATCGGGGTGAAGACGTTGTTCATCGAACCCGGTTCCCCTTGGGAGAACGGCTTCAATGAGAGCTTCAACGGCAAGCTCCGAGACGAGCTGCTGAACACCGAGATCTTCTACACGTTGAAGGAGGCTGAAGTGCTGATCGAGAGGTGGCGGCATTACTACAACACTATCCGGCCGCATAGTTCCCTGGGCTACAGGCCGCCCGCGCCAAAGGCCTGGATGCAAAAGAAGGCCGATCCGGCCTTCACGAATGGAGGGTTCCGGCCGGATCAGGCCTTCCCTCAAAACCCGTTTGGACTAACATAGAAACTGGACCGGCTGATGGGGGCAGGCCAGATGCCAATACTGCAGCGGAGGTCGGCTCTCGGTTGTCCTTAAGCGTCAGGTACCTCCGCATTTCTGCTTCGACGAAGCCCAGTTCCTCCTTTTTGACGCCGCGCGTGAGGAGTTCCTTGCGTTGCCTCGGCTCAAGCGCGAATTCCTTAACCCAGCCACTGTCATAAAATCTCTGCGGTTTCGCCTTCGCCATCGTTAGCCCCCTACGAGCCTCTGAACCGCATCGGCCTTATGCTCGGGCGCGAGGTGCGCGTAGCGTAAGGTCATCTGGTA
>DATIPO010000212.1:0-2076 GCA_035471925.1 Acidobacteriota bacterium
ACTTCCTTGCGGTTGATGCTTCGGCAATCCAAGGCCATGATCGACTTGGCCAAGGATCAGCCCCGCAAGTCGGCAGTCGGCCTCTCTCACTTTTCGCGAAACGGCGTCAAGACCGGATACGCACTGCATTGGGAGCTTGACGGTGAGTGGCCGGCCCACCTGCTCCTCCAGGAAGTGCAAGACGGCTTCCGTTCGGCAGAAGCCGTACGACGGGACGAAAACGGCGATCGACCCCCTGCGTCGCTGCCGGGACGCCTTCCTTACAAGCTGCGCGAGTTCGGGCCCCTACTGGAAGCACTCCTGTCAGACGAGACGTTGGAAACCAACGATAAGAATCAACTCATGGACGGTTTCTTCCGCCAAGCTTTGAAAGGAGACATTGACAATCGCCTTGCCGACTCGGCCTTCCGAGTCTGGAGCCAGGGCCTGTCATTGGCTCGCAAGCAAGGCTGGCCGCTGGAGCGGGCAGTCGATGGTCTGCTGCTGGCCCGCAGGCTGGCCAGCGGCGGGGAGGAGGACGGGTGATGGCGTCTCATTTCGACACCAGCTTTCTGATCCGGCCCCTGGAACCACTCTTCTTCGGACGTCCCCAATCTTTTACAGCCGGCGACGCCCACCATTCACACTCCGAGTTCCCGCCCTCGCCGATGACGTTCCAAGGCCTCATCCGCACCCGGCTTCTCAGTGCCGCCCGACCGCCTCTCAACCTCGACGACTGGTCGCCCGCAGCCAGGAAGGAACGAGAGAGCCTGATCGGCGAACCGGATGCGCTGCCCGAGGGCTGGCAGATTGAAGGACCCCTTCCCGCCACGTTGGCCCGCGCCAAGGGCAACCCGCCGGGAGAGCCGACACTGGCGCCTTGGCTCCCCGCACCGCTTTTTCTCCTCAAACCCGGTCCCAGTCAACACCGCAAGAGGACTGAACCGGTCCGGGCCCAAGTCTTTGCCTCGGCCCCCGAAGGCCCGGACCAACTTAAGGCAGCCCTGAACGATCTTGACAGCGACTGGCTTCTGACCGGAGATCCGCGGAACAGCAGCAACCGGCCCGTCGCAGGCTGGCTGGGTCCCAAGAACCTCGTGCTGGCTCTTTCCGGCGAAGACCTGAAGGACTGGGACCCTTCACAGCACGCTGAGCAATTGCCGCCTTTCGTCAAGTTCGAACCGCAGGCGGGTATCGCGCTGGATGACCCCCGCAAGCGTCCTGGCGCGGCTCGGCAGGGAATGCTCTATCAGCAGGTCTGTCTGCGATTTGAAGAGAGCGCCGGCCTATGGGGGCGGCTGAAAGGCCCGGTTGATTCCCGCATTCCCTCTGACGCCTTGACGCAGGCGGCGGGAACGGCGGGCCGGAAGCGCCGGCTGGTGGCATTCAGCGGTTCGCCGCCGCTCTCTCAAGACTGGAAGGCCCTGCTGCAGGGAAGGTATCTGGAAAAAGCCGACGATCAAGGCTACTTCTGGCTTGTGCTCGTCAGCCCGCTGCAAAGAGACGGTCAACGCCACCCTGCGGTGCCGCCCCTGCCCAATGGCGTTAACCTGAAGTTCCGATCAGCTCTGCTTGGAAGCTCTTTGACCTATGGCGGATTCAGCATGGCCACCGGAAAAAGCCGGCCCAATCTTCCCTTCCACCCCCCCGGGTCGGCCTGGCTCTTTCAACTCAGCGGTGGCGATCAAGAAAGCCGCAGATCCGCCTTGAAACTGCTCCACAACGGCCACCTGCTAGGGGATCGACACCTGGCCCGTTTCGGGTTCGGGCACACCCTGGTGGGAGTCGGGCCCAGGAGGAATACCCCATGAGACCCCCTAACGAACCAACACACACCAGCTTCGTCCGGCCCTGCCGCCAGGCCATGAGAAAAGGGAGGAGGTTGTCATGAGCGCCTGGAATGATGGAACTCTCACTGCTATCTATACCCTGGGTCCAGTCCACTGTGGAACGGGCCAGACCACCGGCGCCGTCGATCTTCCCATCGCCCGCGATTCCAGCACGGATCTTCCCATTCTTCCCGCCACTTCGCTGAAAGGGGTAGCGCGCGAGGCTTTTGAAGCGAATGCAGCGGACGATGCCGATGAGAAGCGGGTC
>DATIPO010000213.1:0-56817 GCA_035471925.1 Acidobacteriota bacterium
TGCTGAAGGCCGCCTGAAAAACAGCGGCCTGCCGTGGTATAAGCAGGTCCATGGCAGACCGCACCCTTTACTACGGCGACAACCTGCACATCCTGGAGCGCCATATCCTCCCGAACTCGGTAGACCTCGTGTATCTTGACCCGCCTTTCAAGAGCAACCAGGACTACAACGTATTGTTTGCTGAGAAGAATGGCAGCCAGTCGAGCGCGCAGATTCGAGCGTTCGAGGATACTTGGCAATGGACTATGGCGACGGCGGAAGCTTGGGCCGATGTTGTCGAACGGGGAGGTCGCCCTTCTGAAGCGATGCAGGCCTTTCGGCAGCTCTTGGGCGAGAATGACATGCTGGCCTATCTTTCGATGATGGCGCCTCGTCTAGTCGCTCTGCGTCGAGTCCTGAAGCCGACCGGCTCTATTTATCTCCACTGCGATCCAACCGCTAGCCACTATCTCAAGATTCTGCTTGACTCGATTTTCGGTCCCAAGCGTTTTCTGAATGAGATCACTTGGAAACGCACAGGTGCCCACAGCGATACAAAGCAGGGTATGAAGCGATGTGGCCGGATTAGAGACATTATTCTCGTGTACTCAAAGAGCGAAAACTATACTTGGAACACAATCTATACTGAATATACTGATGAGTATTTAGAATCCGAGTACAAGCACGAGACAGCAGATGGGGAGCACTACAAGGAAACTGACGCCACTGCCGCGAAGCCTGGAGGGGACACCGAATATAAGTGGCCTGTGAAACGCCGGTCCGACCGCACTGGAGCGAGATGGGAGCCCGATCTCAACGAAGAATTCAAGCAGCCAAAGCCGGGGTGGGAATACAAGGCCGTGGGGCCCTATCGCGGCAGATATTGGGCTTACTCTAAGGCGAATCTGACCCGTTTTTGGCAAGAGGGCAGGCTGATACACCGGAAAACAGGCATGCCGAGGATCATGCACTTCGCCAAGGAAATGCCTGGCATCCCATTGCAGAATCTCTGGGATGATATTCCTCCGGAACTCGGCAAACGAGATTTAGGCTATCCGACTCAAAAGCCGACTGCCCTGCTAGAACGGATAGTCCAAGCCTCTAGCAATCCCGGAGACACCGTTCTGGACCCATTTTGCGGTTGTGGAACTGCCATTGAAGCTGCCGAGAAGTTGGAACGGCGCTGGATTGGCATCGACATCACCCATCTTGCCATCGCTCTTATCAAGCACCGGCTTCATGACGCTTTCGGGGAAGGTCTTGACTACGAGGTGTTGGGCGAGCCCGTCTCACTACCCGATGCCAAGGCGCTGGCCAAGCAGGACCGTCATCAGTTCGAGCTATGGGCGTTGGGCCTGGTCAAGGCGCGGCCCCTGGAAGCGAAGAAGGGAGCCGACCGGGGCATTGACGGGCGGCTCTACTTTCACGATGAGGGCAAAGGCGGGAAGACGAAGCAGGCCATCTTCCAGGTCAAGAGCGGGAAGCTTCAACCGGCCTACGTGCGCGACTTGCGCGGCGTGGTGGAGCGCGAGAAAGCGCAGATCGGAGCGCTCATCAGCCTCAACAAGCCTACTGCGGCCATGCGCAAGGAAGCCGCGTCAGCAGGCTTCTATGAATCGCCCTGGGGCAAGCATCCAAAGATACAGTTGCTGACCATTGAAGACCTGCTGGGCGGCAAGGAGCTGGATTATCCCAAGCACGCCGACGCCACTTTCAAGCGGGCTCCCAAGCACAAGAAGAAGGCCGGAGAGCAGCCCACATTGCGGGAGTTGCCCCAAGACGACTAACACCTAGCGCAGATCAGGTGAACACTTCCAAACGGCCCATTACCGGTGGGAGGACTTTCCCCATTTTTCAGGAGTCGAACGGCAGGGCGGCGTTGAGGGGCGGATCGGAGCCGGTTGCTGGGACTGTACGCCAGTGCCGGGTGAATAAGATGTTCTTCATGCCGTCGGCGATGGCGTAGAAGCGGAACTCGGGGATGCCGTAGACGCGCTTGGCGGCCCGGTAGACTCTGTGCAGCAGCAGGTTGAGCCGGATGTCGCGGCCCAGGTAGGCGCAGGCGAAGTAGGCGGCGGCCATCACCAGGACGGCCATGCTGCGCAGCCGCCGGTAGGAGAGCAGGCGGATGTCCTCCAACTGATAACTCTGCTTGATGAAGCGGATGGTCTCCTCCACCCGCCAGCGGCTCAGGTAGGCTTGAACCACCCGCCAATGGCTCTTGCGCGAGCGGGTGACTTCGAGAGTGGTCAGCAGCATCAGCGGCCTTTGACCGAAGCCGCGCACCACCACCAGCGTCAGCTTGCGCTCAAAGCCCGGCAGGCGTACTTTGCGGCTGCCGATATCGAGCTGGTAGATTCTTTCGCCCTTGTCGGTTTCCTTGACCACCGTCTCGCGGAAGCGCAGCGGACACTGTTCGGCCACCCGCTCCATGATCATCCTGCGGCGGGCGAAGTACACCGCACGGTCCCCCCGCATGCGGATCAGGAAGGGAATCTTCTCCT
Organism: Acidobacteriota bacterium; assembly: GCA_035471925.1. GTDB lineage: Bacteria > Acidobacteriota > UBA6911 > RPQK01 > DATIPO01 > JANQFM01. The sequence continues at coordinate 2,484 of DATIPO010000213.1, forward strand.
GGAGCAAAGGCTTGAGCAGCTTGATGCGGTCGCCTCCCCGGTCCATCACCCAGGTTCCCTTCTTGCCGGCATGGCGGCGCACCCGGCGCACCGCCCGCAGAATCTGCTCGTTTTCGCTCACGAAGCAGGGAGCCTCCTGCGAGTACAGTTCCTGATAGAGCGGCACCACCTCGGCCCGGCCCCGCCAGGCCGCCACGGCCAAACAGCACCAGTAGCCCTCGCGCAGTTCTCCTTCCGAACCGTCGCGGACCTGCGCCAGATAAGGCATGCGCCGGCCGTGAGGCTTGACGATGTCGGTGGGGTCGACCACCAGAAGAGCTTCATCATCCAGCTTGCCGCCAGCTTCTTGCAGCAGCGAACGGCTCAGAGCCCGGTCCAAGCCGCGGCGGTCCAACTGGCGGCTCAGCCGCTCGATGCGCTTTTTCAGCGAAACCGGCTCGGCAAGAGAGCGGGCGATTTCGCTCAGCAGAACCGAGCCCCGAGACTGGATCCCGTGCAGCACTTCGCCCACCATCCGACGCGCCGTCTTGGGGAGTTCCTCAGAGAGCTTCCCCGAAAAACGGCGGATCTGGACTCGAACTTTGGCGGCGACTCTGGCATCATTCATCTGGGGCCTCCTTCGTAAACTCACTGTTTTCGGACATTTATCTACACCGAGTATACGATGGAGCCCCTCCCCTCATGCCTGCAAGCACTATCCCCATTTTTCGCCGAAAACAGACCCGTCCACCTTCTCAAAGCCGCAAAGACCCGCCCCTCAACGCTTTGCAGATCTCTTCACCTTATTTTTGGGGAATGTCCTGCCGAGGGTCGAGACTGTAGGCATTTCATCAAGGGTAGTCAGGCGTTGCGGTTCGGGCAACGCCGCTCGCGGATGGCGCTGGCTCTGCTCCGAGCCCGGTCCGATGGTGCAACTCAAGTTCTTTGACGCCTGCGGACAGTTGGGCGAGCAATGTCCAGGTTTGGCCAGTCGGCTAGTAGACTTATCGCGCATCCCCGGCCTCTTCCCCCAGCACATCCACGCAGTGGGGCGCCACTACCCCGGCGGGAGGGCGGGGTTCTGCTAGTCGTCGCCGGCTTTGGTGTACTTGGCGGCCAGAGCGCCCATGTCTTCGGCTTCTTGGATGCGGCCCTGGCGTTGGTAGAACATGGAGAGGCTGGTGTAGGCCATGGCGTTTTCCGGTTCCAGATCGCGGAATCGTTCGCCGTATTGGACGGCCTTTTCCAGCTCGTTCTTGTGGAAGTAGCTCATGGCCAGGGCCTGCAGCGAGTCGGCGTGATCGGAGTCGACCTCCAAGGCCTTCTCCAACTCCTTGACGGCCTCGTCAAGCTGGTCTTGGACGAAGTGCTGCATTCCCTTGTTGTAGTGGTCTTGGGCGGTTGACATGCTTCTATCCTCCCACAATGTTCATCCATCCAACGGGCTGCCGTCGGTATCGTAGACAGTGACCGGGCCCAGGCGATTAAGTTCGTCTTCGACCTGCTGGCGGTCGGCCACGACGACTATATGATACCGGGACGGGTCGAGGTAAAGGGACGCCGCTTGGCGGATCTCCTCGCGAGTCACCGACTGGACCTCGGGGATGTAGCGGGCGAAATGGTCTTCAGGCAGATCGTAAAAATCGCGTAGGAGCTCCAGCATGGCCACGGTGGCCGGAGCCTCCATTTGGGAGATGAAGGAGCCGATGACCTCGGCCCTGGCGCGTTCCAGTTCCTTATCTTCCACCAACTCGCTGGACATGCCCTTGAATTCGGCCAGGATTTCCTGGATCGACTCGCTCAGGACGTCGGAACGGATGTCGGCGGAGATGGTCATCATCCCGTCCCGCTTGAAGCCCTTCATGGCCGAATAGACCCCGTAGGTATAGCCCTTGTCCTCGCGCAGATTGAGGAAGAGCCGGGCACTGCCGCCGCCGCCCAACACCTGATTGACTAAGCGCAGAACCCGGCCGTCGGGGTGGTTGCGGGCGATCGTCCGGGAGCCTAGCAGAAGGCGCGTCTGGCTGGAATGGGGACGGTGGATGAGGCTGATCCCTCCCTGGGAAGGCTCTCCCAGATCAGGAAACTCAGGACGCGAGGCGGGCTCGGACTTCCAATCCCCGAAATAGCGCTGAGCCAACTTCATTCCCTCGGCGAGGTCGATGTCTCCGGCCAGCAGCAGGGTGGCCCGCGAGGGAGCGAAGTGGGTGGCGTGGAAGGTTGTCAGCTCAGGGCTGCCGACGCCCTTCAGGTGTTGCGGACGCAGGCTCATCTTGGCGTAGGGATGGCGACGGAAAAGAGCCTGGTGGATGCGTTCCTCGGCCAGGTACCGGGGCATGGAGCGTTGGGCCATGAGCAGACTCTGCCAGCGGGACTTGACGCGCTTGACCTCCTTGGGATCGAAGGCGGGCCCTGTCAGCATGTCGGAGAGCTGGTCCAAGGCCGGGTCCGAGGCGCTCTTGAGGAAGTCCATCTCCAGCAGCGAGTATTCCAGACGTGCTTCCGACTGGTAATGGATGGCCCAGCGGTCTTGCTCGCGGGCCAACTGCTGGGCGCTGCGCCGGCGGGTTCCGTGCTCAATCATTTCCACCGCCAGCGGAGCCAGCACCAGTTGCTCAGAAGGAGCGTCGACCTTGCCGCAGGAAACGGCCAGGCGCAGCCAAATCTTGGGGATGCGCCGGCTTTCCACCACCATCACCCTAAGCCCGTTGTCCAGCGAATCGCAGGGGACATCAGGGAAAGACACGTTGCGGATAGGGCCGGGCGGCGGTGGCGTTTGTCTCATGATCGCGTCGATTGTGGCTAATGGAAACCCGTTCCTATGAAGGCCGGGCGTCCGGCTGCGGGAGGATTTTCAGCATCGTGCTGTTTTGAGGACGAAAAGTGCGGCGTGCGGCCGCCATGATGTCTTGAGGCGTGACGGCCTCGTAGTGCTGCAGGTCGCGGTTGAAGCGTCCCGGATCGCCGAAATAGACGGCGTAGCGGGCCAACCGTTCGCCGATGCCCGATATTTTAGCGCAGCCAGAGACGAAGCGGTAGGCGTAGAGATTGCGAGCCTTTTCCAACTCTTCCTCGCTCACGGGCTCGGCCGTCAGCTCATCGAGTTGGTCCATGACGGCTTTGACGACTTCATCGATTTGAGCCCGGCGCTGAATCAAGAAGAAGAGGTTGAACATCTCCGGGCCGCGATAGTTGTTGGGTCCGCCGGAAAGGCTGGTGATCCAGTTGCGCTTGTAGGTGAACTCGCGGTACAGGCGCGAGGAGTTGCCCTGGGTGAGGATGATCCCCAGCATGGAGAGGGCGTAGAAGTCGTCGCTTCCCATCTCAGGCATGTGGAATCCCATGTAGACGGCGGGCAAGGTGGCCAGCCGGTCCTCCATGACCTCCAGCGTGGGCTCCTCTTGAGGCGGTTCGTCAAGGTCCGGGCGGACGCTCTTGGTCTTGTGGTTGATGGGACCGAAGTAATCCACCACGGCCTGCAGAGCCTCTTCCTCCTCGAAATCTCCGCAGATTACCAGGATGGCGTTGTCGGGACCGTAGTGGGTGCGGTGAAAGGCCTGGGCGTCCTCCACGTCGGCTTTTCTCAGATCCTCTTCGTCGCCGATGACGGGATGGGCATAGGCCCAGTTCCGGTAGGCCAGCCGGTCAAAGTTGAGAAAAGCCTGGCCGTAGGGCCGGTTGTCATAGTTCTGTTTCTTTTCTTCGATGACTGTGCTGCGTTGGTTCTCGAAGTTTTCAGGGGTCACCTTGAGCGAACTCATCCGCTCAGCCTCCAGCCACAATCCCAGCCGCAGTTGGTGGGAAGGGAGGGTCTGGTAGTAGTTGGTGCGGTCCTTGTTGGTGGAGGCATTCCAACGTCCGCCGGCCTCGTCGACGAGGCGTCCGTGCTCGTTCTTGGCCAGATTGTCCGATCCCTGGAACATCATATGCTCGAAGAGGTGAGCGAAGCCCGAAAATCCAGGGGCTTCGTAGCTGGAACCGACCTGGTAGTGGACCGTCACATGTACCAGCGGAATCCGTTTCTCGCTCACCAGAAAAACCCGCAAACCATTCTCCAGCGTCTGCTGCCGGAAGTCGATCGGAGCCACCTTGTCCATGGGCCAAAGGTAGCCTTTTGTCCGCTTTGGCGTCAACTTAGAAGGCCTCTGCGGTCGGCTCTGGGACGGCCCTTCCGGGCAGGCGGCTGATCCTTGACGCGGGCGGGGTCTTGACCTCAGAATAGAATGCCTATGGTCGATCCCCTGTATTTGCCCATTACGGACGCTGGAGAAGCCCGAGCCATGCTGGACGAGTTGCCCATGGCCCTCGACCCAAAGCGTTTCGTGGAGTTTGTGATGGGTTTTCCCCGGCGCTACCTGGTCAACACCCCCAGGGTGGACATCGTCAAGCACTACCTGCTCATGCAGAGCCGCGCCGGAAGGCCTCTCATCTCATCGCTCAACCGCGAGCCGGGACGCTGGAAGCTGTCGGTCATTACCAAAGACCGCTCCGGCCTCTTCAGCAACGTCGCGGGGGCCCTCAGTTGCTTCGGAGCCAACATCTCCTCGGCTGAAGCCTTCGCCAACGCCAATTCGGTGGTTCTCGACACATTCCAATTCGTGGACCGCGAGCATGTCTTCTCCAACAACAAGCGGCAGCAGGAATTCCAGGCTTTTCTGGAGGACGTGGTGGAGGGCCGGGCCAACCTGAGCGACCGCTTTCAGGGGCGCATGGAGCAGGTCAAGATCGACGAGAACCGTCCCCTGGAAGTGTGCCTGGACAACCACTCCCATCCGTCAGCCACTAGTCTCTCGGTCAACTTTCCCGACCACTTCGGCCACGTTTATCTGGTGGGACGCACCATCTCCGAAGCCGGTGTGGACATTGAGATGGCCTATATCAACATCGACGGACGCGACATTCACGACCGCTTCTATCTGACCTGCCGGGGCGAGAAGCTGGCCAAATCCCTCCAGGAAGTCCTAGAACGCCGCCTCACCGATCTGGGACACAGCTTCCAGCATCACGCCGAAGCCGCCCTTCAGGCCTGAAACCGGCTTCGGCGCGACCCCACAAGCCCTCTGCCGGAGGCGGCGCGGCAGCCGGCCGGGCGTGTTAAGATTCCTGCCGTTATGGCCAAGACCAACTCATTCGACGTCATGTCTCAAGTGGACGTCAACGAAGTCCGCAACGCCGTCCAGCAGGCCCTCAAAGAGATCGGGCAGCGCTTCGATTTCAAGGGAAGCAAGAGCGACATCAAGCTGGAGGACCAAGATCACCTCATCCTCATCAGCGACGACGAGTTCAAGTTGAAACAGCTCATCGACGTGCTGGAGAAGAAGCTGGTCAAGCGCAAGGTGCCCCTCAAGGCCCTGGGCTATCAGCGGGTGGAGCAGGCGGCGGGCGGAACCGTGCGCCAAAGGGTCGACATCCAGCAGGGCATTCCCACCGAGAAGTGCAAAGAGATCGTCAAGCACATCAAGGGGATGAAGCTCAAAGTGCAGTCCTCTATCCAGGGCGACACGGTGCGGGTCTCAGGACGCGACCGCGACACGCTGCAGGAAGTCATCGCCGCCCTCAAGGAAAAGGACTTCGGCGTCCACATGACCTTCGGTAACTACCGCTGAGACCCGCCACCCCCTCACCTCATCGAGACAGGAGTCCACTGCTGTGAGCGACGCGATTGAATCCAAAAAGGCCCGCCTGCTGGAGCTGCTGCGCGAAAAGAGCCTCAAGATCGGCAAGTTCACGCTGACTTCGGGCATGACCAGCCACTATTACTTCGATTCCAAGCCCACCACGCTGGACCCCGAGGGGGCCTGCCTGACGGCTGAATTGATCTTGCACAAGCTGCGTGAGGAAGGCGTCCGCGCCCAGGCCATCGGGGGACTGTCCTTGGGAGCCGATCCGGTCGTTTCCTCGGTGGCCGCCATGAGCCATGTCCTGCGTGAAGCCTATGATCCCCTCCCCGCCTTCATCGTCCGCAAGGAAGCTAAGGGGCACGGGACGCAGCGCTTCATCGAAGGATTCAAAGGCCGGGAAGGCGACCCGGTTGTCATCGTGGACGATGTCTGCACCACCGGCGGGTCCACGCTCAACGCCATCGAGAAGGCCGAACAAGCGGGATACCAAGTGGCGGCGGTGGTGGCTTTGGTCGACCGCCAGCAAGGCGGAGCCGAACGGCTCTCCAACTACCCCTTCTTTCCCATACTTACGGCCAAGGAATTGCTCGACGATCCTGACATCCAGCGCCAGCTCAGAGAGTTGGAGACGTAGGCCAAACTGAACCAAGGGCACTTCGAAACCACTGCTATTGCACCCTTACAGGGTTTGTTTTTGTCGGTACCCTGCCCCAGGGTGCCGCTCCGTCGCTGCGCGCCTTCGCTCTACCCTGGGCTGGTCTATGGCTCGCCTTCAGCGAGCCCGGACTCTGACCTGCGGCACGGTCTCCGGCTGCCTGCCCTCCGCAGCCTTGGCCAAGGAGGCACAATCGCTCGTCTTCAGCGAGCCCAGTTGGTTTTCAGCAGGCTCGCCGCCTGCTCAGGCCAGCTTTGAGTTGCCCTCCGAGGCCCGGGTGAGGGAGTGTCGGATGGCCGGCCTTCAGCGAGCCCGGAGTTGATTTATGAGCATGCGCGCCGCCTGTTCACGCGCTTGCGCTGCCCTCCCGGGTCCCAGGGCAGGGTCGTGGATCGCGACAAACCGGCCAGGCGTCGAGCCGATCACGCTGGCCATGGTATAGGAGTTAACTTTGAAGAGCGAGGGGGCCGCATCCCCCCTCGCTGACTCGTTTTCAGCCTAAGGAGGCTGCCCGTCGGCGGATTTATTCCTCTTCGTAGCGCTGCTTGATCGATTCCAGGACTGTGGGATCGGCCAGGGTGGTGGTGTCGCTGGCCACCCGTCCTTCGGCGATGTCGCGCAGCAGGCGGCGCATGATCTTTCCGCTGCGGGTCTTGGGCAGTTCGTGGGTGAAGTGGATCTGGTCAGGCTTGGCGATGGGACCGATCTTCTTGGCCACATGATCGCGCAGGTCCTGCTTGGTCTGGTCGTCGCCCTGGATCTCCCCGCGCAGGGTGACGAAGGCGGCGATGGCCTGCCCCTTGATCTCGTGCTCGGCCCCGATGACGGCGGCTTCGGCTACATCATCGTGGCTGACCAGCGCGCTTTCCACTTCCATGGTGCCGATGCGGTGTCCCGAGACGTTGAGCACGTCGTCGACGCGCCCCAGGATCCAGAAGTAGCCGTCCTCGTCGCGCTTGGCTCCGTCCCCCGTGAAATAGAGGCCGTCATAGCGGTTCCAATAGGTGTCTTTCCAGCGCCGGTCGTCGCCCCAGATGGTGCGGGCCATGGAGGGCCAGGGACGGCGCAACACCAGGTATCCGCCCCCTACCTCCACGCTGTTGCCCGCTTCGTCGAGGATGTCGGCTCTGATGCCGGGGAAGGGACGGGTGGCCGATCCGGGCTTGGTGCTGGTGACGCCCGGAAGGGGGGTGATCATCATGGCCCCGGTTTCGGTCTGCCACCAGGTGTCGACGATGGGAGTGCGATCGCCTCCGATGTACTTGCGGTACCACATCCAGGCCTTGGGATTGATGGGCTCGCCCACCGTCCCCAAAAGGCGCAGCGAGGACAGGTCGTGGCGCTGAGGATACTCCTCTCCCCAGCGCATGAAGGCCCGGATGGCGGTGGGCGCCGTGTAGAGGATGTTGATGCGGTACTTGGCCACCAGCGCCCAGAAGCGGTCTTTGTCGGGATAGTCGGGTCCGCCCTCGTACATGACCGAGGTGGCGCCGTTGGCCAAGGGTCCATAGACGATGTAGCTGTGCCCCGTGACCCACCCGATGTCGGCGGTGCACCAGTAAGTGTCTTCTTCCTTGAGGTCGAAAACGTAGCGGCAGGTGGCGGTGGCTCCCGTCAGGTAGCCGCCCGTGGTGTGGAGCAGGCCCTTGGGCTTACCGGTGGTTCCCGAAGTGTAGAGGATGTAGAGGGGATGCTCGGAATCGAGGTGGGCGGGCTCGACGAATGCCTCGCCGCTGCGCTGCATCTCGCGGTGCCACCAGTGGTCGCGCCCGTCCTTCATGTTGACCCGCCTAGGATCGGTGGTGCGGTTGACGACCAGCATGCTCTCGATGCTGGGGCATCCTTTGACCGCTTCGTCGGCGTTCTGCTTGAGGGGGACGACGTTTCCCCGCCGCCACGACCCGTCGGCGGTGATCAGCAGCTTGGCATCGCAGTCGTTGATGCGGTCGCGCAGCGATTCGGGACTGAAGCCCCCGAAGACCACCGTATGAGGCGCGCCGATGCGGGCGCAGGCCAGCATGGCGATGGCCAGCTCGGGCAGCATGCCCATGTAAAGGGCCACCCGGTCTCCTTCTTCCACTCCCAGGCGGTGCAGGGCCGCGGCGCAGCGGTTAACCTCGCGGTGCAGGTCCTGATAGGTGAGGATGCGCTGGTCCCCAGGCTCGCCTTCCCAAATCAGCGCGGCCTTGTTCTTGCGCCAAGTCGAGAGGTGACGGTCGATGCAGTTGTGGCTGACGTTGAGCTTGCCGCCTACAAACCACTTGGCGTGAGGACAGTCCCACTGCAGGATCTCGTCCCAAGGCTGAAACCAATCCAGCGCCTGCGCCATTTCGGACCAGAATCCCAAAGGGTCCTGGTCGGCTCTCCGGTAGATCTCCTCATCGTTCCAGTGAGCCCGCGAGGCGAACTCCTCAGGCGGATCGAAGCGGCGTTCTTCCTTGAGCAGAGCGTCGATGGTTTCTTTGCCTTTTGCCATGCTGTCTCCTCTATCATTGCTGGGCCAGCGAGCCGTCCAGTTCGAGATCTTGGGCGATGCCGGTCATGGCCTCGAGCAGGAAAGCGATGTGTTCATTCATGTCCACTCCCAGCTCGTCCACGCCCTGGCGGATGTCCTCGCGGCTGACGGAGCGGGCGAAGGCCTTGTCCTTGATCTTCTTCTTGACCGACTTGATCTTCACGTCGGCGATCTTCTTGCTGGGACGCACCAGGGCCACGGCGGTGATCAGGCCGCTCAGCTCGTCGACCGCGAAGAGGCTCTTGTCCATCTTGCTCTGGCGGGGAACGCCGGTGTGGTTGGCGTGGGACTTGATGGCATGAACAATATCGTCGGGGTAGCCCTTCTCCTCCAGGATGCGGCAGCCCACGAAGGGGTGGTCCTCAAGGCTGGGGTTCTGCTCGTAATCGAAGTCGTGCAGCAGCCCCACGACGCCCCACTTCTCCTCGTCCGCGCCGAACTTGCGGGCGTAGGCGCGCATCCCGGCCTCGACGGCCAAGGCATGTTTGATCAGACTGGGGTTCTTGGTGTACTCGGTAAGCAGTTGCCAGGCTTCTTCTCGTGACGGCATCTTAACGACTCCTCAAAACGAATTCAGTATAATGGCCACTCTCTTGACCCGCCGGGCCTTCACGTCCGGCCATGATAGCGCAAAGGATCATTGATGCGAAGACGAGCCAAGATCGTGGCCACCATCGGACCGGCCACGCGTTCCCCTGAAATGCTGCGCCGGTTGATGGAGGCCGGCATGGACGTGGCGCGCCTCAATTTTTCACACGGAGAACTGGAGACGCACCGCGAAACCATCCGCAGCATCCGCAAGATCTCCGAGGAACTGGAGCGGCCTGTGGCCATCCTCCAGGACCTTCAGGGCGTCAAGATCAGGACGGGATCGCTCAAGGACGGCAAGCCGGTGGACCTCGACACGGGCGACCACTTCGTCATCACCACCAAGCCCACCATCGGAGACAATACCCGCGTCTCGACGGGCTACCGGGCGCTGCCCTATGACGTCAAGCCGGGCGACCGCGTGCTGCTCTCCGACGGGCTGATCGAGCTGGAAGTGGTCTCCACCACCGAAGAGGAGATCGAAACCAAGGTCATTACCGGAGGGACGCTGGCCGAGAACCAGGGCATCAACGCTCCCGGCGCCAATCTCTCGGCTCCGTCTCTGACCGACAAAGATCTCGAGGATGTGCGCTTCGGCATCGACAACGAGGTCGATTACATCGCCCTGTCCTTCGTGCGCCGGGTGGAGGACCTGATTGCCCTGAGGTCGCGTCTGGACGAGGCGCGGGCCGAGGTCCCCATCATCGCCAAGCTGGAAAAGCCGCGCGCCATCGACAACCTGGAGTCGATTCTGGACGCCTGCGACGGCGTCATGGTGGCCCGCGGCGACCTGGGCGTGGAAATGCCGCCCGAGCAGGTGCCCATCCTGCAAAAGCGCATCATCCAAGCCGCCAACAAGAAGGGCAAGCCGGTCATCACAGCCACCCAGATGCTGGAGTCGATGATCAAGAACCCGCGTCCCACCAGGGCCGAAGCCTCGGACGTGGCCAACGCGGTCTTCGACGGCACCGACGCCGTCATGCTCTCGGCTGAAACGGCCACGGGAGCTTATCCGGTGGAGACCGTGCAGATGATGGACAAGATCATCAAGGCCGCCGAGTCGACCCTCAGCGAGACCCGCTCGCGCCAGCAGTCGGGGCTGCACCTGTCCTTCCCGGACGCCATTTGCGAGGCCGCCTTCTACGCTTCGCAGTCGATCCGCACGCGTGCCATCTGCGCCTTCACCCAGACCGGATCGACGGCCAGCACCATTGCCAAGTACCGGCCGCGCACGGCCATCCTGGGACTCTCGCCCGATAAGCGCATCATGCGCCGGATGTGCCTTTTCTGGGGCGTCCAGCCCATTCAGATGCGCACCATCGCCAACGTCGACGAACTCATCAACATGCTGGAGCGCACCCTTCTCGAGCGCGGATTCCTGGTCAAAGGGGACAACCTCATCATTCTCACCGGAGCGCCTATCATCGAGAAGGGCCATACCAGCCTGATGAAGCTTCACCGGGTGCAGGGAAGCCGGTCCACCCAAATGAAGATGCTATGAGCCAGCCTTTCCGACGCATCATCATCGGCGTCCTCGACAGCGTGGGCGTGGGGGAGATGCCCGACGCCGTCGATTTCGGGGATGCCGGCAGCGACACTTTGGGACACGTGGCCGAGTCGCGTCCGCTCGAGATTCCCCGCCTGGCCCGCTTGGGCATCGGGAACATCCGTCCGCTGCCACATGTCCCTCCCGCAGATCCCGCCCGGGGCTGCTACGGCAAGGCCGCGTTGGCCTCGCGGGGCAAAGACACCACCTCAGGACATTGGGAGATGATGGGCTTGATTTTGCAGGAGCCCTTCCCCACCTACCTGGAAAACGGTTTCCCCGACGAGGTCATCCTTCCCTTCCAGCAAGCCATCGGACGCGAAATCCTGGGCAACAAAGCCGCCAGCGGAACCGAGATTATCGCCGAACTGGGACGGCAGCATATGGAAACCGGACGGCCCATCGTCTACACCTCAGCCGACAGCGTCTTCCAAATCGCCGCCCACGAAGACGTCATCCCCGTGGAGGAGCTCTACCGCATTTGCCAAACGGCCCGCCAACTGTTGCAGGGCGAGCACCAGGTGGGACGCGTCATCGCCCGTCCCTTCATCGGCACGCCCGGTCACTTTGAGCGCACCGAGAGGCGCAAGGATTATGCCATCGAGCCCTTCCGCCCCACCGTCCTCGACCATCTAAAGGAAGCCGCGGTCGCTGTGGTGACGGTGGGCAAGATCGCCTCCGTCTTCTGCTATCGGGGGACAGGGCGGGAAATCAAGACGGGCGGAAACGCTGCCACCACCCGCGAGACCCTGGGGGCCATCGGAGATACTCCCGAGGGGCTGATCTTCTCTAACTGGGTCGATTTCGACATGCTCTACGGCCACCGCAACAACGTCGAAGGCTACGCCCGGGCTCTGGAGGAATTCGACCGCGACCTGGGTCCCCTGCAGGAGGGCCTAGGGGACAACGACCTGCTCGTCCTCACCTCAGATCACGGATGCGATCCCAGCACCGAATCCACTGACCATTCGCGCGAGTACGCCTTCATCCTGGCCTTCAGTCCCGCCCTTGAGGGCGGCGCCGATCTCGGCACGCGTGCTTCCCTGGCTGACATCGGGGCCACAGTGGCCGAGAATTTCGGCGTCCCTGCACCGGCCGGCAAGAGCTTCCTCGGGCAACTTCGATAGCCGTGCTGGGACCCCCTGCGCCCTCGATTCGCCCCTTCACAATCTGGTCCCGCGGGCCGACCGAACGCAACGCATTCAGCGCGGATGGAGGCGGCATCGCAGCAGACCACCCGGCAGCAATGCGGGCAAGTCGGGAAACGACGGACCCGAATTGTATACTGACGCGCGGTGAATGACGCGACCAGATTGACGCCGGCTGAATTCGAGATTCTGGAAGTGCTGTGGCGCGAGAAACGTCCCCTCTCGGTCAGCCACGTGTTGCGGGAGATCCGCCGCCACCGCAGCGTGGCCTACACCACCGTCATGACCGTCCTCGACAAGCTCTCGCGCAAGGGCAGCGTCGACCGCAACAAGCGCGGAAAGGCCTACTACTACACCCCTGTCGTCGACCGCTCCCAGGTCCTGCAATGCGCGGTGGATGAATTTGCCGACAACTACTTTCGCGGCAGTGAAAACCGCCTGCGCGATTTCCTCAACGACGGCAACGGGTCTTCTGCCCCGCACGCCTCGTCCGACCCGGTTGAAGCCGATTCCATGGATGTGGCCTTGCTTTGAGAGGGGCCGGCGAGGGCAAGTTCGAGGTTCGCTTTTCGAAGTTCGAGGGCGGAACCAGCACGGGGATGATCTAGCTTCTCATCGTCCTAGAGCGAACGGGCCCGGTGTCCGTGTCAGTAGACCTTGACTCGTGCGTGGATTTGATGGCCACTTGGTGGCCTTAGCCCGGCATCCAAATCTTTTCCGAAGGCATGACCTCAGCGCTGCTGGGCAGGCGCAGGGGCTCAGACGCCTTGGCGTAAAAGTGCAGTCCTTTGTAGCTGGTCAGGTACTGGTAGCGGGTGCTGAAGAATCCACCTTCGCTGACCACCACGAGAGGTTCTTCCATGCGGTCCAGCAGTTTCTGGAATTCCCCGGGTTTCATCTTGATGACGGCCCCCGAGGCCTTGATGGCCTCCGCGATGGCCGCAGCCGCTGCTGCTGCGGCGCCGGCCGCTCCTCCTCCTGCTGCCATGCTTCACCTCCGTTGTGCCTGCTTACGTGCCTGCAAGCGATTTTATTCCAAATCAGGCCTGCGGCGAAGCGCGGCGGCGTTTGCCGGTTTACAAGCATCGAGCGCCCGATTACAATAAAGCGTCACTACAGAATGGGAGATCGATGAGCGAAGAGCCTGGAATCCAAGAGTCCTTTGACGACATTCTCCACCGCATAATCGATGAGTGGTACGAGAATGTCTCCAACTACTACGTTACGCAGGAGCAGCTCGAGGCCGAGGGCGATCCGGACGGCAAAGTCGAACTCAAGCGCTTTCACGACGAAAAAGGCCATCGCATCAAGTTCGATAAAGACGACCTTGATTTCACCTACGGCCTGCGCTTCCATCAGGAAGAGCCCGAGGAAGAGGACGAGGAGGAAGAGGACGAAGACGCTGAAGGCCCCGAGTTCGTGATCGAGATCAGCGTCAACAACAAGGTCAGACACTTCGACTACGAAGACTTTCAAACCCGCCTGACCCAGCACTATCGCCGCTACGGAAGCCGCGACGTACCCACCCCCTACGAATTGACCCGCTACCGCTTTGACCAGGTCTTTGAATTCCGGCCCTCCTTGCGGGAGGCGTTCGAAGTGGAGAAGCCCAAAGGCAAAGCCGACATCATGCGGCTCAAGTTCATCGTGGCCGACCGCTACATGCAGAAGCTGGCCATTCACCCGGTGGCCGGCAAGGAACTGGTCGAACAGTACTGCGTCTCGCCTTTCCGCAGCGTCTATGCTGCTGTCTACCGCAACAAGTGAGCGGGTCTGCCGACTCATAGACGCGCTCCTGCCCCGCCAAGTGCGCGCACCTGTTTCGCCGGAGTGAATCCGGCACCCCTGGCTGTCCGGCTGTTACTCGCGCTTGTAGCTGCGGCGGATCCAGGCATCGAGGCTTTGCGATGGCTGGTCGATCACCGCAGGAGTGATCTCGTAGCGTTCCTTGCTTTCGGCGTTGCGCAGCAAGTTGAGTCCGTGCTCGTACTCTCCGAAGAGCATGATCAGGTGGTCGGAAGCGTCGACTTCGGCTCGTGAGGCTTTTTCCTTGAGATGCTTGACCGCTTCCCGGGTCATCTGCACGGGAATGCCGAATTTCTCCTCGAAGAGCTTGGCGAACTTGACGGTTTGGAAGCCGTTGATGCGGTCGCGGTAGAGCGAGGGATTCTCCAGCAACTCGCGCAGCTTCTCTTTGGGGTCTTCCACCAGGTCGGCTTCCACCACGAATTCATTGACCTCGGAGTGATCGGGCAGGACGTACTTGTATTCACGGAAGGTCTTCTCGCCGACTGTCATCAGCCCCCGGGCCCCGGTTTGTTCCTTGACCGCCGCTTCCGCCATGGCCTTCATGCCTTCGTCGGTGAAGAAGACATCGATTCCATAGGAGAGAAAGTCGCGCTTGTATTGCTTGAGGAGCGATCCTTCGGAGTATTTGAGGATCTTAAAGAGGTCCTCGGTCTCCAGTTGGTTGCAGTGGGCGATAACGGGCAGCCGGCCGATGAACTCGGCCTCGAAGCCGTACTCGATGAAATCGACTGAGCGGGCCATGCCGAAAATCTCGTGCTCGTCCAGGGGTTCGCCTTCGCGGAAGCCGATGCGCTTGCCGCCGATGCGCTTCTTGATGATCTCCAGCAGTCCCCCGAAGGCGCCGCTGACGATGAAGAGGATGTTCTTGGTGCTGATGGTCTTCTTTTCCATCTTGCCCTTGGTCTGGAATTCCATCAGCGCCTGCATCTGTCCGGCAATGTCGGTAGGCGAACGCAAGGGAACTTCGGTTTCCTCCATCAGCTTGAGCATGCCCCGCTGCACGCCGTGTCCGCTGACGTCGCGTCCCGCGATGTTGGAGGCTCCCGCGATCTTGTCGATCTCGTCGAGGTAGACGATGCCGTACTCGGCCAGCCGGATGTCACCTTGGGCCTGGTGCACCAACTCTCGTACAAGGTCTTCCACATCGCCGCCCACGTAGCCGGTTTCCGAAAACTTGGTGGCGTCGGCCTTGACGAAGGGCACTCCGATCAGGCGGGCGATGTTTTGCACCAGGTATGTCTTGCCCACGCCGGTAGGTCCGATGAGCAGGATGTTCTGTTTCTTGTAATCGCGGTCATCCTTATCTGAGCGCAGCTTGGACTGGGCGTTGTGGTAATGGTCGCAAACCGCCGTGGAGAGCACTTTCTTGGCGTCTTCCTGCTGGATAACGTAGCGGTCGAGATATTCTTTGATTTGGCTGGGACGGAAGTCGAACTGAAGCGCCTTGTTGCGCCGCAGTTCGCCCTCATCCGGGCCGTCTTCCTCTTGTTCAGGCTTGGCTTGAGGGTTGAAGCCGATGCGTAATCCGCTCTGATCGAGGAATTTCTTGAGGTCGTCGAAGTTCTTATTGTCCATGAAGGGTTCTCTTAAGATGCCCGGCCGCCGGTGTCAAGGAGCGGTCGTCGGAAAGGCCGGCAGGGGCGGCCGCAAGGTAGCCGGCAGGTTCACCCACGAATCACTTTCGCGAGCATGGTCAGGGGTCCCGTATGTGCTCGCGGCATGAACTTTTCGCTACGGGTAGAAGTTTCTTTCCCATCTATGACGCTTGAGAATCTCAAGGGTTTCGTCATCCAGCGGGGGCAGGTCGCTGACGGAGGCGTTGGCCTCGACGTGCTTTGTCCTGCGCATGCCGGGTATGACGGTGCCCACCGCCCGGGGATGGAGACAGAAGCGCAAGGCCAATCGAGGCAGTTCCTCCAAGCCGATGCCGGTCTCCTGGACGATCTTCTGCACCCGCTCCCACACCTGCTGCTTGCGGTCGTCTTTGAAGTAGCGGCTACGCCAGTCGCGGCGCGAGAAATGAGTTTCAGGAGTCACCTTGCCGGTCAAGGCTCCTTCGTCGAAGGGAACCCGCACGATCACGCCCACACGTTTTTCCCAGCACAGTTGGAAGAGCTGGTCGGTCGGGCTCTGGTCGAAGATGTTGTAGATGACCTGCACCGAGTCCACCAAGCCCCGTTCCACCAGGTCCAGGGCGGTATCGGGCTGGTGATCGTTGATGGATACGCCGAAGAAGCGCAGCCGTCCCATCTGGCGCAGGTCGCAGAGGGCCTCATGCCAGCGCAGATCGTCAAGCCAGGAGGGATCCCAGACGTGAAGCTGCACGAGGTCGACGCTGTCTTGGCCCAGGTTGCGCAAGCTGGTTTCTACCGAGTTGACGATATGATGCCGCGGGAAGGCTTCGTTGAGGGTCCCCTGGGCCGGCCAGCGCTTGTTGAAGGGCGGTATCTTGGTGGCAACGTAAAGCTCTTCCTCGCGTTCTTTAAGCAGACGGCCGATCAGTTCTTCGCTGTGCCCGTCTCCGTAGGCTAAGGCGGTGTCAAAGAAGTTGATGCCTGCGTCGACCGCCTTGTTGAGGGCTTGCATCGATGATTTGTCGTCGCCGCCCTTCCACATTTTGGCGCCGATGCCCCAGGCTCCGAATCCGATCTCGGAAACCTGAAGGCCGGTACGTCCTAAGCTTCGGTATTGCATGGCTGATTCTCCGGCTGTTGTCGGGAATGAGGGATGTGTGCCTGAAGGCCTACTCGCCGCCGTCCGGCCGCAGGACGACCTTGCCGAACTGCTGCTGGCTGCGGACGTACTCCAGCGCTTGGCGGCCCTCGGAAAGGGGGAAGACCCGGTCGATGACGGGTTTGATCTGGCCGCGGTCCAGCAGCTTGACCACTTGGGCGTATTCGGCGGCGTTGCTCATGGTCGATCCCAGAATACCGATCTGCTTCCAGAAAATGAGGCGGATCTCGGTATCGGGATTGGGACCCGTAGTGGCTCCGCAGGTCACGATCTTGCCGCCCCGGCGCACGATCTTGAGGCTTTGCAGCCAAGTGGCATGCCCCACGCTGTCGACGACCACGTCCACGCCCCGCTTGCCGGTCTGTTGGCTGACGGCTTTGACCACGTCTTCGTCCTTGTAGTTGTAGGTGAAATCGGCACCTAGTTCGGTGGCGCGTTCCAGTTTGTCACAACTGGAGGAAGTGACGAAGACCCTGGCGCCCACAAGCTTGCCGATCTGCAGGCAGGCGGTCGACACGCCCCCTCCGATGCCGTGGATGAAGAGGTCCTGACCGGCGCCCAGCTTGGCCCGGCTGATCAGCATGCGCCAAGCTGTCTGGAAGACCAGGCTGCAAGCCGCGGCCTCCTCGAAAGAGGCCTGTGGGGGAATCACCGAGAGGCTGCTTTGGGGTGCCACGAAATATTCTGCGAAGGTCCCTTTGCGGTGCTCGCCCAAGATCTTCAGGCGGACGCACTGGCTGTGCTCGCCGCTAAGGCAGAACTCGCAGCGTCCGCACCACACGCAGGCGTTGAGCATCACCCGGTCGCCTTCGCGCAGTTGGCTGACGCCGTCGCCCAGGCTCTCCACCACGCCCGCTCCGTCCGATCCCGGGATGTGAGGCATGTCCAGCGTGACGCCCGGCAGTCCGCCGATGACGTAGAGGTCGAGATGGTTGATGGAGGCGGCCTGAGTCCGCACCAACACCTCGCCTTCACGGGGTTGAGGCACGGGCTGATCGCCGAATCGCAGGTTGTCGAGCTTGCCGTGCTCCTCGAAGTAGAGAGCTTTCATGGCTTCCTTTCGGGGGGCTTTTGGAGGGCCTCGGTTATCCTTCGCGGAGTTTCTCCGTCAAGGCGGGCACGATCTCGAACAGGTCTCCCACGATGCCGTAGGTGGCGATGTTGAAGATGGGGGCATTGGGATCGTTATTGATGGCTACGATGGTGTTGGAACCCTTCATCCCCACGATGTGTTGGATGGCTCCCGAGATACCCACCGAGATGTAGAGCTTGGGCGAGACGTTTTGCCCTGAACTGCCGATCTGGCGCTCCCGCTCCAGCCAGTCGTTGTCGACGACCGGACGGCTGGCTCCGATTTCGGCGCCCAAGATCTCCGCCAATTCGCGGACCATCTCCAGGTTCTCCTCTTTCTTGATGCCGCGTCCCACGCCAACGATGACCTCCGCCTTGGTGAGGTCGACTTGGCCCTTGCCGGCTCCCACCTTCTCCAGGGAGACGCGTCGTTGCGGCACCTGGGACAGGTCGACCTGGCGTTTCTCCAGCGGACTCTCGCCCGCCTCCAGCTCGTCCTTGCTGACGGCTCCTGCCTGAAGGGTGGCGATGGCCAGGTGTCCTGAGCCGGTGCGGACGTCAGCGTTGAGCTTGTTGCGGAACATCTGGCGGATAAAGATCAGTCCCTGTTCGTCCTGGCGATGGCCGATGCAGTCGGTGACCAGGGCTCCTTGGACGGCCACCGCCACTTTGGGCGCCAAGTCGATGTTCTGGTAAATGTGGGCCATCAGCAGCAGATCGGGCTGATCCTCTTGCAGGACGGCCTTGAGGGCCCCGGCGTAGGAGTCGGGGTCGTAGTCGGCCAGCCGCTCGTCCTGTACCGAAATGACCGCGGAGGCTTGGGCCGAGGAGGCGATTTCCTGAGCCGGATTTTGGTCGGGTCCGCTGAGGACCAGGGCCTGCACTTGCCCTCCGCCCTGGGCGGCAATCTGCTGTCCCCAGGCCAGGGTTTCCAACGATCCGCCCCGGATCTCTCCCTGGGCGTGATCGATCAACACGTAAATATTCTTTGCCATCTCTCTATCCTTACAGCACTCGAGCTTCTTTTCTCAGCTTCTCGACCAGCGTGTCGACAACCGTTTGGGTATCGCCCTCCAGGATCTCGGCCTTGCTTTCCGCTTCCTCGAAATAGAGCCTGCTGATCTCCAGGCGGGGGAGGCTGTCGAGATCGACTCCCAGATCGTCCAGGGCCACGCGCCGCAGTTCCTTTTTCTTGGCCTGCATGATGCCCTTGAGAGAGGCATAGCGGACCTGGGAGCTGCCGGCTTGAATGGTGAGGACGGCGGGCAGAGGCATTTCCACCCACTGAAACCAGCCGCTCTCCATCTCGCGCAGGGCCTTGATCTTCTTTTCCTCGGGACGGGCTTCCACCTCCATCACGATGGTGGCATGAGGGAGTCCCAGCAACTCGGCCAGCATGACGCCTGTTTGGGCATAGCTGTAGTCGTCCGACTGGGTGCCGGCCAGAATCAGGTCGTATTCCTCCTCCTTGAGGGCTTCCTGCATCACCTTGGCAGCGGCATAGGGGCTGTTGACCCGGCGTTCTTCGTCGTCCACCAGCAGGGCCTTGTGTGCGCCCATGGCCAGTCCTTTGCGGATCGACTTTTCCGAACGCGAGCCTCCGATGGTGAGGATGGAGACTTCCCCTCCGTGGGCTTCCTGCAACTTGAGGGCTTCCTCCAGGGCATACTCGTCGCATTCATTGATTTCAAGAGTGAGGCCGCCCTCTTCGATCCAGCTTTGTCCGGCATTGACCTGGTAACGGGTGTCGCGGGCGGGAACTTCCTTAAGGCAAGTAACGATCTTCATTTCTTGAACAACCTTTCGAAGGCTTCCCGCGGATCCAGGTCGCCGGACGATTTGCCCGCAACGCTCTTCTTAGCCGAGGAGGTCATCTTCTCCACGCGGCTCTTGATCTCGAAGTACTCGCATTCATTGCGCCGGTCTTTGGGCGAGACACGCTCGGGAATGGGCTGCGTGCATTCGAAACGGGCCGAAGTGTCGAAAAAGACGCAATTGCGGCAGGTGTGCAGGTCCGAACCGCAATTGGGGCAGGCGCTCGACGGTTCGACCTCGTCAAGGCCGGCCACTTCTGCTCCGCACATGGAACAGCGTGCCAATTTCTGGAATCCCATCATGCGGGGGGAGCGCGGTCCTTCGCGATGCCGGGGTCCTGGAGACTTGCCCGAACGGCGGCTTTTGTCGCCGCGTTCGCCATCGTCCTGATATCCACGCTGGCGGTATTTTCTACTCATGAATCTTTTCTCGCTGCTGTACTCTAGTTTTCCAAAGCGGATGAAAATGCAGTCTTGCCCTGTCCAAGCGGATAGCCGTACTGCGACGGGATCCAGGGAAGCTTGCGGCCCAAAAGACGGCCGGAAGGCGGCCGACAGTTACGGTTTGCGGATATGCGTGGGCGTCTCAACGACGCCTGAACCGTCTCGCGCTGCGAGTGAGCGCGCCTCTAGAGTCTATGTCATCGCGCCGCTTTCTGCAATTCTCTCTCGCCCGCCCGCGCCGAGAGCGCGTGAGAGCCGGTTCCTCGGCTCGTCCCTCGCGGGTGTCAACGTGCTATCGTGAGACTTTCTCTGGCGGCAACCGGGAAGAAGACCGATGAAGATCTACACCAAGACGGGCGACCGGGGACAGACGGCTCTCTTCAGCGGAGAGCGCGTGGCCAAGGACTCCCTGCGCGTGGCCGCCTACGGCACTCTCGACGAACTCAATTCGCTGCTGGGGGTGGCGGCCTCGGTGAGCCGCAGCGATGTGATCCAGGAACGCATCGAGACGCTGCAGAATCTGCTCTTCAACGCCGGGGCCGACATGGCCACAACCCTGGACAGCAAGCGCAAGATCGGCCGCGTCGACGAAGATCGCTGCCAACTGCTGGAGGGCTGGATCGACGAGATGGAAGAGGATCTGCCGCCCTTGAAGAACTTCATCCTGCCGGGGGGGTCGCCCGCCGCTTCCCATCTGCATATGGCCCGTTCGGTGTGCCGCCGGGCGGAACGCAAGCTGGTCACCCTGATGCGCCGGGAAGAGATGAATCCTCACCTGCTGATCTTTCTCAACCGTCTCTCCGACCTGCTCTTCGTCATGGCCCGCTACGAGAATATCAAGGGGGGCGGACGGGAGGTGCTGTGGACCGGCTGAGACGCGATCCCCATCCCGATGCCTGCGGCCGCTGCCACGGCGCGGGCTGGATCATGACCGAAAAAGAAGGCGTGGAAGTGGCCGTCCCCTGCCCCAAGTGCAGCGCCGAAAACAAGCGCCGCCGCCTCCTCTCCCACGCCGAAATCCCGCCCCACTACTCGGGCAAGGGTTTCGACGAGTACGCTGCCCAGCACGAATCGCAGCGTCAAGCCCTCTTCATCGCAAAGAAATTCGTCCAGGAGTTTCCCTTGGTCCAGCGCGGGCTGTTGTTTGCCGGACCGTGCGGAGTCGGCAAGACGCATCTTTCGGTGGCCATCCTGCGCACCCTCATCAGCGAGAAGTTGATTACCGGACGCTTCGTCGATGAGGCCGAGCTGCTGCGCCGCCTGCAGTATTCCTACGGGCCCGATTCGCCCGAGACCCAGCGCGAAGTCATGACTCCCCTGATGGAGGTCGACCTGCTGGTTTGGGACGACTTGGGCACGGGACGGGCCACCGCGTGGGTCCAGGAGACCATCCGCACTATCCTTAACCACCGCTATACCTACAACAAGCCAACGATCCTCAGCACCAACTGGCCCTTGCAGTCCTCAGCCGACAGCAAGGCCGACATGACCTTGGAAAACCGCATCGGAGTGCGCCTCTATTCAAGGGTGATGGAGATGTGCCGGCTGGTCGAGGTGAAAGGCGTCGATTTCCGCATCAGCATCCACAAAGCCGGACGGGACAGCCGCGAGAAGCGTCCCGCCCCCTTGAAAGCCTCTCAGCCTCCGAGTCCCGGAAAGTCCTCGTCGGATGCCGGGAAGAAGGCATCCGCCCCTGGGAAGCTCGATCTGTCGCCGATGTTGCAGTGCCCTCACTGCCGTTCCCGCCGTGCTCAGGAACTCGACCGCAAGAGCCAGGGCAGCGGCCGTTCGCTGAAAGTCGACTTGCACTGCAGGTGCCTCGAGTGCGAACAGCGCTTCGGCGCCAAATACACCCACGCCACCGCCCGCATGGAGTTCTTCACGTAGGTTGCTGGTCTGAAGGTCTGAAGGTCTGAAGGTCTGTAGGCCTGGACCCCCAGTCGCCGGCACTCGTTAGCAAGCTTGCGATCCATCGTCAGTAACTTCGCTGCCTTAATTCTGGCAAGTTCCAGGTAGAGAGAATCGTAAACCGGCTTCTGGCGCTGACAGGACAGACTGAAGGCTCCCTCCGTCAACGCCGATGATTTCTCTACGTGATCGGGAAGGGCCACTGTTAAGCGGAGCAACACCCGCGCCCTCTCCGGGTCGAAATCGGCGAATGCGACGGATTTCCAAAAGGCGTTCGCGACCTCCGAGTAAAAAATGTCCGGAACCCAGACCTCTCGCGACTCCCGAAGCTGTTTGGCAATGTCCAAGCTATGTTTGCGCTGCATTGCCAATTCGAGAGCGGCGCTGGCGTCGAGGACAATCACCGTTGACGGTCCTCCCGGATGAGGTCCTCAGAGGAAGGGAAGTTCTCGGGCAGGGTCATGTCGGGAACGGCCAGAATCTTGTCAACCAAGTGGGAGCGCCGACAGGCTCGGGGCGCGTCTCGGAAGTCGCGCTTCAGGACCTTGAGGGCCTGATCGCCGGCAGTGCCGCCCTCGGCCAAGGCTCGTTGCTCCAATTCTCCTAGAAGGTCATCTGGGATGTTGTTGATCACTAGCTTGCCCATACCAGCAGAATAGCACGAGCCCATAGCCGCGGAGCATGATGTCGCACGCGCGATGGCCGGGCGGGAACGTGTTAATATCGGCTTCTCGACCAAGTTTGGAACACAGGGGGACACACGTGCGCAACTCAATTTTTTGGATGACGGCGGCTATGGTTCTGTTGGGACTCCTGGTGGGATGCTCGACCCAAGGTTCTCTGGAAGAAAATTCCGCTCTCAGCGAGGATGAATTGAAGACACGGGCCGGGGAGTTGGCCAGAGGCATGCTGGTGATCGACACCCACGTCGACATTCCCTATCGCCTCAACGACGAATACGAAGACATTTCCCAACGCACCGAGGGAGGGCATTTCGACTATCCCCGCGCTAAGGAAGGCGGGCTCGACGCTCCCTTCATGTCCATCTACATACCCGCCACCTACCAGGACGAAGGCGGAGCCAAAGAGTTTGCCGACGAACTGATCGACATGGTGGAGGGTTTTGAGGAAAAGTGGCCCGACAAGTACGAAGTCGCCCGCTCTCCCGACGACGTGGAACGCATTTTCAAGGAAGGCAAGATCGCCCTGCCCATGGGCATGGAGAACGGCGCCCCCATCGAAGGCGACATGGAGAACCTGCACCACTTCAAGGAACGCGGCATCCGCTACATCACCCTGACTCATTCGCGCGTCAACCACATCAGTGATTCCTCCTATGATCTCAACCGCAAGTGGAAGGGCCTCAGCGATTTCGGCAAGAAGGTGGTAGAGGAGATGAACCGCATCGGCGTCATGGTCGACGTCTCCCACATCTCGGACGATGCCTTCCATCAGGTCATGGAGATCAGCAAGGCTCCCGTCATCGCCTCCCATTCGTCCTGCCGTCACTTCACTCCCGACTGGGAGCGCAATATGGGTGACGACATGATCAAGAAGCTGGCCGAAAACGGCGGCGTCATTCAGATCAACTTCGGATCGGCTTTTCTGCGGGGCGAGTTCCTGCAGGCCTCGCGCAAGCGCGAGATGGCCTTCAACAATTATCTGGAAGAGAACGAGCTGGAGCGCGATGATCCCAAGGCGGTGGAATGGATCGCCCAATACGACGAGCGCGAGGGAATTCCCAAGACTCATGTCACCGACGTGGCCGATCACATCGACCACGTGCGCGACTTGGTGGGCATCGATCACATCGGCCTGGGTTCGGACTTCGACGGAGTCAGCTCCCTGCCCGTGGGTTTGGAAGACGTCTCCGAGCTTCCCAATCTCTTTGCCGAGTTGCTCAAACGGGGCTACAGCGAAGACGATCTGCGCAAAATCGCTTCAGAGAACACCCTGAGAGTGTGGCGCGAAGTGGAGCGGGTGGCCGCCGAAATGCAGTCCTCCGAGACCCAATAGAGTGAGTGCAGGCCGCCTGGCGGCGCTAGAGAGAGGAGAGAATGGAGCGAAGAAAGATCACCCTCATCCCGGGCGACGGGATCGGTCCTGAAATTGTCGAAGCCGTCCAGGACATTCTGGAGGCCAGCGGCGCTCCGTTGGACTGGGAGACGGCCGACGCCGGGCTGTCGGCGGTCAAACGCCACAAGACGCCCATTCCCGATGACACGCTGGAGTCGATCAAGCGCAACAAGGTGGCTTTGAAAGGCCCCACCACCACGCCGGTGGGAGGGGGGCACAAGAGCGTCAACGTGACCATCCGCAAGTCCCTGGAGCTTTTCGCCAACGTGCGTCCGGCCGTCAGCCTGCCTTCGGTGCAGACTCGGTTTTCTGACATCGACCTCATTGTGGTCCGCGAGAACATCGAGGACACCTACGGCGGCATCGAGCACTGGCAGACACCCGAGGTGGCCCAATGCCTGCGCATCATCACCCGCCCCGGCAGCTTGGGCGTCAACCGCTATGCCCTCGAGATGGCCAAGGCCATGGGACGCGACAAGGTCACCTGCGTGCACAAAGCCAACATCCAGAAGATGACGGACGGCCTTTTTCTGGAAACCTTTCGCGAACTGGCGCCCGAGTATCCCGAGTTGGAATGCGACGACATCCTCATCGACAACCTGTGCATGCAGTTGGTGTCAAATCCTGAGCAGTTCGACGTGTTGGTGCTGCCCAACCTGTTCGGCGACATCGTCTCCGACCTGTGCGCCGGACTGGTGGGCGGACTGGGGGTGGCGCCTTCGGCCAACATCGGCAACGACCGGGCGGTCTTCGAAGCCGTTCACGGCTCGGCCCCCGACATCGCCGGACAAGGGGTGGCCAATCCAACCGCGCTGTTGCTGTCGGCCATCCAGATGCTCCATTATCTGGGACTCCACGACTATGCCAACGACGTCGATACGGCGCTGCGCATGGCGTTGCTCTCGGGCATCCGCACCCGCGACCTGGGCGGTCACGCCACCACCCTCGAATTCACCCGCGTGGTCATCAACGCTCTGCCTCGCCGCGAGCGCTATCCCAAATCTCACGCTTCCCACCAAGGCAAGTCCCCCAGGATGCCCAAAGTGGCCGACGAAGAAACCGCAGCCGCCGAGCCTCAAGAGTGGAAAGTGGTGGGGGTCGATGTCTTCACCCGTGGCAAGGGCATCGACAAGCTGCCCAAGCAGGTGGGTCCGCTTGAGCTGATCATGGTCTCCAACCGGGGAACTAAGATGTACCCGGGTCCGGTGCCCGACATCCTCATGGTGGACTGGTACCGCTGCCGCTACCTGGCCGACGAGGATGTCAGCGACCAGCAGATCCAGGACCTGCTCGACAAGGTGTCGCAGGCCTACGAGTGGATGCACGTGGAAAAACTGCACGTTTCCAACGGCCAACAGATGTTCTCCCGCGCCCAAGGCGAATAGAAGGCGCCGCCAAAGCAACGCTGTTACACGCTTTCATGTTGCGGCGACAGCCCTTGACAGAGATGGGCGGCTTCAGTGCACTTGCCCGGGACGCTCCCACACGATCTTGCAGGGGATGGAGAAGCCCTTGACGGCGCGGGCCACGGCGTCCTGCCACTTGGGACGCTCTTCTTCGGGAGCCTCGACCGTGATGTCGACCACGATGCCGCTGCGGGGATCTTGCTTGGCTCTTACCGACCAGGGGCGCGCCTGCTTGAGTTCTTTTTGCAGGGCTTCCTTGAAGGCGGTCTGAGCGGCCAGCAGTCGGAGTCCGGGTTTATAGACCTTGCCCACCGGAGTGACCGGGATCTCGGGCAGGATCTGAATGGTCTTGGGCCAGGCGGCCCGTTCGTCGACTTGTTGGCGACAGGCCTCGAAGAGGTCCTCGACATCGCATTGCTGGCCTGGCTTCAGGGAAACGAAGGCCACCGGCAACTCTCCCGCGTCGGGATCGGGACGTCCCACCGCCGCTGCCAGGGCCACCGCCGGATGGGACGACAGGGCCTCTTCGATGGGCCGGGGATCGATGTTGTGTCCGCCCCGGATGATGATCTCCTTCTGGCGTCCGGTGAGCCAGAAATAGCCGTCTTGGTCGCGGCGTCCCAAGTCGCCCGTGTCGAGCCATCCGTCCTCCAGCAACACGCCCCGGTTGTCGCTTTCCCTGACGTAGCCGGCGAAGACATTGGGTCCGCGGACCAATACGGCGCCCACCTCATCGGTTTTGCAGTCGCGCATGACTTCGCCCTGGGCGCTCACGCGGGCCGCTTTCATCTCCTGATAGGGAAGCCGCAGACCGATGGATCCCACCCGGCGTTCGCCATCCTTGGGGTTGCAGGCGCTGGCGCAGGTGGCCTCGGTCAGGCCGTAGCCTTCCTGGATGCGCACTCCAGTAGCCTTCTGGAAAGCCTGGAAGACGCCGGTGGGCATGGGTGCGGCGCCGCAGATGGCGTCTTTGAGCGACGACAGGTCGCGGTCCTGGTGGCCGCCCTCCAGCAGGCGGGCGTAGACGGTGGGGACGGCGCTGAAGCTGGTGGCCTTGAAGTGTTCCACGATGGCGAAGAAGTTCTCCAACACCGAGGGATCGCGGTAGCCGCTGGGTGAAAGGAGCACGACTTCGGCTCCCACCGAAAAGGGCGTTAGGCCCGACAAGATAACGGCGTTGACGTGGAAGAGCGGCAGTCCGCACAGCAGTACGTCGGAGCTTCCGATGCCGCCGACTTGGCCCAGCACCCAGGCGTTGTAGACCTGGTTGCGGTGAGTCAGGCGGGCCAGCTTGGGAGTTCCGGTGGTGCCGCCGGTGTGGAAATAGGATGCGATCTCGTCGCCTGCGATGCTTCGTCCGCTGTCCAGTCCCTTGGGATTTTGCCGGTCCAGGCGGGCGTCGAAGTCGAGCGCTTGGGAGGCCTCGACCGGCCCTCCCCCCACCCGGATCAGCGTCTTCAGGCCGGGCAGCGAGCGTTTCAGGTGCAGGGCCTTCTCCCAGATGTCCGATTGCGGATGAGGTCCCAGAGCGATCAGCACCCGGCTCTGGGCGGCCGTCATGATGTCGCCCAGAGTCCGCACCCCCAGCAGGGGGTTGACGGGATTGACGATGCCCGCGGCTTGGGCTCCCCAAAGCGCGAAGTGGGTCTGGGGCAAGTTGGGGAGCATGACGCTGACGGCGTCCTCGGGGCCCACGCCCAGAGAGTGCAGCAGGTTTGCCGTCTGGTGGACCCGTCCCAGCAGTTGGCCGTAGCTGATGTCCAGGGGCTTTTGATAGTCGTCGCCGCCGGAGATGAAGCGCAAGGCGGCCTTCGATTCCCGTCCGCGGGCGCCGCCCGCCAGCATTTGGTAGGTGCTTTCGGCTGGAAGCACCTCCTCCAGGGGACGGGACTCCATGCGGCGGATGTCTTCAATGCTCTCGATCTTCACGCGTTTGTCTCCTCGTCATCGGAAGGTTACCAGGCGCGGTTCATCCAGGTGGGGGTGGGTGTTGAAAGTGGACAGGCTGAAGCGGTCCTGGGTGAAGAGGAATTCGCTGTGGGCGGCATTGCGCACCGTCCAACTCAACTCCAGGGTCTTTTCGGTCGGATGTCCCAGAGCCCGCTCCACCGCAACCGCGATGGGACCCGCCGAAGTAAACACCGCCACCCGGCTGCCCCGCCCGGCCTGGGTGGTGATTGATTCCACAGCCTCCAGCACCCGGGTGCGGAAGTCCTTCCAGCTCTCGACGTCCTGAGAGCTCAGTTCACCGGCCAGCCACCGGCGGGTGACGGGTTCGAAGAGGCGCTGGAAAAGGCGCTGCTTTTCGGCCGCGTCCTGGCAGGCG
This sequence comes from Acidobacteriota bacterium, assembly GCA_035471925.1. Lineage (GTDB taxonomy): Bacteria > Acidobacteriota > UBA6911 > RPQK01 > DATIPO01 > JANQFM01. Next base: position 30,123 of record DATIPO010000213.1, read on the forward strand.
TTGAAGGTTTCGGCCACCTTCTTAAGTCGGTCGTCGGCCGCCACCACTTGTGGAGCGAAAGCGCGCATGATGCTCTCGGCGGGGTATTCGTCCAGGCCTTCCACAGTCTGGGCCGCGGGCCAGGACTGCCCGGCCTCCTTCATCTCGCGGCCCACGATCTGCTCGGTTTCGCGTTGGCGGCGGCGGGGCCCGCAGAAGACCAAGTCGAAGGAAATGCCCCGCTGCGACCAATAGCGTCCCAGCCGGCGGGCCTGCTCGGCTCCCAAAGAAGAGAGCCGATCGTAGTCTCCGGAAAGGAACGAAGCCTGGGCGTGGCGCACCATGGCCATTGAACTCATCTTAGGCTCCATGAGGCACGCAAGCTTAACTGTCCCCAGCCCTCGGCTTCAACCTGAATGGCCCGCGGGTTTCACCCTGGCAGAGGCTACCGCCGCCATCAAGGGACGGCCTGCTCGGGCGGCTTTCCGATTTTACTTGCAAAGCCTTTTCTGATACATTTCCTCTCTTTGAAGGAAGTAAAAAAGAGAAGAGTAAGAAGACAAGAGGAATAAAGAGGACTAGAAGATAGATCATGGCTCTGACGAAAGTTGGTAAAGAAGAACTGATCGAGGACTACCAGTTGCACGGCAGCGACACCGGCTCCCCCGAGGTGCAGGTGGCGTTGCTGAGCGAACGCATCAAGTACTTGACCGAGCACTTCAAGACCCATAAGAAGGATCATCATTCCCGCAGGGGTCTGCTCAAGCTGGTGGGACAGCGCCGTCGCCTCTTGGACTACCTCAAGAAGCGCGATTTCGAGCGCTACAAGAGCCTGATCGAACGCCTGGGCATTCGCAAGTAGGAAAAGAAGACGCCGGATGCCCTTAGTCCGGCTCCCTCCTCAATTGCCGGCGTCGCTCCAAGCCGTCGGCAGCGTGCCTTCCTAAGATTCTTAAAATTTTTGTATCAACACGTAAGTCGGCCTCCAAAGCGGAGGCCATCCCCACTTGGAGGAAGGTTTAGATGGTTGAATCTGTAAGCCTGACCCTCGGTGGAAGCGAGCTGAACATCGAGATGGGCAAGTTGGCCAAACAGGCCAACGGTGCTGCTCTCGTCAGCTACGGCGACACCCGGGTCTTAGTGACGGCGGTTTCTGAAAGGGAACCCAAAGAGAACGCGACGTTTTTCCCCCTCACCTGCGACTACCGCGAGTACACTTCGGCGGTGGGACGCTTTCCGGGCGGCTTTTTCAAGCGCGAAGGACGGCCTTCGGAGAAAGAGACCCTGACCAGCCGCCTGATCGACCGGCCTATCCGGCCGCTCTTTCCCGATGGCTACGCACACGAAACCCAAGTGATTGCCTTCGTCCTCTCGGCCGAAGAAGACGTCAATCCCGACACCCTGGCGCTGGTGGGCGCCTCGGCGGCCCTCTACGCCTCCGACATCCCTTTCCACCGCCCCATCGGATGCGTCCGCATCGGGCTCATCGACGGCCAATTCGTGGTCAATCCGAACTATTCGCAGTTGGAAGAAAGCCGCCTCAATCTGGTGGTGGCCGGAACCGACGACGCCATCGTGATGGTCGAAGCCGGCGCCGAAGAAATCTCCGAGCAGGAGATGGCCGATGCTCTGGAATATGCCCACGAAGAAATCAAGCGCATCGTGGCCGTGATCCGCGAACTTCAGGCCAAGCGTGGCATTCCCAAGCGTGAGTACAATCCGCCCCAGCGCAATCAAGAGGTCTACGACAAGGTCTCCTCGATGATCGGCGACAGGCTCAAGCAGGCCATGAACACCAAGGGCAAGGCCGCTCAAGACGACGCCGTCCGGGCCTGCAAGGAGGAGGTGGTGGAAGCCGCCGGCGAGGACGAAGAACTGGCCGAGGCTCATGCCGATGCCTTCAGCCGTCTCAAGGAAAACCTCTTCCGCAGACAGTTGTTGGAAGAAAAACGCCGCACCGACGGACGGGCCAACGACGAGATCCGTTCCATCTGGACCGAAGTCGGGGCGCTTCCGCGCACCCATGGCTCGGCCATTTTCACCCGCGGCGAAACCCAGGCCCTGTGCACCGTCACCCTGGGAACCGAGGACGACGCTCAACGCACCGACGGCTTGGCCGGCGAGGACTCCAAGAAGTTCATGCTGCACTACAATTTCCCGCCTTTCAGCGTGGGCGAAGCGCGCTTTCTGCGCGGCCCCGGAAGGCGTGAAATCGGTCACGGCGCCCTGGCTGAGAGGGCCCTCAGGCCCACCATGCCCAACGCCGAAGACTTCCCCTACACCATCCGTGTCATCTCCGACATTCTGGAATCCAACGGATCGTCCTCGATGGCCACCGTGTGTGGAGGCTGCCTGGCTCTCATGGATGCGGGCGTGCCCGTCAGCTCGGCAGTGGCCGGAGTCGCCATGGGGCTGGTCAAGGAAGGCGACAACTACATCGTTCTCTCCGACATCGCCGGCTTCGAAGACCACTACGGCGACATGGACTTCAAAGTGGCCGGGACCCGTCAGGGACTCACGGCCCTGCAGATGGACATCAAGATCACCGGCGTCACCAAGGCCATCATGAGCGAAGCGCTGGAGCAGGCCCGCAGAGGCCGTCTCCACATTCTTGACAAGATGGCCGAGAGCATCACTGAGCCGCGCCAGGACATCTCAGCCTACGCGCCCCGCATCGTCACCATCACCATTCCCACCGACAAGATCGGCGAAGTGATCGGCCCGGGCGGCAAGCAGATCCGCAGCATCATCGACCAGACCGGCGTCAAGATCGACATCGAAGACGACGGAACCGTCAGGATCGCCTCGGTGGACGGCGAATCGGCTCAGAAAGCGATCAAGATCATCGAAGAGATCACCGCTTCGGCCGAAGTAGGACGCACCTACATGGGCAAGGTGGTCAAAGTCGTCGATTTCGGCGCCTTCGTCGAGATCCTTCCCGGAACCGACGGCTTGCTGCACATTTCCGAGATCGCCGAGCGGCACGTCAAGGACATCCGCGAAGAGATCAGGGTGGGCGACAAGATCATGGTCAAGGTTCTGGACGTCGATCCCAGCGGCAAGATCCGCCTCAGCCGCAAGGCGGTTTTGCGCGATCAGCGGGGTGAACGCCGCAACAAAGGACGATGAATCCAGACGATCTGAAGCGGGCCCTGCGAGACTTCAAGCAAGGTGAGATCTCCGAAGAGCGCCTGATGGAGCTGCTTCGGGATCTCCCCTATGAAGACCTCGGCTACGCCAAGATCGATCATCACCGCAGTCTGCGTCACGGTTTTCCCGAGGTCGTTTTCGGCCAAGGGAAAACCGATGAGCAGATCATCTCCATCGCCCGCCGGGCTTTGGAGCGCCATCCCAACTTGCTCATCACCCGCACCTCTTCTGAGGTGGCCCAAGCACTGGCTTCCGATTTTCCCTGCGAATTTCACCAACTCAGCCGGGCCGTCACCGTTATCCGCGACCTGCCCGGCAACGGGCGCGGACAGATCGGAGTCTTCTCGGCCGGGACGGCCGACATCCCGGTGGCCGAAGAGGCCGCTGTGACGGCCCGCATCATGGGCAACCAGGTCGAGTGCTGCTACGACGTCGGTGTGGCCGGGCTGCACCGCATCCTCAGCCAGCGGGAGACCCTGCGCCGCTGCAGCGTGGTCATCGTGGTGGCCGGGATGGAGGGCGCCTTGCCCAGCGTGGTGGGCGGATTGGTCGATATTCCCGTCATTGCCGTGCCTACCAGCGTGGGATATGGAGCTTCCTTCGGCGGCTTGGCGGCCTTGCTGGGAATGCTCAACTCCTGCGCCTCCAACGTCACCGCCGTCAACATCGACAACGGTTTCGGCGCCGGTTATTCGGCCGCGCTCATCAACCGGCGGCGCAGCTTCGACGATCTTGAGGCGCCCGACCGGTGAGGCCGGACGCCCGAAAGAGATGACAGGCCGCTACAATCGCGGACAGCCTCTTCAGCAGCCTCGCAAAGTGCCATGGATCAGGAAACCCGCCAACTGCTCAACTTCGATGCAGCCATAGCCCTGTTGGAGCAGTTCGCCCACACCCAGGCGGGACGGACCCGCTTGGCCTCCCTGGAGCCGTTGCAGGACTTTCAGCGGTTGGAGGCGCGCCTCAAGCGCCAGCAGGAGGGTCTGCGCTTCGTCTCCGACAACTCGCGCATCAGCTTCGCCCACCTGGAGGATCCGCGTCCGTTGCTGGACAAGCTGGGCGAGAGAGGATCGGTGCTGGAGCCGGGCGAGTTTCTCGACTTGGCCGAGATCCTCAAGGCCGGGCAGCACCTTCGCAAGTCCTTCTCCAAGGACGATTGGCCGCTGCTGGCCGAGTGGACGCGTCCCGTCGAGTCGCCCCATGGTTTGATCGAGGAAATCGGCCGAACCTTCGATCCCAACGGAGAAGTGCGCGAACAGGCCCATCCCCAATTGGCCAAGGTCCGCCGACAGGCCCTCAAGAGCCGCAAGGAGGTACAAAAGCACCTGGAACGCCTCCTCAAAAAGAAGTCCGACAGCGTCATCCAGGATGCCTACGTCACCAACCGCAATGGACGCTTCGTGATTCCCGTCAAGACCGAGCGCCAAAGCAGCCTTCCCGGCGTCGTGCATGGCGCCAGTTCCTCGGGGGCCACCGTCTTCGTCGAGCCTATGAGCGCGGTCGACCTCAACAATAGCTTCATCTACTACCAGGAACGCGAGCAGGAACTCATCCGCCAGATTCTGGCCGGACTCAGCGACCGCCTGCGAGAGGAAATCGAGAACTTGCGCCTGCTGGCCGATTTGATCGCGCGCGTGGACGCTTTGATGGCAGCCTGCCAGTACGCCGAAAAATACCGTTGCGTTCTGCCCGCCTTCGAGCAGGAAGGACGTCTCGACCTGCATCAGGCCCGCCATCCGCTGCTCATCTCCAGCCTGGGGGGCGACCAGGTGGTGCCCATCGACATCCGCCTCTCGCGCCAGGAAAACGGCATGGTCATCAGCGGTCCCAACACTGGGGGCAAGACGGTGGCTCTGAAGACCGTTGGACTGCTGGCCCTGATGGCCCAGTGCGGACTCCCCGTGCCTGCTGAGAACGCCGTTTTTCCCCATTTCAGGGCGGTTCTGGCAGACATCGGAGACCATCAGTCCATCGCCCAGCACCTGAGCACCTTCTCGGCCCACGTGCTGCGCATTCGCTCCATGATGGAGGCCCTGCGCGAAGACAGCCGGCGTCCCACTCTGATTCTGTTGGACGAGATTGGGACGGGGACGGATCCCGTCCACGGAGCCGCCATGGCCATCGCGGTCATCGATCACTTCCGCAAGCGTCCGGCCCTGGTTCTGGCCACCACACACCACCAGTCGGTCAAGGTGTTCGCCGCCGGTCAGCAGGGACTGGTCAACGCCTGCGTGGAACTCGATCCCAAGACCCAGGCTCCCACCTACCGCATCCGCTATGGGCTTTCGGGCGGCTCCAGCGGACTCGAGGTTGCCCGTCGGCTGGGCTTGTCGGAGGACATCATCGATCAGGCCCGGGGACTGATGAAGGAAACCGACCGCCAGGCCGAGCAATACCTCCAACACCTGCGCCGCGAGTTGGAGGAGTCCCGCCGGGCCAAAGAGGAGGCCCAGGCCCATTCGGACCGGATGAAGCAGGCCAAGAGCGAGCTGGAAGAGCGCCACAGCCGCCAACTGGCCGCTCAGCAGAAGGAATTCGAGCAATCGCTGGAGAAATGGGCCCGCGAGTTCAAACGCCAGGGCGGGCGCTACCTGAAGAGCCTCAAGGACCGCTTCGAATCGGCTAAGGCCCGGCGTGAACTGGAGCAGAAGCAGGCCGCCTTGAAAGAGGCCTTCCGACGTCAGGTACGCCACCAGCGCGGCAAGGAAGAGGAAGAGGAGTCGCAGCGGTCATCGGGTCTGCGGGAAGGCGATTGGGTCAGCCATCAGCTCTTCGGCAAGAAAGGCAAAGTGCTGGAAGTAGGCAACGGCGAAGCCCGCGTCGATTTTGAGGGCAAACGCATGACCTGTCCGGTGGACCAGTTGAGGGCCGCCGAGGATCAGCCTGAGAAGAAACGCAAGCTGCCCAAGAACGTTTCTCTGCGTGCCTCCCCGGCGCAGGTGTCCCCGGAACTCAACCTGATCGGCCAGCGTGTGGACGAGGCGGTCAGCGAGGCCGACAAGTATCTCGACCAAGCCGCCTTGAGCGAGATGCGCGAAGTCCGTATCATTCATGGGCACGGCACGGGAAGGCTGAAAAAGGCGGTGGCTGAATTTCTTCAGGGCCACCCCCATGTGAGAAGCTATAAAAGCGAAGGTGGCGCCACCAAGGTGAGGCTGCGCGATTGAGGTTCCCGACTCAACGGAGTTTCCGCAGGCCTCCTCCGCTCGTGACTGAGAGTTTTCCGCAGGACGCAGCAGAGCACATCCGGAACCATATGGGCTTCGACGACCAATTTGTCGAGCAGGTGCGGAATTCCATCAGCATCGTGGACTTCATCAACCGCTATCTGCCCTTGAAGAAAAGCGGCAAGGATCACGGTGCGCTCTGTCCCTTTCACAGCGAAAAGACGCCCTCCTTCTGGGTCAGCGAAGACAAGCAGATCTTCAAGTGCTTCGGCTGCGGCGAAGGCGGAGACGTCTTCTCTTTCGTCATGAAGATGGAGAACATGCCTTTTCCCGAGGCCGTGCGTTTCATCGCCGAGAGCGCCGGAATTCCCGTTCCGCGCTCGGCCGGAGGGCAGGGCGACTCCAAAGAACTGCGCCGAAAACAGAGACTTGTGAAACTCGCCGCCCAGGTTTCGCGTCTCTTCCATCAGGCGCTGAAATCACAAGGTGGGGAGAATACTGCATCACGCTACCTGCGCCGGCGTGAAATCTCCCCGGATACCGTCTCCAAGTTCGAGGTCGGATACGCCCCGCCGGGCAACTGGCTGCTTCAGCAGTTGAGGTCCCAAGGCTTTTCCAATCAAGAGGCGGTGGCTTGCGGACTGGCAAAGGAGAATGAGCGAGGCGTCTACTCCTATTTTCGGGACCGCGTCATTTTTCCCATCCGGGACATAAATGGCCGCACCATCGCTTTCGGCGGGCGCATCTTGGGCGAAGGCAAACCCAAATACCTTAATTCACCTGAATCGCCGCTTTACAACAAGAGCCGTCATCTCTACGGCCTCGACGTGGCGCGCGATGCCATTCGCAGCAAGGGAGAAGCGATACTGGTGGAAGGATACTTCGATTGCGTGGTACCCCACCAGTTCGGGTTTGACAATGTGGTGGCCTCGTTGGGAACCAGCTTGACCGAAGAGCAGGTCAAGGTTCTGAGGCGCTACGCCTCGCGGGTAGTGCTCAACTATGATCCAGATTTGGCCGGAGCCAAAGCTGCCCTGCGTTCCATCGAGTTGCTGATGGGCGCGGGATTGCAGGTGGCGGTGATTCAACTGCCGGACGGCAGCGATCCCGACACCTTCATCCGGGAGCAGGGACGGGAAGTTTATGAGCAGCGGATCCATGACGCTCAACCCTTTCTCGACTACCTGCTGGGGCAGCTTTCCCAACAGCAGGAGGCGCCCGACAGTCCGCGGGGGAAACAGGAAATTGTGACTCAGGTCCTCCCTTACCTGATGCTGGTGGCCGATAAAATCGAGAGAGCGGAACATCTTTCTCGGCTGGCTCAGCGTCTGAGGATTGATGAGCGCCTGATTTGGAATGAACTGAGGCAGTACTCGGGGCGTCGCAAAGGCGACAGCGCCCCTCACCGCCCAAGCGTCCAGAGGACGGACTTGGCGACGCGTTCGGAAAAGATCTTGTTGGCCGCCGTCCTCCAAGAAGAGTGGCGGGTGCTGACGCTGGAATTGGTCGACCGCGACCTCTTCCGCAACCTTGAAACGGAGCCGGTTTTTCGTCTGGTGCTGGATCTGCATGAGCAAGGTCGTGAACCTGACCTGTCCCGCCTGCGTTCTCTCCTGGGAGAGAGTCCGCTGCTGGACCTGTCGGAGCGAATGGCATTCGGAGGCGATTTGCCGGTGAACGAAGACACGGTGAGAGGCAGCGTCCTGGCGCTGCGCATCCGCCAGAATCAGCGCTTGCAGAAGGAACTGCAGGCGCGTCTGCGCAACAACGAACTCGATCCGCAGCAGCAGATGGAAGTGCTGCAAAGACGCAAGTCGCTGATCGAAGAAAGCCGGGACTTGATGCGGCGCTCCCGCGAGATGGCGGGATCAGCCTCCTGAAGAGGCCCCCCTGAAGGGCAGGGCAGCCCGGCGTCCGCACCAAGAGTGCTGGAAAGAGCGAATGGAATAGAAATAGGGCTCGTAAAGCCGATTGGACTTGCAGCGGCTAAGGCTGCGGGCGAGTTGATCTGCCCTGAGAGCATCCTATAAACTAAAGATTTTATCGAGGGGAACCGACAGAGGTGAGCGAATTGGCGGTCGAAGACAAATACGAAGGCGTGCGGGAGTTGATCACCTTGGGCAAAGAGAAGGGCTACCTTCTCTACGACGAGGTCAACGACGCCCTTCCTGACGATATCGAGTCATCCGACGATCTGGACAGCATCTTCCGTTTGTTCGGGGATGCCGGCATCGATGTGATCGATTCCGAGCACCAACTGGACGGCGTTAAGGACAAGTCCAGCTCCAAGAAGGATGACGGCGACGATGACGACGACACGAAGACGGTCAGCTCCGACAGCTTGGAGAAGACCAACGATCCCGTCCGCATGTACTTGCGCGAAATGGGCACGGTGCCTCTGCTCACCCGCGAGGGCGAAGTTGAGATCGCCAAGCGGATCGAGAAGGGCCAAAAGGTGGTCCTCAAGGCCTTGTCGCGTTCTCCCGTCGTGGTGGGCGAGATCAGCCGCTTGCGGGATGACCTCAACGACGAAGAGATCAACATCAAGAACCTCGTGATCTTCACCGAAGACGAGATCACCGAGGAGGTGCTGGAGGACCGCAGGAAGTCCATCAACGCCGACGTCAAGAAGATCGAGGAGCTTCAGAAAGAGGCCGTCAAGGCCCGCAAGAAGCTGAGCAAGACCAAGAAGAACTCGGCCGAGTACAAGAAGCTCCTCTCCATGCTGGCCCGCTACCGCATTCCCATTGCCCGCATCATCCGCGACCTGAAGTTCCAGCCGGCGGTGTTGGAAGAGTTGGTGGACGCCATCAAGAAGACCGTCCGCAAGGTCATCAAGCTGGAGCGCGAGGCCCGCAAGCTGCGCAAGCTCCAGGAATCGCCCCTCAAGCTGGATGAGTCCAAGAAGGTGAAGCTGCGCCTGCGCGAGATCGAGCGCAAGCTGCACGAGGTCGAAGAAGAGGTGCAGGCTGCTTCGCCCGACCTCAAGCGCACCCTGGCCACCATCAAGCAAGGCGAGCTGGAAGCCGACATCGCCAAGAAAGAACTGGTGGAGGCCAACCTGCGGCTGGTGGTTTCCATCGCCAAAAAGTACACCAACCGCGGACTTCAGTTCCTCGACCTGATTCAGGAAGGCAACATCGGCCTGATGAAGGCCGTCGACAAGTTTGAATACAAGCGCGGCTACAAGTTCTCGACTTACGCCACTTGGTGGATCCGCCAGGCCATCACCCGCGCCATCGCCGATCAAGCCCGCACCATCCGCATTCCGGTGCACATGATCGAGACCATCAACAAACTCATCCGCACCTCGCGGGCCCTGGTGCAGGAATACGGGCGCGAACCTTCTTCCGAAGAGATCGCCAAGAAGATGGACATCCCGGTCAGCAAGGTGCGCAAGATCCTCAAGATCGCTCAGGAGCCCATTTCCTTGGAGACGCCCATCGGCGAGGAAGAAGACAGCCACTTGGGCGACTTCATCGAGGACCGCGGCGTGGTTTCGCCGGCCGAAGCCGTCATCAACCTCAATCTCAAGGAGCAGACGGCAGCCGTCCTGCAGACGCTCACGCCCCGCGAGGAGCAGGTCATCCGCATGCGCTTCGGCATCGGAGACGGCAGCGAACATACCCTGGAAGAAGTGGGCCAGCGTTTCTCGGTAACCCGCGAGCGTATCCGCCAGATTGAGGCCAAGGCCCTGCGCAAGCTGCGCCACCCCTCACGCAGCCGCAAACTCAAAGCCTTCCTGGAAAACAACGGCAAAGAAGGCCAAGCGAACTAAGCTGCGCAAGCACCCGCTCACAAGCGCCGATTCCCGAGGGAAGGGGCCGTCAGGTTGTGAGCCGGGGCTTGGGGAAGGCCGGCAGACCGGGAGCCAGGCAGAATTCCCCAAGTCGAATCGAGAATCGCCGGGCCTCGAAAGGCGGTGGGTACTGCCACTCCCCAAGCGGGGCCCGAAGATCGCCAATCCTTGACTCGTGTTGAAACGGTGTTGAAAGTCAGCCCGCCGCCAGCGAGACGCTGCAAGGGCGAACCCCCGGGTTCCAGCGGCGAAAAATCCCCAACGCTAAGCGTGCAAAAGGGCGGCGTCACAATGCCGGCAGTCCCCGGAGACCGAACAACCATGCCCAAAGACTCTTCCTTGCCTCTCCTGATCCTCTTCTTTTTCATTCCCTTCCTGGCCGCCCAGCCCTCTGATCAAGACCCTGCCGAGACGCGGACGCCGGACATCCCAGCCGGGTACTCCAGCCGCAGCGCTCCGCGGCAGTTGCAGCTTGAGGCGCTGTTCGGGTCGGTCCCGTCCCCGTTGACGTCGCGGCGTCATCACCGCATCCTGACCGAGGAACCTCACGTCGAAGGCCAGCCCTCCCAGAGGAAGGTGGCCGAGTACATCCTCGATCACTTCCGTCAGAGCGGATTGCAGGCCGATCTGGCCGAGTACCAGGCTTGGCTGCCCTTCCCCCGCAAGGTGTCGGTCAGGCTGCTGGAGCCGGAAGAGCGCGAACTGTTGCTTGAGGAAAAGGGCTACGAACTCGACAAGGACTCCTTTTCGCGCGACGTCATCCTCCCCTACCACGCCTACTCTCCCTCGGGACAGGTGGAAGGCGAAGTGGTTTACGTCAACTACGGGCTGCCCGATGACTACGCCGCTCTGCGCCAGATGGGCGTGGACGTACGGGGCAAGATCGTCCTGGCGCGCTACGGGCGCAGCTTCCGCGGGGTCAAGGTCAAGACCGCCGAAGAGCATGGCGCGGCGGGGGTTCTGATCTACTCCGATCCCTTCGACGACGGCTACTTCCGCGGCGACATCTTTCCTCACGGACCCATGCGTCCGCCCAGTGCGGTGCAAAGGGGCAGTGTGCAGTACATCTTCGTCCATCCCGGCGATCCGCTGTCGCCCGGAACCGCCTCCACCGCCGACGCTGAAGTCCTGGGCTTCGAAGAGGCTGTCAATGTCCCCCGAATTCCTTCTCAGCCCCTCTCCTACGAGGACGCCCGGCCCATTTTGGAAGCTCTGGGCGGACACAACGTGCCGGACGGCTGGCAGGGCGGATTGCCCTTCGCCTACCACGTGGGTCCGGGACCGTCGCGGGTGCGCCTCGAACTGGAGATGGATCACGCCCGCCGTCCCGTCTACAACGTCATCGCCCGCATCGAGGGCAGCGAGCTTCCCGATGAATGGATCATCTTGGGCAACCACATCGACGCCTGGACCTACGGAGCCGTGGACCCGAACAGCGGCACCACGGCCATGCTGGAGGTGGCCTCGGGACTGGGACGGCTGCTTAGAGAAGGGTTCCGCCCCCGCCGCACCATCATCCTGGCCGGCTGGGGAGGCGAGGAGTACGGCTTGATCGGCTCCACCGAATGGGGCGAAGAACTGGCACAGGAACTCTCCCAGAAGGCCGTGGCCTACTTCAACGTCGACGTGGGCGTGGCCGGCGGACGTTTCGGGGCCTCCGCGGTTCCCGCCCTGGAAGACCTGCTGCTCGACATTACTCAGAGGGTGCAGGACCCTGATACCCGGCGCGCCGTCCACGACCTCTGGCTGGAGTCTCAAAACAAGGGACGCGAGCAAGCCCTGAACCGTCCCGATCCGGGCGACCTGGGCAGCGGATCCGACTACACGGTCTTTCTCGACCACCTGGGAATCCCCTCGCTGTCGATGGGGTTCGGAGGCGACTACGGCGTCTACCATTCCCTCTACGACTCCCATTACTGGATGGACCAGTTCGGAGATCCCGGATGGCACTACCATCCGGCCATCGCCGAGATCTGGGGACGGGCGGCCTTGCGCCTGGCCAATGCCGAACTGCTGCCCCTCAACTACGCCGAGTACGGCAGGGCCATCAACGGCTACCTGGAGGATCTGGAGAAGAAGGCCTCCGGCTTGGGAGGGGGACTGATCGATTGGGCCAAGCTGAAAGAGGAAGCCTCGGCCATGGAGCGCATCGGCGAGGGCATCCGCACCGGTATGGCTCAGATCCTTGAGGAGGGCCTCGACCAAGCCCGCGGCCGCCGCTTCAACGACTTGCTGCGCCGGGCTGAGCGCGGTTTCCTTCTCTCTGAGGGACTTCCCCGACGCCCCTGGTTCCGCCATTCCATTTACGCCCCGGGCTACTACACCGGCTACGCCAGCCAGCCCTTGCCGGGACTGGCTGAGGCCGTCGAAAACCGCGATCCCAGCCAAGCAGGACAGCAGGCCAGCCTGCTGCTGCGCAGCCTGCGAGAAGTCAACCGGACTCTCGACCAGGTTCGCCGCCTGACCCAGTGAGGGCCTTTGTAAGCACGTCAACGGCATGGAGCAGTGCTTCCCGGAGGCTTATTCCACCCTTTCGGGGTTTTTTTATGGTTATTGCGGTACCCAGGGTGCCGCTCCGACGCTGCGCGCCGTCGCTCTACCCTGGGCTGGCTTATGCGTCCCTTTCAGGGACGGGAAGGTCATGCTCTGGCTCAGTACGATTGATGAGTTGCCCTTCCAACAGGTGATCGGTGGCACAGCCCGCCGATGACCAGCGCGCTGCTCCGGTGATGATGGGCAGCATGGCCCGCCGATGACCGGGTACGCTGCTTTGCTGATGATGGGTTGCATGGTCTGCCGATGACCGGGTGCGCTGCTCTGCTGATGATGGGCTGCATGGTCTGCCGATGGCCGGGTGCGCTGCTTCGGTGATGATGGCAGCATGGCCCCGCCGAGGATGGGTCGCTGCTCGGCGGGCCTGGGGTTGGGAGCGGCCTTGAGACCTAGAGCCGGATGCAGCCGCAAGTTTGCGACTCCCAGTCCAGGGCTCGGCATTGTTCCAGGAACGCTTGCAGGCCTTCTTCCATTTGAGGCGGGCAGGCGGTGATCTTGCGGGTCTCCAGGTCGGCGTGGGCGCCCAGGGCTTCTAAGGTTGCGGCGACCTCGCCGCGGCTTTCATTGACCAAGTAGTCCATCATGTGGAGCTTTCGGGACGTGCGTCCCAGCAGTCGGATGCGTACCGAAACGACCTCTCCGGCATGAATCTCGGAACGGTATTGGATGAAGTGCTGCAGGGCGAAGGCACCCCGCTGATGCTTCCGCACCACTTGGCGGCCCATTCCGCAGGCCTCGAACATGCGGCTGGTGGCGTCCGAAAAAAGCGCCATATAGAACTGCACGTTCATGTGTCCCATGTCGTCCAGGTAATCGGCGGGAATCGTGCGCCGCACCCGCACCGGAAGTTGCTCGATGTGATTCAGCGAAATCATCAGCGGGCCATTATAGACTGCCCGCAAGGCTGGTTCACGCTTCCGGGGCACCGCCATTTCCGGGGTGCCGAATTGATGACCGCAACGGCGTTGACCATGGAAGTTCCCGCAGAGGGCGATCAAGATCACCGCCGCGGCTGTGCCGTCGCGGAATCTGAATCCCGACCTTTTTCCGGCCCATTTGAGCTTGGTGGATGACTTTGCGCGCGTGTGGCCCTTTCACCCCTGATCTATACGATCCACAGCACCTTTTGTGCTGAACCTCCGCGACCAAGAGGGCAATCCAGTCGAGATCGGCGTGGTGGGCTTCGGGTCTGTCACCGAGGTGAGGCAGGCTGGGCAAAGGTGTATAGAAGCGGGACGCCCCGGAAAGGGACGTCCCTTGCGTGTACGATGATGAACACTTGGATTCGCGTACAAGAAGATACACCGTCCCGACTCTGAGAAAGTGTGAGTTCCGTCACAATTGGGTTCGAACCGCCCTGACGCCCTCCGCTCGGCGGAGAGGTTCCTCATCCGCGCAGGGCATTCCAGAAGATTGCCGGCAGGTGTTTGAGGGAGGGAGACGCTTCCAGCCGGGTCAAGTGGCGGGCCAGACGGTGGGCGCGACGGTGGTTCACGAACCAAGCCGGCTTGGGACTGACCCGGAAGGGCCCCCGCACGACCGACTTCTCGATGCTTGAGTACATGTAGCTGTTATGCACTACCCCGATGCCGGATTGGATGTTGCGGTAGGTGTGCCCCGGATAGGCTCCCCATGAGGTGGACACCAATCCGTAGCCGACCGCCGGCCAGTGGTTGACGGCCACCGTCCCGTAGCGCAGCCCGTCGACGGCTTCATCCACGGCGGCGGCGGTTTCAGAGTCGAGAAGGGACTCCGGGTGGACCAGCAGGGCGGCGTTGAGTGTTCCCCATAGGCGTTGATTGCAGAAATCCGCTGCCTGACGCACGAATTCAGCCGGCGAGGAAGCCGGCAGCGCCGTCTCGCACAAGAGTCCGCAGAAGGCTTCGTCCGTGAAATTGACGTCGTCTTGGTCGTGGGGCAGGTCGGGTATCAGCGTCCAGGGCAATTGGCCGGGGTCCGTGTTGCCGAAGGTTTCCGCTTGAGGATGTCCCTGGCGGTGGCGCTCCCATCGCTCCCGGGCGCCCGGGTAGTAGGCCTGACGGGTGGGAAGCCGCCCCAACTGCCGGCGCAGCGCTTCCAGCAAGTCTCCTCTCTGATCCCATCCTCCCTGCTGGATGATCACGCGGGCCGCGTTGCAGTTGAAGCCGGCGTTGTTGGCCAGCATGGAGGCCAAGTTGGCGGCCTGGAAAGCCAAGTCGGAACGGCTCCAGGGGCCGGGAACCACGATCACGGGGGAAACGTTGCCCAGTTCGCTGGTGATGGGCTTGTCCAGAAGCGGCTCGTCGTCCTCTTTGCGCCGCCTCCCCTCCGCTCCCGCGCCATACACGATGGCGTCATGAGTTTTGTCCGAGCCGGTGATGTGGATTTCGTCCACCGCCGGATGGTGGCACAGGTAGGAACCTTCTTCGGCGCCTCCGTAAACGATCCTGAGCAGGTCGTGCTCGATCAGGGCTTGGAAGCCTTCTTCGATCAGCGGACCCAGATACTCGTTTACGGGGTGCATTTTGAGCAGCACCGACTTCTTCTCATTGAAGACCTTGTAGAGGACGTCCATGGGCCCGATGGACGAGACGTTGCCGGCCCCCAGCACCAGGCATAAGCGTCCTTGGGGATGGGTTTGGTGAGGCAGGGCCTGGTGGTCGGCCAAGTTCTCCAGCGTAACCTCGGGCTGAAGGCGGATCTCAGCCGAGAAGCCCCGGTAGAACAGGCGATCATAGAAGTCGGCGGGCAAGAGGTCGACGGTCACCTGTCCATTGGGAAGGCGCCGCGGCAAGCGGGGCGGCGAGGGGCGTCCGAAACGCTCGATTTCACGCAGGGACTGTTCCAGCAGCCGCAGATTGCGGAGGACGCAAAAAGGGCCTCCCAGCCACTCTTCTGCCGCCCTGGGCGCGTGAGCGTCGATACCCTTGGCCTGGCAGGACATCTCCACCCAGCGCTCTGCCACCTGGGCGTAGTCGCGCCGCAGGCGGACGAGCAGCTCCAGCAGATGTTTGGTCCACAGCGTGTGCCACTGCCGCTTCTTGTTGGCCAAGTCAGCCAGAGCTGAGTCCAAGTGGGGAAAGGAGGCGGTTGCCGTACTCATGAGTTCCTCAGCGGGAGATTCAGTGGTGCGCAACCAGTTCGCTTTCGACTTCTTTGAGATCGTCCAGCCCCAACTGTCCGCTCTCGACCAGGTGAGAGATGAGCGGACGAGGCGAACCTCCGAAGAGGTCGAGGAAATCGGAGATCAGCCGTCCATAGGCGGCCTTGCGAGAAATGGAAGGCCGATAGACGTGAGCGTTGCCGATCTTGCGGACTTGGTGCAGCGCCTCCTTGCGTTCCAGCCTGCGTACAATGGTCTGCACGGTGGTGTAGGCTGGCCGGCGCTCCTCGGGCAAGGCTTCCAGCAGTTCCCGGACGGAGGCCCGTCCCAAGCTCCACAGCGCCTCCATGATCTCCAACTCAAACCGAGTTAGACGAACCGATTGCGTTCCAGACATATCTTCCCCCCGACTGGCCCCTGCTTCGTGTCTACGACACTTGAAGAAGTTTCTACCACAGATGTCGGAGACAATCAAGTGAGAAAAGCCGGTCCAAGCAGGCTTATTTGGAAATAATTTCCAGTTTCGAGCCTTCAGCGCAGCCTCTGACCGGGCAGGTGGAGAAGAACGGACAAATCGAATAGAATGTCGGCCTGTCGGCCCCGGCAGAGTCGGAATGAAAGCGGCGGGGCGGCGGCAAGAACTGGATACGCTATGGCAAAGAGACCTCGAATTCTGTTCGTTTGCACCGGCAACTCGGCCCGCAGTCAGATGGCCGAAGGGTTCGCCCGCTACTATGGCGGCAAGAAGGTGATCGCTGAAAGCGCGGGCCTGGAGCCCAAAGACGAAATCAATCCCTACGCCGTCTGGGTCATGAACGAGGCGGCCGTCGATATCAAGCGCCAGACTCCGCAAGACCTCTCGGAGAAGGATCTTTCCGAGTACGATGTGGTTGTCACCCTGTGCGGCGATGCCCGTGACAAGTGCCCGCCCATGCCCTCGGGAGTCCGCCACCAGCACTGGCCGCTGACCGATCCTGCCAGGTTCCGGGGACGTCCCGCCGAGATCCGGGCCGCCTTCCGCCTTTCCCGCAATGAGGTCGAGAATCGCGTCCGGGGACTGCTCGACGAGCTTTTGAAGGGCCAGTGAAGGGCGCCTTCCGTCCCGCTCCGTCCCGCGGCTTGACGCGGTCTGTAGGGCGCGTTTTGAAGCTGTGCGCCGATCCGCCGGTACTTCGCTCAGGACGCCCGGCTGTCCTCATCTCGCCGGCCCCAAGGGAAGATGATGACCAGCAAGCCGGCCACAAAGGGCAGGACCCGCTCGATCCATTTGTCTTCCGAGGCTGGAAAGAGGTAGTAGGCGGCCACGGCCAGTGAGAATCCCACCAACATGGCGGTCAGAGTGCGCCGGGGTGACAGGGGATAGCCCAGGGCTTTGGTGACCAACGCCGGACCGAAGGCCGCGCCCATCGCCGTCCAGGCGAAGAGGACGCTGGAAAAGATCTCCTGCGATCCCAGCAGTGCGGCAACCATGGCTCCGGCCGAAAGCAGCAGCACCACCCAGCGCGAGCGGGCCAGCATATGCCGGGTCGAGCGTCCGCCCAGCTTGAGGTCGTGGGTCACCGAGGAGGCGGCCACCAGCAGTTGGCTGTCGGCGGTGGACATGATGGCTGAGAGCACGGCCGCCACCATGATGCCCGCCACGATGGGCGGGAAGAGCTCGTTGGTGGCCGAGACGAAGACCACTTCAGGGTCGCTCAGGCGGGGATAGAGCACGCGTCCGCACAGTCCCAGCAGCAGCATCCCCGAGTAGACCAGCAGGGCCCAGGTGATGGCGATGCGGCGGGCGTGGACCAGCGAGCGGCGTCCTTCGCGCAAGGCCATGAAGCGGTTGACGACATGGGGCTGGCCGGGATAGCCGAGTCCGATTCCCAGGTAGCCCCAGATCAGCCCCAGCGCCGCAGCCGGGCCCAAGTTCTTGGTCAGGCTCATGTAGTCCGGTCCCACCTGGCTGATCCCGTCCCACAGCTCGGACGGTCCGCCCACTTGCATGAAGGCGGCCACGGGCAGCAGGACGGCGGTTGCGGCCATCATCAGTCCCTGCAGCGTGTCGGTGATGCTGACCGCCCAGAATCCGCCCAGCAGCGTGTAGAGGATGACGATGCCGCCTCCGATGAGGATGCTGGAGGAGACCGGAATCTCGAAGGTCTCGTAAAAGGTCTTTCCGGCGCTGAGGAACTGCGAGGCCACGTAGGCGCCCAGCGAAACCAGGATGATGAGCGAGGCCGTCACCGAGAGGGTGCGGTGAAGAGGTCGGTCGGGAGGTCCGGCTAAGACGTCGGTGACGGTCATGGCGTCCACTTCGCGGCTGTAGCGTTGCAGGGCGGGGGCCACGCCGTACCAGTTGAGGAGAAATCCTCCCACGCAGGCGGGAAAGAGCCATAAGGCCGAGAGTCCCCAAAGGTAGGCGGCTCCGCTGACGCCCAGCAGCGTCCAGGCTGAGGATGAACTGGCCGAAGCGCTGATGGCGGCCACCATCGGACCCAGCTTGCGTCCTGCCAGAAAGAAGTCGAGGCTGTCTTTGGTACGGCGCTGAGAGAGCAGTCCGATGAGCACCAGGATGGCGTTGTAGACGATCAGTGTGAAAAGGACGGCGGCTTCGCGGCTCATGAATTAGGGACTTATGATGCCTTGAGGTCGCCGACCGTGCAAGGCGGATCGCACAAGGGCGGGGTAGGGACCGGTATACTTCTGGACGTGAACGACAAGACCGATATCTCCTCTGAAGAGAGGGCCGGACTGATGCGGCGGCCCGAAGAGCTGGTGTACCGGACCTGTTACGCGCCGGTCGACTTAGGACGCCTGCTGGCCTCTTCTGAAACCCGCTCGCGCATCCGCCGTCTGCCCGTGGCCCAACTCTACTACGGCTTGCGCGAACTGAGCGATGACCAGATTTCGCAACTGCTGCCTCACATCACCGAAGAACAGTGGACGGGCATCCTCGACCTCGACCTTTGGCGGCGCGACCGACTCAGTCCCGGGCAGTTCCTTTACCGCCAGGGATTCATCAGCGGTGCCCACGACGCCGTGGCCAAGAAACTGATCAGGGCCGTGGAAGAGGAGATCTGGGAGAACGCCTTCCAGAAGATGCTGCAAATTCACGTGCGCGAAAGCCCTGATCAGGTCTTCGACGACCTAGGGCCCAAGGGCCGGGAATCACTGATGACTCCCGACGATCATTACTTCCTGGTGCTGCCGGCCAAACCGGAAGCGGCCCGCATGATGCGCTCGCTGATCCTCAGGCTCTACGAGCTCGATCCTGAGAGAGCCCGCTTTCTGCTGGGGATGGCCGCACTCAGGACCTCCACCGAGACCCAGGAGCTGGCTTACCAGAGCCGCAAGTCGAGGCTCGAGGATCTGGGCTTTCAGGACTACTACGATGCCATCGAGATCTACACCCCGCTGCCGCCCGACGAGTCTTTGCCGCAGAAGGACTGGCAGCCGTTGGAGGACCTGAGCACGCTGCCCGTGATGCTGCCGGCCGTCGAACAGGGACCCTATCTGCTGTTGCAGGCCTTCGCCGCTATCGAAGACCCGGAACCCTCGCTGCATCTGATGGAAGAGCTGGCCTTTCTCTGCAACAAGGTGCTTTCCGCCGATCAGGTCAGTCCGGCTCAGCCGGAACGCCTCAAGCGACGCATCCGCAAGACCGTGGCCACCATCAGCCTGGGACTCGATGTTTGGAGCGGCGGAGACCTGAAGAAAGCGTCCCGTGGCGTGCAGCGTCACTTTTTGCAGTCGTTCTTTCAACTGGGCTACGGGCGCCTGATGGACCTCCAGTCGCGGGCCCGCCGCTTGATTGAGAAGGGCTGCCGCCTCCGACCGGGCTCTCCGCCCGAGGCTGCACTTGAAGGGTTCATGCGCCCCTTTCCGCTGCGCACGGTGCTGCACAAGGGCAAGATCCGCCGGCGTTTTCTGCGCAGCCGCCGCGATCTTGAAAAGTGCCGGAACATTCTGCGGCGCTTGGACGATCAGTGCTGAGGCTCAGTGTTGAGCTTGGGGTCGGCGGGAACCGGAAAAACCCTTGGCGGAACTGTGACAATTAGCCGCACTCAAGCTATACTCTTGGTCGGAAACTCCTGTTCGAACCGCCGGGGCTTGTAAGTTTGCCTTTTCAAGCCCGCATGGAGGGCGTGATGTTGACCCAGTCGCTCGGGCTTGTAAAACGTATCTTTGTGGCCGCCGCAATCCTGCTGGCAGCCTTTCCCGCGCTGGCCGCGCAGTCCGCTCCCACTCCCCATGGAGAGAGCCTGATGCGGACTCCGCCGCAAGAATCGGTCGGCAAGAGGCTGCATCAACTGCTGCCCGGCCGCAAGCTCCACTTTGAACCTTCGCCCAGTCCGGCGGCGGACTTCGAGGCCCGCGGCGAGCGTTACCTGATCGGACTCTCCAGGCAAGGCCTGCGGCTTGTCTTTCCGGCTGACGGCGAGCTTCCGGCCTCCTCTCTGGGCATCGAGTTCAGCGGCGCCTTGGAGGGAGAGCTGGAACCGCGTGACCGCTTGTCCTCCGTCAGCCACCACCTGATCGGCGATGACCCCCAGCTTTGGCGCA
The DNA here is from genome assembly GCA_035471925.1 of Acidobacteriota bacterium. Taxonomy (GTDB): domain Bacteria; phylum Acidobacteriota; class UBA6911; order RPQK01; family DATIPO01; genus JANQFM01. The sequence goes on from DATIPO010000213.1 coordinate 50,401, forward strand.
CCTCCGTCCCTCATTTCCGACGTCTCTTCAGGGGCGGGCTTTACCCTGGTATCGACGCCGTCTTCTACGGTGATCCCCAGCGCTTGGAATTCGACTTCCAGGTGGCACCGGGCGCCGATCCTGCTCAGATCCGCCTGCGCCTGCAGGGCGCCGACCGGGTGCAACTCGATGACGGCGGCGATCTCGTCATCACTACGGGCGGACGCCAATTGCGTCAACTGCGTCCCCTCAGCTTTCAGGAGGGACCCCAAGGGCCCAGCCCGGTGACCAGCCGCTACCGCTTGTTGGACGGGCACACCGTGGCCATTGAGGTGGGCGAGTATGACAAATCGCGTCCCTTGACCATCGATCCCGTCCTTTCCTTCTTCAGCTACCTGGGAGGAGCCGGAAACGATGCCGCCTATGCCCTGCTGGAGTCGGGCAACGGATTCTTTTATGTGTGCGGCGAAACCGCCTCCTCCGACTTTCCCTTGCAAGATGCCTTTCAGGATCAAGCCGGCGGGTCATTCGACGCCTTCTTTTCGCTGGTCGATTTCCGCAATCAGAGCTTGGTCTTCTCCACCTTCCTGGGCGGGTCGGACATCGACATCTGCCGGCGCATGAGCCGGGATGGTTCGGGCAACATCTACCTGTTGGGACAGACCGAGTCGCTCAACTTCCCCACCGTCAATCCCACCCAGGGCTTCCGCAGGGGAAACGTCGACCTCTTCATCTCCAAGCTGACTCCGCAGGGAGACCAGTTGCTGCGCTCAACCTATCTGGGCGGGTCCTCACCGGAAAGGGCCGGCGACATTTTTGCCGCCGCCAACGGCGGACTCACCGTGGTGGGATCGACTGCCTCCTTCAACTTTCCCGTTTTCCAACCCCTGCAGGAGCAGCCCAACGGCAGCGAAGACCTCTTCATCACCCGTTTCGCGCCCTCGGGACCCATCGTATTTTCCACCTTGCTGGGCGGGAGCGGGCTCGACCGGCCTTACGACGTGCATTTCGGGACTCCCTCGGCAGAGACCTTTCCCATTACCATCGTGGGTGAAACCCGTTCCCCCGACTTTCCCTTGGAATCGCCTTTCGACTCTGTCATCGAAGGACGAAGCGACGCCTTCATCCTGCGCTTCGACGTAGAGGAAAGGGCCGTCCTCTACTCCACCTTTATCGGAGGCGACGCCGTCGACATTGCCCGAGCCGTCGAGGTCGATGCCTTCGGCGTCACGATGCTGGCGGGCGAAACCGACTCCCAGGACTTCACTTTGCTGGACGGGGTGCAGAGCGAGATCCGCGGCGGACTTGACCTGTTTGTCATGCGCCTCAATACTGCCACCAATGCCCTTGTTTTCTCCACTTTCCTGGGCGGCAGCGAAGACGACTTTCTCAATGCCGCCAAGCTCGACGCTTCCAACCGGATCTATCTGGCCGGACACACCGATTCCGCCGACTTGCCCACCGAAGATGCCGCTCAAGCCGCCAGCGGCGGCGGACGGGACGGCTTCGTGATCCACCTCGATCCCACTCAGAGACGCTTGTTGAGTTCGACTTATCTGGGTGGGTCAGGACGCGACGAGGTCCACGCCGTGCGCATCGACAGCCGCGGACGCGTCCTCTTGGCCGGGCTGACCGACTCCTCGGGACTGGCGCTCGAGTCCTCTGATCTGCAGCCCCAGAAGGGCGCCGGACGCGATGCCTTCATCGCCACCTTGGTCGACACCTTCATCCTCAACTTCGCTCAGTTCGGCGACGGCAGCGAGGCCGGCATCAGCTTCTCCAGCCGGGTGGAGTTGGTCAATACCGACGCCCAGGATGCTTCCAACTTCGAGATGCGGCTGCGCAACGATGCGGGACAGCCCCTCGAGGTGGATCTCAACGGCCAGCTCATCGATGGACGGCTGGATTCCCAAATCGCGCCCGCTGCCGCCGTGCGCTTCGCCACCGACGGCCAGGGACCGCTGCAGACCGGATCGGTGCAGGTGATTTCCGACTTGCCGCTCTCCGGGTTCGTCTTTTTCGAGGCCGGAGAGATCGGTGCCACGGGCGTGGGCGACAGTCCGCGCCTGCGTGGATTCGTGGCACCTGTTGAGGTGAGCGGTCAGAACAACACCGGTGTGGCCCTGATGGGGTTGGGGGCGGCCCAGCAGCTCCAGTTTCAACTTCGCGACGATGGCGGCGAGACGGTGGCTGAAGCTGTCCTCGAACTGGGCGGTTTGGCCCACCGGGCCCTTTTCGTCACCGAGTTGGAATGGGATCAGGAGGTTGACTTCAGTGCCTTCCAAGGCAGCCTGCGGGTTCAGGGCACTCAAGAGTTCTCAGCCACCGCGATCCGCACCCAGCCGGGCCAGTTCATCGTGGTGCCCGTGACCCCGCTTTCGCCCTGAAGTCCTTTTGCCGGCCCAGGCAGACTGCTAGAGTGCCTCCTACCGCGTGCTGGCTGACCAAGACTGCAGGTTCTAAGGCCTTCCCCAAGTCCTCCCCCGGGTTGATGTTGAGGTGCCGCCTATGCTAAGCTTCTCGCTTCCTGAAGAGGAGGATTTGCAGCATGGCTCGTAAATGTGTTTTGACTGGCAAAGGACCCCTGTCGGGGAACCGCGTCTCTCACTCCAACAAGAAGACGCGCCGCCGTCAGTTGCCTAACTTGCAGAACAAGCGGATTTGGGTCGAGGAACTGAATCGGTTCGTGCGCCTGCGGGTGTCCACCAGCGCCATGCGCACCATCTCCAAGAAGGGTCTCATGCGTTTTCTCAAAGACGAAGGACTGACCCTCAAGGACATCGCCTAAGTTTCCCTCCTGGCCTCTTTTCCATTCCCTGCCAGTCTAAGATCTCTTCCGAAACGGCTTCTTGTAAGCTCTCTGGGAGAGTTGCGTCCGGGGTCCGGCTGTCACGAGCGCGACCGGGAGGCCGCGGTTCTCCAACCCGCGCAGCACACTCACGCCAACCGACGGCCGCCTGTCCCGCCCCGATCTCTAGGCGTGGCCCTTGGCCATGCGGGTGATGCACACCACCGCCGGACGGGGAGCGCGTCCGCGCTGGCCGTGAGGAAAATGGCTGCCCGTCGGTACAGTGCGGACCTGTTCGAAGGATTTTCCCTGCCGGTCGCGCACCAGGTGGACTTGGCGCTTCTCCTCCTGTCCTTTTCCCTGTCCGTGGATCTCGCCGGGATGCTGAACGGAGAGAACCAAGGCCTGCGAATCGGGACTGAAGGTTGGGCCGGCCATTTCGCATTCGACCGGACCGGTGGCGAAGCAGAAAGGACGCCCAGCGTGAGGTCCGCGTGTGGGGATGTAGAACATGGCGTTGTTCCCGAAAACGCCCGGAAAGTACTTTTGCCCCGGCAGGGTCCCGCTGTCCTCTCTCCTGCGTGTGGGGAAATTTTGCACCGAAGTGCTGATGTCGGTCACCATCCACAGGCAGCCGGCCGGGTCCAGCAGCAGGTTGTCGGCACAGGCAAATCCGCCCCCCTGCTCGGCGACTTCTCCAGAACTGACGAAGACGCCCCAATGAAACTCTTCCGACTCAGGACCTGATCCGCCGTCCTCCTCGGGGCCCTCGGCCAAGCGGTAAAGGGCTCCGTATTGGCGCGAGTTCTCTTTCTTGGAGTTGGGGAAGACGCGCTGGTCGGGAGAGCCCTCGCTGCCCTCGGTGGCGTCGGTGAAGGCGATGTAGACGCTCTGGTCGAGCGGGTGCACCTCCAGGTCTTCAGGACGCGCTGTGGGAGTCCCTCCGATGCAATTGGCCATGGCGAAGGCTTCCATCACCAGCACGCCCAGCACGCCTTGCTCGGCCTCGTCGCTCCAAGGGTTGACCAAGTCGGCCAAGGTGCATTCCTGGAAAGGCTTGCCGGCGAAGGACTCGATGCGTTCGATCCATTGTTCGACCGTGATCTCGGCTTCCGGGCTGGACTCGGGCCCGACTTTGACGGTGCCTCCCCGAGGACGGTCGGGCAGGTGCATGTGTCCCGAGGGACAGTGCTCAGGCTGGGGACGGCGCAAAGGCGTGGAGGGGAGCAGCGGAATCCAGCGTCCCGAATAGCCGCTCTCGAAGCGGGCCACGTAGAGCGTCCCCTCTTCCAGCAGACGGCTATTGGAGGGGTCGGCGGGGTCCTCTACCGGTTGGCGGCTGACGAATTTCCACACGTGGCCGCCGCGCCGGTCGTCGCCCATGTAGGCCGCCAAGGGTTGGCCCTTTCGGCAGCGCAGGGCCACGTTCTCATGACGGAAGCGCCCCAGGTGGGTGTGCTTGGTCAGGTTGCCGTTCTCGGGATTGATTTCCGTCACCCAGCCATAGTGCCGTCCGTCCAGCGGTGGATCGAGCAGGCGGCCCAGCCCCTTGAGGCGCAGGGGGGCTTGGTGGGAATGCTGCATCTCGTCGTCCACCTTGTGGGCGTCTGCCTTCAGGTAGGAACGGGGATGAGCGGCCAGTTCTCCTTGAGGGGTGATCTCTTCCTGGCTGTGCTGCTGGAAGTTCTCTTCGCAGGTCAGGAAGGTGCCCCAGGGCGTGGTGCCGCCCGAGCAGTTGCACATGGTGCCGGGCGGAGGTCCCTGCATCAGGGCTTGGGCCGGACCGCTGAAGCGGAAGACGGCTTGAGGAGCGTTGTGTGCCCGAAAGGCTGAGATGCGCTTATGGTCGTCGGCGTCCTCCATCACCTGCAACCCGCCATCAGGGGTGCCACGCAGGCGCAGGACGCTCACGCCCAGCGTGTCCAGGACTTTCTGGGCCACATCGGCCAGGACCGTCCGCACCTCGTCGGGCATGGCCCGGGCCTGGGAAGAGTCGAGGTCGAGCTCGTTGGAGGGAAAGTCCCAGCCGTTGACCGAGAGGCGGCCGTCCTCCAGACCCTCCTCGCGACGCAGCACGATTTCAGGCGGATCGCCGCCGTAGATTTCGCCCCAGCTTTCCAGCCAGGGGCGCATCGAGACGTACTCGTGGTTGACCAGCAGCCAGTATTCGTCTTCGGTGCCCGCGATACGGGTCAGTCCGGTGTAGTCGTTGTTGTAGCCGAAGCGGACGCGATGGCCCGCTGCGCCGAATTCGTCGCCCCACTGAGCCAGGACGGCGTAAGCGAAACCTTCGGGCAGCACCAGCGTGTCTTGCACGGCGAAGTGGGCCAAGCGCTGGCGGTCAGGCCGGGACGCATCCTGCCCCGGCAGAGGCGCCGGATAAGGTACCGGCTCCCAGTCGGGTGCGCCGTCGCCCAGCGTCCAAATGCCCTTCGGCAAGCTATTCGGGGATGTCTCGTCGAGGGCTGAACCGCACCCGCCGGTGACCAGGACCGACCATCCGGCCAAGGCGGTAGACGCGCCCGCGCCGATGTATTTCAAGAATCCTCTGCGTCCGATGTCTGGCACTGGGTTGCCTCCCTTTACGCCTGGAATTATAACCAACCTGGGAGTCGGACCCAAGACCGGGCGGCCAGCGGACGGGCACTTCCTCCACACCGCTTCGGGCCTCAGCCTGATTAGCCGGCACGCGCTCGGTTGCACGAGCAGCGGTTCCGGGGCGGCCTGCCTGAAGTGCGGTCCGCGCCCGCCGCCGCTGAAACGGCGGGACCAGAATAAGCGTCGTTTACAAGCGATGGCGGTACTTGAGTTCCGGCAAGTCAGCAAGACCTACGACACGCCCACCGGCGGCCGCACCGTCCTGCGCGACGTCAGCTTCCAGGTCCCCCGGGGACGCACTGTCTCCATCGTAGGACGCAGCGGAAGCGGCAAGAGCACCTTGCTCAACTTGGCCGCTGGCATCGATGCGCCCTCCAGCGGACGCATTTACATCGAGGATCAGGAGATCAGCCGCCTCTCGGACCGCCGCCGCACCCTGCTGCGCCGCCGCAAGGTCGGCTTGATCTTTCAGTTTTTCCACCTGCTCTCCCACTTGACGGTCCTGGAGAACGTTTTCTTGCCCGAGCTGATCGCGGGCGGCCAGTACGAGGACTTCCGGCGGCGGGCGCTGGACCTGCTGGAAAAGGTCGGACTGGACGACCGGTCCGAGGACAACATCCAGAAGCTCAGCGGAGGCGAGATGCAGCGCGTGGCCATTTGCCGGGCGTTGCTTCCCCAGCCGCGCCTCATTCTGGCCGACGAACCTACCGGAAACCTCGACGACAAGAACAGCCAATCGGTGATGCGTCTCATGCTGAAGCTGGTCGAGGAGGAGGGCAGCACCCTCATCTACGTCACCCACAGCCGCTCGCTGGCCGAGATGGCCGAGCAGAGCTGGCACATCCACAGCGGCATTCTGGAGAGCGGCCGCAGCGACCTCCGGCCTGTGGGGGAAGCCCTCCAGTGATCCGCTACTTCCGCAGCACGCTGGCCTCCCATTTCAGCCAGGGACGCAGCCTCTATCTGCTGACCGTTCTGGGCGTGGCCTTGGGCGTGGGTTCAGTGCTCTCTATCCAGATCATCAACCGCAGCGCCGTGGGGGCTTTTCGGGG
>DATIPO010000214.1:0-9115 GCA_035471925.1 Acidobacteriota bacterium
ACGCCGGGATCAGACTCGACAACAGCCCGGCCGCCAGGCCCAGCAGGAGCGCGAAGGCGATTTCCTTCCCGCCCACGACGACTCCTTCCACATGGGGGATGTAGGGAGAAGTCAGTTCCAGGACCGGGTTGCGAAGGATAATGGCTGCCGTCAAGCCGACTGCCGCCGCCAGCAGTGAGAGGACCACGCCTTCGGCCACGACGAACAGCAGCATGCGTTTCCGGCTTGCACCCAAAGCGGTGCGGACAGCCCAGTCACGCTCCCGTTCGACCGTCCGCGAGAGCATAAGGTTGGCCACGTTGACGCAGGCGATGAACAAGATCAAGAAAGCAGCGGCCTGCAAGCCCAGGAGCGGTCGCCGCAGATGTCCCACGGCTCCTTCGGCCAGAGAGGAGAGGAGGACGGTCAGGCCATCCAAATCCGGGTCTGGAAAAATTTCCTGCGCGAAGTGACGGGCCAGCGGCTCCAGTTCGCTGCGGGCTTGATCTGGGCTGACTCCCGCCTTCAGCCGCACAATGCTCCGGTTGGAAAAGGGAGCCGGCCGCTCGGCCTCAAGCTGGAGCGGAACAATGATCTGGGCCTGAGTGCCGATGAAGTTGCCTCCCAGATCCTGGAAAGGCACGGGAAAGTAAACGCCGGGAGGGAGCACTCCGACGATCTCGTGAGGCTCCTTGTTCAAGACGATCTTCTGGCCCAGAATGTCTCGATCACCCTCAAACCGCAAGCGCCAGAAGGCGTGGCTTAGCAGGGCCACCCGGGGCGCGCCCGCTCGATCTTCTCCCTCGCGGAAGGCCCGCCCCAAGATGGGCTCAACCTGCAGGGTCCTGCTGAGGCTGGCACCGGTCATGACCACGTCCACCCATTCCGGCGTCTCGCCTGCCAAGATCATGGCCCTGTTGTTCTCGCGGAAGCGAATGCGGAAGGCCGTTAGCGACTCGAACGATTCGCTGGCCTGGGCATAGTTGATGACGTTGTAGTCGCTCAATGGTAGAAAAGGTATGGGTATCTTAGGAGGCGAGTTCCAAAGCAAGTAAAGTCGGTCAGCTTGCGGATAGGGAAGCCTCTCAAGCAGCACGGCGTCCACAAAACTGAAGCTGAGAACGTTGAATCCGATCGCAGCCGTCAGGGTCAGGACGATCACCAGCGAAGTTTGTGGAGAATGGCGCAACTGGCGCGCAAAGATTCTCAAAACAGCCCTTCCTGTACTTTGCGGTGCTAGTTCTTCAGGACTTGATCCTGAGCGAGCGCCTCCATTTGTACCACAAGGGCTTCGAAATTGAAATAGCTATGACAAGGAAGATGCGGGTCGGTCACTGGCCGCGGCCGGATCAATCCGGCCGCGGCCACGCAGAGCAGGAGAGACAGGTGGAAGCCACCGATTGGCTTCCAGCCTCCAGTCATGCATATCGGCGCGACCGCCGCTGAGGATTAGGGCGAGTTGGGCTTTCCGGCCAGCATGCGGATTTCCACCAGCGCCTGGGGCGCCATCAAGTGCATTCCGACCGTCGTGCGGGCAGGCGGCCCCTCGGGCAGCATCTGGGAATAGATATCGTTGAGATCGTCGTAGTAACGGATGTCGGCCAGCCACACGTTGGCCTCCAGCACGTCAGTGTAATCGAGCCCGGCGGCTTGCAGCGTGGCCAGCAAATTCTCAAGGGTCTGGCGGGTCTGAGCGCGGAAGTCGCCGTAGCCCTCGGGTCCGCGGCCCACCATGCCGGAGAGGAACAAGCGTCCGCCAGCCTGGATGGCGGGGGAAAAGGGACTGCTGGGACGCGAGGCGCCTTCGGCCATCACGACTTGGCGTTGCGGGTCGTCGACCGCCGTGCAGAGAATCTCGATGCCCGCTGCGGTGGACATAAGAGGCGCTCTCACCGTGGCCCGGCTGGGAGGATCCTGGAAGGGAAAAAACTCGCGGTAGGCGGCATTCATCCGAGCGAAATGACGGGCGTCCACCAGATACACCTTGCAGGCCGTCACGTCGCCGAAGTCCATTCCCGCGGCCTTGAGGACGGCGCCCACGTTGTTCAGCGACTGGCGGGTCTGAGCCCCGATATCGCCTCCGATGAGCCGTCCTGCCGGGACGTCGCGGGGCACCATTCCAGCGATGAAAAGCGTATCGGCTGCCTTGATGCCCCAGGAGTAGCGCGACGAGGGCATCCAACCCTCGGGCACCAGCCGCCGCAGGGGCAGGTCTTGCCGGGCCGCGATCACCGAGACCTCCAACAGGGCACCCGTCAGCGGCAAGTCAGCCGCCACCGTGGCCCGCACGGGCTTGGCGTCGGCGAAGTACTGCAGGTAGATTTCGTTAAAGTCCTGAAAATAGCGTGCATCCGACAGAAAGGCCTCCAACTGCACCACCCGGCTGAAATCAAGTCCGGCAGCCTTCAAGCCCGAGCCCAGATTCTCAAACACCTGACGGGCCTGAGCCTGGAATCCCTCCTTCAGCGGACCCCCGGGCTCATTGCCGACGCTCCCCGAAAGATAGACGAAATCTCCAAAGCGAACGGCCGGACTGTATGGCCGCGTCAAGTCCGCCCCTTCGGGCGCCACCACTTCCCGCTCCGCCGACTGTGCAAAGACGAGAACAGGCGTGGACAGGGTCAAGACCAGAGTTAGGACGAAGAAGCGAAGATGGCACATGCCGATATCCTAACTGAGCCCCGCCGACCTTGCCAGTCCAGTAAAAAACCGCAAGAGAGCCCTCATAATCCCCATCTGTCCTTGACGTGGGAAGAGAAATCAAGTATGAACATCTCAGTTTCGCTCACTGGCCAACCTAACGCCCCTGATCTTTTTGCTGCTCAGGATGCCCGAGGCGTGGATGACAATGCGCAAATTCGCCCTCTTAGCAGCCGCAATCGCTGTCGCCGCGCTGAATTCCTGCACCCAAGGATCACAAGTCAACGACGAATCCTCTCGCGCTATGCGGGTGCTTATCAGCGCCCTTGGAAACACCCGCCTTTGTGAGGGACGTCTTGCCGGCGACTTCCCCTACGGCCCCGTTCGCGATGCGACCAACGGATCCCATTCAATGCACATCAGAGAGCTGGCTCGGGCCGAGTCGATGTTGAGGGGAGGACTCGACGCCGGGCCGTCGGCACAGAAGCTGAGACAGTTGGCTCTCCTGCGATTAGCCTGGGGCAAACCAATCGATGCGGTCCAAATCTTGGAGCAGGCACGCCGCCTTGAGCCCGACAACCCACGCATTCTTAACGATTTGGCCTGTGCCCATCTCACCCAGGCACGACAGAAGCAGGAGCCCTATGCTCTTGTACGGGCGCTTGCGGTAATCGCAGAAGCTGTCGAGATCGCTCCGTTGCTTCCAGAAATCAGATTCACCCGCGCCGTGGCGCTGGAGCTCTTGTTTTTGAACGAAACTGCCCACGACGCCTGGGGAGAATACCTTGAAATCGACAAGGAGTCTGAGTGGGCGAGAGAAGCGCGACAGCGGCGCAAGCGCCTGGCGACGGTCACGCAGGACCGGGCGTGGAGCCAGGCATTGCTGGAGCTACAGACGGCGGGTTCCTCACGCGGAGGTCATTCAGTAGCTGCCGTCGTCGCCCGCTTCCCGGAAAAATGCCTTCTCTATGTCCAAAAGCGTCTCTTGCCCAAATGGGCGCAGCTCACCCAACAGGGGAGAAGTTCGGAAGCTGACCGGACATTGCACGAGGCCGCTCAGTTGGGCGCTGAACTGGCAAGGATCTCGGGTGATTGGATGATCGCGGATTCGGTCTCTGTCATCGCCGAGTCTCGGGCGAGAAAAGAGGCGGGACGGCGAGAGCACCTGATGGTCGGACATCTGGACCTGGCCCAAGGTCTCTCCTTGAAAGAGAGAGACCTCTTCGCTCAGGCGCGGGCACATTTCGAGAACGCTTTAAAGACCCTGGCGGCCGCCCGCAGTCCTCTCAGCAAATGGGCGCGATATCAAGTCATCATCTGCGACTATCAGGAACGTCGGCATCGAAGAGCTCTTCCACTGTTTATGCAGTTGAGAAACCAGACCGATTCAGAGAAGTATCCCCTTCTCGCGGCGAGACTTCATCGAGCGATGGGACTCATCCAACGGATCCTCGGCAACCTAGGTGCAGCTCTGTCCCATTACCAGCAGTCGCTGTCGCTATTCGAAAAAAGCGGTGATTCACTCAATCAGGCAGCGCTCAGCACCTTGCTGTCTGAAATTTTCGATTATCTCGGAAATCCCCAGGAGGCCTGGAAACATCGCTACTTGGCCATGTCCAAGGCAGTTGACCACCCAGACGACTCCGCCACACGCCACATGTTTCAGGGCGCGGCCCTTGCCGAATTGGAGAACGGGAGTTCCCGATCGGCCCTCGAATTTCAGAATGAAGCCTACCGCTTGGCTGCCAAAAATGGCGATGCCCGCTCAGTCGCAAACGTCCTGTCTTGGCGTGTGACCATTCGCGCCCGCCTGGGGCAGCGAGAGGCGGCCTTCCAGGATTTGCGGCAGGCGCGCCAACTTATTGAGGACTTTAGGGATCTCAATCTGAAGAAGATTCTCTACACGGATTCGCTTGTCGCAGAAGCTGAATTGAGACAGGACTGGGATCCTCCCCAGCGGACCTTGGGACTTCTTGACCAAGCCGCTGGCCTTTACCGTGAGATGGACCTTGAAGCCCACGTCGGACGTCTTCATTTCCCTCGTGCTGAGGTTTATCTGAGGCAGGGTTTACGAGGCAAGGCCGAGCATGAACTGAGGATGGGAATTGAGTGGATCGACTCTTTGCGGGAAAGCGTCGCTCAGCCTCGTTTTCGCGGACTCTATTTGGACCGGGTCAGACCGGTGTTCGACTTGATGATTCGGCTGCAAGGACTGGACCGGGGCGACGATAAGCTGGCCCTTGACTACAGTGAGCGATCTCGGGCACGGGTCCTGTTGGACCGGCTCGGAACCGCACCCCCTGCGACCGTAAGCAGCTTCCCGCAGCCGATGACGTCGCAGGAAGTCCTGGAGAAGCTGCCCCGAGGTGTCGCACTGATCGAGTATACCGTCCTGAGTGACCACCTCTTGGTCTGGTGGCTCTTCGACTCAGACCTGCATTTTCGGGCCATTCCGATAGACGAGTCTGAACTACGCTCGCAGGTTTCTGATTTCCTGGCAGCCATCCGAAGAAGAGAAGAGCCTCAAGAACTCGATCCTCTTGGAGAGCGCCTCTATTCGATTCTGGTCAGTGGTGTTCGGCCGATCTTGAAAAAGGCCACGCAAGCTGTCTTCGTGCCCGACAAGTTCCTGCACGCCTTGCCCTTTGGCGCCTTGAGGCGCAAAGGGGCCGATCATTTCCTGGTCGAAGAATTGGCGATTCTGACGGCGCCCAGCGCGACGTCCTATATAGTCGCCAGCAAGCGGGACCGACAACTGGCGTCAAGCAATCCCCCGAGCCTTTCGGCCTTCGGCAACCCGGCTATTTCTCGTAGCCTCTTCCCCCAACTGCCTCCTCTTGCGGGAGCTGAAGGAGAAGTCCGCCAGATCGCCGGGCTCTATGAAGCATCCGAGATCCACTTGGGCGCGTCAGCCACCAAGAAGCAATTGCTGGCCATGCTGGGAGGGTCCACTTTCTTGCATTTTGCAGGGCACGCTCTGGCCAATGACCGCCATCCTCTGGAGTCGGCGCTTCTGATGTCCCCAGCCTCCGACACGGATTCAGGACTTCTCAGCGCCCGCGAACTGCTCGCGCTGCGGGGAGACCGGCAGACCCGCATGGTCGTTCTGTCGGCCTGCCGCACGGCGGGCGGAAGCCCCCTGGGGGGCGAGGCTGCCATGCCCTTGGTTCAGGCCTTGCTCGGGGCTGGAATTCCAATCGTCGTCGCCACTCTTTGGGAAGTGAACGACGAGGCTTCCAGGCGGTTGATGTACCAGTTTCACAAGCACTTGGTTTCGGGCCTCGACGCCGCATCGGCGCTGCGCTTGGCCCAGATCAGCTCTTTGGAGGATCCCCGATTCAGCCATCCGCTCGATTGGGCGAGTTTCCGAGTGCACGGGGGCTGAATCCACACTAACCGCAACTTGGGTTCCGGCTCGGCTGCGCAAGTGCACCGCTCAGCCGGACAGGATCCTGACTCAACAAGGAGGCTCTCTCATGCAACCCTGCACGGTCGCTTTAGAAGTCTATTTTATCGGCCTCGTCGCCTTCGCTCCCGTAAGGGACGGGGCCGGCCTCCCCAAAGGCTTTGTGGCAGTTCTGCCGGATGTCCTGACGAACGAATATCACTATTCGGAAGACAACATCCGGATCCCCCCCCACTACCCTTTCTTCGCATACATCAGTCAGAAGCAGCTATCGTCCGATCAGCAATATGACCTTGAGGCACTGGCCCTCCTATTAGGAATCGAGCCTAATGGCTCCAAGGAGTACATGGGCGCGCTGATACTCGACGACGAGGAAATTGAAATCAACCATAAGGATACCCCGACGTCCGAGATCCCCCAGGACCAGGCTTCCGGTTTACCGGCCGGGACCGATGACGAATACCCGTTTGAATGGACGGTGCGAATGTTAGATTTGCACGGGGACGCCCGGATGGATCCTTCGGTTAAGACGGGCGGAGATGAAAAAGGCATAATTCGAGGCCGGTTCAAGTCTAATCACGCGGACCTCAAGACAGCCGGACTCGTCACGAAGTATAGCGCTGGTAGCCCCTTGAGGCTCGACGCCTATCGCTTACGGAAGTACGGCGACGGCACTCATCAACAGGCCATGTCAGACATTACAAAGCTAGCACTTGCTGTTGAAGGAAATATGGCGGCTGCCAATGACTACTGCGAGATAACTATAACCGCATCGCCATTTAATGGTGTTGGCTCTACGAGGCCGATTACTCTTCATGCCAAGCTGGACCAGAGCCATCCACTGCAAGTCATTTTCGGCAACATACCGAGTTCCGACATTCAGCCTGTTGATGACGGCAAAGTCCGCCATTTTCAAGTGTACTATGAGCTGCTGGCCGATAGACCTCCTTTCCATAACCGTCATGTTCCCGAGCGAAACATCTCTTATACAAAGGAGCATGACGAGTCGCCTCCTGACATTGTGGAGAAGCTGCTTCGACGATCTGTAACGGTGCGAGAACAGGTGGAACTGTTCGAACTGTATCGAAACGGCAGCATAGAAAGAGAACAGTTCGAAGCCCTAATCATGGGAGATCGTTATTACCCCTGGGATATTGTGGCTTGTCCTGGAGCTCGTTTCAATTGACCCGCCATTATCGGCAGGCAAACACTGACGATATTACTCCCAGGCCTCGATTGCACAAGCTGAGCAAGAGGAACCCGAACCGGGTTCTTCTTGCCCTGCAGTCCAACGGCACTCCGTCACACCAGGAATTCGGCGCAGACTTGGTCGGCCAGAAAGATGCCGCGCGGAGTGAGGGTGACTGAGGTTCCGCGGAGGGAGATTAGGCCGTCGGATTGCAGCCGCTGCAAAGGAGCGGCGTAAAGGTTTTGGGCGGCGAGGCCGTACTTGTCTGAGAGGGCGGCCAAGTCGGCGCCTTCGCGGGTGCGCAGGCGCAGCATGATCTCTTCGCCCAGGGCTTGGCGGGCGGGCAGGCGCTCTTCTACCTCGCGGGGGACCCATCCGCGGGCGGCACCCTGGGCGTAGTCGTCCAAGTCGCCGCAGTTGGTCCAGCGCAGGCCGTCGACGTAGGAGGAGGCGCCAACGCCCAGGCCCAGGTAGTCCTCGTTGCGCCAGTAGATGCGGTTGTGCAGGCACTCGCGTCCGGGGAGGGCGAAGTTGGAAATCTCGTAATGGATCATCCCGGCCTTCTCGGCGTCGTCGATGGCCGTTTGGAACATGTCGGCAGCCAGATCTTGGGCTGTTTCCAGCAACAGTCCAGCCTGACGGCGGCGTCCGAATTCGGTGCCGGGCTCGATGGTTAGGTTGTAGAGCGAGACATGTTCAGGCCGGTAGGAAAAGGACTCTTCCACATCGGCCCGCCATTCGTCCAAAGTTTGGTGGGGCAGGGCGAAGATCAGATCGAGGTTGAGGTTGTCGAAGCCGGCTTGGCGGATCCAGCGGATGGAAGTGCGGGCTTGTTGGGCGTCGTGGACGCGTCCCAGCGCCTTGAGGTGTCCGTCGTGAAAGCTCTGCACGCCCAAGCTGATGCGGTCGATGCCCAGGCGGCGGTAGACCTCCAGGGATGGGGGCGTGAGGGTGCCGGGGTTGCACTCAATAGTCCACTCTTCGAGAGGGCTCAGGTCGAAAGAATCGCGCAAAGCCTCAATAAGGCAGGTGAGTTCGCCGAGGCGCAGTTCCGAGGGTGTCCCGCCGCCCAGGAAAAGCGTGCGGGCGCGAGCGCCGCCATAAGGCGAGTTGCGGATCTCATTTTCCAGCGCCTCAAGATGGCGGCGGCGTTTGACCTCTCCGACCGGACCCGAATTGAAGTCGCAGTAAAAGCACTTGCGCACGCAGAAGGGGATGTGCACGTAGAGTCCCAGCGGGCCAGGGGTTGTCGTCCAGCGCCTTCCAGAACCGTGCGGGCTGGAGACGCTGTCGCCCTCTTCGGCAGGACTATACTGGCTCAATCTTCTCCTCATTTATTCCACCCTTACAGGGTTCATCAGAGTCTTATTCCATAACCCAGGGTTCCGCTTCGCCGCGTAGCGGCTTCGCTGCACCCTGGGCTGGCATATGGCTCGCCTACAGCGAGCCCGGACCTGACTTCCGACACAAACGCCGAGTTGAAGCATGGAGACCTGCGAAACTGACTTCTCCTTCCCGTGGCGAAGCTTGTACCCCTCCAACACAGTTGCCGCACTCCTTCGCGTGGCGCACCCTTGTACCCCTCCAACACCGTCGCCGCACTCCTTCGCGTGGCGAACCCTTGTACCCCTCCAACACCGTCGCCGCACTCCCTCCTGTGGCGAAACCTGTGCCCGTCCAACGAGTCGCCGCATTGAAGCCGTGGAGATGCGCGATACTGAGTTCTGCCCAAGGTAGGCACCTTGAAACTGACTGCCCGGGGTGGGCCATTATTCGTCGACTTTCAGGACGCTCAGGAAAGCCTCCTGAGGGATCTCCACTTGGCCCACCGACTTCATGCGTTTCTTGCCCTCCTTCTGCCGTTCCAGCAGCTTGCGTTTGCGGGTCACGTCGCCGCCGTA